>NZ_JAUSPP010000031.1:0-630200 GCF_030656585.1 Rhodonellum sp.
GGCTGATATCTTTCTCCTTTTATAATCATGTTCCAGATAATTACTGCCAGCTTTCTGGCAGTCGCGGTAATGGCAGCTCCCCTTCCTTTGCGATAAGCCACACGTTTGAAAAACCTTGTCAACACTCCATCTTTGGTTTTATCAATGGTGTTTGCCGCATTTCTTAAAGCCAGCGCGAGCTTGTTACTCCCTTTTGGTGTTCGGCTTGAAACCACTTTGCCCCCAGACACCCTATTGTTGGGAGCTAGCCTAAGAAAAGAAGCAAAATGTTTGGCAGAATTAAAATTGTAAATGCCTTGACCGATTTCACAGATAAGGGTCAGCACTGTACTGGAACTGATTGATTCAATAGCAAATAGATCCACTCCGTAAAATTTATAACTTAACACTGGAAGATTGAATTTTGGTTGGTTCTTTCCCTTTAACTGTTTTGAAGAAAGTACCAAGTCATTCTCTAGGTGAATTTCCTGTGTAAACTCAACTAGAAGGTTTTCAAGTCGTTGTTCACAGGATCTCATTCTTTCCTGTAGAAAAGTATAAATGTGATAACATTCGGTCATTTCATAAAGTAGTTCCTCATCCCAATTCCCCTGTAAAGCCCTAGCAACCTCTTCTCTGGATTTCTTTATCCGTGGATCGGTCAATAGGGAAAGTGCCTGGCCATCCCTTTCCCCATCGATGATGGCACGGATGATGGCCGTTCCCGTTTTTCCTGTGATATCACTGATGACTACATCGAGTCTCAGGTTCATCATCCTCATAGCTTTTTGGATCTTGTTGACCATTTTAGCAGACTCTTCTATCAGACTGGATCGGTGACGCTGCAAGGTCCTGAGTTTGGTCGACTCTTTATCAGGGAGAAAGCAGCCTCTCAAAAGCCCCAAACTGTGGAGTTTCTGTATCCAAATACAGTCCTTAACATCTGTTTTAGCCCGCACGTTTTTGGTCTGGTGTCCGGATACCAACAACACTTCAAAACCAGCGTTCTGTAGCGCAAAAAAAAGGGATTGCCAATAACTTCCCGTACTTTCCATAGCCACTGTAATGATTCCATGACTCTTCAAATGGTTGATCATCATATCATGGTCCTGAGAATAAACACCAAATTCTTTGACATCTTTTTTGGGATCTTGCCCCACCCCAACAAAATGGCTTTTAGAACCTACATCAATTCCAGCGGCAAAAGGATTGACTACAGCCATACTTTCAAACTTTTTCTGCTTCATCTTATTTTTGGTTTTGATTAAAAGCAGCAAGAGAAATGTATATTTGATTTGATTATTCCATACGGGATCCATAATAAAACATGGTCACCAATTAACGTTTCAAAAACCCTAACCTTAGAGATTGGGGTTGAACATTTCTACCAGAATTCGGGAAGGGATAAAATCACCATTCAATGCATAGGCTTTCAAGCTGCAACCAAAAGTTAGCGCATTAACGTTACTATTCCAACGTCTTAGAATTTGGGTTAAAAGTATTACAAGTTGTAACATCTTAATATTTGTTCAATCATGGCGGAAATACCCATCGAGATCATCAATCTGAATGCCAATGCCGGATTAAATGAAGGCATTGTCAATGGCAATGTCGAAGGCTCGGTCATCGCAGGCATTACCATTAGCGCCGATCTCTGTCATGGGATCAACATCGGTTTGGATGGCGCCATAACAGGCCAGGTCCTGGGGAATCTCGATATCCTATTTATCGGCGCACAAGCCAAAGGAGAGCTTCAGGCAGCGGCCGGTGCGCGCGCGCTGATCCGCCTCGAGCCCAATCTGTTGGAAAAAATGGGCCTTTCCATCTACGTCGGCGCCTATGCCCGAGCCATGGCATCCGGGAGTTTGGCGATTTACCTAACACCGTCGTTTTTTGCCCAGCAAATCCAGGATCACCTGGACGATTTCCCGGCAGATCTCTTTTTGATCTTCCTCGAAGAAGTAAAGGCTGAAGTGGGCGTCTGGGGAAGGGTTGCCTTTTCAGCCATGGCAGAAGTCAACGTGAATGTCGTTTGCGACATTAAGAAACTAAATTCGGGATTTGAGATTTCTGGAGGGTATAAATTCGGCCTGAAAGCAGGCTCCGGCTATGATTTTTATTGCAATGTTGGATTCAAGAACCTCAGAAGAGCCGTGAACCGATCCACGATTCGCATCAGCGCCGAGGTAAAAAAACACCTTCTCAAATCCGATCTGGCCAATAAACAACTTCTGGCGGAATGCTTCGATTTCAGCTTTCCGTTTATTGTTTTGACGGCTTATGACCTTGGGAACAAGAGCGCCGAAAGGGGCGAATTTCTGAGCAAGGAAGAGGTCGCAGATATTTTGTTCAAGAACTTCATCGCCAGCCTTCAGCGATATGCGGTTGAAAAGATCATCGAAGCCGCAGTCCGTAAACTCAGCGATGAATTTTCCAAGATCTATTACAAGATCTTTGGCATCCAGCTGGACAATGCAGAAAAAGCGGAATTGGAAGTATCGGTCAACAAGCTGATCGATCTACTTCAAAAAGGAGACCTGCGCTTAACCGATCTCGAAGGATTCATCACCGAGACCATCAACATCATTGACCTGCTGGATCAGGGTGCTCTGGATGATTTCAAAAGACCGCTCACCTTGTTCTGGGTGAGCAGTGTGGTCGGATTCGAGCTGAAACAATTGTTGAGCGTGTATTCTGCCAATCTTGGGGTCGGATCAACCGTGACTGGAGAGGCAGCGACCTCCATTCAACATTCCAGACTTCCTGAGGCACCGGCTTTTGTCAAAGCGGAAATCGAGGGGGTGCTGGGAGAGTCAGTTCTCCTTGTCGATGTGAGGATAGCAGTGGATTACCTGGCAGAAATCGGGATTCCTTACGCTTCGCAATATGTTTTCCCGGAAATAGGGGCTTTTAAGGATTATTTTGAAAGTAGGTTCAACCTGACTTTCGGGAAAATATTCGAAGATTCGCTGAGAGGACTCCAAGGCCAGGGCACATTGGCAACTTATCATTCCTACCAGGCCATCAAAGACATTGTGAAGACCGAGCTCATCGAAAATCTGATCATGGGAGAACTCCTTCCGCAAATCACCAGCGACATCGACAATGTGCATCTCTACCAGTACTCCCAGGAGGTCATCCGGCCTTCCCTTTACCTCTCTTCTGATTTTATTTTTAAGAAGCTGGACAATTTTCTGATTCAGGACTTGAGCGGCATCAATAATCTGCCGCAATTTGTGAACGGGATTTCTTCCGGCTGCGGCGTGGTCGTTTACAACGTGCTCGCCAGAAATATTGCCTTCTTCGACCAGATCATCAATGACTTTGTTTTAGACAATACTTTTGCCGGCTTCGACTCGATGGGGGCCAGGCTCAACAACCCCCAGGATCCGTTTTTTGTGAGTTGCAAGGGCTTGCTGTCTCAGTCTTTTTCTCATATTTCCAACATTGACCAGCATATCGAGGCAGTGCGGCAGCTGTTGCTGGATCTTACTTATGCATTCAAAGAAATCTCGGGACCTACCGTATTCACAGCCGACAGAAGAAACAACCTGAGGGTACTGAAGCGGGACATCCTGCTGTCCATGGCGGGGAAAATCGATTACTCGGAAACTCCGGATGCGTTTGTCGCGCGGTTACTGGATTGTGGATTCATTCCCAATCAAGAACTGGTAAAAGCACTTGGAAATGAGTTGCTGAAGATCAGTGTGGAGTCCTTTGGGATATTTATTCAAAAAATCATTCCCGCCTTGGGAGATTTTTATCTGGCCATCAGCCTGCACACATTGACACAAATGAGGGCGAACCTTATTGCATTCATTGATAGCCTGTACAATGCTGCGCTTACGGCCTTGAATCATTACAACAATCTCAGCGATTATATCGACGAGAACATTCTTGCCATTCTGGATGCGATCGACCTGGTCGTCACCAATTTTGGCACTACACTAAAAGCGCACCTCGACACCTGGGGAGATTCCGCAAAAGCCAATATACATTTTACACACTTGGCCTCTATAAGAGCGACTGTTCCGGCGGGAACGGCGAGGGATTTGGCCATCCTGACCTTTGAAAATGTTACCTGGCCTGTTGAAGCCGCAATCCTGGATGTCGCCATTTCCGCGGGAACGACAGCGCTGAAAACGGCCATCGATGGGGTGGTTTTGACCATCGATACCAGCACCGACATTGCCGCAGAGATCCTACTCATAAAGCAGACCGTAGAAGACGCCATCACCACTGGCCTTGTCGGATTTGTTTTGACCCCGATTCATGCCACCGCCACCCGATTGGTCAATGCCTTGTTGCCGGACAGTCTTATGAATACCATCAAAGAATACCTGGAAGCACGTGCAGGCCAAAAGGAGTTGGAAAGAGAGCAGTTGGATCAAGAACAGGAATTGGCTTTCCTGGAAGCGGAAAAGAACAAAACACAGGGGCGATACGACCGCAATAATTTTAATCCGCTGGTCGGGCTTGAAATACTGGATCCGGTAGAGGGATTTCCATTTATTTATCCGAAGGAAGTGATCTTGCAGATGCGATTGGTGAATGGAAATCACGATATGATTTCTGATCCTTCTTCCAAACGGATTCAGGTAACGATTAACTCCGTCCCTGTTCAATTGAACGTCGGTGACTGGTCTCAGTCGGGCAACGATATGGTGCTGAATAAAACCATAGACAATACCGATGACGGTTTGAATATCATCGAAGTGAGTTGGATCAAAGGGGTCTCCAACCAGCAAGTGATCCGCCACAAAATTCCATTTATCGTGAATGCGGAAGCAGATTATAAGCGGGCCAATTTTTCTGTTTATATCGACAGTGACCCTCCTGGACCGGATGTGGATGCGGAACATGTGGAAATCATCTACAAAGGCAGCAAGGAAATGGAGGTCAAAGGTTGGCTGATGCAGGACAAAGCCCGTCATAAATACCATTTGCCGATGTTCACTTTGCGGCCCGGCGATCATTTGAAGATCTTTACAGGAGGCAGCCAGGGCCAGAACAAGGTCAACAAATCGAGAAAAAACAAGCTCCTTTTTATGGGGAGGAAGAAAGCCGTCTGGAACAATGAAGGCGATACCATGTACCTGTCCGATGCCGATAGGGTATTGATTTACAAGTATTCTTATTTACCTGAATAATGGATTGTTATGGTTGTCATGAACCCCTTTGAAGCCTTGGTGGATCTTCTTAAAAAACTGCTTGAAACCATCAAGATTGCCGGAGATCCGACCGAAGAGAGCAAAATTCTCTTTGAAATGCTCGAGAATGCATTGCGTCGGGGTCTGCTCGGTGACTTTATCGATGCCCTCCTCCCCTCAGGCAAGTCCTTGGAGGATGTATTAAGGTCGATGCTCATCGATCACGGCCGCCAACAGTTGCGTGCATTCGTCCTGTCTTGGGTGGACTTGCAGAGACCTGTTGGGGAATTACTCGCGGCTGTCGATGCCGTCCAACAGGCAGCGCTGGATGAAGTGTGCCAAACCCTCTACGAAACGGTGGGCAGGAAGATGACCCAGCCGGAGATAACCACGGCAAAATTGATCTACGGAAAGACTTTTGATTATGATACCATTTACTTTTCGGATGCGGGCGTGGCAAATACCGTCATTTTCGGTGTGCAGGATTATTTTAACAACAACCCCAACTCCAGGGCTTTCGTCACCTTCAAACTGGTCAATCACGACCTTGCCGACGGCCCCTTGTCTGATTCGACGATGATTCATGAGCTTTGCCATGTATGGCAATACCAGACAGTAGGACCGATCTATCTGATCGAGGCGATCCATGCCCAAACGCTGGGCGCCGGATACAATTATGGATATACGAATGGCGTGAACGGAAATGGGGGAAACGTATCGCTCCAGAATGCAATTGCCAATAATCCTGGGTTGACCACAGCGGAAGTCTTCGCACTTTTTAACCGGGAACAGCAGGCATCGATCATTGAGCACTATTATTACAGGAAACATGTACTCAATTTGCCCCCGTCTGATTATGCCGCCTGGCAGCCGTTTCAGAATTTGGTATATACACCATAGGGCGCTGGCCAATTCCAGCCTGAAATGGCTTGATCATCCGTCTTTGTTTTCAAATCCCGACTTCACCCTATCGGTAAAATGCATGATTCTCCAAATAGGCACAGGGTTGAATCCGTTTTATGCATTGCGAACTCAATTCAATGGTATATTTAACGGATGTTCAATTGGTTGTTGATAGTTTTTGACTTCCCCCAAATGGTATCAAGAATAAGTCTCCCAATAGTCTGATTTTCTTGCAGTTTCGCTCTCATTTGGAAACGGAGTGCATATTTCGGGTCAAAAGATACCAGACGGTAGTGGACTTGAAAATGCACAACACCGCTTACCATTCAGCCGGAGAAATTCTTCCCGTTTTTGGCTAATCTTCTTCCACCACCTTGATCACCACATTCCCTGTTTTTTGCCCCGTCTCTACGTATTGGTAAGCCTGTACGATTTGGTCCAAAGGATATTTTCTATCAATCAAAGGTTTGAATTCGCCCTTTTCCACAAGCCCTTTCAAAAAAATCACGTCTTCCTTGTGGATCGTGGGCAAGGGGAACAATAGTTTTTTGCCTCCCAGAAGCGGTGTGGTCAGGGCAAAGAAGATGTTCTCTGCGTTCTCGCCAAATTCTGTGGAGATGTAAATCCCTTTTTCCGTCAGCAAGGGTTTGCATTTCCCAAATGAACTCTTGCCCACTGCGTCAAAAATAAAGTCAAACTTAGCATTTGTCTTGGTGAAGTCCTGTCTCTCATAGTCAATCACAACATCTGCACCCAGTGATTTTACCAACGCCGTGTTTTTGGTGTTGCACACGGCGGTGATTTTTGCCCCAAAATGCCTTAACAATTGGACCGCAGCGGAACCTATGGCGCCGGTGGCTCCATTGACCAGCACATTTTGATCCCTTTCAACTTTGGCCGCCTTGATGTCACACAAGGCGTAGTGGCCACCTTCAGTCAGCGCCGCGGCCTCATCAAAGCTTAAGTTGTCCGGCATGGTGGTCACGGCATCCGTTTCGGTAATGGTCAAATACTCCCCATGTCCACCAAAGGTTTTGTCATTGAAACCAAAAACCTTGTCCCCTATCCGGAAGGTGGTCACGTCCTTGCCGATTTCTTCAATTACTCCCGCAAACTCACAACCCAATATGGGCTGTTTTGGCCGCAAAATCCCAGTCCAAAACCTGGAGATGAAATATTCCGCACTGCGAAAACCGCAGTCCGTCCGGTTCACCGTCGCCGAATGGACCCTGACCAAAATTTCGTTGTCTTTGGGAATGGGTTTGGGCACTTCCATCAAATGGGCAACTTCCGGCGGACCGTATGCGGTATAGACAATCGCGTTCATTTTTTCCATATATCCCTTGGTTCTAGATCCTATGCTGCACTTGAATGCCCCGTATTGGAATTTCATGCAGGCCGGGATTTTCAAAAGTCTACCTCACTTGAAGCAAAGCACTTCAACCCGTTTGATGCATGACCAAATCCATTCCATCCAATGGTCACTTCATCCTCAGTCTTTGTTGACTGTTTTTGACTTCACTCTATTGGAGTCAGGAGTTTTTCTCCCAATAGTCTGATTTTCTTCCTATTTCAATTCAATCAGGAAACCTATTGCTTATCTAGCGTTCAAATATATCATTTTCCTGAGCCAAAACGCATGCATCCGATTCTTTCAGAGAAGTGTTTTTTTGGAGGTAAAGCAATGGAGGTGATGTACTTGCCCCTACAAAACAATTTTCTAAAACAATTAAATGCTTTTCAACCCTCCGCCTTGATCAAGGCCTGTTGCGCATTGCCAATTCAAAAAAAACTACACCCCTCATACTTCATAAATCTCAATGGGCAGCTCGTCCGGATCGGCAAAGAAAGTGAATTTTTTATGGGTGAATGGGTCAATTCTTACCGCTTCCGTCTCGATGTTTTTGGAATTCAGGAAATCAATATTCTCTTCCAGGTTTTTCACCCCAAAGGCGATGTGCCTCAAACCCCTTGCTTCAGGTCGCGACGGTCTGCTGGGGGGTTCTGGAAATGAAAACAGTTCAATCAGATAGGTCCCATTCAGGGAAAGATCAAGTTTATAGGACTGTCTCTCCTCTCTGAAGATTTCCTGCTCAATTTTCAATCCCAAAATTTCGGTATAAAAATATTTCGATTTCTCATAGTCCGCACAGATGATGGCGATATGGTGAAGGGATTCTAGTTTCATGGGGTGGGGGTTTGGGGGGGTTGGGTTCTAAGCTATACAGAGGCAGGGATTTTAACCACTAAACTTCCTACGAAGCACTGAACTTTAAATTTACTACTTTCCTGTCTTACGAAGAACTAAACCCCTGCTTGCGTATAGTTGATGTTATCGCTTCGGTGTTCTTTTTGGTCATGTTTGTCGGTCAGCGTTGGCAAAGACATACTCTTTTGCAATTTGTGGCGGTGTGTTGGCTGGTGCGAATTGCAAATGTGTATGGCTTTTAGCGTGGGCATAGGTTCTGTCATTCTTTATCAGTTTAATTTCGGTGTACTTGAATCTGGTTTTATAATAGGTTCGTCAAACTTCATTATGATTGGCATTGGAAAATCTACGCCTGTTAAAATGGCTTCTCCTTCTCCAAGAATTGGTAAAAAATCCAATGTGTTTTTATTAGCTGTACTACAAGCATTACTTACTGCTTCTTTGTCAAAATGATTAATTAGTCGGTGTGCTATAAATGTTCCCATTTGACTTAGTGTGCCTTGTGGAATGTCTCTTGGCATCTGGGTAGCTATACAAAGAAACAAACCGTGCTTTCTACACTCTTTGGCTATGGAATCGAAAGCGTCTAAAGGTTTACTGTCAAAATACTCGTCTTTAATAGACTTGTTTAGAAACTGATGGGCTTCATCAATAAAAACTACAACGGGTGAATCTTTAAATGAACCGCTTCTTGCCTTTGCTAAAAGAAATTTGCCAATGGCATTTACTAATGTTTCTCTGACTTGAAAATCATATTTTACATTTTCTAAGTTTAAGCGCAATAATTTGTTATCGGTGTTTTCGATAGAAATAAATTGATTGAGAACATCAGTTAAGTCATTTTCTGTTTTCTCTTGTTGGAAACCAAATATTTGGTTCAATTCAGGTGTGTTGGCAAGATTGGTAACTCTTGATATCAAACTCACACAATATGAAACATCATTTGGAGCTACGCCTCCCCAAGTAGTTCCATTGTCATAGACACATTCAGCACTTAATTGATGGGATAATTTCATAAAATCAAAATCTGCCATTCCGTTTTCAATAGCTGATATGTTTCGGTAGTAAAAAACATCATATGGTTTCTTAGGCTTTCCGTTTTTTTTCAATAAACCATCTTCAATCGGAATAGCTTCTCCGTTATGTACAATTTGTGTAGCTTCTCCAACAATTTTCACCATTTTTAGAGACCTTATAGCTTCCATTAGCTTAGGCGTTTGCGTTCTTGGTGATGGCTTCAATAAGAAAAACATATCATCTATTGTAAGTTGAGAATAATGAAATATGTTTTCGCCATTACCAATATCGATAGATTTTATCTTATCATAACTACCACGATACTCCCCCGTTGCATCAATCAATATAGCTTTATTACCTGTTGCTACTAATGACTCTACCAATTTACTTACCGTATAGCTTTTCCCGCCTCCTGTAGTTCCAACAATAGCACAATGACGTCCAAAAATAGACTGTAAACTTATTTTTACTTTCGTTTCTGGACTTGAAACCAAGCTTCCTATTGCAATGGTGTTTGCCAGTTCTCCACTTCTTACGCCAAATCTTGACATATATTCTTGTACTAGTTCTCCTGAACTTACAAATACTTTTGCTCCAATGTTTGGATAGGCTATTAATCCTTTTTTTACATCAAAAGGATTGTATAAATCAAAAGATAAAAGAATTTCAATTTTTCCTGTGGGATGAAAATCACTGGTTTGAAATGCTTTCTCATTCAAAGAAAGTCGTTCAGATTCGGGTAATGATAATTCTGTAATTCTTCCTAAAAAACCACATTTATCGCCTTCAATTACGACAAAACTCCCCACCAAACCACCGTTAAATTCTTTACCAAAATGAGTGAATCCATTCAATAATACCGAAGATGGAAAATGAACTTTCACAAATTGCGGTAGCACCTGATTGATATAACCAAGAAAATATTCGTGCTTGAAAGGATTTATCTTTTGGTTACTCATTTTTTAGACTTATTGTTACTTGTTGGGGGTTTTCATATGTTTTTATCTCTGGGAAATAATTAGCAAAATCTGTAAATGTTTCTGAAACCATCAATATTCTTTCGGTTTTCAAAGCATTCCCTTTTATAGTTTTTAGTGATTTTGAAGCGTTGGGATTATCAAATCCAGGGTCAATAATCGCTAATCTAAAACCAGGGTTTTGATTTAATGCTTCTTCAATGGCTGCATTAATGTGCTTGTCATTAAAACTATAACCTATACAAACCAATAAAGTGTTATCATTTAACCTAAGATTTCTTTGAAAGCGTGCCATCATTTCAAAAAATGGTTGTTCATAAGAATCTTCATATTTGGCTTCTCGTGGGTAAACCATCAAAGCCTCTTCAGTTTCATTGTTAACTATAACATCACCAGTTTCTTTAATTCTTTCCCAATTGATAGAGCCGTGCAATTTGTGTAAATGAAAAACACGCTGTACGAAATTATCTTCATCTTTTAGTTTGCTTCCTTCTCTTTGTACTATATCATAGTCAAAATATCTACCGCTAAATGTCCTTGGAAAAGTATAGGAAAAACCATCAATTACAATTGCGTTTGCAACAGTTGCCGCATCTTCAAATAGCAAGTCATAATTTAATGTAAATACTTTGACTCTTGGACTTGTTTGCTTGCGTTGCAATACTTTTTCAAGCAATACTTTGTGTGGGAATGCTTCATTTGGTGGCGTTGGAATGGTGCATCTGTCCTGTATGAGTTTAAAAAGCAAACCCTTTAATTCCGATAGTTTTTTCTTTCCATCTTTGAAGACAACATCTTTATCCTCTGAAAATTTAATAAAGCCTTCCACCTGACTTAATAAGGCTTCAATATCCTTTTTGTGGGTATTCTCTTTAGGAAATTTTACTACCTCAATGATATTGTTTATACCATCAACTGCTTCTGTTTTAAATTCTTTCACCGCTTCATCCCATAATTGAGCCATTGAAAGCCCTTTTACATCCATAGAAGAACCAGCACCAGTAAGAATTATCAAGTTTTTAAATGGTTTTTGAAAAAAAGAAGTGTAAACTTTGCGTTTTTCATTATTGGCAAGTTCTGCCGTGTGCTTTATCTCTTTATTGTCGGCATCTAATTTTGGATAGTTCTTTATTTCTGAAATATTTACAAGTTTTCCCTTGTAAAATTCAGCATCTTTAACCTCAATTGTTTTAGATTTTCCATTAATTAAAACGTGTGTCCAGTTTTCTACTATTTCTTCTGCCATATCTAAAACGCTTTAAAATTATAATTCCTTATCCCTTAATTTACTAGGCCATTGATTTAATCATACATTCTAAAAACTCAATTTCCTCATTGCTCAGTTTGTACTTTTCATACAATTGTTTGTCAATTTCTTGTATCGATTTACTCCAATCAATATCTGAGTTTTTAGTAAAGTTTTGCAAAGGAACAAACTTGTATGTCTTTGAAGTACCGTGTTGACTTACTTTTGGTAAACTATGCATAAACCTAGCAAACTTGGTGAAAAAATACTTCACAAGATTCGTTGAAGTTATTAAATCTAAGTTCAATGTAGCCCCCATCACAATGTAAGTTTCAGTACATATAGTTTTAGGTTTACCAACGAAAGCATTTAAATTGTCATCATTTAATTCAGTTCCAATGTTATTAGCATATGGAGCAAAAACTTTATAATTGTCAATCCAATTTGCGTTTTTTGTAATTTCATCTCTTTCTAAATAACCAATTTTCTTACTCTTGCCATAACACATTATCGGTTTTTTTAATCCCTTTTTATCAAGTCTAAATTTTTTTGCATCATTAACAACATTGCCCTCAAGGTTAAATGGCTTTCTTGATGAAATGTGATTTTCAAAAGTTTCAAAATCTTTATGAGATTTTACTTTTGATATGATTTCTAATGCAATACTATGGCGTATAAGAATATCAGAGTCAGGTGTTTTCAAACTTCGTATATTCAAAACAGGTGTTAAATTATTCTTGTAGGTAAATAACTTGGTTAAATTTTTAGAATTATCATATGATTTGTCTCTTATGAAATAACAAATACCTCCACGATTATTGGTGTTTTGAAACAAAATATCTGGTTTCAGAAAATCGTGTAATTCAGAAATATGTTTGTCGTTAAGCATAATTTCTCTGAATTCATCTAATCCTTTACCACCAGCATACCAACGTGTGGGCATAATCATAGATATGTACCTAGGATTTAATTCTTTTGCTGACTCCACAAAAAGATTATAAATTGGTTTGGCACTTGCTTGAGCACCACCGTCACTTTGCTGATAAGGCGGATTGCCTACAATTACATTGAATTTCATTTTCTTGTTGTTTATTTTGATGGTATCTTTTTCAATGAATTTGTTTTCACTGATTAAATCGTAAGAGGTGTAGTTCGTTTCAATTAGTTTTGCATCTAATTCAAGCAACTTGTACACTTTTCTGGTAAACTCATACGCAATTTTTGATGTTGGTATTGAGTAGAATTTGTTGGCTACTTCTTTGCCAAACAATTTATATACGGCATATACAAACTCGCCTTGTTTGGAAGCAATATCTAAAAGCATTGTATTCTTGTCAATGGCTTTGGCTGGCAAACCGTTTATGATTTTGTCGGTAACAAATTCGGGAGTTACAATTTCAGAATCTGACAAGCGACTAAATTTTTTCATTGCATTACTCGCTCTTTCTATTGGAGAAATTGCGGAATCATTGGCTAGCGAATTAATGTTGTGAATTTTATAATCTAGTTCGCTTAAAATAAATGGGTTGATGTACTTTTGAAACAAATCAAGTATGGTGATTTCAAGGCTCAAATTTGAAGCTATTCGCAGATTATCAGCATTCCCGTTGATGTGGTTAATGGTTTCTTGTAAAGATTTAACTCTTGAATCTGTCAAAAATGCAAAGAATAAAATCCTTGCATAATACATAGCAAATTGACCTTTGTAATCATTTACTGCTTCATCATCTTTTGATTTGGATTTTGCATTTTCTTCATTTTCGTCTTCATCATTATCGATAGTATCATCTCTATCAATCTCGTCTCCTTCGCCTTTTGCTGGTGGAATTTCTAATCCTTGACGAGAACCAATTTTTCCTTGTCTTTCAATTTCAGCTTTGATTGCTTCAATATCCAATAAAGAATAATCAATTGAAATAGTTGTAGCCTCATCAAATACACTTCTGCTACTCGAATATTTGCGAACAGCATCCAAAATATCGGCTGGCTGTATTTTAACAATTTTATTGTTGTTTAAAACTACAATTGGAGATATTTCAAGTTCTTTTCGGATTCTTTCTTCTAACTTGCTGTTTCCGTTAGATTCAGTATTTACATTGTAAATCTGTGATTTATGTTCCTGCATTTGGAACATTCTATTCGGATTAAAATCAACCAATAAAGTCTGTGGTTTCATATTGAATTTGACCACATCACCATTCGGCTCTTTGAAAATTTTTATGAACTGATTTTGTAAACGAAAAATTGCTTGGTCGTATTCTTGTGGTGAAGCCGTGTCTTTTAGGTAAAGCATAGTATCCCATTCAGGAACGGTACTACCAGTAAGCATTCTGTTTACTGTCAAAGTGATTGTTTTTACATTTTCACTTTCACATTTTTTGATTTTAGCTTGAACTGCTTGCGTGTCTTTGAAATTTTTTTCATTCTCAACCCCAGAGATATTGATGATTTCGTAATTACTAAGATGCTTAAACTTGTTATTCTTGATTAATTCCTCCAATGCGTCACAAGATGCTCTGTAAGGCAAAACACAAACAAGGTGACGGCACATTTTTCCCTCTTTAATTTTGTCGTAATCTAAGAAACTTAATAAATTAGAATCTTCTTCTGAACCATCTATAACTTTTAGCAAGTCAAGAATTTCTTGTTCGTATTTGAATTTTTTATGAAGCTTATTTTTTTTGTCTATGGTTATTGATTGTGGTCTAAAAAGCTCTGAAAAAGCATAGGTAACACCTTTCTTTTTCATTTCTTCCATTTTTTTTCGAGAAGATTCATTGGGATTAAAAGCAAAACGAATCATTTGAGGAAATCCATAATACGGATTATCCCATTCTTTAACTTCGTCTTTGTTTAGATTTTCTAAATCCCATTGTTCTTGGTCTTCTGCAATGTGTGTGAATTGGTAGAAAGCAATAATATCATCATCTGTAAACTCGCTATTCATCAATATGCGATAAGGGGTTCCAGAAAGATGAATGCGGATTTTTGCATTAAAAACTTTATTGGTAATTTCTAAATCGTCTAGTGTATTATCATTCAGCTTTAATTCGCTTTTTATTTCTTTGGCACTTAAATTTTCCTCTTTAAGGATTTTTCCGTACTCGGTTGCTCTTGCTCCAAAATGTGTTTCGTCAATTAGTAACAAGTCAATTTTATTTTCAAATACCTCTTTGTGTTTGGTTTTTATTTCATCTCCTTGAAGGTCTTGTAATGTTAGAAACAAAACGATTTTTTCTTTTGCCTCTTCTTTCTCGGCAATAATCGTATCGCTAGTCAGGAGAGAAGTACTATCTAAAAAACAATATCCATCAAATTTAATATGGCTTTCAACCGTTTTTTTCCATTCTTCTTTCACATCAGCTTTTGCAGAAACCACAACCACCAATTTTGCATTCATTTCAACTGCACAACACATTGAGGTAAATGATTTTCCAAAACGCATTACCGCATACATCAACAAATTGGTTCTGCCTTTATTTAAAGCTTTTCGAAAATTATCTACAGTTTTTTGTTGATTGGGTCTTAGTGAATATTCTTCTATTCTTGTGTAAGTATGTGTAATTGGAATATGACTTTCGTCAAAGCGATAATATTGATATTTTGATTCGTTGTTTTGATGTCCGATGTTTATGTCTTCTATCGCTTCTTGCAGGTCTTCCTCTGTTGCGTTTTCAAAAAACTCATTTGAGTAGTATGGGATTCCTTTTAAAACGTTAGGCTTTAATCGACTTCTTTTTAATTCGTTTTCAAGAAAAAAATGAACTGCATAATCTCTGAAAAAAGTTTCGCCATCAACTTTTGCAACATTTCCAAATTTCTTTTCAAGGCTAGGGAAGTATTTACGCCATTCATTCAGCCTCATTTCAATTGGTCGGTAGGTATCGCCAACTTTTAGATAATTCGGTATTGTCTCGGTCGTAAAAGCATAGATTTGGGGTTCTACTCTTCCAATGATTAAGTCATCAAGTATATCTACATTTATATTGTTTGTTTCTGGCATAGTTTACTTTTCTAAAAGAGATATAAATTTTATCGGCTTTTCTATATCCCAATCCATAATGTTGCAATAAATACCATTGTGTGATTTTATATTTTGAGTTTCACACCCTTTGCATTTCTTTATTTCTATTCTAGTTTCAAAAAAATCTGGAATTTCTATTGTTTCATCTTTACAACTGTTTGGAATAATACCTTTTAGACCGTCCATTTGCCAAATATTCCAAGAAATAATTTGCGCAATATTTTGGATGGCTTTTAGTATTGGTTCAGTCTCAAATTTATGTGTAAAGTTTTCAATGAATGTTATTAGTAATGCTTCACGAGCCAAAAGCAAACTATCTCCTTGCCATTCAAAACCGTATGTGTTTTTATATGCGGTTTCAACCGCTTTTAACCATTCATTTATTGAGTGCAAATTTTCATTTACTACTCTTAATTTTCTGTCTAAAATCCCGATTCTGTTCTCGATTTTAATAAACTCTCCTGTTGTCGTGTCATATCTGCTAACAAGATACGGTGCTTCTCCGCAAGAAATCTCTAGTCGTGTATCACGAACATAGTCTTGCCAAGTTTTGCCTTTAGGAAAAACTATTTTTTCTTTTGTTGTTTCCCAAGATTTAGTTCCATTTCTCAACAAGATTTCTTTATTGAAAACACCATCTTTTCCAAACCAAGAATTGTCAACTAAATTATTTTGTGCGTTACATATCCAAGAAGGCGTAAAAACTTCTGCCATTTTTTTGGAGCGAGATAATTGTAGAATTTTGTCTTTATGAACCCTAGGCATTATTACATTGCCTTTTTCTCCTGTGATTAATTCAGGTAATATTTCAGAATTGAATCTGTATGAATCTCCGAAGTGTTCGTAATTGTCTGTCGCCCAAAAAATATTTTTTTGAGAGGTTTGGTCACGAAGTAGTATTCCGAGAATGTCAGGATACTTCTCGATTAACTCATTTTCTAATATGTCGATAACTACTTGCACTTGTATACTTCTTCGTTAGTTTTTAAAAGGTCTTTTACATCAATATTTAGAATGTTCGCTATTTCATAGAGTACTTCAAGTCTTGGTTGTTGTCGATTTTGCACGTAACCGTTTACCATATTGTAGCTTTTGCCTAGTTGTTCGGCTAACCAAGTTTGCTTAATTCCTTTTTCTTCAAGTACTTCTTTAATTCTGTTCATTGTTGTCTAAAGATGTTAAGTCACAAATTTAGTTTTTATTTTTTAATATCTCGTTTTTCAAGATAAAAAATGTTTGAATTATTGTCTAGTTGTCCTGTTTGTGCGTTGGCAAAAAATGGCTCTTTTATTTTTTTGAGCGTTGGCTTTTGTGTCGGGAAAAACCAAATGTGCCATTTTCGGGTCGGCTTTTTACACTGAGCGATAACGGTTTTGGGCTTGGCGAAGGTGGCGATTTTCACCACAAATATTGATGCGAGACACAATTTTGATTAAGCACAAATCTGTCTGCGGAGCACTGAACCGCCACTTTTGCCAAACCCGTGTTAGCGGTTCGGGCTTCTCTCTGGTCGATTAGTTTAGCGTTCATTTAGTCTTTTATTAGTTCTTTGTTTTTGATTGAATTATAAGTATCAAGCTCTCTTACAAGTTCTAAAAATTCGTACATATTGTCTGCATAAACACTGAAGTCGGTATTCCTTGTCTGATGAAGAAAAGTCGGAGCCACCAAAAAGAAAGTAGAACTATGAAGTCTATTTATGAGCTTAACAAAGTCAGTTTCTAAAAAAGGCATATAATTAAAAATTCTTTCTGTATATGCTTTAACATTTGAAACTGAATTATTATAAATTAATTGTCCATATGTTGCCTGTTGTGGATTCGTTGGCGTCCCTAAAAAAGTGTTTGTCGAAATTGCATTTGGATTTCCCAATTTGCAAAGTTCTACGAATTGTTCTTTAGTAATGGTCTTTTTGTCAAAGTCTGTATGAATTGCTCCAGAAGCCACTATTACATTGTGATATACACTATATGCTCTTCCCACAAGTTGGTCAGTCCATTCGTAAACTGTGAAGTATATATTTTTTTTGTCCTTCTTTTCCTTTAAGACGACTACGACATAATAAAAAATGAAACTTGAAATATATGCTAAACTCAGATTAGATAACACCATTCCTAACTCGTCACCAAATGAAACAATTTCTGTCATTTCGTTAAAGAGAAAGTCGTTTAAAAGAATAGTTACTATTGAAGCTAATAGTATTAAGTTTAACAATTGTCTTTGGTTTAATAACTTCATTTTTATATCGTTCAATTGGTATTGTTATGTGTCGTCATAGCCTGACCGCTAACGTCTTGCTTTCTCCAATATGGAGGAAAGCTATTTCTAAATTTCTCATTCTTCAATTTCCAAAAACCCAAAATTTCCTAATTCCGGTGCTGCTTAAGAAAATCGCTCATCTCTCCTCCCCAAACCTACAAACTTAATCCCGTTAAAAACATACCCTAAACAGGGTATATTCACCGCTAAAAGCTCATGTAAAATATTACGAAAATCCTGTTTGGCGTTTTCGGTTTCGGACGAAGCGATTTTTATCCAAAAACCCGTCTCTTTTCTCGAACCCTCCCTTCCCCATCCGGAATGCCTAAATCTCTTTGAGGTTAACTTAAAAAGCTTATTTTTGTAACATGCTATCCAAAAAGACCAAATACGCTTTTCATGCCCTCACTTACCTCGGCAAGCACCGGGATCAAAAAACCGTGTTGATCCAGGACATTGCCGAAGAATATGGGATCTCCCATAAGTTTTTGGAGAATATCCTGCTCGAACTCAAAAAAGCAGGCATCCTGGGTTCCAAAAAAGGAAAAGGTGGCGGCTATTACCTGATCAAAGATCCCGCCGATGTCCCTCTTTCCAAAGTGATCCGCCTCCTGGATGGTCCCATCGCGCTGCTCCCCTGTGTCAGCATCAACTATTACGAACCTTGTGTGGAATGCAAGGATGAAGCAAAATGTGGCCTGAACAAAGTCCTTATCCAAGTCCGTGACGAAATGCTCAACGTACTGACAAACAAGTCTTTATCGGATATTTTGGATAAAGAATAAATTTTTTTCCCCATTTACCCTACATTTTTTATAGAGTTTATATACTTTTGTATTTCAACCTGTCGTCTAAAGGATATTCGGACTTTCCGAACGGCCCAATAGATTCCACTTTGAAAACCCCGCAAAATGGATACAAACATCGCTTTGAATGAAATCAGTGAAAGCATCAGTGGATTGACCGCCGAGGAAGGCTTGGCCTTGTTGGCGGAGCGTTATCCCGGAAAAATCACTTTTTCTACTTCCCTGGGTCAAGAAGACCAGGTGATCAGCCAGATCATCGGAAAGCATCAGCTACCCATCGATCTGTTTTCACTGGACACGGGCAGACTTTTTCCGGAGACTTTGGATGTACTGGAAAGAACGGATAGCAAGTACCAAATCAAGACGAAAGTGTACTATCCGGACACTCAATCCATAGAGGAATTGGTCAATCGGATGGGAATCAATGGCTTTTATACCTCCGTCGAAAACAGGAAATCCTGCTGCTTTGTGCGAAAGGTGGTGCCGCTAAAAAGAGCCTTGGCCGGTAAAAGCATTTGGATCACAGGCCTCAGGGCCGAGCAAAGTGCCAATCGCGGCGCCATGCAGAAAATCGAATGGGATGAAGGATTGCAGATCATCAAATACAATCCGCTCATGGATTGGACCTACGCCGAAATGCTGGCCTATATCCATGAAAACAACATCCCTTACAACCCCCTCCACGACCGTGGATTTATCAGCATCGGTTGTGCGCCCTGTACCCGGGCGATCCAGCCGGGAGAAGATCCCAGAGCCGGCAGATGGTGGTGGGAGGATTCAAAAAAAGAATGTGGCTTACACGCAAAATAATTTGACATGAACAAGATTTTTATTCCCAATCCAAAAGAAGCAGCCTCGATCCAGATCATCAGAGAGGTGGCGGCACAGTTCGAAAAGCCTGTGTTGTTGTTTTCCGGAGGAAAAGATTCGATTACACTGGTCCGACTGGCCCAAAAGGCTTTCTATCCCGCTCGGATTCCATTTCCGCTGCTGCACATCGACACCGGGCACAATTTTCCGGAAACGATCTCCTTCCGGGATCAATTGGTGGAAGAATTGGGCCTTGAGCTCATCGTGCGGAATGTCCAGGATTCCATCAATCAGGGCAAGGTGACGGAAGAAAGGGGCCGCTATTCCAGCCGCAACACCCTTCAGACCACCACACTGTTGGATGCCATCGAGGAATTCAAGTTCGATGCCTGTATCGGCGGTGCCAGAAGGGACGAGGAAAAAGCCAGGGCAAAGGAAAGGGTATTCTCCGTACGGGATGACTTCGGGCAATGGGACGAAAAAAACCAGAGACCCGAGCTCTTCGACATGCTCAACGGAAAAATCCACCAGGGACAAAACGTCCGCGTTTTCCCCATCTCCAACTGGACCGAACTGGATGTGTGGGAGTATATCAAAACAGAAAATATAGAGATCCCCTCGATTTACTTTGCCCACAAAAGGGCCATTTTCTTCCGTGACGGCATGATCTGGACCGCAAACGAGCATGTGTACCGGGAATCCCATGAAGAGGTATTGGAAAAAATGGTCCGCTTCAGAACCGTCGGGGACATGACCTGTACCGCAGCGGTCTTGTCAGAGGCAGACACTTTGGATGCTGTGGTAGAAGAAATCAGAACCTCCACCCTCTCCGAACGTGGCGCCAGAATAGACGACAAGAGATCGGAAGCCGCCATGGAAAACCGCAAGAAAGTCGGGTATTTCTAGAAAATGGAATCCGGTGATCCACAAACCACCCCTCGATTTCCGCACTTTCTCTTCCCTCTTGTTCCTCCTTTAGAAAAAACAAAATGTCAAAAGATAGAAAACTCATCAAAATAGCCACCGCTGGTTCAGTGGATGACGGCAAGAGCACCTTGATCGGGAGATTGCTCTATGACACCCATTCCCTGACCACGGACAAGCTGGAAGCCATCGAGCGCAACAGCCGCCAAAAGGGTTATGATTACCTGGATTTTTCCTTGGCCACCGATGGCCTTGTTGCCGAAAGGGAACAGGGAATCACCATCGATGTTGCCCATATTTATTTTTCCACCGACAAGACCAATTTCATCATCGCCGACACGCCCGGCCATGTGGAATATACCCGAAACATGGTGACGGGCGCCTCCACTTCCCAAGTGGCCATCATCCTGATCGATGCCCGAAAAGGAGTGATCGAGCAGACCAAAAGACATTTCTTCATCAGCAACCTCCTGCGGCTTGGCCATGTGGTCGTGGCGATCAACAAGATGGATCTGGTGGACTATGATGAGGCCACTTACCTCCAAATCAAGGAAGATTTTGAGGTTTTGGTAGAGAAAAGCAATTTCAGAACCGAGCAGATCACGTTCATCCCCATCTCCGCTCTCAAGGGTGAAAACATCGCCGCCAAATCGGAATTGATGCCTTGGTATGTGGGAAACACGCTTTTGGACCACCTGGAAGTCTTGGAGCCGACCGATCTATTCGAGAGTTCCATTGCACGCTTTCCGGTTCAATTTGTCATTCGTCCCAAAACAGAAGCCTTTCATGATTTCAGGGGATTTTCCGGAAAACTATATGGCGGAAACCTGAAGGTCGGGGAAAAAGTAACCATCCTTCCCTCCTTCACCGAATCCACCATCAAATCCATTCACTTCTTTGACCAGGAGATTGAAGAAGCCACACCGGACAGTTCCATCGTGATCTCGCTGGCGGATGAAGTAAATGTCAGCCGCGGAGACATGCTGGTCCGCTCGGAACAAATCCCCCAATCTGCAAAACAGATCCGGGCCACCATCTGTCAGGTAAACCACAGGCCCCTTCGCGTGGGCAACAAATACACCTTGCAGCACGGTGTCAACCGGGTGATGGCGAAGGTCGAAAGTATCGAATCCCTGGTGCACACCGACTTCTCCGGGGATGAACCCACCGAGCAACTGAAGTTGAATGATATCGGAAAAGTGAATTTCAAGCTCAGCAAGGCGATTCATTATGATCCCTATTCCGAAAACAAATCCAATGGCAGCTTTATCCTGATCGATGAAGGCAGCTATGATACCGTGAGTGTGGGATTTATAGAGTAGTCCAAAAAAGCGAAAACCAAATAGCCCAATCGGAAGAAGCAGGAAAATCCAATCCGGAGAATCCTTTTCGGAAAACTGGTGCTACAAAACAACAAAATGCTGCCCTGGAGGGCAAATAACGATGCAAAGCTTTAGAACAGAAATAGAAAACCCCATAGTTGAAAGAGACATTCTTGACTTGGAAAAGAAAATCGCCCTTTTCAGGAATGGCAATATTGATGAAGAAAAATTCCGGAGCCTAAGACTCGCCAGGGGAATTTACGGACAGCGCCAGCCGGGCGTTCAAATGATCCGGATCAAATTGCCTTACGGAAAAGCCACAGGGGACCAACTGACGCGAATTGCGGATGTTTCCGATAAATACTCCACGGGAAGACTCCACATCACCACCAGACAGGACATCCAAATCCACTACGTGAGCTTGGACCAGACACCAGAACTTTGGGCAGAACTGGAAAAAGACGATGTCACCTTGAGAGAGGCCTGCGGAAACACTGTCAGGAACATCACCGCTTCCGAGACTGCCGGCGTGGATCCATTGGAACCTTTTGATGTGACGCCCTATGCTGATGAAGTGTTCAGGTATCTGTTGAGAAACCCGATTTGCCAAGAAATGGGCAGGAAATTCAAAATGTCTTTTTCGGCATCTGAGGAAGACACCGCATTGAGCTACCTGCATGATTTGGGATTTATCCCACAAGTCAAGACCGAAAACGGTGAAGAAATCCGGGGTTTCAAAGTACTCCTGGGCGGCGGACTGGGTTCCCAGCCGCGGCATGCAGACCTGATCACCGAATTTTTGGCCATTGACGAGCTTATCCCGTTTATTGAGTCCGTGTTGCGGATTTTCGACAGACACGGCGAAAGGGCCAAAAGACTGAAAGCCAGGATGAAATTCCTGATCAAGGATATCGGGACGGAAGCGTTCCTTCAATTGGTCCAGGAAGAACAAAAAGCCTTGCCCTATAAAAAATACCCAATCGATACCCAAGCCTTTGAGGCTGCAAAAACCCTTCCGAACCCGGAAATCCAAGCCGTGGCGGAGCCATTGGACCTGGCTTATGCGCAATGGCTCGTGACGAATGTCTTGCCCCAAAAACAAGAGGGATATGTTTCGATAGGCGTGAAAGTTTCCTTGGGCGACTTTTACACCGACCAGGCCAGAATATTATCGGCTTTGGTGAAGCAATATGCCAACGATGAAGTTCGATTTACCTTGAGACAAAACATATTGATCCGGGATGTGAAAAAGGAACTCGTTCCTTTCTTCTACGGAGAGCTGAAAAAAATCGGTTTGGCGGATCATGGCTACAATACCTTGGGAGACATTACCGCTTGCCCCGGAACAGACACCTGTAACCTGGGAATTGCCAGCAGCACGGGAATCGCCAAGGAGTTGGAAAAAGTCATCCTCCATGAATATCCCCAATACCTGAAGAATACAGACCTGACCATCAAGATATCCGGCTGTATGAATGCCTGTGGACAGCACAACATGGCCCATATCGGTTTTCAGGGAATGTCGATGAAAGTCGGGAAAGCGGTTATTCCAGCCTTGCAGGTCCTATTGGGCGGTGGAACGCTGGGAAATGGAAACGGTAGATTTTCCGATAAGGTGATCAAAATCCCAAGCAAACGCGGACCTGAGGCATTGCGCATCTTGCTGGATGATTTCAACCTGAACGTGGGCGAAAACGAGAATTTCCTCGGCTACTACGATCGTCAAGGGCAGATGTATTTCTACGACATGCTGAAAGTCCTGACCAGCACAGAGATCCTCACCGATTCGGATTATGTGGATTGGGGACATGAAGAAAGCTATCAGATTGCTGTGGGCGTGGGCGAATGTGCCGGTGTCGTGATTGACTTGGTCGCCACGCTCTTGCTGGAAGCCAGGGAAAAACTGGATTTGGCAAAGGAAAACCTGGATGAAAAGAAATGGGCAGACAGCATTTATCAAACCTATGCGGGAATGATCAATGGGGCCAAAGCCATCCTGTTGGGGGAAAGTATCAGCACAAACTCCTATGCCAATATCGTGGCGCTGTTTGACGAATCCTTTATCCAGACCGGGAAAATCGATCTTGGAAGTGATTTTTCTTCCATTGTCTTTCAGATCAAGGAGAATGAGCCCACCGAAGATTTCGCCAATACTTATTACAAACAAGCGCAGGAAGTATTTGAAAACCTGATAAAATTCAGAGAAAAAGAGGTTGCCCTATGAACACAGTCGTAAATCCAAAAGTCACCTTGGTGGGTGCGGGTCCGGGAGATCCGGAGCTCATCACCCTAAAAGGAGTATTGGCACTGAACAAGGCCGATGTGGTCTTGTATGACGCTTTGATAGACAAGCGCCTTTTGAAGCATGCCCCCGACAAAGCCATCAAAATCTTTGTCGGCAAAAGAAGCGGAAGACACATGACCCCGCAAGACGACACCAACCGACTTTGTGTCGAGAATGCCTTGAAGCACGGCCATGTGGTGCGCTTGAAGGGTGGAGATCCATTTGTGTTTGGCAGAGGAGCCGAAGAAGTGGATTATATCCAGGCCTTCGGTATTGCCACAGAAGTGATTCCGGGGATCTCCTCCTCGATTTCCGTTCCCGGCGCTGCCGGGATTCCGGTCACCAAGCGGGGTGTCAGCGAAAGCTTTTGGGTGATCACCGGCACCACCACTTCGGGGGAATTGTCCGGGGATTTTGACTTGGCGGTCCAATCCAAGGCCACGGTCGTGGTATTGATGGGGACCAAGAAATTGGGGGAAATCGTCGCCTGCTATAAAAAATCCAAGCGGGAAGACCTTCCCATTGCGATCATCCAAAGCGGAACCACCAAGGAGGAGAAGATTGTCGCGGGAATGATGGGCGACATTGAGGAAAAAGCCCATGATTTGACACCTGGCGCGCCTGCCATCATCATCATCGGTGAGGTGGTCAAGGAAAGCCCAAAACTCATGGAAATCTACAAAGAGGCTTTGGTGAGGGTTTAGAAATAAGGCTTGGAGGGTAGAAAAATTGGGTTTGAAACAGAAAGCCAGCATTTCTGGAAATGTAAATCCTGAATGGATTGTTAAAGATGGCTTCTCTCAATTTGACCAATGCGATTTCATTTCATCCTCTATTGTTCTTAAATTCGTTCTCAAGTAGCAGAAAACAAAATGTAAAATTTTAAGGGCAATGTTCGCATTGCCCAAACCTTCCATGAATGAACTCTATCCCATATTCCTGAAAGTCAACCAACTCAACACGCTTTTGGTAGGAGCGGGTTTTGTGGGACTGGAAAAACTTTCCTTCCTGTTGAAAAGCAGTCCCAATGCCCATGTGACCGTGGTGTCGAAGGAATTTTCGGAAGAATTCAGGGCTTTGGCTGCGGCAAGCAAGCATGTGACGCTCATTGAAGGCCCCTATGAGGAAAAATTCCTGGGCGGCAAACACGTGGTGATCGCAGCGACCAATTTCAGGGAAGTCAACAAACAGATCCATGACGATGCGAAGGAAAGGTTTTTGCTGGTCAATGTCGCGGATACCCCCGAATTGTGTGATTTCTACCTTGGCGGCATCGTCACCAAAGGAAACGTGAAGATCGCCATCAGCACCAACGGAAAATCCCCCACCACTGCCAAACGCATCCGCCAACTCCTGGAGGAAGTCATCCCCGAAGACATCAATGAACTGGTCGAAAACATCAACCGCTACAGGGAAACCCTGAAAGGCGACTTTGAATACAAAGTGGATGCTTTGAATAAATTGACAGAAGGATTGGTGGCAAAGGGGAAAACAGAGAAAGCGGAGGAGCAGTGATTTTTTTATGGCAATTGCCAAATCAATGTACTTTTCAGATTTTTTAAAAAGGGTCCATCCAATTTTTTCCATGGAAACAAAAGCAGCAAACAATCCGCGTGAAAACCGCTGACCGTCAAAATATTGGCGGAATATTTTTATTCCAAAAATCATTGGCCAAGAAAAATTTAATTTGTAATATTAGTCTATCAATGCTCTTTTTCGCGTGTTTTTGAGCAGAATTCAACCGACTTAAACGCATTTCTATCATGAAATCCAAATTCACAGACAAGGAAGTAAATCCTCTTGAAAGCATTGAGGACTGGGAAAATGATCTATTGACACGCTATCCCGAACCCAAAAGCGAGCAGGCAAAGGCAAAGGAAGATTACCGGAATTACCACGATTCGGAAAGGGTGGATACGGTGCGGGAGTTTTACAGGCTCAACCACCAATACCAGACCTACGATTTTGTAAGCCAAAAAGAAGCGGAATTCTTGAAATTCGAAAAGAAGGAAATTCCTTTTTGGGAGGCGATCGACTATTTGAATACCCTGGTGGATGATTCTGACCCGGACATCAATTTGGACCAACTCCAGCACCTTCTCCAAACATCAGAAGCCATCAGGGCCGATGGGCATCCCGACTGGTTTGTGCTCACAGGTTTTATCCATGATCTGGGCAAAGTGTTGTGCCTTTTTGGAGAACCCCAATGGGCGGTGGTTGGAGACACTTTTCCGGTGGGCTGCAAACATGCCGAGGAGATCGTCTATCCGGAGTTTTTTGAAAACAATCCCGATTCCAAAGACGAAAGGTACAATACCAAATACGGCATCTACGCACCCAATTGCGGTTTGGACAAGGTGAAAATGTCTTGGGGACATGATGAATACCTCTACCAAATGATGAAAGATTACCTTCCCGAGCCTGCCTTGTACATGATCAGATACCATTCATTTTATGCCCAACACCGAGAGGGCGCTTACGAACATTTGATGAATGACCACGACAGGGAAATGTTCAAATGGGTGGAGAAATTCAATCCTTATGACCTTTACTCCAAAGTCCCCGTGGCCCCGGATTCAAAAGCATTGCGCCCCTATTATGAAAATCTCGTTTCAAAATACCTGCCTTCCGTAATGGCATTTTAAAACCCCCTCTTTGACACCCAAATCCATCCTCCAAGCCATGTCCAAGGTTTGGAGGTGATCAACCCTTTTTTGAAGACACCTATGCTGACCATTGGAACCTTCGTGGGGTTTACATTTTTTGTTGCAGTCTATTGCTGGTACCGATTGAGAAAAGAAGACCTTCATTCGAAAGATGGTTATTTCTTGGGGGCAAGATCCCTGACCGGAGGCGTGATCGCCGGATCCATGATTCTCACCAATATTTCCACGGAGCACCTGATCGGGATGAATGGGTCTGCCTATAAAAACGGCATGATCATCATTGCCTGGGAAGTGACAAGTGCCATCGCCTTGGTCATCGCAGCACTTTATTTTCTACCCATTTACCTTAAAATGGGGCTGACGACCATTCCCCAATATCTGGAAAGAAGATACGACAGTTCCACCAGAACCATCGTTGCCTTTTTGCTGATGGCATCTTTTGTGGTCACGCTGCTCCCTATCGTACTCTACACCGGAGCGATCAATTTGGAAAGCATCTTCAATGTATCGGAGATGCTCCAGGTCAGTCGGCCGGAGGGATTGTGGATCACCGTGGTCACCATTGGCGTAATCGGGTCCATTTATGCGGTTTTCGGAGGACTCAAGGCGGTTGCGCTCTCCGATTCTGTCAATGCGATAGGCTTGATTATAGGCGGATTGATGATTCCCATATTGGCGCTTTGGGATATCGGGGGAGGAAATATATTGGATGGCGTTTCCAAAGTATATGCGCATGCTCCCGAAAAATTCAATGTCATCGGAGCAGAGGATTCCGTATTGCCTTTCAGCGTGATCTTCACCGGGCTCATGATCAACCAATTGTATTTTTGGGGAATGAACCAAACCATCATCCAAAGGGCTTTTGGTGCAAAAAACATGGCAGAAGCCCAGAAAGGACTATTGTATGCCGGGATTTTTAAAATATTGATCCCCTTGATCATTGTGCTCCCCGGCATTATCGCCTATTATTATTTCAGCGATCAATATTACGGAGAACAGGATTTCATTTACCCCATACTTCTGAAGAAAATCCTGCCTTTGGGTTTGCTGGGATTTTTTGCCGCAGTGGTTTTGGGGGCGATTTTGAGCACATTCAACAGCGTGCTGAATTCTGCAGCCACCATTTTCAGCCTGGACATCTACAAGAAACTGATCGATCCCAAATGTTCGGACAGGGGAATCGTTCGGGTGGGCAGGCTAAGTTCTCTGGTTTTAGCCATTTTCTCCATCTTAATCGCCCCGATGGTCGGAAACGCCCCGGACGGATTGTACCAATTGATGCAACAACTGAACGGCATCTTTTTCATCCCGATCGCCTCCATCCTTATTGCGGGCTTTTTTATCCCTAGGGTTTCTACCGAAGGGGCAAAATTGGGTTTGATCACGGGACTGCTTTTTTACCTGATCACCACCTTTGTTTTTGACACCGGAATTCACTTTGTCCATATCTGGGCGATTGAATTCCTGCTCAATTTGGCTGTCATGCTGGGCATCAGCAAGTATTACCCAAGGAAAAATCTTGTAGCCTACAATGCTGCGCCCATTCTGGAGATGACCCCCTGGAGATTTGCCAAACCCTTGTCATTGGTATTGTGCACCGTGACCGTTTTGATTTATGTTTGGCTGGGCATGATTTTATAAGCCCGTTTCAAAGCTACCGGAGCGCCTCCATCGTCATCACCGGAATGTCCTTTCTTCCCAAATCCTTGAGTGGCATGATTTCATCAACCGGATAGCCATATCCCGCTTCCCCCAAAGGGTAAAGCAGTGGCGCCAAATTCTGTACTGCAGCCTTGCATCCCTGCATGATGGCCGCCATATTCCCAGTTTGCTTGGAAAGCTTGGCTTCATTCTCAATTTCAAAAGGCCCAGAAAATCCCTTTTCCTTCAAGACCTTCACAAAAGCCCGCCAATCCATGTGGTCTCCCAAGCCGAATCCGGGCAATGTCGCCTCGTAATGGTGCCTGTCCCATTCATTGGTACTGAAGGGAATCCCGGCCTTTTCTGCCCATTCGGGTTTTATGCGCTGCATCGGATACATATTTCCCCAAAAAGGATCGGGAATATTGCGGGTGGATTTGACGTGAATTCTTTTGAGGCGGCTCATGTCTGTATTTCTGATCACCTCGACCGGGTCGGTATGCTGCCAGACATCATGGGAGGGATCATAGATTTCCCCATGCGCCTTGCTGGGAATGAGTTCGTACATAATTTTCCTTGCTGCCAAAACCCCCGTCAGGTTATTGAACGTACTTGAATAGCCTGAAGAGCGCCAACCTTCCATGGGGCAATTTTCATACAAGACGGTGACGCCCAATCCTTCGGCATAGTCAACAATGGGTTTGAAGATCCGCTGGTATTCTTCCAGATTTTTTTCGAAGCCATTTTCCTGTATGCCCAAGTCATGGTTGTAGCCCACAAAAGTCCCTACCATCACCCCATTTTCATCTCCTCCCAGCAAATGTGCCATGCGGATCAATTGAAGGAGGTGGTTTTGGTTTTTAACTTTTTGTTCTGGATCCCCTCCGATCAGGTTGTCAAAGGCGCCGATGGACAGCCTGAGTTTGGCCGCATTGAATTTGTCGAGAATGGACTTGGCTTGTTCGGGTCCAAAATTCCCATAATCCATGTGCGTGGCCACAAAGTCATCCCGGGTACCGTCCTTTCGAAAAACACAGACATCCAATCCCTGCACGCCCGCCTCACCGGCTTTGGTGATTGTTTGGTCCAAGGTCAATTGGTCAAAGGCAGAGGTCATTATCCAAATCTGATTGCTCATTTTTCTTACTGATTTGATTTTTCTAAAGATAGGAATGTCCACTTGGTTATAAAAGCCAAATGGGCGCACTGATTCGCCACTTATATAATCTCAAAAAGCATTTTCCATTTAAATTGATTAAATTTATGCGTTAATCAATGTGAAATCTATGAAAAACATGAAAAATATTACATTTATTCTGATGGGTGGCCTTTTCTTTGGATTGGCATCCTGTGCAGAAAAGGAGGCAACAGTCGAACCCACGCCAATGGATCCATTTGCGGTGAAAACCGAAAAAATGACCGTTAAAGTGGATACGCTTTTTACTGAATTGGAAAATCCATGGGCCATGGCATGGCTTCCGGATGGCAGAATGCTGGTTGCCGAAAGAAAAGGGGAGATCCTGATTTTCAAGGATGACAAATTTACCGGAGAGAAATTAACAGGTGTTCCAGAGGTGCATGCCGTGAATCAAGCCGGTCTTTTGGACATTGTCCTTCATCCTGATTATGCCAACAATGGTTGGATTTACCTTGCTTATGCCAAGAACCTAGGCAAAGGCGGTGCATTGGCAATTATGAGAGCCAAATTGGAAGGAAACGCATTAACAAACCAAGAAGAACTGATGGTCAATCTTCCAGAATGGGAAGGTGGAAGACATTTTGGTTCCAGGATTGTTTTTGACAAGGACAACTATCTTTACTATTCCAATGGAGACAAAGGTTCCAGACCAGTTAATGCACAGGAACTCAACAATGCCCATGGAAAAATCCACAGAATCCACGACGATGGCCGTATCCCTGAGGACAATCCATTTGTAAATACTCCCGGTGCTGTAAAATCCATCTGGACGTATGGCAACAGAAACCCACAGGGAATGGTTTATGACGCTTCGAACAATCGTCTTTGGGCAGTGGAACATGGCCCAATGGGTGGTGATGAGCTGAACCTGATCGAAAAAGGAAAGAATTATGGTTGGCCTGTGATTACGTACGGCATCAATTATGATGGAAAACCGATTTCGGACATCACCGAGAAAGAAGGAATGGAGCAGCCCATTACGTATTGGGTTCCATCCATCGCAACCGGTGGTTTGGAATTGGTCACTTCTGACAAATATCCCGCTTGGAAAGGCAACTTAATGGTCACTGCATTGGCCAAAATGCACATTGCGAGGATTGAGCTTGACGGCACCAAATATGTTGGTGAGGAAAAATTGTTCCAAGACCTCGGTCGTGTCAGACAGATTGCAGAAAGCCCAGAAGGCTATCTTTATGCCATCACCGATGGGAGCGGTTTATTGGTCAAATTGATCCCCCAAGAACAAGAATAGGCTTTAGTTTTTTTCGCTTTAAACCTAAAATAATGAAACCGCTTGCTCCTAGGATAGGGGCAAGCGGTTTTTTTTTGCCCCCCCGTCTCCCGTCTCCCGTCTCCCGTCCCCTGTCTCCCGTCCCCTGTCCCCCGTCCTCACCCCACATACCAAAAATCCAAAGGATTTGGAATTTTGAATGCCAAACCAGTATCCTGTATTTTTTGGGGGGAAATCACTTTCCATTTGCTGGTCCCTTCAGCAGCATAGGAGCTCGGTGGCGGCATTCCCAAGTCAAGGGCATTCTTTTCGTAGATTTCCCTTCGCTGCGGATGAATTGGGCAGACCCCGTTGAAAGTCTCGTTCCAAAGCGATTTCTCGATGACCCAATCGATGAGGTTAACGGCATCATCCCGGTGGATATAATTGACCTGGCTATCGCCAACGACATTTTCTTTTCCCGAAAAATACCTTCCCGGAATCCGGTCCACGCCCAAAAGCCCTCCAAACCGAATGATGGTAAGGTCATAGTTTTTGTCTTGCCACAGGAGCTGTTCCGCATTGAAAAGCGCTTTATTTCCCGTATTCTCCAAAGTCAGGGGATCCGATTCCCTGACCTCCTGATTGGCATCTGGATACACCGAGGTGGAACTGACATAAATGATTTTTTTGATGCCTGCCTGAGTGGCCATGGCTTTGATGTATTTGATCTGCTCGGGATGGAAGCTTTCGGGAAAAGTCCGTGACCTTGGCGGGATATTCACAATCAGCAAATCCGTCTCAAAAAGCGGATGGAAATCAACGCCCTCGGGGTAGGGTACAAAAGAAAGCAAGGCAGAAGGAATGCCTTGCTTTTCGAATCTTTCCTGCTTTTCCGGGGAAGTGGTACTTCCCATCACATGATATCCTTTTTTGATCAACTGCTTGGCCAAAGGTTCACCCAGCCAACCCAGCCCAATAACCGAGATTTTTTTCATGCCCTCAAAATACTATTCTTCCACTTCTAATTGGTCCAATTGCCCATAAAATTGATCAAATAAAAACTCAAAGGGATAGCTGCCTTCTTCGGATTTGGCTCCATTCAAGGGAATTCCCCAGTCCACCTTTTCTGCAAAAAGTGCTTTGTGACTGACAAATTGGTGGTCAGGATAAACCGAAATGACATGTTTTATGGCCGCATCAAAATCAAAGCCATCGGGCTGGAAATCTTGATCGGAAAAAAGGGTGATTTTTGCATCCCCGCCGTTATCCACTTCCATCGCGACATAATAGGCAGTGAAAATGGGTGCTTCGATACTCAAGAACAAATTGAAATGGATCTGATCGATATCCTTGTCATGGAAAACCTTTTGGATCGGGTAAATCAATCCATAACAGGGAGACTGCAAATAAGGCAAATCAATGAAGAACCTGTCTCTAAAAAAATCAAGGACTTTTTCCCAGTTTGGATCAGGGATTCCATTGATGAAATCATTCATTTTTTTCTCAAGCAGGGGAGCCCGCTTGTTCAAGTTGTCGAAATAAATTTCCGCTAGATTATATTCCATTGCCTATGGGTTTTAAATACGCTTCGGCAGGGATTGTAAATCCGTAGACTTGAATGAATGAATGATCCCTACACCTTAATAATTTTTGTATTCATAAAAACTGTACTTTTGCTGTGGTTTTTAAATGTCCGGTCTCTATTTGGACGCAATATTAAATGAAGAAACCAGATGGACGTATTGTGATTCAATTGTTCATGTGCTCAAAAACAAAACATGAACAATATCCAGAATCGATTTTTGAATAATCTTCTGGATAGGTTTTGTTTCTCACTTTGAAAATGAATGATCTCCTGGAAGATCATTCATTCTTTTCATTCAATCTTTTTGAAAAAGGAATTTAGCTTATTGTTTCTTTGGCATCGTACCCAAAAGGATATCCCACAGAGGAGAACTCACGCCAAAAGCCACATCAGGATCCTTGTAATGGTGGATGGCATGATTGACCCAAAGTACCTTCAGGAAGTTTTTGGGCGGCTGGAATGCATGGACAATATAATGTACACCCAAATAACCCGTGTACCCAATCAAGAATCCCGGAAGGAAATACAGTGCATAATCTCCCATCAGGAAAGTAAACACAAAATAGAATATGATCACATAGGCAGCACTCACAAAAGGAGGCATGGCCAATCGGTCTTTGTCTCTGGGGTAATCGTGATGGACACCATGGACAGAATATTGGAGTTTATCTTTTACGGGTGTATCCGGTTCCATGTGAAAAAAATGCTTGTGCATCATGTATTCCACAAATGTAAAAACAAACAATCCCGAAGCCAAAACCAACAGCCCAACACTCAACTGGATTTCGGTGGTGGTCAAGGCATAATAAAAAGAAATGGTACTGATAACCAAAAACATCACAATGGGTATGCTGATATGTGTCCTGGACATTTTCTCCAAGACCGGACTTTCGAACATGTGTGCAGAACCGCTGTTGTCGGGTCTATCCAACCTTCCTATTTTTTTCATTGTATTCAAATGATTTTTTTGTTCAAAGAATGCTGTAGGCAAACAATAGAAATTTTTAGTTTTGCCAACAGCTTATTTTGCTCAAAGAAGATATGTAAATTTAATTTTAAATAATGTATTTTGTATGATTATTCCTTGATTTATTTTGTTGATTTTAATCAACTTTTTCTAATAATCTCAAACTTCTTTCAATGGTTTTGTGATAGAAAGCTTCATACTGGGGGAGGATTTTGGTGATGTCAAACACCTTTGCACGTTCGAGGGCCCTGGCTTTGAAGCCCGGAAGATTTGCATCGTCGAGAATTTCCAAGGCTTTTTGCGTCATGGTGGTGACATCCCCGATATTGCAGACAAATCCGGTAACACCGTCGATGTTCAGTTCTGGGATCCCTCCGGCATTGGAACTCAATACCGGAACTTCGCATGCCATTGCTTCCAATGCCGCCAAACCAAAACTCTCCTTTTCTGAAGGCATCAGAAACAAATCGGCAACAGAAAGGACCTCTTCCACGGCTTCGAGTTTCCCCAAAAAGCGCACGTCGTCATAAATACCGAGATCCCTGCAAAGCCTTTCCATCTTGTCCCTATCAGGTCCGTCTCCCACCATCAGCAGTTTGGAAGGCGTGACTTTGTTCACCTCATAAAACACCTTGACCACATCTTCAACCCGCTTCACTTTTCGGAAATTGGAAGTATGGACCAAGAGTTTTTCCCCAAGGGGACAGATGGCCAGTTTGAAATGTTCCTTTTTCTGCCTTTTGAAGCGTTCCAAATCTATAAAATTGGGAATGACTTCGATTTCTGTCTTGATATCAAAAAGCTCAAAAGTGGCTTTCCTTAAATCTTCGGAAACTGCAGTGACACCATCGGATTTATTGATGCTGAAGGTGACCACGGGCTCATAGCTAGGATCCTTGCCCACCAAGGTGATGTCGGTTCCATGCAGAGTGGTGACCACCGGGATATGGATGCCTTCTTCCTTCAGGATCTGCTTGGCCATATAGGCCGCTGAGGCATGGGGAATCGCATAATGGACATGTAGCAAATCCAGCTTTTCATATTTGACCACATTCACCATTTTGCTGGCAAGGGCCAGTTCGTAGGGAGCATGCTCAAAAAGAGGATAACTTTTGATGTCCACCTCATGATAAAAAAGGTTTTCGCTGAAAAAATCCAGACGGGTAGGCTGTCTGTAGGTAATAAAATGAATCTGATGCCCTTCCTTGGCCAAGGCCTTTCCAAGTTCCGTGGCCACAACGCCGCTTCCTCCAAAGGTAGGGTAACAAACGATTCCGATTTTCATAAATAAATTCAGTTCAAAATTTGACGCAATAGCCTATAAACACGCATGAGGCTGATTTTTGTTCAAAATTACGAAAATATATATTGACCCCAATTGATTTGATTTCAAAGGATTTGAAATCCCCGGGAAAATACGACTCCACTAAAATACACTAAATCCATGATTACAAATGCCTTAACGCATATTTCGAAGGCAATTTTCCTAGATTATTTCCCAAATGATTTATAAATGATATCGTGAATCTGGGTCCTTACCCCATCCTTCAATAAAATATTGTTGTTGGCATCGGGGTGCACGCGGTTGGACAAAAACACGTAAATCAAATCATTGTCGGGATCAGCCCATACACAGGTTCCCGTAAATCCAGTATGCCCGAAGGTACTTTTGGGAGCCAAATTTCCAGCACTCCCTCCATTTCCTTTTTCGACGTTTGGTTTGTCCCAACCCCAGCCTCTTCGACTTTGGGAGGATTGCCTTTTTGTAAATTGCTTGATTGTTTTTTCTTCAAACAAGTTGACCCCTCCGTATTCTCCGCCCTGAAGCATCATTTGCATCATCACTGCCAGGTCGTTTGCCTTTCCAAACAGACCCGCATGCCCGGCTACGCCATTGTACATTGCCGCTCCCTGATCATGCACATATCCCTGGACCATTCTTTTTCTGAAAGTGACGTCCTCTTCTGTAGGTGCAATATCGGATACTGGAAATTTCCTTGCGGGATTGAAGCCCAAGGTATAAAGCCCCAACGGTCCATAGAAATTTTGATCCATAAACTCATCCATCGGCTGATTGACGATCCTTTCGACAACGGCCTGCATCAAATACATCGTCAGATCTGAATACACATAGTTGTGGTTTCTCTTGCCTGGTTCCGGGCTTTTGACATTGGAGTCCACCGTCCAACGCCAAAGGCTATCCTTGAGGGAACTGATTCCATACATGTCGTTGGATACTGCCATTGCATATTGCACATCTGGCTTGTCCTGATAATACTCTTTTTTCCATGATCCGGCTTCCACAGTCTTGGCATAATGCGGGATGAAAGCCACCAACCCTGCCTCGTGGGCCATGATGTCACTCAGGATCATATCTCCTTTGTTGGTATTTTTCAATTCAGGCAAATACCTGGAAATCGGCCTATTCATTTCGATCAAGCCCCTGTTCTCCAAAAACATGACCATTTGGGTTGTCGCGAGCACCTTGGTGATCGAGGCAAGATCGTATATGGTCTCAGTGGTTACTTTTTGTGATTTTTTATAATCATAATATCCATACGCCTTTTCGAAAACCACCTTTCCCTTGTGGGCCACCAGGACTACCCCACCGGGCATTGCCTTTTTGGCGATCGCTTTCTCCATCACCTCATCGATCTTCGCCAATTCCCGACTGTCCATTCCCTGGCTTTCGGGAAGGGTATAGGACAATCGGTTCAATCCTTTTAAATACCCTCCACTTCCCATGAGGAGGTTTTCGCTCACCGTGACCGAAAGGATTCCCTTGGCGTCCCTTCCTCCAAAGATGATTTCAGGAGCCAATCGTTGGGTAAATTCATTGTTTTCGAATGCCAGTATATTGTGCTGAACTCCATTCAGGTATTTTGCGGAATAGGAATTCCCAAAAAGGACCGTGATCACGTTTTTTTCCCGCCCGAGTTTGGCGATCAAATTGATATCCGAGGAATTGATTCCAAATTCCCTCGTGGTGCTGTTGGTGACACCCATCAAACCTACCACCACAGTATTGTAAGCGGAAAGTTTTTCCTCAAGGGATTTAAGGCTTGCGGCATCGGAGCCTTTCGGGACTTCGTAATGATCAAATTTGCCATATTTGCTCAACTTATTTTGGAAAATCTTCCCGTCTCCACCGATGGTCAGGGACGCCATATTCAATAGATCGAGGTTTTTGAGCGGCAACAATTCGTTTTTGTTTGAGGTCACCGTTATGGCATCCGCATACAGTTTTTCGATCAGCAATTCGGTGGAAGGTCCACCCAGCCTTTCCACCAGCTTTTTGGTGTCTATTTTTTTCCTTTGGTGAAGCCCAGCCCAGTATTTGGCTTTGAGTACCTTGATGATGCGGTCATCGATTTCCTGCTGGCTGATTTTCCCTTCAGCGATGGCCTGGATGATCATGGCTTTGGCCTTTGGGACATCTTGGGAATAAAGCAGGATATCATTCCCTGCCTGCAATGCCAACAAATCCACTTCCCCAGGCTTGTAAAAACTACTCACACCCTTCATGTTAAGCGCATCGGTAAAGACCAATCCATTGAAATTCATCTGCTTTTTGAGCAGGTCGGTGACCACATACTTCGAAAGCGTGGTCGCTTTGTTTTTTTCACTGTCCAAACTCGGGATGTACAAGTGGGCAACCATCACGCTCATGAGGTCTTCCTCGATCAACTCCCGGTAGGGATAAAGATCGATATCCTTGATCCGGCTTTCAGAATGTTTGATGAAGGGAAGGGAATAGTGGGAATCTGTTTCCGTATCTCCATGCCCTGGGAAATGCTTCGCATTGGCCATCACCCCATGGTCCTGAAGGCCCTTCATATAGGCAATGGATTTTCTGGCCACCAAACGCTTTTCCTCCCCAAATGCACGGTATCCAATGACCGGGTTTTTGGGGTTTGAGTTGACATCCACCACTGGCGCAAAATTGATGTGCATGCCCATTTCCTTGAATTGGCGTGCCACTTCCTTGCCCATTTCGTAGATCAGCTCTTCCGTCGGCAAGGCACCGAGTGTCATTGCTTTGGGAAAGGCCATGACAGAATCCAAGCGCATGCTGATGCCCCATTCAGCATCCATGGCGATAAAAAGGGGTGTTTTGGAAATGGATTGGTAATAATTGGTCAGGTCAGCCTGTCTTACCGGACCTCCTTGAAAAAAAATCAATCCCCCCAAATGCTGCTCCTTGATTAATTTGGCAATTTCCTGTTTGTGGCTTTCATTTTTATTGGAATAGGCAGCGACCATGAAAAGCTGTCCCAGCCTTTCTTCAAAGGATTGGTGGTTGAAAATGCTGTCCACCCATTCCATTTGTCTTCTGTGGTCTTTGGTGACCAAAGGGTCTCTGGATTCAAGTGGGTCTTTAATTTCCTCGCCTCCTTTTCCAACAAATGCGTAAATTTGGAAAATGACAAACAATCCAAAAAAACCAGTCCAAACTTTTCTCCTCATGCCATTGTTTAATTTTTATTGCTTGAATATTAAAATAACTTTGTAGAGTATACGATGTTCCGTACAAACTTACACGAAAAAAAACCGGCTTCTGCCATCAAATTTGACAAAAGGAAGCAAGTTTTATTATCAACGTAATTCTCTTCAATTCAATCTATCATTATCATGAAATTTCCATCCATCTTCAGCTCCGCGAGTCCCAGTCGCTTTGATATCAAACCCAGGTACTACGATCCGGTCAGGGAAGAGATAGAACAAAGGACAGCCAGAATCAAGCGGGAACTTCAGGCCGATGGGAAGTTGGAGTCGGATGAAGAGATGGATGAAGCCTTTCACAGCAATTACGGCTCTTCAATAAGAGGCGCCTTTACCCAAGGTGGACCCATCAAGGGCCGCGGCAGTTCAGTGATGAACAATACCGGTTTCATGAGGCTTTTGATCATCGTTCTCCTCATCGGAGGTGGAATGGGATATGTCTATTATGGGCTACAAGCCCTCTACATATTGGCGATTGGGATATTCGTCATCGTCCTATTGGTGGCATTTTTTAGATTAAAAAAGCCCGCCAGAAGATGAGCGACATCATCCAACTTCTTCCCGATGCCATTGCCAATCAGATCGCAGCGGGTGAAGTCGTCCAACGTCCCGCATCAGCCCTAAAGGAACTGTTGGAAAATGCCGTGGACGCAGGTGCTACGCAGATCCATGTATTGGTCAAGGATTCGGGAAAAACCCTCATCCAGGTGATCGACAATGGAAAAGGGATGTCCCTGACCGATGCCCGAATGAGCTTCGAACGCCACGCTACATCCAAGATCAAGAAATCCCAGGATCTCTTTACGCTGAGGACTTTTGGGTTTCGAGGGGAAGCTTTGGCTTCCATCGCCGCAGTGGCACAAGTGGAAATGAAAACCCGCCAAGACGAACATGAACTCGGAACCCTGATCCAAGTGGAAGGCTCCGAAGTGAAAAAACAGGAACCGATCTCGGCGGCCACCGGAACATCCATTTCCGTCAAAAATTTGTTTTTCAACGTGCCCGCAAGACGGAATTTCCTGAAATCCAATCCTGTGGAAATGAAACACTTGGTGGAGGAATTCCAAAGAGTGGCCCTTTCCTATCCAGAAATCGGATTTTCCTTTATGCAGAATGACATGGACCTTTTCAATTTGGTTCCGGGAAAATTGAGTCAGCGCATCACGGGGATCTTTGGCAAATCCTACCAAGGACAGCTGGTTCCCTGTGAGGAAGATACGCCCCACCTGATTGTAAAGGGATATGTGGGGAAACCCGAAAATGCCAGAAAAACCCGAGGCGAGCAGTTTTTCTTTGTCAACAACCGATTTATCAAAAGCAATTATCTCCACCATGCCGTCACCCATGCCTATGAAGGATTGATGGGCGGAGACATGCAGCCTTTTTATGTTCTTTTCCTGGAAATAGACCCTTCCCATATCGACATCAATGTCCATCCGACCAAGACGGAAATCAAGTTTGATGACGAACGCACGATCTACGCAGTGGTGAGGTCCGCGGTCAAACAAGCTTTGGGCGCACACAATGTCGTGCCCGCACTGGATTTCAGCCTGGACGTCAATTTTACAGAAAACTGGAAGCATGACGAACAAAAAAAGGAGGATGTAAGTCGCGAAAACAGCTATAAAAATTTCAACACCTCCACCTTCAAGAAACAGGATGTTTCGGGTTGGGAAAAACTCTTTGAAGGCAACCTCAATTTTTCAGAAATGACCGAAGAGCAAAGGATTTCCAGGGATGATGACCATGATGTGCTGACGTTTCCCTCCAAGGCAAGTGAATTGGGAAGCAGGGATTCTTTGGCTTTTCCAACCGAGTCCGAAACCACTGGCACGACCTTTCAGGTGGAACTCAATTACATCGTGGCGCAGATGTCTTCGGGCTTGCTTATCTTGGACCAACAGGCCTCCCACGAAAGGATTTTGTACGAACGGTACAAGCGTCAATTGGACAATGCCTCGGGGTCCTCACAGCAATGCCTTTTCCCTCAGCAAATCAATTTGAGCCAAGCCGATTTCTCCTTGGTCTTTGACATGAAAGAAGAGTTGAACAGCTTAGGCTTTGTGATAGAAGAGTTTGGCAAGGAAACCATCCTGATCCAAGGCGTGCCTGCGGACATTCAAGTCAACAATGAAAAGAGCTTGTTTGAGGGCTTGTTGGAGCAGTTCAAACATTTCAAAGCGGAGCTTTCCATAGACAAAAGGGAAAACTTGGCTAGATCACTTGCCAAGAAATCCTCCACCAAAAAAGGCACGCGCCTGAGTTCTCCCGAAATGGAAATTTTGGTTGGGCAGTTGTTTGCTTGCCAAAACCCTAATTATGGACTTTCGGGAAACAAAACCTTCGTCAAACTGGATTTAAATAAGATACACACCTTTTTCAATCGATAAGAAATGTTTAAAAATTTAACACCTGTTGTAAAAAATATTCTGCTGGTCACCGTAGGGGCTTTTGTCATCACTACTTATTTCATGCCCCAGCTCAAGAATTTTTTTGCACTTTATTATGTGCAAAGCAACCGGTTTTTTCCGAGCCAGTTTCTGACCTACATGTTTATGCATGCTGATTTTTGGCATTTGTTCTCCAACATGTTTGGATTGTTTATCTTTGGCCCTTTACTGGAGCAGTTTCTGGGACCAAAGAAAATATTGGCACTTTGGATGGTCTGCGGTGTGGGCTCAGGTTTGTTGTATTCGGGTTATACCGCCTACAGAATGTCCCAATTGGATGATAAAATCAGCCAGTTTTACAGCGACCCCAGCCCTGATCGTTTCAATGATTTTGTGAAAGACAATAGACATTTGTTCAGATCCGGTGTTTATGATTTTGTAGATGCTTATAGCCGGAATCCAGAGGACCCTGGCCTAGTTCAAAGAGCAAAGGAAAACCTTATGGGAGTAAGGGAAATCCAGGCAAATATTCCGATGGTAGGCGCTTCGGGGGCATTGTTTGGGGTGTTGATTGCCTTTGGGATGTTGTTTCCCAATACACAGTTGTTCCTCCTCTTTCCCCCCATGCCGGTCAAGGCCAAGTATTTGGTTTTATTTTATGGACTTTATACGGTTTATAACGTTATCAACAGTAATCCGATGGACAATGTCGCACATTTTGCCCACCTTAGTGGTTTGGTGATCGGGGCGGGAATGGTCTTTTATTGGAAGAAAAACAGAAAAGAATTTTATTGAGGAGATTATGTACGGTGGACTTTGGGACAATTTAAAAAACGCTTTTAAGCACAGCGACAACAGCTTGTATAAAATTCTGGCGATCAATCTGCTGGTATTTTTTACGGTCCTGGTGTTTCGTGTATTCATGACTTTTGCAGGCGCAGGTACTGCATACAAAACGGGCATCAATCTTTTGATGATGCCCGCCGACATCCCCCAGTTTTTGCTACAACCCTGGACCATTATCACCTACATGTTCTTGCATGAGGGGATTTTCCATATTTTGTTCAACATGCTTTTCCTCTATTGGTTTGGCCTATTGGTCCATCAATATCTGGGCAGTCGAAAACTCGCCAATCTTTATATTTTGGGCGGTATCGCCGGTGGGCTGTTTTACCTGTTGATTTACAATATCTCCCCACTCTTCAGCGAAGTATTGGCTACTTCCAAAATGCTTGGCGCAAGTGCGGGGGTTTATGCCGTTGTCGTTGGTGCGGCTACACTTGCCCCGAACACCACCTTCCATCTCTTGCTCCTCGGCCCTGTGAAGATCAAGTACATCGCTATCTTTTATGTGGTGATAGCCTTTGCCAATTCCATCGGGAGCAATGCCGGAGGGGAACTCGCCCACCTGGGTGGAGCCGCCTTGGGATTCTTTTATATTTGGCAATTGCAAAAAGGAAATGATTGGGGAAGACCTGTTCAGGCCGTCGGCCGGTTCTTTGAGAATCTTTTCCGGAATACCCCCAAAGTGAAAGTTTCTTACCGCAAAAAAACCCATTCGGGGCCAAGTGAGTTTACCGCTTCTAAAGTCTCAAAACCAGCACCTAACAGCAGCAAGCCCCAGATGATCGCTACGCAGGATGAAATCGATCAGATCCTGGACAAAATCGCAGAAAAGGGATATGAAGCCCTGAGCAAGGAAGAAAAGCGGAAGCTTTTTGAATTCAGCAAAAAATAAAATCAGTTCAGCAGATATACCGCACCAACCCTGAAAACCGGCCATCTGGTATTTTGGCTTTGGATTTTGAATTCGGTATTGAAGCCAAATCTTTCTGTCGCCTTGATAAAGGCTCCAACACCGAAATTGGCCCCGGGCCGAGTCTGTGACAATCCTGGATCTCCGGGTTGGGTATTGATCCAATAATTGTTGTAGCCACCCATTATGTAAAGTTGGGAAACACCTTCGGTCAAGTAATACCTCAAATCCACATTCATGTTGAAGGAGTTTCCAATCTCCGGGAACCACACCGTAAGCGTTGGGGCCAAGGAAAATTTATCCACAAAGAAATATTCAAAACCCAGATGGCTTCCATAATCCTTTATGGTCAATTTATAATCTCCACCCGCCTGGATTCTCACTTCCCCTTGCTCCTGAGCCTGAATGCTCAAAGCCATAAGGCAAAAAACCATTGACAATATTCCTTTCTTCATATTCTTTTTTTTTGAACCCGTGTCCTACATTACCAATTCGAGTCTGAAATCGCTTACGAATCCGTCTTTATTAACCATTTTGACTTCACCCTATCGGCAATATCCGATGCCCTTCAAGTAGTCTGATTTTCTTGCAGTGATGATCCCATTGGCTAAGCTCATGCATATTTCGGGTTGAATCGCTGTTCAATATAAAAAAGCCGATCCTAAAAACCTTGTTCAGGTATTATTATCGGCTTTTTTTATGGGATAAGAATCCCGCCCCAAAAGAGAATGTATTAGGGCGTGACTATTTTTTCAAAATAGGTGAGTCTTCCCAAATTGTCCATTCCCTGGATAATCACCTTGTATTTTTTAACCACATCATTGTTGTAGAAAGAAATCGAAGCCTTGTTGCCCTCCCATTTAATCTTTGGATTCCAATAAAGCGTAGACCTGAAATCGGGTTTGGCGATCGTTTCAGTATCGTATTTCGGCATGTAATATTCCCTGGAGGTGGAATACCCCGGATAACGGAAATTGAAAACCCCTTCACCAAGACTTTGCATGCCTCCACCTTTTTTGGTGTATATCGCGATGGCACCACCAGCGCCCCCCGATCCAAAAATGGCCAAACTGGCACTCTCCTTGAATACGTCTATCGCAGCAATATCCCTTGGGCTGATCGTGCTGATCAACGAGGCTTCCACCGGCACATTGTCCAGAAAGAAAATAGGGCCCACCCCACTGACAGAACCTGTTCCCCTAATGGTAATGCTGGGTGCTCCGCCCATGGTGCTTGGCTTGATCTGAACGCCGGCCACCCTGCCCTGCAGCATCTGCCAAACATCCGAAAATCCGTCGAGGCCTCCAATATCCTCAGGCTTGATGGTCCTGTCCCCTTTACCGTAAACCCTGCTGATGACTTCTTCCTCTGGATCTATTTTTTGGGATTGGACCACAAACTCATCGATATCGATGGCTTCCATTTCGTCAAAAGCAGCGGATGCCTGTCTCCTTTTTTCGGCGTTGGTCAAATAATCCCTCAGGGAAGGATTCAATTCAAAACTTCTCAAAGCTGGCTTGAATCCCTCCCATGTCACATATTTGGCCAAAGGTGCGTCCAAAGAGACTTCCACAAACTCCTTATACCGCTTGTCACTTGCCGTTAGGATCAACTGTGTGGTATCCTGAATTGTCAAATCGTCGATGATGAATTTGCCGTTTTCGGCAAAATCCACGATCATAAAGTCTTCCTGGTTTCCCTTGCTGAACACATTGATATTTCCTCCGGTCAACCCACGTTTCCCGTCTGTCTTCGGCTTTACCATCCCGGTAATATTGATTCCCTGTTCGATGAAGTTTGCATTGTCAAACTGCTCCGCCAAAAGTTTATCCCAATTGAACCTTCTCCAACCATGCGTCAACATGATCAAATCAATCCCTGCATCGTCATGGGATTGACCCAAGAGATCATGTGCCTGGTGGATGTTTCCCTTCAATTCGGATTCTAACTTGAGATAGGATATGATATTGCTCACCGATCCGTAGGGAAGTTCATTGGCATCGGTAACCGCAATACTGTAACTGCCCCCTTCGAGGTTATCACCCTCCAAACTGAGCTTCCAAGTATTTTTTGCTCTTGGTGAAGTTTCCATTTTCCCTTCGTCAAGTGCTATTTTCACCGTTTGATCCAAGGGAACAAATACCAGCCGCTCTGCCAAAGGATTTCCTTCAGGTTCGAAAAAAGTGATTTGATTGATACCCGGAGGCAATTGGGATTTGTTGATCCTTGCTCCGGTCACACCATTCCTGAGGTCGATTTTTTGCATGTGTCCGATCCTTCCCCTGGCATGAACCACCAGCAAACCTTCTCCCGATGGAGATATGGAGTTGAAACCTGCCGCCTGGATCAATATATTGACGAGACCTTCCTTGCTGTTGTCAACGGACAGATTGACGCCTTTTTCGAGAACCCTTGGCAAATCTTTGGAAAACACTCCTTCTTGCGCACTTATTTTGGCTGTATATTTTTCGCCTGCGAGAGGATTGAACTCAAAGGAACCCAGACCCCTCTCGTTGGTACGCCAAAGGATTTCCTGCTGCCCAGCTTGGAGACTTCCCTCCAAAATGGCTGGGGACCCGTCTGGATAAATGGCTCTCACGGCGACCTTGTTGTTGAACCCAGCGATCAAATCTCCCCCTTCCGGCAAAAACTGAAGATCAATGGATTGTAGGGGAAACGGCAATAAAAATTTTCTGGAAATGGAATATTCGGCATTCTCTAGAAGTGAGAGTGACAAAGCCACCACGCCTTGCAACTGGCTCAATGGAATTTGGAATGTAAGTTCGTTTTTGCCATCGGCATCCAATACCACATTTCCTTCTTCGATGACTTTTCCCTTGGAAAGCAGTGCATACGTCAGCGTCTCACCGGATAGTGGCTGTAGCGATCGGTTCAGCGCACTGATGGCAGCACGATAGGAAACCCCATCGCCATTCGCTGTTTTTTCGAATACTACCGAAGGCTGAAACTTCAAGTTGTAAGGCTCCATCACTTCAATGGTCTGGGAAAAAACTGCTTCTTCCCCAAAACCCCTCATCCAGTGTGTGTAGGCCTTGATTTGGTAGATTCCTTCTCTGGTAAAATTGTCCAATTTGAAATCACCAAAACCATGACCGGCTTCCATTTGGATGGTCTTTTGTTGAAGAAGAACTCCATCGTTGTCCAAAAGATCCACATACACCACTTTGCTCAATGGGGAAGGGATGTCAGGACTGCCTGCAGTCAGATAAACACTGAACCAGACATCCTCTCCGGCTGCATAAAGCGGTTTGTCGAGATGGAGGAAGACTTTTTCCTCCGGCACATCGTCCACGTAATTCCCCAATAGGGAAATGATCTTATTGGTCAATTCGTTGATATCGGAACGCGAATTGAAAGCAGTCGATGAAATAAAAAAAGTGAGAATAAAAATGGGTAAAACATACTGTATTTTTTTCATGCTAATCAAAGAGTTAATCTGTGAGAGGTATTTCAATTGCTGGGTTTTCGATCAATTGGTAGAACGGCAAAAACAGGTTTCGGTTCACTCCCCCCTTCTTTGCCCTCCTATGCTTAAATCCGCACACAATATAACTATATAATAAAATAGTTCACAATCTTCTTAAAAAATTTACGATTAATTGTGATTTTTAACCCAATATAACTTTTCAGTCAAATTCTATCATTTTGACTTAACAAAAAATACATCCATGAAAATCATTTCTCACTAAACTTAGGCAGTCAATTCGTTCTTGTTGGCCAACTGGCCGCAGGCTGCGTCGATGTCTTGGCCACGGGATTTTCGGACCTTGGCGATGATTCCGTTACCCTCCAAAATCCGGACGTACATGTCGACCGCCTCCTTGGATGCTTGACGGAATTCGCCTTCATCGATGGGATTGTACTGGATGATATTGACTTTTGAGGGGATGATTTTACAGAATTTGGAAAGCGCTTTTGCGTGGATTTCGTCATCGTTTATGCCTTCCCAAATGACATATTCATAGGTGACGGGACTCTTGGTGTGTTGGTACCAATATTTCAAGGACTCCGCCAAATCCTCTATGGGATTGACCTCATTGATGGGCATGAGTCGGCTCCGGGTTTCATTGATGGCAGAATGGAGGGACACCGCGAGGTTGAACCTGACGCCATCATCCGCCATTTTCCGGATCATCTTTGGGATACCAACAGTCGAAAGCGTGATTCTTCTCGGCGCCATGCCCAATCCTTCAGGTGAAGTGATCTTATTTATGGCTTCCATCACATTGCTGTAATTCAACAAGGGTTCACCCATTCCCATAAAAACAATATTGGTCAGCGGGCGATTGAAATAAGTTTCGGCTTCTTCCTTGATGGCCACGACCTGGTCGTAGATTTCATCAGGATTGAGGTTTCGCATTCTCTTCAAGCGTGCCGTCGCACAGAAATTACAGTCTAAGCTGCAACCCACTTGTGAGGATACGCAGGCTGTAATTCGCTTGGAGGTGGGGATCAGGACGGATTCCACGATTTTATCATCAAAAAGCTTGACCGCGTTTTTGATGGTCCCGTCCGAAGAATGCTGCATCTCATCCACCCGGATATGGTTGATGATGAAGTTGGCCTTCAGCATCTCACGGGTCTCTTTCGAGATATTGGACATGTCGTCGAAGTTCTTCAGGGATTTTTGCCAAAGCCATTCATACACTTGTTTGGCCCGGAATTTTTTATCTCCTTTTTCGATGAAAAATTCTTCCAACTGCTCCAGTGTCAGTTTCCTGACGTCTCTCTTTGTGCTACTGTCCATGGTGCAAAGGTAAGGAATAGATTTGGGAGATTGAAGGAATGAAAAACCGAAACCGCCAAATCGGTCCAGGGAATTCGTGTATTGGAAAAAGCTACGTTAAAAATCGTGTTCGATGGGCATTCCCTCCATGAAAAACACAAACCCCCAATATCCGATTAATTTTTATCTTTGTTTTTTACCAAAACAACACCCCCTTGTCCAGAACCAAAAGATTTATCCTTCCGCGTCTTTATTTCCTGAAACTCGCCCTGGCAAAAGCCAAACTGAAAATAGGCATCCGGTTGGGTTTGGTCAGGTCCCTGATGATCATGCCCTACAAAGGTTTTGGCAACGAAAATGAAATCCATTTTGTGGTGCGGGTGATCAGGGACAGGGGAATCGGGATTTCCCAATTGGAGGACAGCTCTTGGAGAAACTTCAAAAAAATGTACAAGCGCTTTATGACCTGGCAGATTCCTGGCGCAAGGGTAAAAGCCACATTTCACGGGATGGAGCAGGTTTCTGAGACAGATGAGGAAGGCTATGCAGAATTTCATCTCCCCATTACGGCGTCTTTTGTTCCAAATGGCCTTTGGCATGAGGTACAATTGTCCTTGCTCGATCAAATCATCCCAAAACAGGGCGAAGTCAGGGCTGAAAACAGGATCCTAATGCCCTCGGGAAATGTGGAGTATGGGATCATCTCTGATATCGATGACACGATCGTCCCCACGGGCGCAACCAGAATTTGGGAAATGCTGAAGACCACTTTTTTTGGCAATGCACATTCAAGGGTTCCTTTTCCAGGGGTTTCTGCATTTTATCAGGCACTGGCCAAAGGCAATGACGGCATTGAAAGCAATCCTTTTTTTTACATCTCCAGTTCTCCCTGGAATCTTTATGATTTTTTGATGGAGTTTTTGAATGTCCACGATATACCTCGTGGACCGCTGATGCTTCGAGACCTGGGATTGTCCAGAGAACAATTTATTGCGGGGAGCCATTCTGAGCACAAGCTTTTGCAGGTCGAGAAAATTTTTGAAATCGAGCGGCACCTTCAGTTTATTCTGATCGGGGATTCTGGACAGCATGACCCGGAAATCTACCTGCAGGTGATCCAAGATTATCCGGGAAGGGTGAAAGTGGTGTACATCCGGGATGTGGATCCCGGGCGGCATGCCGCTTTGGAAAAAATCAAGGCTGAAGTTCGGGCCCTCGGTGTAGACATGATGCTCGTCACAGATACCACCGAAGCCGCAAGGGATGCGATTTCAAGGGATTTGATTGTCGATTCAGACCTATTCAAAATAGAAAAATCAAAAACCCTAGATGAAAAGAAGGAGATTTGAGGCACTGTTGTGATTTTTATTTGGTTCACGGCCTCTGGCATTTGCCTTTTCTTAAAAAAGGCTGAAAGACGAGTTAAAGGGGATCAATACCGAAACCGAGAGAGAAAATTGGAGAGAATTGAAGGCAAATGAGGAGTGACATTCCATTTCTTCATTTTTGCCAACCCGATTACACAAACAAACTCAAAAGCAACACCATTGCCAGCGTCGTCATCCCCATCAAACCCGTCAAAAGTGTATAGGCTTTCAGGGCTTCTTTGACAGTTAGCCCAGTAAATTCCTTGACAATCCAAAAATAACTGTCATTGGCATGGGAAACGGTCATGGCACCGGCACCAATCGCTGAAATGCACAAACTGGTGAAAAATGCGTTTTCCAAAAGTCCGGCCGGAATGATACTCAAAGCGATGGAAGCCGCAATGATCATGGCGGAAGTGCTTGAACCCTGGGCAGTTTTCAGAAATGCCGCCAATCCGAAACAAACCAGCAACCATGTCCATCCTGATGTTGCGGACAAATTCATTTCCCTGAAAATCTCTTCCAAGCCGATTTGCTTCAGAATGGCCCCAAATCCAGCCCCAGCTCCCGTCAACACCAAAATAGGTCCTGCAATGACGATCCCTTTTGCGAAAGATTCCGAAAATAGGCTCTTCTGCGTTTCGGGATCCCGGAGCTTGGCGTAACCGATAGACAAACCTACCGAAATGGCCACCAGTGGATTCCCCATGATTTTGAGTGTTTTGTTCAGCAGCTCGCCTTCAAAAAACCCGGAAAGATTTCCCAGTCCAATCAACAACAAAGGCACCAAAAGTACCGCCGCCGACCAAAAAACAGCAGGCTGAGAATTTGATTCCACATTTTCGGTGGGAGTTGTTTTGGTTTTTTGGTTTTCAGGGAAAACCTTCTTGTACCTTCCTGCCCACCAACTGATCACCAAAAGCACTGGAATCATGATGATCAGCCCCAACAAAAGCACCAAACCCAATTGATTTTCCATGCCAAATATCCCGGCCACGGCCAAAGGGCCGGGTGTCGGGGGAATCAAAATATGGGAAAGGTACAATCCCCCAGCAAGGGACAAGCTGAAAGTCAATGGAGAAATCCCGGATGTCTGGGCAAGGTTTTTCCCGATGGGGTTCAGCAGGATAAATCCCGAATCACAAAAAACAGGCACGCCAACCACAGCTCCCATAAAGGTGGTGCTGAGCGCCGGTATTTTCTTCCCAGCGCTTTCCCATAAAGCATTGGCCAGCCGGACGGCGGCATTGCTTTTTTCAAGAAGAATCCCGAAGATACATCCCAAAATGATAATCAATCCAATCTGCCCAATCAATCCCCCAAAGCCTTTGGTAAATTCATCCAACGCCTTCAAAAAATCCATCCCCGCTGCCATTCCCACCCAAACCGAAGCGACGATCAATGCCACCAAAGGGTGGATTTTAAGTTTGGAAGTACTTACAATTATCCAAAGAATGGCGAGGGAAATATGAAGGAGTAAGGACATTACTGAAAAATAAGAGAGATTATGCCGAAACACAAAAGGTTTCGTGATTAACATTCTTTTTAGGGAAAAAACCTCGAAAAATGGAAATCAATTTACTTCTTCAAAATTGCTTCAAGAAATGTTATTTATATTGAAACATGAAAATTCTTCTTGTCGAGGACAATGTCGATTTGACAAATAATATTCTGGAATACCTGAACAAAGAAGGGAACATCTGTGAATCCTGCTTGAATTGCTTTGATGCGCAGGACAAATTGCTCATGTTTGAATACGACTGCATTTTACTCGACATCATGCTCCCCGATGGAAATGGCCTTGAGATTTTGCGGTTTATCAAAGCGCAGAAAATCAACTCAAATGTTCTGATCATTTCCGCAAAAAATTCCCTGGAAGACAAGGTGACGGGTTTGGATCTTGGTGCAGATGATTACCTGACCAAACCCTTTTATCTCCCCGAACTATTGGCAAGGCTGAAGGCCATTTATAGAAGAAACCATCTGGATGGGAACGAAAAGCTGATTTTCAATGAAATCATCCTGGACACCAAAAATGGAGAAGCACAGGTCTGCGGAGAAGCCCTTGATCTAACCAAGAAAGAGTTCGATTTATTGCTGTTTTTTCTAACCAACAAAAACCGCGTGCTTGGCAGACAGGTGATCGCACAGCATCTTTGGGGGGATTACACGGATGATTTGGCCAATTTTGATTTTGTCTATCAGCACATCAAAAATCTCAGGAAAAAAGTATGCAAGGCGGGAGGAAGCGATTACATCAATACCGTCTATGGCATCGGGTATAAATTCAACACTGTTTTGCCATGAAACTGATCAATATTTTCACCATATGGTACCTGGGCATTTCTTTCGTTGTCCTGCTTCTGGGCGGGGTGTTGATTTTCAAAAAACTGGAATCAGAGATTGATTTTGAGCAAGGCAAAGAACTCGAGCGGCAATTGGACAGTTATGCGCAAAGAATTGAAAATGGTGCCGCTCCCAAGAAAATCAAAACGGAAAGATTGGAAATCGCGGAATTGCCAACGGAAAAGGCCTTGGTGCCTTTGACTGTCCGGGACACCATCGCATGGCATGACCAATTGGAACAGATGGAAAGACAGCTCAAAGCAAGCAGATCCTACCTGATCAATGGTAGGCATTATTATCTGTCCACCTACAATATTGTGATTGAAACGAGCGACATCACCGAAACGGTCGTACAGACAATGCTTGCAATCTTTGCTTTATTGTTAATCTTCACAGCGATCACGGGTCGATATATTTCCAAAAAAATTCTTTCCCCCTTTCATAAAAGTCTTGAAAAGATCAGCACATTTTCCTTTCAGGAAAACAAACCTCTTGTTTTCGAAACCACCCGAATGGAGGAATTTGAAAAGCTAAATGCATTTCTTGAAAAAATGTCTGGCAAACTATTGAAGGATTATCGGGTGATGAAGGAGTTTTCAGAGAATATTTCCCACGAAATCCAAACCCCTGTGGCAGTCATGAGGGGAAAACTGGAATTGCTGATCGATAGTCCGATCACCGACCTCCAGGCAGATTTGATCCAATCGGCGTATCAGTCCAATGAAAAGTTAACCAGAATTGTGCATTCCTTGTCGGTGTTGGCGAAATTGGAAAATAGGGAATTTGAGTTTTCGGAAAAAATCAACTTTTCATCCCTTTTGACTCAATCCACACATGATTTTGAAGACCTGATCGATCTAAAAAATATTTCATTGGTAAAACAAATAGAAGAAAACGTATTGATTTCCATCCATCCTTATTTGGCGGAAATCCTATTGAACAACTTATTGACCAATGCCATAAAACACAATTTCACAGGCGGATCGATCGAAATCAGGCTTTGCCAAGACCATTTGATCGTAAAAAATTCTGGCATTGAACCCAAACTAAATACAAATGAACTTTTTGAGCGCTTTAAAAAAGGGAATAACAATTCTGATTCCATTGGCTTGGGCCTGTCCATTGTGAAACAAATCTGTTTCCTTTCAGGTTTCCGGATTGGTTATCAATTTGAGAAGCCTTTTCATTTGGTGAAGCTTTCATTTCGATAATCCCAAACTTCAAAATTGATACAAATTGTGGAGATATACTTGTATCAAATATCAATGTTGCGCCGGTTATGAAATCAAGATTCCCACATTTGGAAGTCCCCCTTCTCGTTTTTTTCATCCTGTTGGCCTTTTCGGCAAACAGCCAGACCAATGAAAATCCATTTTCCTTAAAGGGTAGGGTAATGGATGTGGATGCAGGCATACCCGTTCCATTTATGCAAGTTGCCCTTTTTGTGCCGGGGAATGAAACCCCTGAAAGTTATTCTAAGACCAATGATCAAGGTGAATTTTTTTTGGATGCCAAAGCGGGAACCTATACTTTGAGATTTTACCTGATTGGCTATTCTCAAAAAGAAATCAATAACTTAAAAATCAGCGGCAACCTTGATTTGGGAAAAGTTGAAGTGGAGGTCGAAAACCAAGATCTTCAAGAAGTGATTGTGACCACGAGCAAACTCCCTTTCAGGGCGGATATAGAAGGAATTACCATCAACCCAGAACAAAATCTTTCCAATATTGGGGGATCTCTTTTGGATATTTTGAGAAACACTCCTTCAATCAGTGTATCTGAGGACGGCACTGTTTCCCTGAGAGGAAGCAGCGGAACCAATATTTTGATCAATGGAAGAAATTCATCCTTGACCCAGAATTTGGACCAACTTCCCGCCAGCGCCATCGAGCAAATAAAAATCATCAACAATCCCAATGCCCGGTTTGATGCCGAAGCCGAAGGTGGAGTCATTGACATTATCCTAAAAAGAGGACAGGATTTGGGATCCAATGGTGGGGTTGAATTCACTTATGGTACCCGCGGAAGAATGAATACCGGAGCAAGGTTCAACCACAGAACCTTAACCTACAATGTGTATGGCGGCTATAATCTCCGCAGATGGAGAGATGCAGGGGAAAGAAGTTCTGTCCGGGAAATTTTCGGTGACAATGAAATCCTATCCCAAAACACATCCTCCAGAAGTGAAAACCTTGGCCATACTTTCAATTATGGTGGCGATTATTATTTCGGGAGAAATATCATCAGTTATGAAGGCGTTTTCAGCACCAGCATGGACAGTCAGGTAAATACTTTATTCTCTGAACTGAATGACAAAAGCTCGGGGAATCTCTTGCTGGATTATGTGAGAAGAAACAATGAAACAGAGTCAGATGATGGCTTGGACAATGCGATCATCTATGAAAGAACCTTCGATGATCCCAATCGCCAACTTAGATTCACCGCCAGCAATTCCTTTAGAAATCAATTCAAAACCCAGAACATCGACATCTTCAGGAATACCTTGGACCCAAATCCCGAAAATCGGAATGGTCAGGAAAGGGCATTCACCGATGAAAAAAGATATATCTCCGTATTTCAGTTGGATTATATCCATCCCATCAACGAAAAATCTAAATTCGAGACAGGATTGAAATCCAATCTCAGAAAGTTTGACAACGACTATCGCTATTCGAGACTTGTGGAAACAACACAGACTTTTGAAGAAGATCCCACCATCAGCAACACGTTTTTGTATCAGGACCAGATCCATGCGGGATACTTTATTTACGCCAAAACAGCCAAAAAATTCGATTATTCAGTTGGATTGAGGGGAGAATACACCGTAGTAGACACCTATCTCAAAAACACAGACGAAACAAATAAACAGGATTATTTCAATTTGTTTCCAAGTTTCCAAACCTTGTACAAGTTCAATGAAAAGCATTCACTTAAAGCGACTTATAGCCGACGGATAGATCGCCCAACTGCATGGAGACTCAATCCATTTCCGGACATTACCGATTCACTGAATGTGCGCCGTGGCAATCCCAATCTGAAACCTGAAATGATCCACTCCGTTGAATTTGGGCATATGGCCAATTTGGAAAAGTCAAGCTTCACCACCAACCTCTTTTACAGGCAAGTTTCAGGGCAATTGGATTTCATCACCATCATCGAAGATGGCATCTCCATTTCTCAACCTGACAATTTGAATACCGCTGAATCTTACGGCGCAGAATTTATCGGACTTGGAGAGATTGCCCCTTGGTGGACTTTGAGTGGAGGACTCACGATGTTTAGGATAAAAGTGGACGGGTCGAATATTGGCGAAGAATTTGTCAACAGTGGTTTCGCATGGAACACAAAGATTACCAGTGATTTCAAATTGCCGCTTGACATCAACTTGCAATTCGTTGGAAACTATGAATCCGCAGAAATTGAAGCCCAAGGTCGAGACCTATCCCAATATTACATTGATGCAAGCATCCAGAAAGCATTCCTCAAAAACAAGGGCAATTTCTCAGTCAGTTTAAGGGATATTTTTGATACAAGAAGATTCGCAGGAAATAGTCTGACAAACAGTTTTTCACAATCTTTCTATGCCAAAAGAGAAACCCGGATCTTGATTATGAGTGCCAGATACAGTTTCTAACTGCTTCAATTAAGGGCTTTTCAAAGAGAACCAAATCATTAAACCACCAACAATCGGCAAGTCTAATCTTTTTCAGGAAAAGATTAGACTTGCTTTTTCATCCATTCCTTCATCGCCAGAAAAACCCCGTTGGTCCAACCGAATCCATCCTGAACCGGATATTCGCCACCTCCGGCTTCCTGACTGAGGTCTTCCACATTGTATTTCTCCATCATCTTTCCTGTCCGCTCAAATACCTGCTCATTTAGCTGGGTCCAGCGATGGGCCAGATCCAGCGCAAGTTCATTATTGCCATAGTTGTGCATTGCCAAAAAACCGATCCACTGCAAAGGAGCCCAGCCATTGGGGGCATCCCATTGCTGTCCGGAATACTGGTTGGAGGTGACCAAACCACCCGGTTTCAGGAAATTCTTTTCGGCGTACTCCAGTACCCTTTCTGCCTGGCTTTCATGGGCAACATTCGTCCAAAGTGGAAAAAACGCTGCGAGTGAAGGCCTATAGACCGTCTCTTTGGTTTTCCAATGGATATCCAAAAAAAGCCCGGAGCGATCGTCCCAGAAATGCTGCTGAATTGCCTTTTTGCGGTTGGCCCATTTCTGAACGAACGCCTCTGCTTCCGCGATCCTATCGGAAATGGCAAGGGATTTGGCAATGATCCTTTCGATCTCTGCCATCAAGACATTCAGGTCAACGGGAAGGAGATCAAAGGTTTCGATACTTTTCAATTCCATTGGATCCTTGAGCCATCGGGAACTGAAGTCCCAACCGGATTCGCATGCTGCACGGATTTGGCGGAGAAGCTCAGGGGTGTTTCCAGCACTTTCCAACAATTCCAAATCCTCCACAAAAGACTCCGGCCTCGGTGTATCCAGGTCATCATAATATCGGTTCAGATAAATGTTCTCCTCAAACTTCACTACCCGGGAAATTGCTTCTCCGGTATTCAATTGATCCGCCCCGGCCATCCAAAAATCATATTCCTTCAGCATTGCGGGAAGGTATTGGAGGAAGATTTTTTCATCCTGCATCACTTCCGCCAACAATTCGACCATTTTGGCGAAAAAAGGAGGTTGACTTCGGGAAATGAAATAACTCCGGTTGCCATTCGGAATATGGCCCACCGTCTCTATCAAATGGGCAAAATTATCGACCATTGATGCCATCAGAGCAGTTTTTCCGGAAACTTTCAATCCCAAAAGCGTAAAGTAACTGTCCCAATAATAGATTTCCCCAAACCTTCCCCCGGGCACGATATATGCCTTTGGCAATGGAATCAGGCTGGAATTTTCGACCTGTTGATCCGGTGCTCTTTCGAGTAGGTCCCATTGGAGGTGCAGCCTTTTTTCCAAAGGAAGATCCCTTGGAAGTTGAGCGGAGTCCACAATTGCTTGGGTCTTGAAATTTTCCCTGACAAAATCCACCAAGGAAAAACCCTCATGGTGGCTGCTTTCCCGAAAATCCCGCAGAATTTCCGCAACGGGTTTTTGGGGAATCGCATCCACAAACATCTTGGAATCCTGAAAAACCCCGCCCAGTTGCACTGCTTCAAACAACTCGCCATACATCGTCTCGGGTGTCAATGGAGTTTTCATGCGTTTTTATTTACTTGTCTGTTCAATAATATCAATACTCCACACAAAAGTAGGATGGGAATAAGCGAGAAATAAAAGGCGGTGGTTCCCCCATAGGCCTCAAACATATTGCCGGTGATGATGGATCCGGTAGTCCCGCCCAAAGCAGAAAAAACCACAATCAAACCTGACATCGAACTCTGCATGTATTTGGGCAATGCACTCAACACCACGGAATTGATGGTGGGATAAATCGGAGCGAGAAACAAACCCATAATGGGAAAAACATACACCACAGAGGGCGCATTGAACCAGGTGATGGTCGTAGTGGCTTCTGGCAAATCAGCCGTCAAGGGCAAAGTCAAAAGGACACAGGATCCCACCAAAACCGTACATGTCAACGTCACCGTCAACCAATGGACCCTTTTCAGCAGGAGCCCCGCCAACAAACGACCCAAGGCCAAAGCACCTGCCAAAACCGCCCCGGCCTGAATGCCCATACTGGCAGGAACTTTCAATACTTCTTGGTAAAAGGTAGGTGTCCAAGTCATAAAGCTTTGCTCCACCAAGACAAACAAAAACGCCGACGCTGCAAAAACCAGCACCAATGGCTTGGCAACCAATTTTATCATTTCCATAAATTCATTGGAATACAGGGTGCTGTCCCTTTTGGATGCAGACTCATTGATCTCGCTAAAATACAGAAGCAAGGCTGCTAGCAGCGTCAAAGCACCCAAATACCAATAGATGTTCAGCCAAGTGGCCGAACTTGGGTCCGCATCATTGACAAAAAGGCTGAAAAACACATTACCCAAGAGCACTCCCACCATGAAAAACCCCTCGATGGTACTCATCAGACTGCTGTGTTCTTTAGGAGTATCGGTGACCAAACCAATGGTTGCAAAAACACTGACCTTGATCACTGCAAAGGAAATCCCCACCACGGCAAAGAGCAATTTGAAATACCAAAACTGATCGGCAATCAAGGGCATCAAAAAACAAATGGCCGCTACCGCAAGAAGCGCAACCAGCATCCCCCTTCGGATTCCGAGTTTTGGCAAAAATGAGGCGAAAATAAAGGAGAAAATGGCAATCGGCAAATCCTTGAACCCTTCCAGCAAAGAAGCCTCCGCCTTGGTCACATCAAAAGTCCGCTGTACCTGAAGAATAACGGCCCCCACAGAATTGAGCAGAACCGCAAATACCATGTAATTGAAAATCAGTGATAATCTGATGAGAAGTTTTGAGGACATAAAATTGGGAGATCAAGACTGGGCAAGCAAAGGAATTTGCAATTGGAATTGTTTTGGCTGGAAAAATAAGGAATTTTGATTGAATAGTGCCAGAATACAATATTTTGATTCAAGATGGCAAGAGTTTAAACCGGCAAGATTCCAGAAAAGCACAAAACAAAAACAGGTGAAGTTTTGACGCCCCACCTATTTTGTATGCAATATCCATCTTGCCTAAGAATTTTGAATCACTGGCAATGAAAGCATGTGATCATTTGGCCATCAAATACCAGCCTTTGGGATCTACTTCGATCGGTACATCACTTTTTATCACCATCGGTTTTTTCGACAAAACCATTCTTTCCAAACCTTTGGAAGTTTTGACCTCCACAGGCATTTCAAATTCAATATTGGACAAACTCACTTTATACTGGTTTTTACCCTTTTTCCGAACATTTACTTTGGGAACACGGACCGATTTCAGATACAAGTCAAAAAAGCCCTGCAAATCCTTTCCCGAATATTGCTGGGCAAATTCCGTGAAGTCAGCCGTTTCCACAAGATTATTATAGGTAAATCGCTCGTCGGAAGTGAATGCTTTGAGCATCGGGAAAAATATTTCATCGCCCAAAAAGTAGCGGAGGGAATGGATGATATAAGCGCCTTTGGTGTAAATTTCACCGTGATAGGCATAGTCGGACGTTGAATTTCTGGGGGAAACCACCGGTCGCGCATGGGCAATGCTCTTGCGAACAGAAGCCACTTTTTCATGATAGGCGTCTTCTCCTCCATGTTCCCTAAAGAACAACCAATCGCCATAGGCGGTCAATCCCTCGTGGATCCAAAAATCCGCCCAATCCTTGACCGAGACCTTGTTGCCAAACCACTCGTGCCCCAATTCATGGTGCAGCAACCAATCGTATTGTACTTTTCCCATGGGGACAAATTGGTAATTGTTGCCATAGGCATTGATGGTCTGATGCTCCATGCCGAGGTAGGGAGTTTCGACCACGGCTATTTTATCATTGGGAAAGGGATAAGGGCCAAAATATTTTTCATGGGTTTTGGCACTTGTTTCCAACACCTCCAAAAGCGATTTGGCTTTGTCCCTGTTTTCCTGAAGGACATACACTTTCATGGGAATTTCCATCCCATCGGCACTCAGAAAGGTTTTCGATTCCTCATGGAATGCCCCAAGGGTAAAATTGATGTTGTAATTGTTGATCGGGTATTCTGTGGCCCAATGATAGGTAACTTTGTTTTCGGTTTCTGTGGCACGGATGAGCTGCCCGTTTGCAGCCACAAAGTAGGATTTGGGTGCAGTGAAAATCAGATCCACGCCGTTTTGGGGCTCACTGGAAGGATGATCAAGACAAGGCATGAAGATTTTCGCCCCTTCATTTTGGGAGGAAAGTCCCATCCAGTGATTGTCCAACTGGTCCATTTCCCATGTGAAGCCACCTGTCCATGGCGGACGAATGGCGATCGGAGTCTTGCCGCCATAGTGAATCTCCACATCCTGACAACTGCAATCGATAGGGAAAATATCCAGCGTATCCCCAAAATGACGGAAGGCGATTTCTTTCCCATCCATGATTACCTTGTTGACGGTGTATTCTTCGATCAGGTTGAGGCGCAAGGTGTCCAGTTTTTCGGTAGCCGAAAAAGTGACCCTGTTGAGCCCATGAATTTCCTGTTTTTCGGGAAAAATCTCCAGTTCCAGTTGGTAATGAAGGATCTGGAATTTTTCCTGAAGTGGATCAATCGGTCCACCCCAAGCCCAGTTTTTTTGGATTTGGGAAAATGAAAATTGGGAGATAAAAAAGAATAGTAGAAAAATCGGGAAAGTTTTTTTCATCTGATGAGGGTATTTTGATTTAAAAATATAAAAATCAATCCAGTTCAGGACATTTTTAGTCAATATTACGTAAAGATAGAAATGTCTCAGCAAACTACAACTTACTTACATTCCCTATGAGAAAAACAATCTTACTATTGGTAATGGGGCTAGTATTGCTATCCTGCAGGAATGAAGAGGAAAAGCCTATCGCAGCTTGTGGCGTATCCAATCCAGCAAGTGAATTGCCTTGGCTGGCTACAAAGATCACTGAAATGGAATCCGGCTCCCTTCGGGAATTATTTTATGTGGCCCAAACAGAATTGAATGGGCAAACACTATTTATTTTTGGCAACTGCTGCGCCGTATGCAATTCCGTAGCACCCGTGTACAATTGCGAAGGAGAGGTGTTGGGATTACTTGGCGCTCAGGATGGTATATATGGATTTGAATTGCTCAGTGACAGTAGAATCATTTCCAAGTACAATAGCTGTTTCGTAAGTGCTACCTGATTACTATTTTAATAAATTAAGTCCAGGTTCAAAACTTTTCAAATTGGGGAGGGCAAAAAAAAGCCCCAGAATCGATCTGGGGCTTCATATTTATTGAATTCGTGTTCTTCGAAAATTAATCAAGTGTTTGATTTATCAAACCGTTTCTGCTACTTCCGCATATTCCTCCACTGGAATACAGCTACAAACCAAATTCCTGTCTCCATATGCGGAGTCAATTCTTCTGACAGTTGGCCAGAATTTATTGCCTTTCACATAAGGAAGTGGGAAAACAGCCTTTTCTCTGGAATACGGGAAATCCCAATGGTCTGCCAGAGCCAATCCAGCAGTATGTGGTGAATTTTTCAAGACGTTGTTGTCTCTGTCTGCTGCTCCAGACTCCACATCTCTGATTTCCTCTCGGATGCTGATCATGGCATCACAGAACCTGTCGAGTTCAGATAAGGTTTCGGATTCGGTTGGCTCGATCATCAAGGTGCCGGCCACAGGGAAGGAAACCGTCGGTGCGTGGAATCCATAATCCATCAATCGCTTGGCGATGTCCTCCACTTCAATTCCGAAATCCTTGAAAGCTCTACAATCCAAAATCATTTCGTGGGCAGCCCTTCCGTGTGTTCCGGTATAGAGAATTGGATAATGCTCTTCCAGCCTTGCCTTCATGTAGTTGGCATTCAGGATGGCTATTTTGGTTGCATTGGTCAAGCCATCTCCTCCCATCATTGAGATGTAAGCGTAAGAAATGGCCAAAATACTTGCACTGCCAAAGGGGGCAGCAGAAATGGCGGTAATCGCCTGCTTGCCTCCAGTTTTCACCAGAGGATTTCCCGGAAGGAAAGGAACCAAATGCTTGGCCACACAGATCGGGCCTACGCCAGGTCCGCCTCCACCATGTGGGATACAGAAAGTCTTGTGGAGATTCAGGTGACAAACGTCCGCGCCAATAATGCCCGGACTGGTCAAACCAACCTGAGCATTCATATTGGCTCCGTCCATGTAAACTTGTCCTCCATTGTCATGGATCAACTGGCAGATTTCTTGGATGGCTTCCTCAAACACCCCATGGGTGGAAGGATACGTCACCATCAATGCCGCCAGATCATTTTTATGTTCAAGGGCTTTTGCCTCAAGGTCTGCTACGTCAATGTTTCCCTTCTCATCACATTTCACCAAAACCACTTTCATCCCTGCCATGATCGCAGATGCTGGATTGGTACCATGCGCCGAAGTTGGAATCAAGGCAATGTTTCTATGGTGGTCTCCCCTACTCAAGTGGTAGGCTCGGATGACCATCAAACCCGCATATTCTCCCTGTGCACCAGAATTGGGCTGCAAGGAGGTGTCGGCAAAACCAGTGATTTCTGTCAACCAATTTCTAAGGTTTTGGAACAACTCATAATAGCCTGCGGCTTGGTCTTGGGGTGCATAGGGATGCAGCTGTCCAAATTCTGGCCAGGTGACCGGAACCATCTCTGAAGTCGCATTCAACTTCATTGTACAGGAACCCAAGGAGATCATAGAGTGCACCAAAGAAAGATCCTTGTTTTCCAGACGTTTGATATACCTGAGCATTTCATGTTCGGAATGGAATTGGTTGAACACAGGATGGGTAAGGTATTCGGATTTTCTGGCCAATGCTTCCGGCAGATTGATTTCCAAACCATCCACCAAGGCATTGATATCGACTTTGGTCTTGATGTTCGTTGATTTTGCAAAAACTTCCACTACTGCGGTCACATCTTCTAAAGTCTTGACCTCATCAAATGTCAGAATAATCGCTCCTTTTTCATACCTGAAATTCATTTCGGAAGAAAAGGCAAATGCGTGGATTTTGGATTGCTGGACCTCATCGGCTTTGATCCGAATGGTGTCGAAATAATTTTCGTTCAACTGCTCAAAGCCCAGGGATTTCAATGCCTTTCCGGTGAGTTGGGCAAGTCCATGGATTCTGCTTGCGATTTCTTTTAGCCCTTTTGGACCGTGATAGACCGCATACATCCCCGCCATGACAGCAAGAAGCACCTGTGCCGTGCAGATATTGGAGGTTGCTTTTTCTCTTTTGATATGTTGTTCACGGGTCTGGAGAGCCATTCTGTAGGCGTTGTTTCCATCCTTATCCACGGAAACACCAATGATTCTTCCCGGAATCTGTCTTTTAAACGCTTCTTTGGTTGCAAAAAATGCGGCATGAGGACCGCCAAATCCCATCGGAACCCCGAATCGTTGGGTGGTGCCGACTACGACATCCGCACCCATTTCACCTGGAGGTGTCAATAAAGTCAAGCTCAACAAATCTGCTGCAAAGGCAACGAGCACTTTGTTGGCTTTGGCGGAAGCAAGGAGTGCTGTGTAATCGATGGCTTGACCGTCCGAATTTGGGTACTGCAACATCATTCCGTAAAGTTGCGGATCAGTCAAGTCCAAGGCCGACAAAGGCGCGATTATCAATTCAATCCCAACCGGAACCGATCTGGTAATCAACAAGTCTTTGGTCTGCTCAAAAATCTTTTCATCGACAAAATACCGGTTGGCATTTTTTTTCTCTTTTGGTTTGGACGCGTGCAGCATGGTCATGGCTTCGGCAGCTGCGGTGGCTTCATCCAACAAGGAGGCATTTGCAAGCTCCATCCCTGTAAGTTCGATAACAGTAGTTTGAAAGTTGATCAAAGCTTCCAATCTTCCCTGTGCGATTTCGGCTTGGTAAGGGGTATATGCCGTGTACCATCCCGGATTTTCAAGGATATTTCTCAGAATGACACCTGGTACAATCGTGTCGTGGTAGCCCAAACCGATAAAGGATTTGAATATCTTGTTTTTCGATGCGAGCAGTTTGAAGGATTTCAAAAACTCAGCCTCCGATTGTGCGGCAGGCAAGTCCAATGGCTTTCCCGTCTGGATGGATTTGGGAATGGTCTGATCGATAAGTTCGTCTAAAGAAGCGGCGCCTATCTTATTCAACATGAACGTGATCTCCTCAGAAGAAGGACCATTGTGCCTGTTTTCAAATTTTGTAGTTGGAGTGAGATTGATTTTCATCATCAATGTTGATTGTGAGAGATTTGGGTTATATCTACCTTGATTTTTGGTAGGGCAAAGGTAAGAAATATTGAATGATAATAATTTTAGGAGGCAAAGAAATATAGCACTGTAACACTCAAATTGATAAACGGTTTCATTCTGATTGGAATAATTGATAAGTTTAAAGCCTAGAATAGTAATAACCCTTATTTATAACTTATGAAAAGAAATTATGCCTTGACAGGCGCACTTCTGTTGATGTTCTCTTGGCAGGTCAATGCTCAGGACATGGCCGTCAAATATGCTTCCACCATCACTGCCGGTGATTTGGAAAAACACCTGACCATCTTGGCTTCCGACGAAATGGAAGGAAGGGATACCGGAGAAAAAGGCCAGAAGATGGCTGCCGAATACCTTGCTAAATTTTATGAAGGCTTGGGACTGGCTGGTCCTGTGGATGGGAGTTATTACCAAAAATTCAACCTTGCCAGCGTTTCATTCCCTGAGGTAAACTTGACTGTTGGGAAAAAGAAATTGGTAAACAACCAAGATTTTGTTTTTATCGGAGACGGTGACATGAAGAAAGCAGCCAAAGCTGATTTGGTTTTTCTTGGTCTGGCTTCGCCCGAAAACCTTGCAAAAGTAGATGTAAAGGGTAAGATCGTCGGTCTTTGGGCCATCGGAAGCCGTGCGCAAACGGTCGTGAAAGATGTGATGGATGCGGGTGCAGCAGGAATCGTCATCGTGACCATGGAAGGTCAAGCAAATTTTGACCGCTTGGCCAACAGATACAAATCCTTGAGCGGTAAAGGAAGACTTGGTTTTGAACAAGAAACCAAACAAGAGCCGATCTTCTTGGTGAGCAGTGACCAAATGTCCTCCCTTTTCGCCACTCCCGTAGAGATATTGAAAGAGGCTGCCAAAAACAATCCGGAATCCATCAAGATCCAAAAAGCCAGCTTCTTGGTAAAGAAAAGCAAAAAACTCGTCCCTACAGAAAATGTGATGGCCTACTTGGAAGGCACAGACAAAAAGGAGGAAGTGTTGGTGATTTCTTCCCATTATGACCATACTGGCATCGACAGCGAAGGAAGAGTCAACAATGGCGCCGATGATGATGGCTCTGGAACGGTTTCCGTCATGGAGATAGCCGAAGCTTTTGCCATGGCTGCCAAAGACGGCATCAAGCCAAGAAGAAGTATTCTATTCTTGAATGTAACCGGTGAGGAAAAAGGACTTTTGGGCTCTGAGTACTATTCCGACCACCCTATTTTTCCTTTGGAAAACACGGTGAACAACATCAATATCGACATGGTCGGAAGAATCGACTATGAGTATCAAGATGCCGAGAACAAGGATTATGTTTACGTGATCGGGTCAGAGATGCTTTCTTCCCAGTTGAAAACCATCAATGAATACAACAACATTACCCACACGAATTTGATTTTGGATTACAGGTATGATGCGGAAGATGATCCGAACAGGTTCTACTACCGCTCGGACCACTACAACTTCGCAAAACACAATATCCCTGTTATTTTCTTCTTCAATGGTGTTCATGATGATTACCATCAGCACACGGATACGGTTGACAAAATCGAATTCCCATTGATGACCAAAAGAGCACAATTGATCTTCCACACCGCTTGGGATCTAGCCAACAGGATGAACAGAACTCCTGTGGACCGAACAAGCACGAGGGCCGAAAGATAGTCCCATTAACCCGTAAATAGGATTTGGCAGCATAACCAAATACGGGCTGAATTTAGAAATATTGGAAACCCCTTCGGATTTTGATTCGGAGGGGTTTTTTAATTGAGTTGAACCCGTTTTATGTATTATTAACGCCATTCAATATTGTAATTTACTGATAATCAATTAGCTGTTGACTATTCTTGACTTCACCCTGTTGGTTTCAGGAATTATTCTCCCAATAGTCTGATTTTCTTTCCGTTTCAATCTCATTTGGAAACCTATTGCATATTTAGGGTTGAACCCAATTTTGTCGAAAATCGGCAAGCCCTCCTTGGTTTTTTTGGATTGTTGGATTAAGGTATCATACAAATTGAAAAATATTATCTTTGCCCTTCAATCTTAATTATGCAACCTGACAAGCGTTTTTCCATTTGGTATTTCATGTTGGTCTTTGCCTTTTTGGTCGGGCCATTTGCACTGAGTTTTCACATGCATTATCCCGACGAGATGTATTACACGGATGCAGCTGTCAAAATGCTCCAAACAGGTGACATACATACCCCCTTTTTGGGAAGTGATGAGATGCGCTTCAAAAAACCGATTTTGACCTATTGGTTTGTTTTGGCTGGGTTTGAGCTTTTTGGAGTCACTCCATTTGGCTCCAGGATTTTCTTCCTCTTGGCAGGCGCACTTACTGTTGGCTTTGTGTACTGGGGAGCAAGTGTTTTTTTCAAGGATTCCAGAGTAACAAAACTCTCGGCATTGATCATGGCCTCTCACCCGGTTTTGATTCTCAGTGCCACCAGATCCATCCCCGATGTTTTACTGGGAATGTTTTTGGCTATGAGTGCTGTGGGATTCCTTGGTTATCTGCGCCATGGGAATGATGCGCCAAAAAAATACAGCTGGCTTTTGTTTTTGGGCCTGGCTTTGGCCTTTGAAGTCAAAGGCTTACCAGCAGCCGCCCTGGGAGGACTTGGTTTGTTCTATTTGTTGGTCAATCCTTGGCAAAGAATCAAAATCCAAAAATTGGCATATCTCCCCGCTCTTCTTACGGCTGTCTTTGTCGCTTTTTATTGGTTTGTTGCCATGTATGCGGTTCATGGGGCTGACTATCTGGAATCTTTTGTCGAAGACCAAGTTGGAATGCGGGTTGCCTCCAGGCATTTACTGGTCATTCAGAATGTATTGTTGGCCACCCTGCTGATGGTGGTGATGTTTTTGCCCTGGTTTATCTTTGGGGCCAAGGGGTTCAAGAACAAATTCAAGGAGCTTTTCAATCATGACAAGGCCTTCACGGGATTTGTGGTGGTCTGGGTGATTGCCATTTTGCTGATGTCTGCGGTGGTGAGCAAGTTCTATGAAAGGTACCTGTTGCCTGTAGTTCCACTGACTTCCATCTGGGTTGCCTGGCTGCTGATTCAAAACGGAATATTAGAGAGGGTAAAGCTCCTTAAAGGCACCTTGATTTTCTTTTTGGCCTTGAATTCACTAGTGCTTTTGATAGGTATTTTCTTCAACTTGATGCTTCCTTCAGGCTTCTGGATTTGGATACAGGTGCTTATTGCAGCCGGTATCCTGTTTTATTTGATTGGAAGATCCAGGAGTGAGCGTGCACTGCCAAAAGCAATTGCGATCAGTGTGATGCTGTTGTTCTTTGAGGCAAGTATTTCCACCTATCAGATTTCTCTTCCCGATGCAGGCCAATTGATAAAAATATATACAAAGGAACAGGGCATCATGCCGGGCAGCAAAATAGCCTATTTGGGCCACCTACATACCGGAAGTAAGATCAGAATAGGCTTGGGACCGGATTATTTAATGACAGATCTGGGCGAAGAAAATTTTGGAGCCAGATATAGGGAGTTCGATTTTCTGATTCTTGAGGAAAAACACCTTGACAAACTGCCCGATACAGGATATGAAATGGAGTTGGCCGCCCTCAATTGGGATGCCAAGTATCTCTGGGAGATGGTGAAGAGCCTTTGGAACGGAAATCCTGAAGAGGTCAAAAACCAATTGGGGAAAAAGTTTTTCTGGATCAAACCCTTATAAATTAGTATTCCCCTGTCTCCACTTCCTCTACATGCCTTAGATTTTCCAAAACGGCAATGATATAAGTTTTAACCGTATCCCCACGGTGGATGGTGGGGAAATTTTCTTGCATTACGATGCGGGAAAATCCATTTTTTACCGCCTCTTGTACTTCAAATTCCCGAGTGAGGTAGATCCCATAGTATCCTTTTTGCTCAAATTGCCCAATCCCCGGCCAGAGGTCAAATTGGTTTTTTCGCCTACCCATATTTATGGCGTAAGTTTGGGGGTTTCCTTTGAGATAGAAGGCCATTTCAGAAGCAACGTGGTAACTGTCACTGAAAAAAAATTCTTTGTCCCGCAATTCAAGGCTGTCTTTTAAATGGTCAATACGCGTTGCCAATTCTTTATAGCCCGCCAAACGCATCATGGGATCTTTGGAAGGTCTGAGGATTTTTTTAAATCCGATGGCATCAAGAGGGGCTGGGAAGAACAGCATCATCAACAAAACACCAGTGAGGATTCCTCCGGACAATGCAAATCTCTTCCATTGAATCGAGGCTGAATCCAAGCAATAGGCCATTAGGATAGGCAAGGTGAGTATGGCAAAAGCTGGCCAGTTGACATTCACTGTTTTGAAAATCGACATCACTAAAAACAAGAGCCAAACCACCAGGGTTGGAAGGATTAAAAAAAGTGCCCGAGGGTCCTTGCTGAATTTGGTTTTTTTGATGCTTAGCCAAAGTATAGGAATAAAGAAAGGGGAAAGAAAACCCAGTTGTCCCCCAATATACTCTCCCACATATTTGAGCGATTGCACAAGGTCAAAACCACTCTTTTCTCCCTCTACGCCTCCCAGCGTCCCGACATGCTTAAAGGTCACAAAATCATTTTGGAAGTTCCAAACCACGATAGGGATCAATGAAAGACAGGAAACCAATACATACACCCAGGGCCCCTTGCTGAGGACTCTCTTTTTATCTGTGAGCAAAAGGTATAGCCCCAATGTAGGAAGGGTCAGCACCATGATATTTTTGGAAAGGATCCCCAGGATCGTGGCGAAACCCGCCAAAACCCACCATTTCATTTCGTTTGACGCCAAGGCCTTCCATAAAAAGAAGAAAGCCAAGATCCAAAAGAAGTAAAGCGAAGAATCCGTCGTATGAAAAATGGAGCCCAAGTGAAAAAAAGGCATTACGACAAGTATCATACTGGCCCAAAAGGCAATCTTGCCTTTGTGATACATCTCCAATGTCAATTCAAAAACAACCCATGCTGTCATGGAACTGAAAAGGATGGCGTTTAATTTGATGGCCAACTCGGTATCCCCAAAAATTGAGGTGCTGAGAAAATTATAAACAGCTATCATCAGGGGTTTGGAGTAGTAGTTCCAATCCAGATGCTTTGACCAAAGCCAATATTGCGTTTCCTCTGTGAAAAGGCTGTGTCCCGAAAAGTGAAAGTAAAGCAGCTTCAACGAAGCGATAAGCGCCAAAATACCGAGCGTGAGTTTCCTGTAAAATTCCGGGGTTTTCATTTGATTCAATCTGACGCACAAAGATGCTAAAAAATGAAGGCCTTTCCATGGTGGAAAGGCCTTTAATGAGTTTTGGGAGATTATTGTTTGACGACTACTACTTTTTCCTTGAATTTTTTGATTTGCCTTCTCAAGCCTTCGATGGCATCATCTGCAGCAGCTTCGAATGTTTCACTTTGGTTTTTGGCAAAAAACTGTTTCCCGGGTCCATTCAGTTTGATTTCAACGATTTTATTCTCGTTTTTTCCATTTTTATCAATTCTCAAAAATACCTCGCCGTCGATAATGCTATCATAATAGGTCTCTAACTTATCGGCTTTCCTCTGGATAAACTCTGTAAGTTTTTGATCGGCGTCGAAATGGATAGAATGCATTTGAAGTTTCATAACAGTAATTGTTTTAGTTAAACTTATATTACGCTTTAGGATGTGCCTGTTCGAACACAGCCTTGAGTTTTTCCATGGAATTATGGGTGTATACTTGGGTCGCGGCAAGACTCCCGTGCCCCAAAAGATCTTTGACGGCATTTAAATCAGCGCCTTTATTCAGCAAATGAGTCGCAAAAGTATGCCTCAATAGATGGGGGCTTCGCTTTGTAGTCTGGGCATACAGATCCAAATAATGTCTCACGATGCGGTAAATCTTCATAGGGTATGCCTGCTCTTTTTTATTGGTAATGATAAAATAATCACTCTCGTTTACATTTAAAAATGTTTCCTCGAATACTTTCTTATACAGAATTATATTTTTTTTCAACCCACTTGTAAGAGGGATTATTCTTTCTTTTTTTCTTTTTCCCAAAACTTTTACTTCATCGGAAATCAAGTTGATATCCTTCCATTTGAGTCCCAGCAATTCCGAAAGTCTCACGCCGGTCAAATACAAAAACTCCATCACCATCCTGTCACGCTGTCCATCAAAATCAGAGGCGTAAACCATTTCATTCAGAATCTTTTCGATTGCGGTCTCTTGGATAAATTCAGGAAGTCTTTTAGGAGTTTTCAAAACCCGCATTTTGTAGGTCGGGTCTTTGGTGATTTCGCCCGATCGCATCAGAAATTTATAAAAGGAACGCAGCGTGGCCATTTTTCTATTGACGGAGGTGGGGCTTAGTCCTTGATCGACCCGATCGATGATCCATGCCCTGATTTCGGAATGGTCGGCTGCAGAGATGTCTTCTCTATCGAAGGAAAGCTTACAGAATTCACCAAATTGCTCCAAATCCATCCGATAAGCCAAAACCGTGTGTCGGCTTGCACGTTTTTCATGTTCCAGATAATTGATAAAAGCATCCAGCATATTTAGTATTGAATATAAGGGAAATTTAATGGAAATAATCCTTTCAGGCGACTTTTCAATATTAAACCCGACACAATACGGATTAATCCCGAAATATGCATTTGGTTTCCCAATGGGTGTTGACACGGCAAGAAAATCATACTATTTGGAGCATAAGGTGTAGTACCGATAGGATGAAGTCAAAAATGGAAAACAACTGAACGATTCCCAAGTAATAATGGAATTGGAAATGCATAAACAGGTTTAAAGATCCTTACTGAACTAACGAAAAAGCTTCCCAATATTTTAAAAAAACGATGAATAGATGCTTATTTTTTAGATATATCGGGGATAAAAAAAAGACAGGATAGACTTATCCCCTGATTGCTTGAGTTTTACAATACCCAGAATAATATTTTTTTTTAGTAAATCCGAATAATGTATTCGGTTTCTCAAAGGGTGTTGACACGGCAAGAAAATCAGACCAATTGAAAAATAAGGTGAAGTACCGATAGGATGAAGTTAAAAACAGTAAATAACTGAATGATTCCCAGGTAATAATAGGCTTGAATGGAATTGACAATGCGTGACAGGGGTTAAAAAAATAAAAAAGGCGCACCCGCTTTCGGTAGGTGCGCCATTCTGTTGGAATATCAAAAAAAGAAATGAATTAATTCGCTTCTTCTGTTTGCATTTTTTGTTTGTAAGCAGCCTTAATTCTCTGCTCTCTGTTTTTTACAGACGGTTTTACAAAAGCCTGTCTTGCTCTAAGTTCTCTTACAGCTCCAGTTCTATCAAATTTCTTTTTAAAACGCTTTAGCGCTTTCTCGATAGATTCGTTTTCTTTTACGTTAACTATGATCATATGTATACACCTCCTTTCACGGATGCAAAGGTAGAAGAATAACTTCAGTATACAAAGTTTCAAACAAAAAAGCCTGATCGATTGATCAGGCTTTCAAGTTGAATATGATTTTTTATATCAATCCAGTACTTTTTCGGCAAGAAGGACAATCTTATTGTCCTTGACCTCGACCACACCTCCATCGACAACGATAGATTGTTTGCCCTCTTTGGTGGTGAACGAAACCGTTCCCTTTGCCAAAGTGGAAACAATGGCAGCGTGGTTGTTCAATACCTGAAAAGAACCGGAGGCGCCAGGAAAGGTCGCTTCAGAAACTTCTCCCTGAAAGATCTTCTTGTCCGGCGTTACGATTTCTAATTGCATATTGATGCTGTTTTATTTTTTGATGAACGTGATGATCAAATGAATGGCCTTATCTTACTTCCGCAAGCATTTTTTCTCCTTTGGCAATGGCATCTTCGATACCTCCCACCAAGTTGAAAGCCGCTTCGGGAAGGTGATCCAATTCCCCGTCCATGATCATATTAAAGCCTCTGATGGTATCTTTGATATCCACCAAAACACCTTTCAAACCAGTAAATTGCTCTGCTACGTGGAAAGGCTGTGACAAGAAACGTTGTACCCTTCTCGCCCTGTGTACGGAAAGCTTATCCTCTTCAGAAAGTTCCTCCATTCCAAGAATGGCAATAATGTCCTGAAGTTCTTTGTATCGTTGTAAAATTTCCTTTACGCGTTGGGCACAATCATAATGCTCATCACCCAAGATACTTGGCTGGAGGATTCTGGAAGTGGAATCCAAAGGATCCACGGCTGGATAAATACCCAATTCCGCGATTTTTCGGGAAAGTACGGTTGTAGCATCCAAGTGGGCAAAGGTAGTTGCTGGAGCTGGATCGGTCAAATCATCCGCAGGCACATATACTGCCTGTACTGAAGTAATGGAACCGTTTTTGGTCGAGGTGATTCGCTCTTGCATGGTTCCCATTTCAGTTGCCAAAGTTGGCTGGTAACCTACTGCTGAAGGCATACGACCCAAAAGGGCGGACACTTCAGAACCTGCCTGTGTAAACCTGAAAATGTTATCGATAAAGAAAAGAATATCTTTACCTGCACCATCTCCTTCGCCATCTCGGTAGTATTCAGCCAAAGTCAATCCAGTCAAGGCTACTCGGGCTCTTGCTCCTGGAGGTTCGTTCATCTGACCGAACACGAAAGTAGCTTTGGATTCTTCAAGTTTTTTCATGTCCACCTTGGAAAGATCCCATCCTCCTTCGGTTTCCAAAGAATGAACGAAATCGTCACCATAAGTTACAATTCCTGATTCAATCATTTCTCTCAAAAGATCATTCCCTTCACGCGTTCTTTCCCCAACACCCGCAAATACGGATAGACCAGAGTAAGCTTTTGCGATATTGTTGATCAATTCTTGAATCAATACTGTTTTGCCAACACCGGCACCACCGAAAAGTCCGATTTTACCACCTTTTGCATAAGGCTCGATCAAATCGATCACCTTGATTCCCGTAAACAGGATTTCTGAGGCAGTAGAAAGATCTTCGAATCTTGGCGCAGATCTGTGGATCGACAATCTCTTTCCTGCTGGAACTTGAGGAAGGCCATCGATCGCTTCTCCGACCACGTTAAATAGACGTCCTTTGATCCCAACACCCGTAGGCACAGAAATAGGAGTACCTAAATTGGTGACGATCATGCCTCTTACCATTCCTTCGGAAGAATCCATCGCGATGGTTCTTACTCTATCCTCACCAAGATGTTGCTGAACTTCCAGGATGATTTTTTGTCCGTTTTCTTTTGTGACTTCAAGTGCATCCAAAATGTTGGGTAACCTTCCTTCATTGAAGGAAACGTCAATAACAGGACCAATCACCTGGGTTATCTTACCAGTATTTATCATTTTTATATATTGATGTAAAAAGGATTTAAGCTCTCTCAATTTGCTTGCAAAATTAATTATAAAACCTTAATACCAAAGGATGTTTGGAAATTAAATCTTGCATCAAGATGCTTTTCTTTATGAATTGGAGCGAAATGAATATTTGGGAATCCAATCTGTTCAAAAACCGGTATTTCTGGTCCTTCGTATTTGCTTTTTTGGTGAATGGCTCTGGGTCATTCAAACACCAAAAAAATCGGACCAAAAAACTTCTCCTTTGTGCTAAAAGAAAGGTTTCCGCTAGGAAAACCACATGTTCTCCAGCGTTTTTAGAACATCCTTCTCCCAAACAAATAGGCTTTGTTCCAATAATTGTTGCTTAAGTTGTCTTCCGTAACGCCCAGCGAGGTAGAGGAATGGATAAACCTCACCTGGCCACGAGAGGCTTCGGTGACGATTCCGGCATGTGTTACCTTTTTCTTTTTTTTGCCCGTGGCAAAAAAAAGAACATCCCCCTTCTCAATGTTTCTTGTCGGGACTTTCTTCCCCATCCCACTTTGTGCTTCCGAGGTGCGCGGCATGGTTATCCCCACACTATAAAAGGAGTGGTAGATGAGCGCTGAGCAGTCCATACCTACCCTTGTAGTCCCTCCATAACGATAAGGCGTGCCCCGGTAACTCCTTGCCGTTTCCACCACTTGGTTTACATTTTTACTTCTGAGCTTTTTGGTTGGTGAGCAAGAAGAAAAAATGGAAATCGAAAAAAACAAAAAAAGAAAAAAAAATGGTCTCGGAATATTAAGTTTCTTAAATTTCACTATCATTATTGGCGGATATTTTAACTTCAATAATACGTCCCCTTCTGAAATTTTCAAAAGTATTGGCCAAAGATAATCCACAAAGATGAAAACCCAGTTTTATCCCCTCCTTTTCCTGTTGGTATTGCTCCAGTCTTGTGAAACCAAAGAAGTGGAAAAAAAATGGACCGGTGACAATGTCCTCAAAACAGCAGTTTTCCAAGGGATCAGTCTTTTGGGAGATTCTCTCATCACTGATGTGGATACAGTCGCCCAACAAGATCAATTGAAGAAACTTTTTGAAGCCGAAAGAGCATACGCAGAAGAGCCAAGTTTGGATAACCTTATCTGGATCGGAAGAAGAGAGGCTTATTTGGGCAGGTATGATTTGGCTATCCGGACCTTTACCAAGGGAATTGAAGAGAATAAAAATGCTTTTGAACCCCTAAGACATAGGGGGCATCGGTTTATCTCCACTCGGGAGTTGGACAGAGCAATTGAAGATCTGGAAAAAGCTGCTGATTTGATGCAAGGCCAAGCGCTTCAAATAGAAAAAGATGGAATGCCAAATGCTTTTAATATCCCGCTATCCAATGTTCAATTCAATGTCTGGTATCATTTAGGGCTTGCCCACTATCTCAAGGGAGATTTTGAATCTGCCTTGAAGGCATACCAATCTTGCTTGACCGTATCCAACAATGATGATCTCCTGATAGCAACTTTGGATTGGTACTACATGGCATTGATGAAGCTGGGAAAAACCGAAGAGGCCCAATCTGTGATCAAACCCGTCCATGAAAAAATGACTGTCTTGGAAAACGATGATTACTTAAAAAGAATTTTGATGTACAAAGGGATTTTGGTGCCGGAGGATCTTCTCAAAGCAGATGTCAATCTGGAGAATCAAAGACTTCAATACGTGACCCAGGGTTACGGTCTTGGCAACCATTATCTTAGTTTGGGGGACACTTCAAAAGCAAAAATTATTTTTGAAAACGTTGTGGCAAGTGGATTTTGGTCCGCTTTTGGTTATATTGGTTCGGAAATGGAATTAACGAAATTAAGGAATGAGTAGAGAGGATTTTAGAGAATTACCCTTGCACAAAAAAATTCACAAGCTTTACACTGAAGGGACTTTTGTGGTAGCCATTCGGTATTATTCGCATAAAGTCAATTTATACTTGCTTGAAAAAGAATACATTGAGGTTTTTTACAACCACAAACTAGACAAGGTCGACAACATTGATTTTTTAAACCAAAACCATACGAGAATGAAATTTTATCTTGATCAGATTCACATCAGGATAGAGTCTTAATGCTCCCTGAGAATCCCTTAAGGGATCAAACCGATGCTTCCAAAAGTAATTTTTGATGAATCTGTAGTACTTGTGGGATAAGGAGCTTGTTGTCCGTATTCTTGATGACAAAATCCGATTTTGAATTTTTTTCTTCATCTGGAAGCTGCATGTCAATGATGTCATTGACCTGGTTTTCGTCCCTGTGGGCATCCCGCATCAAGATGCGGCTGACACGGACTTTAAGAGGCGAACTTACGTTGATGACCTTATCCAGATCTTTGTCTCCACCGGTTTCGAAAATCAAAGCCGCTTCCTTGAGAACATAGGGAGCAGATTGACTGCTTGCCCAAATGGAAAAATCTTCCCGAACCGCAGGATGTACGAGATTGTTGAGTGCTTTTATCTTTTGATCATCCGCAAATACCTCAGCGGCAAGGTGCTTTCTATTGAGACTGCCATCCTCGTTATAGACGGCTTCCCCAAATTCGGATTTTATTTTATGTTTTAGGCCTTCATCTTTGGCCATCAGCCATTTTGCGCGGTCATCGGCAAAATAAATGGGGATGTTGAGGATCTGAAAAACCTTTGCAACAGTGGATTTACCCGAGCCGATTCCGCCCGTAAGGCCTACCAAGAGTGGTTTGCGATCAATCATATTTCAATCTAAAAACTTCCGGTTCCAATTTGACATTCTCCAAAAAAGAAGGCTTTGGACTTACTTGGACACTTACTGTACTGTCTTGGCGGTTTCGGTTGCTATAATTTAGAATGGCCTCAAACTCTATTTCCTTCAATTCGTTGACTTTTCTTTCGTCTATCAGATAATACATCATGATGGTATTTGGCTGCTGGACCAAAGTCACATTTTCAGGGAAATTGGTTTTGACGACTTTGAGTCTTTTGTTTCCTTCAAGAAATTGTACGACCTCGAACTTAAAATGGACACTTTCGTCCTCCATTGTCAAAAAATCCCTGAACGCATCAGGCAAAGTCAAAGGAAGGATTTTGCTGAAATTTTTATTGATTTTTTCTTCTCCGAGATTTACCGCAAGAATACCTTCCAATTGTTCCAATATGGATGTTGGCCCTTTTATGCTGACTACCGGAGGATCTATCGCGATTTGGCTTGCATATCTGAAGTTCTTGGCCAATGTATTGGAGGTGGTGTCTGGCCGGATATCTATCTTTCTGGTGACTACCTTATCAATTTTGAATTTTATGGTGTCACTTACGATTGACACCAAACTCGTAGGGCTAATTTTTTCCGCAAGACTCCTTCTTATTTCAGAAGTCAGGAGATAGTTTTTTGTGGAAGGGTTGTTGATTTCAATCAAAAAAGGGTTGTCCTTTATCTTGAAATATTTTCTGAGCAGATCCCAGCCATTTCCATTGATCTCTATTTTGACACGGGCAGGCAATTTTTCAACGGCCATGAATTCTTCCTTGTCATAAATGATTTCGATTGGATAGTCTACAACAGTTGTGTAGTTGTCTTTGTTGAGGGCATTCAAAAGCCAGAAAGTGGTAGCGGCCAAAAGGCACAGCGCTACCACTTTCATGTTTGCCACTTTTTTAGGGTTGGCATTAGAAACTAATTTTTTGAGCTTATTCAAGTCCAATTTATTTGATTCCGTTTGCTTTTTTAGTGAATTCCGGAGAGATCGCTGACTTTTCCACTTTGATTTTCAATCCCTTGTCTAATTCCAAAAGAACTGTATCATCCTCTAGGCTGTATATCTTCCCGTGTACGCCACCTATGGTGACCACGTTATCGCCCTTTTTTACGGATTCAAGGAAATTTTTAGCGTCTTTCTGTTTTTTTTGTTGTGGCCTGATCATGAAGAAGTACATAATCAAAATGATGGAGCCAAACAGGAAAACCTGTCCCATGATCCCACTCATACCATCTGCTTGCAATAATATCCAATTGTTCATCATTATTTTTTCACTGGGCCAAATTGTCCAGCACTGGCTGAAGCGGCATTTTTTGGGTTAACATTTCCTTTTAATCTCAATCTGGTCACATTTGGGCTAGTATTGGCCTGAATGGTTACTGTTGGAGCTTGGGCACCTGGTTTGGCAGTAGAGTTGAATACCACTTTCACAAATCCCTCATCTCCCGGTTTTACGGGTGTTTTTGACCAGTCAGGACTCGTACATCCGCAGGAAGCGGTGACGTTTGAAATGACCAAGGGAGATTGACCTGAGTTGGTAAACTTGAAAATGTGCTCGATAACCTTTCCTTCGTCGATCGTACCAAAATCGTATTCGATTTCACCGAATTGGAACTGACCCAAGGTGGAGGGATCAGCAACATCCACCGATTGCACGTTGGTGGGAATGGGCTGTGCGGCTTCAAGACGGGCAAGTTTTTGCTCCAATTCCGCCAATTTTGCCGAATCGTCGTTTTTGTTGGTATTACAGCCTGAGGCCATAAGTGCAGCCATCAAAACGAAGGCTGGAAATTTGATGTATCTCATTTGGTTGAATGATTAATTATCTTGTCTGTTGATTTGATCAATAAGTTTATTCACATCACTGAGTAAATTCTCGGCTTTGTTTTTGGCTTCCGAAATTACTTTGTTTCCTTCGGATTTTGCTTCATTTAAGGGAAGATTTTTCCCGTCGCGTAGATTTTTTATCAGTTCTTCCAAGTCCTCGCTGTATTTCGACAACTGATAAGAAAGCCTATCCCTTGTGTTTTTTCCTGTATCGGGGGCGAATAGCAAGCCTAAAGCGGCTCCTATACCTGCTCCAGCTATTAACATAAATGTATTGCTGCTTTTGCTCATTTTTTTGATATTTTATTTGTTATCTAAAAGACCTCTACCACTCTTACGGATTTCTCCACTTTCGGTTAATTCCTTTGCCAAAACATCCAGTAATCCGTTTACAAACTGCTTGCTTTTGGGCGTGCTGTATGTTTTGGAAATGTCAATATATTCATTGATACTGACCTTGACGGGGATGCTTGGGAATTTTTTCATTTCGGTCAGCGCCATTGACATGATGATCTTGTCGGTGTAAGCTACCCTTTCGATATCCCAGTTTTTGGTTTTATTCCCTATCAACTCCATGTGCTCGTCGCCACATTCAATCGTCAAGTTAAAGATATTCTGGAAAAACTCCTTATCCTCTTCCCAATTGATGGCGATTTCCGGAAGCAAAGCCTCTTCAGCTGATGGATCTGTTGATAGATTTTTGAGCACTTTTGATGCCAGACTCCTTACTACTGACTTATTTTCAGTCCAATTCAGGTCTTTTTCAGAAAAGAAATTGAGAATCGCGTTGTTTTTGAAAATTATTTTCTTGAGAATGTCGTCCAGTATTTCATAGTCCTGGGTAAGGGTGGGCGCATTGATCTTGATGTATTCCTGATACCCTTCGGAAGGTTTTACATACTCCCTGAACCATTCCTTTATTTCAAGTTCAAGCTCATCGATTTGTGCATCTTGTCGAATCACAGCTGATTGGTATTCAGGCATGGTTTTGATTTTCTTCAGGATGGCATTGTTTGCAAGATTAAGGTCTCCAAGTGTGGAGATGATTGCGTCATTCGAGATTTTTCTTTTTCGATCGATTTCCTTGGCTACGTGGTCTCCAAATGCAATGAGCAATTGGATCGCATAAAGGTACAATTGAGGGATTCGCTCGGCAGAGATCACCATGTTGTTCAATAGAAAATCATGGTCCGCTTTGTTGGCCTTGTGGTAATAGTTGATGGCTTTGATGGACTCAGACTTGATTTTGGTACTGACGTCTGTTTCAGAAATCAGGTTTTTACTGTTCAGGTTGCTGGAAAAAAGTTTGATGGCAAGCTCAGCGTCTTTCTTTAGCTGCACCTTGTCTTGTACTTCCATGCTGTTTAGATCCGGAAGAAAGGCTTCTCTGATCTGGTCTTTTGCCAAATTAAAGTTGGATGCCTTACTCTGTTCATAAGCATATAGATTTTGAAAAGCCTTGACCCTGAGAATTCTTCTGTTTAACATACCTGATTTTAAAGAACGTAAATATAATTGTTTTTAGACGAAGGTTTATAAAAGGACCCGTCTTTGTCCACAATACTATAAAATCCCCCGATCATTTTTCCGAAGAAATAGAATCGGGGGATTCAATTTTTTAATAAGGAAGTTTCACATTCCCCATTGCTTGGATACGATTCCAGGCCAATTCTGTGGCTGCTTGTTGTGCAGGTATATTTTCCTTTTCAGATTTGTCAAGTATGGCAGTACAGGTGTCATAGATTTTTTCGGCTTGTCTGTAAGTCGATTCCCTATTGTATCCACCCAAATATTCCGCATACACATTGATCAAGCCCCCTGCGTTGATCAAGAAGTCCGGGGCATAAACAATCCCTTTCTCCAAAAGCATTTTTCCGTGTTTTTCTTCCTCGTGAAGCTGGTTGTTGGCTGCTCCTGCGATGACTTGACATTTCAGTCTTTCTATCGTCTGGTCGTTGATGGTGGCACCCAATGCACAAGGAGCATAGATATCCATGTCGATGTCGTAGATAAGATTGGGGTCCACCACAGTGGCTCCGGTTTCTTTCGCTACCGCCCTGAGTTTGTCTTCAAAAATATCCGTGATGAATACTTCAGCACCTTCTTTGATCAGGTACTCCACCAAGTATTTCCCAACCTGACCGATTCCTTGCACGGCAATTTTTTTGCCCATCAATGAATCCGATCCGTATGCTTTTTTGGCGGCTGATTTCATCCCCAAATAAGTACCATAGGCAGTTACCGGAGAAGGATCGCCTCCACCACCTTTGATTTCAGGCAGTCCGGTGACGAATTTTGTTTCCATGGAAACATATTCCATGTCCCTGGTGTTGATGTTTACGTCTTCGGCAGTGATGTACCTTCCACCCAAACTTTGGATAAATCTCCCGAATCTTCTTAAAAACGCTTCGCTTTTCAGCTTTGGATCACCGATGATGACCGCCTTTCCTCCACCTAAATTCAACCCTGAAATAGCTGCTTTGAAAGTCATTCCTCTTGAAAGCCTAAGGACATCCGTGATGGCCTCCGCTTCAGAGGAATAATTCCACATCCGAGTACCGCCAAGGGCTGGGCCCAACACGGTATTGTGAATTCCAATGATGGCTTTTAGCCCTGTGGGCTCATCATGGCAAATAACCAATTGCTCGTGACCTAAGGAGGTAATCTGTCCGTAGATAGATCCTTCTTTAACCTTTTCCGTAGTATTAACGTCTACCATTTGAATTTGGAAATTTATAAAGTGTTATATTTGGGATTGATGTGTTGAAAACCACCGATACAAAATTATATATTTTCTGTGGGCTTTGCTAATGCATTTAAAAGAGTATTATGAAACTAATCATTAGATTTTAAAGTTTTTCTTTCGTGAAACCACTCTGGCGCTTAAACAAATATCTTCTTAAATATAAGGGTTATCTACTTTTGGGAATAGTATTTACTATCATCTCAAACATTTTTGTAATAATCCCCGCGCAACTGGTCAGAATTGCCATAGATTATGTGGTGGAGAGTTTCAGCTTCTATCAATTGTTCGGAGAGGGCGATTTGAGTGTTGAAGCCCGTTCCATCTTCCTGAAATTCATCTTGATTTTTGGGGTTTTGATTTTGGTGATGGCCCTTTTGAGGGGCTTCTTTCTTTTCTTGATTCGACAGACCATCATCATCATGTCCAGGCTGATCGAGTTTGACATGAAAAACGAAATTTTCACCCATTACCAGCAATTGCCCCTTAGTTTTTATAGGAAAAACAGCACTGGCGACTTGATGGCCAGAATCACCGAAGACGTAAGTAGAGTCAGGATGTATTTGGGCCCGGCGATCATGTACGGCATCAATCTCGTGGTGCTATTTCCATTGGTCATTGGGTACATGCTGACGGTCAATGTCGAGCTGACACTCTATTCTCTATTGCCTTTGCCCATTCTTTCGCTGAGCATTTATTTTGTCAACAACCTGATCAACGAGCGTTCTGAAAAGATACAAAGGAGTCTTTCGGGCTTAAGTACTTTTGTACAGGAAGCATTTTCCGGCATCCGTGTTTTAAAGGCTTTTGTCAGGGAGGAAGACAGTGCCAATGAATTCAAGAAAGCCAGTGAGGAATACAAAGAAAAATCGATAAGGTTGACACTGGTCCAATCGCTTTTCTACCCTTTGATCTTGGGATTAATTGGGGTAAGCACCATTTTGACGGTTTATATCGGAGGCATCCAGGTAATAGAAGGAACGATTGGCTATGGCGTCATCGCAGAATTTATCCTCTATGTCAACATGCTGACATGGCCGGTGACAGCCTTGGGCTGGGTCACCAGTATCATCCAAAGGGCCGCCGCCTCCCAGACCCGGATCAATGAATTCCTGAATGAGAAGAACGACATTGTCAGCCTTGAAAACCTAGAGCGGGAAATCCAAGGTGACATTCAAGTCAAAAACCTGAGTTTTGTCTATCCCGATTCAGGGATTAAAGCATTGGACAATGTCAATTTTGAGATCAAAGCGGGTGAGGCATTGGCCATCATTGGCGCTACCGGCTCCGGAAAATCCACCGTCGCCAATCTCCTGCTACGGATGTATGATCCTACCAAAGGTGATATTCTGATCGATAATATTGACATCAAAGCTTACGACATTTATTCCTTAAGGAAACAAATAGGATTTGTTCCCCAAGATGTATTCCTTTTCAGTGATACCATCGCCAACAACATTGCCTTTGGATTGGACACTGTGCCGGAAGGGTTGGTCGAGAAAGCCGCAAAAGATGCCGATGTGTATGACAACATTCTGGATTTTCCCCTAGGTTTCGAAACCAGGCTTGGAGAAAGGGGCATGACCTTGTCGGGAGGACAAAAGCAAAGAGTTTCCATCGCAAGGGCAATTGCCAAAGAACCCCGGATATTACTTTTGGATGACTGTTTGTCAGCAGTGGATACCAAAACGGAAAATTCCATATTGAATGCCCTGAAAATCATCATGAAGGGAAGGACGTCCATCATCATTTCCCACCGGGTTTCTTCTGCCAAACTCGCAGACAAAATCATCGTCCTAGGCGACGGCCATGTTGTGGAACAAGGGACACATGACTTCCTGATGGAAAAAAAGGGTGTTTATGCGGAGCTTTATGAAAAACAAACACACGCCAACGAATCCATTGAAGGATAAATCATTGTCGGTTTTTGGCAAAAGAATCAAAGCCGATTTTTTTCGGATGGCCCATACCTGAGGTATGCTCCAGCTTCTGGAGATAGGTGATGATCATGATATCGCCAAAGGCTGGTGCCAGCAGGTCATTGTCCAATGCAGCGGAAACCAACAACTCCACGAAATCCTGCATTTTTTGTCCCGTTACAGGATTGTCCTGCAATTCGGGGAAATGGTAGACCATTTTCCTGTCCCCTTCTAAAAAGAACTTGTTTTCCCGGTTGACCATCAACCTCCCCAAAAGATAGCCCGGATCATCAAGTCGTTCATTTTTGATCGTTTCGCCCAGAAAATTATAGATCAAAATCTGACCGAAATAATTCAAACTTGGATCACTTTTCAGGTATTTTGATTTGCTGAGGTACGTTTCCTCCGACAGCCTGACGATATTGCTTTGAAGTATAAAAACCAACACGTCTTCACCCGCCTGAAATACAAATTCATAATCATTGATCTTTTCCACTTTTAGTGGGACTTGGTTTTCCGGACCACAAGCAGCAGTGAGCTTGGTGGCCAAATTCAGGCTTGATTGCTCCAGAAGTTGGAAAAGGTCTGTAACCTGGACTAACAAATTCTGCTTGAGCTTACTGGTAGATTGGATCTTACTTACTATATTAGAAAACATTTTTAGAAGGTATTTAAATTAAACATGTACTCCAATGGCCAAAGAAAAATCAAATTTTGAAGAAGTAGAATCCATTCTACAGGACATCGGTACTAAAATAGAACATTTAATCGAAAAAGGCGCAGAGGCTACCGGTGAAGCCAAGGTGGAGATCGAGAATAAAATCAATGCGCTGCGAGAGAACAAAACCACCTTGGAGGAGGAGTTCAAAAAAGCCAAGGAAAAAGTGGAACAAGCTTATCAGGAAAAAAGAGAGGAAATCGAGCCCAATCTTCAAGAATCCAAAAAACATTTTCTGAATGCATTGGAACAGATTAAATTGGCGATCAAGGCCCTTTTTGAAAAAAAATGATCTTTTTGACGTTGAATATATAAAATATAACGTTGGCATGGACACCCCCCATTTAAAAGAATGGGCAGATGGCGGTATTGGCACTTGTGCAACAATCCATGAGTAATGAATCATTCCGTGAACCTTTCGGAACTGCTTTGACCAGCAAGCCCCTTCATCTATTTTTGCATTCATGTGGATATTCCGAGAAACTAGACTTAATTTTGCACCATGAATTATTTGTCGGTCGAAAATCTAAGTAAATCCTTCGGGGAGCGTAAACTTTTTCAAAACATTTCCTTTGGCATTGACCAAGGGCAAAAAATTGCTTTGGTGGGAATCAATGGTGCGGGAAAATCCACTCTGATGAAAATCATCATGGGGATAGAGGTTCCGGATACGGGCCAAGTAGCAATCAATCAGCAAGTCAAAATCGCATATGTACACCAAAACCCTGTGTTTACTGGGGAATTGAGTATCTACAAGACAATTTTTGATGGAAGTACCAATGAGACCATGCAGGTCATTGAGGACTACCACAAAGCAATGCTGGACTCCCAGGATGGAAGGGACAACAACGACCTCCTTCAGGATATTTTTGAGAAAATGGATAGGCTTCAGGCTTGGGATTTTGAATACCAAGTGAATGAAGTGATGGGGAAATTAGGCCTCCATGACACATCCATGCCCGTAGGCAACCTCAGTGGTGGACAGCGAAAAAGAGTAGCCTTGGCCAAAGCAATCCTGGAAAAGCCCGATTTGCTATTGCTGGATGAACCCACCAATCATCTGGATCTTGAAACCATCGAATGGCTGGAAGAGTATCTTTCCAAAGCGAACCTTTCCCTTTTCATGGTTACCCACGATAGGTATTTTCTTGAAAAAGTCACCAATGAAATCCTGGAACTGGACAATGGACAGATTTTTAGGTATCAAGGAAACTACGGCTATTTCTTGGAGAAAAAAGAAGAGAGAAGAGGCAATGAATTGACAGAATTGGACAGAGCCAAGAGCCTTTATAAAAAAGAACTTGACTGGATCAGAAGGCAACCAAAAGCCCGTAGCACCAAAGCCAAGTACAGGGTGGATGCCTTTGAAGACACAAAGGAGAAAGCATTTTCCAAAAGAGAGGAACGCGACATTCAGCTGACCGTCACTTCACAGCGCTTGGGAAACAAGATCATCGAAATAGAAAAACTCAACAAATCTTTTGACGACAAGCCCATCCTTAAGGATTTTTCCTATACGTTCAAAAAGGGCGATAAAATCGGGATTGTAGGCCCAAATGGTGCCGGAAAAACAACGTTTTTGAACATGATCACAGGCCAACTGAAACCTGATTCGGGGACAGTGGCCATTGGGCAGACCACTGCTTTTGGCTATTACCGACAGGAAGAAGATTCCTTCGACGAAAGCAAAAGGATTATCGATGTGGTCAAGGAAGTCGCGGAAGTCGTCACCGTAGCAGGCGGAAGCACGATCACGATCGCACAATTCCTGAACAAATTCGGTTTCCCCCCCAAACAACAACATACCCCTGTTTCCAAATTAAGCGGTGGTGAGCGAAGAAGGCTTCAGTTGCTGATGGTGCTGATCAAAAGCCCCAACTTCCTTATTCTCGATGAGCCGACCAATGATCTGGACATCATGACGCTCAATACACTGGAGGAGTTTTTGGATGATTTCCCGGGATGTCTGATCATCGTATCGCATGATCGGTATTTCATGGATCGCTTGGTGGAGCATCTATTCGTTTTTGAAGGAGAAGGTGTAATCAAGGATTTCCCTGGCAACTATACCGATTTCAGAGAATGGGAAAAAGAACAGAAGGCCTTGGATAAGGACAAAAAACCTGAGAAAGAATCCAAGCCAACAGTCGTTGCAGAACAGGCGCCGAGTAAAACCAAAGCCACTTTTAAGCAAAAGAAGGAATTTGAGGAAATCGGTCAGCAAATTGAAAAACTTGGCGCTGAAAAAGAGGCTTTGGTAGAAAAAATGAATTCGGGGATCGATGACCACCAAAAAATTCAGGAATGGTCTTCCCGAATCAAAGAAATAGATTCTACCACAGGAGAATTGGAATTGCGCTGGTTGGAGTTGAGTGAAATGGAAGGGATTGATTGAGTGTTGAATTTCTTGAATTGAATTCCAAAAAAACCAACTGAAATATTCAAAAGGGAGCGTTTAGATCGCTCCCTTTAAAAACGCTTCCCTCACGTCGGGGTCATTTTTCTCTATTGCATACCTCAACATCGTGCGCGGCATGATTTTGTAATGTTTTTTCAGAAATGCGAATGCAATATCCTTATCCCTGTTCCCGACTTCCCTGATCATCCAGCCGACAACTTTGTGGATGAGGTCATGGGAATCTCGGAGAAGGATTTCGGCAATTTTAAAAGTGTCCTCAAAATCCATTTTCCTAATGAAATACAAGGTGCTGATCATCGCCATTCGTTTTTCCCAGAGGGTTCCTGTTGTCGCAAAATCAAACAACAGGCTTCGGTTTTTGTCAAAAAGCCATGCGCCCAATATTTTTGGTGCGGAACTGTCTACCAGATCCCAACTGTTGACGCCTGACCTGTGTTTCAGGTAGAATTCCATCCAGTCCTGCTTCTCTGTATCACTTATTGATTTTTCGAATTTTTTCACCAGCATAAACAATGCTGTCAATCGTGCTTCATGGTAAGGGGAATGGAGGAGTTGGCTCAGGGCTTCCTTGCTGATTTCCTTCCAGTATTTGGTGGCGATTTTTCGCTGATGGGGTACTGTGACACCCATAAAAAGATCCCCTTGTCCATATTGGCCAGGGCCAACTTTGAAGAATTTTGGCAAAAATTCGGCTTTTTTTGGGTCGGCCAATGCTTGAAGATCCAAAAGAATTTGTTCCGTGAGGTGATTTTCATTCATGGAAATAAAGTTAGGCGGTTGATGCTGATTTCTTTAACCCGTTTTATGCAATGCCAATTCCATTCTAGACTTAAATTACGAAATTATCAGTCTTTGTCTACGGCTTTAGACTTCACCATGCCGGTATTCGTCTTTTTTCCAAACAGTGGGATTTTCTTGCAATTCCCCCTCATTTGGAAACTTAATGCATATTTCGGGTTTGTTCAAAAAAGGAAAAGCCCATAAAAAGCATCAAACTTTTAATGGGCTTTTCCCGAATAGAGGACGTTTGCTCTTAAAAATCCATATCTTCTCCCATCCCATCCCTATCCCCTTCTTTTTTGCTTTTGTCCCTGAATCCACCAAAGCGATAGGTAAAGGCGATCGTTCCGATCCTGGTTTCACGGTCAAAAGCCCTATCAGAGATAAATCTGGCATCCTGCGTTTTGATTTTGAAAACTTGGGTGTTGAAAATATCGCTCACGTTTAGGCTTATCGTTCCTCTTTTTGCCATGACATCTTTCCTCAAACCGATATTCAACCCCCACAGCGGTTCAATTTCACCTTGTGGAAGCACAATGGGTCCACGGTAATTGCCCTGCAGCTGAACGCTAAAAAGATTGGGTATCGCCATGCTTGTCAAAAGATTCACCGTCCAGCTGAAATTGGAATTGTTGAAACCTTCTCCAAGATTGTCTCCGAAGATTTCAGAATAAAAGAAATTCCCAGTCAAGGCGATGTCAAACCAATCTGTCACCCCGATTTGATTCACCAATTCAAGACCAGTGCTTTTCCTGACATTTGCATTTTCCCTACTCTGCACGGTAATATTATTGTCTAGCAAGGTAGTGATCCTGGTTTGGACATTGGTGGAATACCGGTGGTACACCGTGGCGTTCAGCAGGTATTTGCTCCAGCCTTTCATATAGCCCATTTCGTAGCTGTCTGTGTACTCCGGTTGCAGATAAGGATTCCCGATGGAAAAATTGAGTTGATCCCGAAGATTATAGATTGGTGACAAGGACCAGATTCCCGGCCTGGAGATCCTCCTGCTGTAATTCAGGGAAATTTCCTCCTCTTGACCTAAGTTATACGTGGTGTACACACTGGGAAATATATTGAAGTAATTGTTTACAATTTTTTCACCACTACTGGCCAACTCCCCCAGAGTTTCTGTGTATTCGGCCCTCAATCCTGCCTGATAGCCAAATTTGTTGATTTTGCTTCTAAAAATAAAATAAGAAGCATACACATCCTCATGGAACGAGTAGGTGTCATTCAAGGAGTCAATTGGCGTAGGAGAAAAATTGGTGTTTTGATCACCTTGGGCAAATACCTGTGACCTGTCCCAGGAACCGAAAGTCCCCTTCAATCCCGCCTCAATCTTGCTATTCTCGCCCAATGGTTTTTCATAATCCAATTGAAATAGGGAAAAAGTACTTTCCCTTGGACTCTCTTCCATTTGTGTCAATCCATTTGCTGGGACAAACTCATTCTCGGAATTGAAAAAGGACTGTGACGTGTTCTGTATTTGATCCCTTTGGTCATAGGCGTAGGAAAATGAAGTATACAATCGCTGTCCGAGTGAATCCAGGTTCCAAGTCAGATTGACACCGGATTCAAAATTGTTGCTATTGCTTCTTTCTGATCTATCCCTTACAAAAAGGCTGTCTATTTGATTCCGAACGTTGAAATTTCTTTGATTGGTGGATTCATTTTCGGTCTCTTGGTTGAGATTTGCCTGCGCATAAAAGCCAAAAACCAAATTGTCATTGATGTTGTAATCCAATCCCCCTCGGATGAGGGAAGTTTTTCTTCTCTCCAATTCATCATCTTCCTGCTCCAGGAATCTCGAAAATCCAGGGACAAAATTTTCCCTCAAACTCTCTCCCAGTCTAAATCTCCTTCGGTCCTGAAAATTATAGGAGGCATAATAATTGACTTTTTCGGTTGCATAGTTCAGGTTCAGCCCTGACTGATATTTATCTCTGGTTCCAACCGAGGCATTTACCTGACCATTGAATCCGAGGTTCTGATTCTTTTTAAGGATGATATTGATAATGCCACCTACTCCTGCGGCATCATATCTTGAGGAAGGATTAGTGATCAATTCCACAGATTTGATGCTATTTGCTGGAAATTGGGAAAGAATATTCTCGGATTCACTTGATGAAAGGTTGGAAGGCCGGCCATTGATGTAGATCATCACTTCCCCACTTCCCCGCATTGAAATCCCTCCCTGCTCATCGATTTGGATGGAGGGCAAGGTCCCCAAAAGCTCGGCGGCTGTTGCTCCTTCTGCCACGATGCTGTTTTCGACATTATAAGTCCTTTTGTCCACGTCGCTTTCGAAAATCGATGAAACGCCTTCTACAACCACCTCTTGTAGGTTCGTTGCATCTGTGCGCAGTCTGATGTTGCCCAGATTCACCAATTCTTTATCTCCAGCCAGTGAAATGATTTTAAAACTGCTTTCGTAACCTATAAAGCCAACCCTGAGCAGGTATTCTCCCGGCTCGGCACTGAAGGAGAATGTCCCATCCAAATCACTCATGGCTCCGGTCACCAAGGAAGAATCCCCTGGAACCAAAAGAGCAATATTGGCAAATTCCATCACTTGGGAGTTTTCTGCATCTACGACTTTCCCCTTCAGCGTGATCGTTTGGGAATACGCTTCTGAGGCTGCTGAATATAGAAAAATAAAAAATAAACATGGCAAAACGATTTTCATAGTAAGATTTTTAAGGAAAATATGTGTTGGTTGGGCCCAAACAAAACTTTACTTGAATTAACTTTTTCAATTAAATTATGTTGAATTAGAAGCACTTTGGATTTTAAATGCTTTGAAAAGGGTTTTTTTCAATTAATAAAGTGATCGTGTTTCGTTTGTTATGGTTTCAGAGTATAAAAAGACCCAATTAAATAACGAACTGAAAGTCATAAAGTTCGTGAATTGCGTGTAGATACATGAATAGAGTTGACACCGTTTAAGTCTTTCATTATCTGAGATAAGCGGTAGCGCATGTCAAAATCCCTGAGAGATTGAATACCTTAGTGGCTGGTAAGAAAATATTGTTTTGATAATAAAAAAATGAACGATTGTATTATTTGGAAGGAAAGGTTTGGCATGATTGTATTCTTGTTCTTTTTGGTTTTTTCAAAAGAAATTTCAGCCAATCCCCAAAAAGATTCATTGGAGACTTTGTTCCAAAGTGAAATGATCCCTTCAAAAAAATTGCAGTTGCTCAAGCAAATACTGCCACTCATCTATAAGGAGAAGCAAAGTGATGCTTTGCCATCCCATTATTTGCAGGCAATCAAATTGGCAGAAGAAACCAAAGACTTTGATGCCGCTGCAAATTGGTCGATAGCGCTCTATCAATTTTATAATGATGAAACTTTCGACCAAGACAATGCCCTCCAGGTAATGCAAAATGCCAGGCAGTTTGTGGAAAAGGTGACTGAATCCAGGGTAAGAGGGAATGTGTTTTTGAAACTTGGTGCGGCCCATTATGTTAAAGGGGCATTTGATTCAGCCATTTGGGCTTACACCAATTCCATATCTCATTTTTCAAAGTCTGATTCGATCTATGTCGCTGATGCGTTGTTCTTTAGGGGACAAGCCAAGGACTATCTAGGGAAAATGCTGAATGCCATGAAAGACTACCAATTGGCATCCACTTATTATGAAAACCTTGGAGATCTCGACTATGTGAATCATGTCCAAAACGGCATGTCAATTTTATTCAGCAAATACGAAATATTCGACGAAGCCGAGAAAATCAGACTCAATCTGATCGATCTATATGCGAAATCAGGAGACTTCAATGAATGGGCGGTGGTGATGTACAACCAATCGAACGATTATAGAAAACAGGGAAGGTTCGTGGAGCAACATGATTTATTGAACAAAATCATGAAACGCTTGCCCCAAGAGGGATTTGACCCCTACTTGGAAGTGTTGATCAACCTCTCCATGTCCAACTATTACGGGACTGAAAATGATCTGGAAAAACAGCAGCTCTTTTTTTCTACGGCAGAAAAGCTGATCAAAGAAAAACAAGTTGAGGAAAATTTCATCAATCCCAGTTTCGCAAAATCTCATGCACTTTTGGAAAAAACCAAAGGAAACCTCCAAAAAGCAATCACCCTCGCGAGGTCATTTAAAACAAAAGCGATGGAATCCAACAATATGGATCTTATCTTGGAAGCGCATCAACTGGAAGCTGATCTTTTGGAAAAGGTGGGAGACAATGGAGGTTCTCTCTTGGCTTTAAAATATTATCAAAATTACAAGGATTCAATTTTTGGGATAAACAAAGCCAACACCTTTGCGTATTATCAAACCTTGTATGAGACCGAGAAAAAGGAAAGGGAAATTCTCAAAAAAAATCAGGAAATCGAAAAAATACAAGCTGATACCAGTAGGAAAATTACTTTGATCATCTATTCGACTACTGCCTTCTTGGCAATTATCATTCTACTGTTTCTTTGGAAAAACCTCAGAACGGCAAAAAAAGGAAGAAGCATTCAGGAGCGTTTTTCCAGGGAATTGATCAGCAGCCAAGAGAATGAAAGACGCAGGATTTCCAAGGATTTGCACGACGGCTTGGGTCAAAGTCTTTTATTGATCAAAAACAGAGTTGCCATGAGTCCAGATACTTCCTCCGCGAGCCTTTTGGATCAAGCCATTGAAGAGCTTAGGGGGATTTCCAGATCACTGCACCCCTTTCAATTGTACGAGCTGGGCATCACCGGCGCCATCCAGAATATTCTTGATAAGATTGACCGTGAAATGGATATTTTTATCGCTTCAGAACTGGAAAATATTGATGATTTCTTTTCAAAAGAAGATCAAGTCCATATTTATAGAATCGTGCAGGAAACCTTTACCAACATATTAAAGCATTCAGAGGCTAGCGCTGCCAATGTGACCATCCAGCGAGAGGAGAAAAAGGCTGTGATCACGATCAAAGACAATGGTGTTGGTTTTGATTTCTCCGAAAAATACAATGATTTCAACAGTTTGGGGCTTAAAACCCTAAAAGAAAGAACCGCTGCGCTCAAAGGGACCATGAAAGTGGATTCAGAAAAAGGTACCGGAACCATATTTTCCTTTATATTTTCTAATTGAAATGGATCAAACCATCATAATCGCCGATGATCATCCTCTGTTGCTGAAAGGTTTGAAGGAGTTTTTGAATGAAAATGGAATGAATATCATTGCAGAAGCCCCAAACGGGGTCCAAGCGATGCATCTCATCGAAACCTTAAAACCAGACTTGGCCATCCTAGACCTTGAAATGCCAGGAATGACAGGCCTGGAAATCGCCAAACATTGTCAAAACAAAAAATTGGACACGAGTATTATCCTTTTGACACTCCACAAAGAAGTTTATATCTTCCATGAAGCAAAAAATCTGAATATTTCAGGGTATCTGCTAAAGGAATTTGCGACAGAAGAATTGTTGAATTGCATACAAAAAGTCCTCTCGGGACAATCCTATTTCAGCAAAAAGCTTTTGATGAATGATGCCGAAGATCGGAATCGTTTGACTGGAAACTTGACACCTTCGGAAATCAAGATTTTAAGATTGATTGCGATGGGATCCTCCACCAAAGAAATTGCAGAAAAACTCTTCATTGCGGAAAGAACAGTGGACAAGCACAGAAGCAATATTATCAACAAATTGCAATTGGATAAAAAGCACAATGCTCTTCTCATATGGGCGCAAAAAAACAAGAAAATAATTTTTTGAAATACATATTGTTGGTGTAAAAAATCATTAAAATAGGTGTAAATACGTATGGCGCATAAATTTTCATCTGTGTACATTTGAAGAGTACAAAACATAAATGGAAATGGATATCACGTGTACTTTTGGTGCTTACAAAATTATCCAAACTATAAAAAATAAGGATGAACTTTTGATTTTGTCCGAATGGGGAAGCTTGAATCGCCTGTTCGAAAGCAGTAGGATATTTTTGATCAATAAGAAGAGAGCCCTCTTTGGCGTTTATCTTTGCAAACAGGAATGTGCTCAAAAAATAATTGATTTGATGGAAAACATTGACTACAAGGATTGGGATCAACTCAAACCGGACTCAAGACATTTTTCGGGAAGTTTTATTGCATAAGGGTGATTTAACTTAAAAGGCGGATCAATAATCCGCCATTTTTTTTATGGTTTGTTGAATCAAATGTTCTACGATATCATCAGCATCTTTGGCAAATTCATGGGTGATCCTATTGGCCACAATGGCATTCAAACTCAGAACTTCATGTCCCAATAATCTTCCCATTGCATAATATCCCGCAGTTTCCATTTCAAAATTGGTCAACTTGAAGCCTTCAACATCCAAACTTCCCAATTTTTCAATGATATCTGGAATAGCTGGTTTTGCCCTGACTTCCCTTCCCTGGGGGCCAAAGAATCCCGGACAGGTCACAGTATTTCCAATCAACAACCCTTCTCCCAAAACCTTGAGCAGTTTTTGGGATCCTTGCACGCAATAGGGGCGAAAAGGTAGACCGAGAAGCTTTTGGATGGCCTCGCCCAAATTTATCTCCGATTGGCTGTAGGTCGTCTGGTAAAAAGTCATCAACGTGTCCAAACCAATTCCATAGGCTGAAGCCAAAAGACTTCCCGTGGGGATTTCCCTGCGCATGCTGCCCGAAGTCCCTACCCTAATGATATTCAATGCAGTATGTTTTGTTTTAGGAAATCGTGTTTCGAAATCAACATTGACCAAGGCGTCCAGTTCGGTCATAAAAATCTCGATATTGTCCGTTCCCATACCGGTACTCATCACCGTCATTCGTTTGCCCTGGAACCTCCCCGTATGGGTGACGAATTCCCTTTTGGACATCGTATATTCGATTTCATCAAAATATTGGGAAACTTTCCCTACCCTATCGGGGTCACCTACGGTGATAATAGTTGAAGCCAGATGCTCTGGCTTCAAGTTTAGGTGGTAAATACTGCCGTCGGGATTGATGATCAATTCGGATTCTGGAATTCTATTGCTCATGTTGGATCGCTTTGGGTTTGCCTGTATCGGCTTTTCGGAAGACTCCACTGTAGGGATTGTAGCCGTTTGTATTTTTTTGATAATAACCAGTGCCGTCGTAAGGGCGTTTTTCTGGATTTTCTTTGCATTCGGGTGAACATGCGCCTTCGAGTTCCCAGCCACATTTCTCACAAATGGGGACGTGAATATTGCAGGTGGAATTGGCACAGTTGACCATTCGATCTGAGATATCCCCGCAAACATGGCAGGTGGAAATCACTGTAGGATTGACTTTATTGACGTCTACGGCCAAGCGGTTATCGAAAACGTAACATTTGCCTTCAAAATCCTCTCCATCCGCCTCCATACCGTATTTGATAATTCCACCATGGAGTTGATAAACATCTTGAAATCCCTGTTCCAATAAGAAAGCCGACGCTTTTTCACATTTTATACCTCCAGTGCAATACGTTAGAATTTTTTTGTTTTTGAGGTGATCCAGGGCCTTTATTTTTTCGGGGAATTCCCTGAAATTATCCATGTCCAAAGTGATGGCATTTTTGAACTTACCGAGCTCATGCTCATAGTTGGACCGTACATCAAGGATGACGACATCATCATCATCTTTGAGCGCCTTAAAGTCTGCCGGCTCCAAGTGCTTGCCTGTTTTGACATTGGGGTCGAGATGCCTGAGGCTGCTGTGCACGATTTCAGGTTTCTCCCTGACATGGATTTTTGCAAATGCATGCTTGTCGTAAAAATCGACCTTGAATTCCGTTTTGGAGAATCTGGGATCGGCATGAATATAGGCCATGTATTTTTCACAGTCTTCAATCAGCCCAGAAACAGTGCCATTCAGCCCCTCTGGGGAAATGATGATCCTGCCGCGAATGTTGTTTTCAACACAGAAGACATGGTGTTCTTCTCGGTATGCCTCGGGATCTATGATCTCGGCATAGCAATAATAGAGTAATATGTTGTAGTTTTTATTTTCCATAACGAGAGCCCTGTTTCAGACAGGGTGTTTTGGTTGAATATGATTCTGCCTGTTGGCGGCAGCGGATATTTATGGTTTACTTTTTGATCGCAACCGCCGGATTACCGAACACGGTTTCATTGGCTTTCACACTCGAAATGACTACAGAGCCTGCACCTACTCTTGCATTTTTGCCGATAGTAACACCTGAAACCAGAATCACACCGGATCCGATAAATGCATCCTCTTCCACAATGACGTTGGAATTGACGATAGCCCCCGCCCCGATTTGGACGAAATCACCCAAGGTTGCGCCGTGATCTATGATGGCTCCTGAATTGATGATACAATGGCTTCCAACTTTGGTCCCTGCTCCGATATTTACTTTGGCATTGATGAAATTACCATGTCCGATTTCGGCATCCGTGGACACGTACGCGGTTTCATGGATCGCATTGATGGGCTGCACTTTTCGTTTTTCGTTCAGCATTTTCACCAAAAACTGTCTGTATTTGTTGTCGTCCACCGCAATAAAAGCTTCACACTTTTTCCCGATCAATTTCAAAAAACCATCATCCTCAGTATGGCCCAATATCGGGACCACGTTAATTTCATGCCCATGCAATTTTTGATCTTCATCCAGAAATCCGAAAACAACCACTTTATTGCTATTGAATATCTCCAACGCTGAATGTGCGATGCCTTTGGCGCCTAAAATTATTACTGGTTTTTCCATGTTTTTACTCCTTATTGGACCGCAAAAGTACGGTTTCTTGGGGTTTTAAGCAAAAATCATTTTTTATCGGGTTTCAACAGGTTTTGTCCAATTTTGCAATCGAGACATTTTCTGGGTTTGCAATAATGGTTGTAAAGCCCAATCATTCCTTGAGCATCAAATGCATTCTGGGGTTTCCAGTTATGTCGCTGATACTTTCGGATAATGAAATTATCCTCCGCAGCCACCTCCTGCAGTAGATCGAAGCACTTTTCCTGCCAAGAGCTGTCCTGAATATATTTCCCATAGGCGTACCAAAGCGGCACCATAAAGTTGATGGTCAGGAGTGACAGCACCGTTGGGCTAAGCTGCTTGGGCAATGCCCTACCCGTGGTCTTGCCCAATTGATGATGGTGTTGCCAATAGTCTGGCGTGGTGATGGAAAACAATTTTTTGAAACTTGAAAAATCCTGTTTATCGCCAATGATACTTGAAAACAAGCTCGGGTTTCGGGAAAGGATTTCGGCAAGCTGGGAAATTCGGATGCTTGGGAAATTGCTGGGCCTCACCCCCATCATTTTCCATTCTTGCTCACTCATTTTGTTTTTGAACAGATATTTTTTTTGATAAAATCCATATTCGCTTTTCAAAAACTCGCTATATGTATCCGCAGGTACCTCAGGAATCAAATCTGCCTGACCAAGAAGAATCGCTTGAAGGACTAAGGGTTGGTTGCCGTGTTTTTGAAGAATTTTGTAAGGGACACTTTCTGCAAGTCTCAGCATTGCTCCGCTGTTCGTTTTGAAACCAAAACACTGAAAAAGCCATCGATAAGCGGTTTCCTCCCAATCATGATTGGTTTTGTTTAAGATTTCCAATATGCTCCCCGATTTTTCTTCGAGACGCTCCACCAATGCTTTTTCCAACATTGAAAATCGAATGATGGGTTTTATTTTTTCCAAGCCCTGCGAACAAAGAATTTCTTCCTGATTCGCAATCAGGAGTTCGTAATTCCTGACCACATCCAGGAATACCTTTCCCTTGAGCTCAAAGGTGGGGATAGAGGTTCCATCAGCCCTTTGGATAGGCTTGTCATCCTCCCAGACGACATGTAAGATGACACTGTTGTACCTTTGGTCAAGGTCATGATCGTGATTTTTCCAATCAGAGGACTTCCTGTGGACCTCCACATGCCCAAAATAATCCACCTCGAGCAAATGAACTTGGGCTTCCAAAAAATCCGGACCTTCATAAAAATTATGATAGCCAATTTTCTTGATTTGAAGGGCTTGATTGTCGGTGGTGTGCAGTTGGTTTTTATCGAAATATTGATATTTCCAGACCAATTGAAGAAAATTTTCATTAAAATCCATATCCAAAAATTCAGTTTAAAAATCAGAGAAAAGCAAAACAACAAACGATAACTTTAATCTAAGATAAAAATCCCAAATATAAAATACTGCCACACAATTAGTTGTCCGTCTTTGATTTATTTCTCCCCAAAAGTATTGGCCTTTATGAAAAATGGCCTTTTCAAAAAAACCAACTGACCCTGGAATGATTTTTCTAAATCATGCGAAGGTGATCTTTTGGTTTCCAAAAAATTGAATTCAATCGCCCTCCTATACATTTTGATTATTTGCAATACTTGTCCAAAAGGATTTCCATTTCAGTTTGAAGCTTTTGGGCTTCTGTTTTGGCAGCTTTCCCGAAATCCTTATCCTTACCGGCATAAATGATTCCTCGGGAGGAATTTACCAAAAGGCCACAATTGGAATTCATCCCAAATTTTGCTACTTCCTCCAAGCTACCGCCTTGAGCGCCTACACCCGGAACCAAAAAAAAGTGGTCAGGAACAAGCTTGCGAACTTCCGCGATCTTTTCTCCACGAGTCGCTCCGACGACATACATCATGTTGTCTGGAGTTCCCCATTTTTGGCTTTTTTCGATCACTTCCTGAAAGAATGGCTTCCCGTTTTTGGTTTCCAACATTTGAAAATCCTGACTGCCCTCATTTGAGGTTAGGGCCAACAAAATCACCCACTTGTCCTCGAATGCCAAAAAGGGTTTTACGCTATCAATTCCCATATAAGGGGCAACAGTGACGGAGTCAAAATCCATCATTTCAAAAAATGCCTTGGCATAGAGTCCGGAGGTATTTCCTATATCACCTCTTTTGGCGTCAGCAATGGTGAAAACATCCTTTGGGATATATTCCAAAGTCTTGTGGAGGCTTTCCCATCCTTTAGGACCCAAGGCTTCGTAAAAAGCAGTATTCGGCTTGTATGCCACGGCCTGATCGATGGTATTGTCAATGATCTGCTTGTTGAATGCAAATATTGGATCTTTTTCCTTGAGGAGATGTTCTGGGATCTTGGTCAAATCCGTGTCCAATCCAACACAGAGAAAGGATGATTTTTGGGAGATTTTAGCAAAAAGGGCTTTCTTGTCCATTCTTTGGAAATTTTCACAATAATAAGGATTATTGGACTCCCTTTGCTTCCAAATCGTGAGAATTAACGCAGATCGATGATCTCGATTTTGCCATACTGCTTGGGATTGAAGTTGAAATAATCGTCGGCTAAATTCTCTTGGGTATTGACCGATTTGAAGCGGTATTTGAAAACACCACCTTGATCATCATAAATCTCCCAACCGGCAAGATCTTTTTTGGCTTTAACCACAAATAAGATCACTTTTTTGAACGGGGTCCCCGAATTAATTGCGGTAAGCTCTACTTCTTGGATGACATTTCCGTTTTCGGTTTTTTCTCCGATCAACCGATAATTGTATCCTTTTTTGTAAATGTTGTAAACACTGGATGGGGTGAGTTCATCTTCCGTTTCTCCGGCATAGTTGATCGTTACTTCTTTGTAATTTCCCGAAACAATGTAGGTCCAAATGGTTTTGCCATTGTTAAAGATTTCCTGCTCTGGTAATTTGAGTCTGTATTTATCCCCTTTCACCGCGATTTCCCCTGTTTGCGTTTGATTCACACCGTCACCCGAATGGGAATAAGAGAATTCAAAACTGGCCTTCAGGCCCTTGAGGGACTGATATTTTTCGCTAACCCCATCTAAAATTGCCTTGGCATTTGTGTCTTGTTGGGAGAATCCGTTGAAGAAAAAGCCTGTAACAAACAGTAGGGAGAACGCTATTTTTTTGAGCATGGTATTTTAATTTTTTAGATTGCTGCAATACAGCAATTACGATTATAAATTATTCAATAACCGTTCCAAACTGACTTCGTCTTGAATTAAAACCTCTCGGGCTTTACTTCCTTCAAATGAGCCGACAATTCCCGCTGCCTCCAGCTGATCAACAATCCTTCCTGCACGGTTGTAACCCAATTTCAATTTCCTTTGAATAAGTGAAGTACTCCCTTGTTGATGCAGGACAATCAGCCTCGCCGCATCGTCAAACAAGGGATCGCGATCACTCAAATCGACACTGGACAAGCCTCCATCTCCTTCTTCTCCCACAAACTCTGGAAGTAGATAGGCATCACTGTATCCTTTTTGTTCTCCGATCCAATCACAGATGGCCTCCACCTCTGGGGTATCCAAAAATGCGCACTGCAGTCGAATGACTTCAGAACCTTGGGACAGCAACATGTCTCCCATGCCTATGAGTTGCTCCGCTCCTCCTGCATCCAAAATGGTTCGGCTATCGATCTTAGAGGTAACCCTGAAAGACAATCGTGCCGGGAAATTCGCCTTGATAATACCCGTGATGACATTCACCGAAGGTCTTTGGGTAGCCACCACGAGGTGGATCCCGATAGCCCTTGCCAATTGGGCCAACCGCGCAATTGGAGCTTCGATTTCTTTGCCGGCTGTCATCATCAAATCAGCCAACTCATCTATGACCAAAACAATATAGGGCATAAACCTGTGGTTTTTCTCTGGGTTTAGCTTTCGGGCGACGAATTTGGCATTGTATTCTTTTATATTTCGGCAACCTGCATCTTTAAGCAAGTCGTACCGGTTGTCCATCTCAATACAGAGGGAGTTCAAGGTGTAAATCACCTTTTTGGTGTCTGTGATGATGGCCTCTTCGGCTCCGGGAAGCTTTGCTAGAAAATGCCGTTCAATTTTGTTGAATAGCGTCAGTTCGACCTTTTTGGGATCGACCAAGATAAACTTCAGTTGCGAAGGGTGCTTTTTGTAGATCAGCGATGCCAAGATCATGTTGAGTCCCACGGATTTTCCCTGACCGGTTGCTCCAGCCATCAAAAGGTGGGGCATTTTGGCCAGATCCATCACAAATACCTCATTCGAGATGGTTTTTCCCAGGGCTATGGGCAGATCCTTGTCACTTCGCAAAAACTTTTCCGTTCCGATTACGGATTTGGCAGGCACCAATTCCCTGTTTTTGTTGGGAACCTCAATACCGATGGTTCCTTTTCCCGGTATCGGGGCAATGATTCGAATCCCAAGTGCTGCAAGACTTAGCGCGATGTCATCCTCAAGATTTTTAATCTTGGAGATTTTCACCCCTGGATCCGGGACAATTTCATAAAGGGTTACAGTAGGGCCTATGGTGGCTTTGATTTCCTGGATACCAATTTTGAAATTGACCAGGGTCTCCACGATCTTGTTCTTATTTTCCTCGAGCTCCTGACGTGAGACAGTGACCTTTTGCAAATCATAGTCATTCAAAAGGTCCAAAGTCGGATACTGATATTTGGGTAGCTCCAGAGTGGGATCATAGGGATCAAGGTTTTCAACCTCTGTGACCGTTTTTTCTTCACCGGGAGCTTTGTTCACCGTAAACCTTTTCTCCTCTGCTGCCGAAGCCATCATAGGCTCCTCTTGGAGGTGATCGGTCCGCTCGATGTTAAAGGCTGGTTCTACTGTAGGCTTTTTGGTTTCCTTTGGCTCACCTTTGATCGTCCACGAACTGCCATCTTCGTCGAGAGCCAATTCCTCCTCTTCCAAATCCTCCAAATCTTCCAGGTCCTCTAGATCTGCTTCCATATTGGATTCCTCCAAATCAATTGCCGAGGCAATGGCAGGTTTTGATTTTTGGGGTTCTTTTTCATCAGCTTTTGGCGCTGTTCCGGACCAACTCAATTGGTCGATATTGAAGAAGAATACCACAAATATCAACAGGGAGCCTCCAATGACAATAAATGTTCCCCACCCAAGGAATTCGCTGGCGAGCAAACCCAATTCAAAGCCAAATCCACCACTGAGCTGACTCAGCATGCTGGACCCCTCCACCAATTGAACAATATATCCGGTGAGCAAACCGATCCAGAAAGTAAAAAAAATAACAAATACACTATAGCGGGTAAGGGAAATCAGTGATTTTTTGATGGCCAATTTAACGCCAAGGAAAAAAAGAAAGGGCGGAAATAAAAAGGCAGCCAAACCAAACCATCTTCGGATAAACAAATCGGCACTTTGGGCACCAAAATATCCCAGCCAATTTCTGGCCTCACTTGCAGTGCTTCTGATACCCTCCTCCCCATTGGAAAGGATTACACTTTGGTCGGCTTTGCCGGAAAACAGATAACTGATGAAGGCGAATATCAAAAATACGCTCAAAGAAATAAAGAAGATTCCAAAAGCTAGCGGAATCCTCTTGTCCTTGATAAATCCAATGGAAAAGCGGCTTGGACCTTTTTCTTTTGGGTTGGATTTGGTTTCGGTTTTTTTCCTAAAAGTATTTGTTCTGGGTGTCGTTGACGCCATGATTTATTTTATGTCAATCTCAAATTAAAATGAAGATAAGCGAAATATACAGATTTCTGAAACATCAGTTTTTTAAATGTCGGACGATGCCTTTCTTGATTCGCTTGATCAGTCCAGGTCCTTCATAAATCATGCCTGAGTAAATCTGTATCAGCGATGCTCCCGCCTCCAGTTTATCTATGGCGTCCTCGGCCGAGTAAATCCCGCCGACACCAATAATGGGGAACGCCTTATTGGATTTCTCTGATAGATAACGAATTACTTCCGTACTTCTTTTCGCCAATACCTTTCCACTGACTCCTCCGGCACCAAAAGCCGCAACTTTTGAAGGGGATGTTTTCAGCTGACTGCGGTCGATGGTAGTGTTGGTGGCAATGACACCATCAATTTTGGTCTCAAGGACGATCTCCACAATATCATCCAACTGCCCATTTGTTAGGTCTGGTGCGATTTTCAGAAGAATGGGTTTCGGTTTTCCTTTTTGGTCGTTTGCAGACTTCACCGCAGACAATAATTTTTTCAAAGGTTCTTTTTCCTGGAGATCACGGAGGTTTGGTGTGTTTGGTGAGCTCACGTTCACTACAAAATAATCCACATAAGGATGCAATTCCTCCAAGCAAATCAGGTAATCGTCCACGGCACTTTCGTTTGGTGTGACTTTGTTTTTACCAATGTTGCCTCCGATCAAAACATCTGATTTTCTTTTTTTCAATCGTTCCACAGCTTCTTTGACACCACCATTGTTGAAACCCATGCGATTGATCAAGGCCTCGTCCTCTGGCAATCGAAAAAGCCTGGGTTGGGGATTTCCCTCTTGGGCTACTGGTGTGAGCGTGCCGATTTCGATGAAGCCAAAACCCAACATGGCCATCTCATCGATCAGTTTCCCATCCTTGTCAAAACCAGCCGCCAATCCTACTGGGTTTTTGAATTTCAGACCAAAAACTTCCCTTTCCAAAACTGGGTTCTCATAAGCAAAAACCCCTTTGACCATCGATTTTAGCAATGGAAGGTTGAATGTCCTCTTGATCCAGGCAAAAGTAAAATGGTGGGCATCTTCTGGATTTTTGAGAAACAGGATTGGTTTGAGGATGGATTTGTACACGGGCAGGTGGAGGTTTCTGAATCGCTAAATTAAGGCTTTATATTGAAAAATGATTTCAAAAAAAGAGACAGGATTTTCAAAATGCTAGGTGCGATGGATATTTGAATTCTTCTAAACCCAAAAAAAACAAAGAAAAAGATGATAATTGAGGGTGATTCCCTTGCGCATCCCTGCTCACAGGGTTAATTCTTGAAGTTTTCATGCATTTGACTTCCCCATAAGAAGAAGTCGAAAAAAATTAAAGAGCAATACTTTTCAAAAAGTTGAGAACCTTTTTTTTAATTTTTGTTTTACTTGTAAGAAATTAAAAGAACCCACATTCCATTACAATCATGAGCCAATCCTATCTCCCCTTTTTAAAAGCACTTTCCGAAAACAATCACAAAGAATGGATGGATGCCAATCGTGCTTGGTATTTGGAAGTCAGGGCAATGTTTTTGGAAGATGTCGGGGAAATGCTCAAAGCGATCACGGAGTGGGAACCGGGTCTTACTGGTTTTCAACCCAAGGATTGCATTTTTCGCCAAAACAGAGACATCCGCTTTTCGGCCAACAAACAGCCCTACAAAACCAATTTTGCGGCATATTTCGCAGTGGGTGGAAAAAAATCAGATGGGCCGGGTTATTATTTACATGTCCAACCCAACGGGACTTTTGCCGCTGGAGGGATTTGGATGCCACAAGGGGATGTGATCAAGAAAATCAGACAGGAGATCGATTACTCAGGTGGTCAGCTTCAAGAGATCATTCAAAACCCAGCTTTTCAGAAAAAATTTGGGGGGATCGAAGGCGAAAAGCTGAAAACCAGTCCCAAAGGCTATGATTCCGATCATCAATACATCGAACTTCTTCGGTTCAAAAGCTTTATTGCCTCTAGCCCAATTCCGGATAAAGAAATTGCATCAGGTGCATTCAAAAAGACTGCGGTGGAGTCCTTTCGACTCATGAAGCCCTTACAGGATTTTTTAACAAAGGCAGTGGAGGATGCAGAAAGTGGTGAAGGGATTCTGTAATCGGCCTTAGAATTGAAAGGTTTGCCAATGAATCCAGTTTCCTTTTGAGGAGGGGTTTTATTCTCCTGTTAAATATTTCTCGATCATCAGCGCCACGCCTTCCTCCTTATTGGAAGCTGATATCTCATTGGCTACGGCTTTGACTTCCTCACGGGCATTGGCCACAGCCACTCCCAACCCCACTTGTTGCAAGAGTTCGATATCGTTGTAATTGTCACCAAAGGCCATCACTTCCTCCATTCTGATGTCATATTTCTTTTCCAATAGCAATCCCAACGCACTTGCCTTGGAGATACTTTTGGGGGCGATTTCGATGTAGGTATCTTTGGAGCGGTAAAGGTGAAGATGGTCACCCATTTTTTCGAGTGCTTGGTGGTAAAAATGATCGATTTCGGCTGCGGACCCCATGCACATTACTTTGTGTGCACCTTTAGATTCAGATTTCCATTTGGAAAAAACTTTTTCAGCCGACTTGATCACGGGTTGAACTTTGGTATTTACCGCCTCTCTTTCCGCCCAGAAATCATACTGGGGCTCGTACCATTCTTCACCATGATACAGGCTGAAATGGATCTCAGTATTTTTCCCCAGCCAAGTCAGTTGCTCGCAAAGATCCAAATCTATGTCAACATTGTCCAATACCCTATCAGTATCGGCAAGATCATCGATGATATAGCCCCCATTGTAGGAAATCAATGGACTTCCTGATCTCCCCATGTCTGCCAATAAATGCCGCATCGCGGCTGGCATTCGGGAAGAAGCAAGGATAATGGGGAAATCCGGTGGAAGCTTGGCAATCGCCCTGAGCAGTCGCGGGGAAAGGACCCGATCTTTGTTCAACAAGGTCCCGTCAATATCTGTACAGATGGCTTTAATGTTCATTCTCTAAAATTCGTTTGCGCCAAAATTATTGAAAAATCCAAGAAATGCGCCAAATCCCACGAAAAACAAAACCATCATTGCAAATCCAAAACCCACCAAATACCAGATCAGTTTTGCTTTGGCCCAGTTTGACTTGTTTGGATTGTTTTCTTTGTCCACTGCCCAAACCACCAGCATGATCAACCCGATCAAAGGAATATTGCTGATCAGGATGGTCAGAAACCAGTCACCTGTATTGATTGGGGGATGCTTGAATTCTTGATTGAAGTCCATATTGTGTTTTGGTTAAAGGTTTATTCCAAAATATCCTGTACACGAAAAATGTATGAGGTCATTGCCACGTTTTCTTGGTCAAAAGGGTCAGATTGGACAAACAAAATATTGATGGTATCGAAATCTTCAATTTTTGAATAGCCCTTTGCGTAGATTTCCGCACACATTCTCGCCGTATTTTCCTGATTGAACGCCAAGGCCTCACTTTTTCCGTTGAAAAGCCGAACTTCAATGAAATTCTCATTTTCACCATCGGCAGTTGTCTTGGAAATATTTACTTCGGCCCTTTCAAATGCGCCCAATTCGAGGATTTCGGGAGAAGGCATAATGCCGTCTCCCATCATTTTATTGAATCCCCAAAACATCCCCTTCATCACACTTTCCCCATCGCAGGAAAAAAACAAGAAAGTCAAACTGATAAACAAAAGAAGATGGGACTTTTTCATCATTGAATGGTTTGGGATAAATTTAAAAAGAAAAAGGACTTGAGAAAATCAAGTCCTTTTTCTTTTTCTCTTTTTAAATTTCTAGTCTGAAATTGAAGCGCTTCAAATTTTCTTTTTCTTGGCCTTCGGCAATGCGGCAGTTTTTTCTTTCAGCCTCAAAATAAAATCACTTAACACATTCATATAGTTTATAAATGCTTCATAAGGGGTTTCGTATGGGCTAAAATAAGAGTGGATATCTCCATCAGAGAAAAACTTGGTACACATATAATAGAAATGATCCGAGGTTTGTAGATATTTCCAATCCCTTTGGATTTCCGCATCGTCAATCGCATTCACCTGATCCTCCAATTCATAGAGTTTTGCAAATGCCTCATCCTGGAGATCATTTCCCAACCATGCGGTAAGGTCTCTTTCTTCGTCTGCCCAGGAAATGGGAGTGGGAACGCTGATTTTACCAACCGTTCTGGCCCCCTTGAGGATTTCTGTAGGCGTGGAGAAGTTGAAATTGGTATGTTTGAAAACCGCATCGGGTAGACTGCGCATAAATTCAAAAATCCCCGTTTCAGCCCACTGATGTTCTCCGAAGGTTTCATAATCCATAAACAGGTTGAGCACTTCTTCTTCCTGTGGAATAGCGTTGATCCAATTCACAAACTTGTCTGTGGTAAGCGGATAATCTGCCCAAGTTCTATTTCCAAAACGGAATGCGATATCATCACTCAATTGAAAATTTTTCAACAGAACTTTAAGGTTGGGGTTTTTGGAGTTTTGATACACGTAATTTGGACTTTTCCATCCCAAAACGTGTTTTGCTCCTTCAGTCAAAATCCCATCATAGCCCAATTCTGCCACCATTTCCCCGATGTTATCGGAGTAGATCAGTTCGGTATTTCTAAATACTTTTGGCTGATAGCCATGAAAAAGCCTCTTGATTTTTTCTTGGTGGCTTTTCACCATGTTATGGAATTCATTTTTACTTTTCAAAGAACAAAGGGCATGGCCATCTGTTTCATTCAAGAGTTCCACATGTCCGGTTGCAACGAGTCTTTGGAAACTTTCGAGCACTTCAGGTGCATAAGCTTCCAATTGGTCAAGGCAGGTCCCCGAAATGGAAAAACTCACTTTAAATGCTCCGTTGTATTTATGTATCATTTCCAACAAAAGGTTATTCATGGGGATGTAGCATTTTTGGGCTACTTTTCTCATGATGCTTCGGTTGCTATAATCATCCCAATAATGGTGGTCCTCTCCGATGTCAAAAAATCGATAGGGCTTAATTCTGAATGGCTGGTGTACCTGGAAATAAAAACAAATTGTTCTCATGGTTATTTCTTAACTGTATCCTGATAAATTTTGACAAGTTTGGCAGCAACATGCTCCCATTTAAGTTTTTTGAGTTCTTCGCTTCCCAATTCCTTGAACATCTTGGACATTCCATCATAATGTAGCAAGGCGAAGATGGCATCCGCCATGGCATCGATGTCCCAGAAATCAACTTTAATGGCATTCCTAAGAACTTCGGCAACTCCTGATTGTTTTGAAATGATTACTGGAGTATTGTGTCGGACTGCTTCCAAGGGGGAGATGCCAAAGGGCTCGGAAACTGAGGGCATTACATACACATCACTGATGGCATACATTTCGTCCACGTCATTTCCCTTCAAGAATCCTGTAAAATGGAATTTGGTCCCAATACCCAATTCCGCAACCCTAACCACCATTTTGTTGAGCAAATCACCACTTCCAGCCATTACAAACCGGACGTTGGGATCCAATTGGATTACCTTTCGGGCAGCTTCCACAAAATATTCAGGTCCTTTTTGATAGGTGATCCTTCCCAAAAACGTAACAATTTTTTCCGGGACTTTTTTGGTCGCATCGGATTTGATGATACTGGCATCCAGCACCGCATTGTGCAGCACCGATATTTTATCCGGGTGAACTCCGTATTTGTTGATAATGATGTTTTTTGTCAATTGGCTCACCGCCACCACGTGGTCTGCGGCATGCATTCCGGCTCTTTCAATTTCATAAACCGGCTGGTTCACAGACTCTCCCGACCGGTCATATTCAGTGGCGTGCACGTGCGCGATCAATGGGGCTCCACTTATTTCTTTGGCAGCAATTCCTGCTGGGAAGGCAAGCCAATCATGTGCATGGATGACGTCGTGTTTCTTTTCTTTTGCGATCTGGCTGGCGACCAATGCATATCGGGAAACTTCCTTCATCAGGTCTTTCCCATATTTTCCACTGAATTCAAATTTGTTCGAAAAAACGCTTTCATCCACATCCATCCTGTCGTGGACGGTATAATCCGTGTATTTTTTGAATTCTTCGGGTCCTAGGTAGGGGACCAAAAAACTACTGACCTCCAGGTAGGTGAGATTTTTCCAGATTTTTTTGAATCGATTTTCACGATAGTCAATGACCACATCACTTGCATTGACAAAATCTGCCAAAGGCTCTTCATCTCCCCAAAGTTTGGGAACTACAAAAATCACCTCCTGATTATGATGAGCCAAGCCTTTTACCAAACCATAACAGGCAGTGCCCAATCCCCCGGAAATATGGGGAGGAAATTCCCATCCAAACATCAAAACCTTCATAAAAATTTATTTATATCTTTTTTACCAAATACATAATTCTCAAGAGTTCACCAACACTCCAGGCTTGGGAAATCGCTCCTTTCGGACGATGCGGTGGGTCGCCGTCGTAAATTTCGGCAACAGTTCCTACCCCATATTGCGTCATTACCTCATCAAAGCTTTTGATGATCTTCTCCACAAAATTTTTCCCTGATTTTCCATGAAGTTTCAGGTAAGCTTCCGCAAAATGACCCAAAAGCCAAGGCCACACTGTTCCGTTATGGTAAGCAATGTCCCTCGTGTATTGGGTCCCAAAATAATAACCTTTATAGCTTGGATCATCTGGAGACAGGGATCTCAATCCACGGTTTGTCAGCAATTTCGATTTGACTTTTTCCAGGATCAAATCCATTTGGTCTTCCTCAAGCGTGGAATAAGGAAGTGAGGCGGCAAAAAGCATATTCGGTCTTATCGACCAATCTTTTTCCTCTCCATTGACCACATCGGCCAAATACCCTTTCTTTTCATCCCAAAAATTATCTACAAATGATTTTTTAACGATTTCGGAAAAGGCGTGGATTTCTTCGTCTCCCGTCAATTCATGGTAGAAGCAAAGCGCATTGTACCATAAGGCATTGATTTCTACAGGGCATCCCACTCTCGGGGTCACTGGGCCATCTGAGTTGACGGCATCCATCCACGTCAGGGCCAATCCTTCCTGTCCTCCATAAACCAATCCGTTTTCCAAGGCATGGATATTGAAATCCGTCCCTTTTCTGAACCCTTCAATTATGCCTTTCATTTTTTCAAGATACTTCTTCTTGATGGTTTTGCTGTCTCCTGTATAGGCAATGTATTGCTGCAAAGACCAAAAAAACCACAATGGCGCATCCATAGAACTCATATTGGCCATTACTCCGCTCCCGACGTTGGGGAATAAGGGGCCCTCAAGATCCTTCACCATGGAATCCATGATTTCAATGAAGGTTTCATACTTTCCTTGGGTCAGGGTGAGGCCCGGAGAGGACACGAAAGTGTCCCTTCCCCACCAGCCGAACCATGGATAACCGGCGATGACCCTGGTTTCGCCTTCTCTTTTTTGTATAAATTGGCCAGCAGAATTGATCAAACAATTTTCGAAATTGTTCCGTGGAGTCCTTCTTGCTATTTCTTTTTCGAAGGCCTTTTCACGGGTTTTTGGATCGGCTTCCTCAAGTCCTGCGGAAAAAATGACAGATTCTCCCTTTTCGATATCAAATTCAAAATATCCAGGCACAAAAAGATCTTCCTGATAATCATAACCCCGTTCCCTTTCCATGATATATTCCACATTGTGGTACCATTCCGGGGTGGACACATATTCGACCTTTTTGGAAAGTTGTAACGAAAGCGGAGAATAGGCGTCATAAAGCTTAAATTGAGCGCCGTTCGGTATTTTTTTAAATTCTTTGTTTATATCATCATTTGCCTTGGAGAGATTGTGATACCCTCTAAAGGCCAAGAATGGGCTGATTCGGATCTTGGTTGGGCTATGTGCATCCAGAAGGGTATAGCGGATCATCACCCTGTCCCTGTTGGTGTCCAATATCAATTCCTTTTGAAGCAATACACCCCCAACCCGGTAGGTAAGCTTGGGAATGGGTTCTGAATCGAAATCTTCCAAATATTTGTGCCCTCTAGGGGAATAGTTTCCAGGAAATTTGCTGATGCCCAAATGAAAATTCGCCCCTCTTTGAATTACCGTTTCATGGACAGTGGAAAGCATCACATGGAGTTGAGAGTCAATTTGTGGCTGTGGAGCCACCAAAAGCCCGTGATATTTCCTGGTATTACAACCTATGATGGTGGTACTTGTGTAACAGCCGCCCCGGTTGGTTCTGATTGTTTCCCGGTCTAGGGAATAGTTAAGGTTTATAAGTTGGGTTTTGTCAAAGTGGATATAACTCATTTGGATAAAAGTTTGGAGATTTCCATAAAAATAGTTTTTTGAATGCGAAAGAAAAATTATTAGGCAAAAAATAAAGGTTATGTTTCCATAACCTTTCTGTATTTCTCGTTTTAAGAGGAAATTCCTTCTTTTTGTAACTCTTCAAAGTTTTTCAGGGATTCCTCGAATTTCACCATGTATAAATGGATGAACTTCAAATTGACAGGTTTTATTTTAGGAAACCTTGGCGAAGATTTAAATAATGTAAACATTTCACTCCTTTTTTTTATTTTTTTTGATCGATTTCCACATATACAAAAATGACTCCATTTAAGTTCGCTATACTGTCCTAAAAATAAAAAACCCCTTCATACCGAAGGGGTTTTGGGTGAAAGACCGGGTTCGAACCGGCGACCTCTGGATCCACAAACCAGCGCTCTAACCAGCTGAGCTACAATCACCATTTAATAGAATAATCCGTTCTTCTTTTTAGATCGGAGTGCAAATGTAGTATTTCGATTTTTTCGAAGCAATATTCCTTTAATTTATTTTCTGGAAAATTTTAAACGCTGCCCTTTTTGCTCCTCATGGAAAACACCATTTTCGAATGCCAAATGCCCCGAAACAACCGTATGGGTGATTTTTGACTTGAAAGTGTGCCCTTCAAAGGGTGACCAACCGCACTTGGAAAGAACATTGTTTTTTTCAACAGTCCATGGATTATCCAAATCCACAACCGTCAGATCTGCCATATATCCCGGCCTGAGGTAGCCTCGCTTTTCGATTTCAAACAAAATGGCCACGTTATGACACATTTTTTGTGCAATTTCTTCCAAACTTATTTTTCCGGCATGGTAGAGATCGAGCATCGCCACCAAACTGTGTTGCACAAGCGGCCCACCGGAAGGAGCATTCAAATAGGATTTGCTCTTTTCCTCCAATGTATGTGGCGCATGATCCGTCGCGATCACGTCGATATGCCCGTCCAATACCCCTTTCAATATGGCATCCCGGTCTTGGGATGTTTTGATGGCGGGATTCCATTTGATCAAATTCCCTTTTTCTTCATAGTCCTCATCCGAAAACCACAAATGGTGCACACAAGCTTCCGCAGTGATTCTCTTTGCTTCCAATGGCAGGGTATTGTCAAAAAGCTCGACTTCCTTGGCTGTACTGATGTGCAGGACATGTAGCTTGGCGCCATGCTTTCGAGCCAAATCCACCACTTTTTTGGAAGCATCGTAACAAGCTTCCTCGGTCCTTATTTTGGGATGGTATTTGACATGTATTTGTTCCCCAAATTCCGCTTGGTACTTTTCCAGGTTTGATTTGATGATGTCGTCATTTTCGCTGTGGGTGGCAATCAGCATTTTGCATTCCGAAAAGATTCTTTCCAGGCTTTCCGGATTGTCCACCAACATGTTTCCTGTCGAAGAACCCTGAAATACCTTGATCCCGCAAACATTTTCCGGGTCCACCTTCAATATTTCCTCGATATTATCATTTGTCGCCCCAAAATAGAAGGAATAGTTTGCCAAGGATTTTTCCGCAGCGATTTGGTATTTCTCTTCCAGCAATTCCAGGGTGGTGCTTTGCGGGACCGTGTTGGGCATCTCCATATAAGAAGTGATTCCGCCTGCCACAGCTGCTTTGCTTTCCGTGTAGATGTCTGCCTTGTGCGTCAAACCAGGCTCTCTGAAGTGAACTTGATCATCGATCAACCCAGGAAAAATATATTTTCCATCGGCTTCGATTTTGATATCTGCAGGGAATTCCGACAAGTCAGCCCCTATGCTGTAGATCAAACCCTCCTTAACCAAAATATCAGAACGGGTAATCTTACCTTCATTCACTATATTTGCACCAGTGATTAATATGCTTTTCATTAAATGTTGTTTTTGAATGCGCTGTGGTCACTTTCCAAATTAGGAAAACCTTATTCAATACTGAAAATTCAGGCATGAAAGCGTTTTTCAAGAAATCGTCCTTTTGGACGACAATGAAAATTTAGCTGAACATCCCATCCAAATTTACTAAATCATGTCAGATAGTACGCAATCTTTTGAAAATTTTAAACTTAACAAGCAACTTTTAGAGGCAATCAAGGATGCCGGATATACCAAACCTACCCCCATCCAGGAAAAGGCGATTCCTTTGGCCCTTGCCGGACACGACGTTTTGGGCATTGCGCAGACTGGGACCGGTAAAACCGCAGCCTATGTTTTGCCGATTCTGATGAAAGTCAAATTTGCGCAAGGCGATCACCCTCGTGTATTGGTCTTGGCACCGACCAGAGAACTGGTGATGCAAATTGAAGAGGCTGTCATTGAATTTGGAAAATACACAGACCTCAGATACGTGTGTCTTTACGGAGGATTGGGACCCAAAACCCAAATCGAGAAAATCAAGCAGGGTGTGGACATTGTCATCGCTACCCCGGGCAGATTTTTGGATCTCTACCAAAGAGGGGATATTTTTCTTAGGGAAATCAAAACCATGGTTTTGGATGAGGCGGACAAAATGCTGGACATGGGATTCATGCCTCAGATTCGGTCCATTCTGGAAGTGATTCCGGTCAAACGCCAAAACCTTTTGTTTTCAGCGACTTTTGGAAGCAGGGTGGAAAATCTTGCCTTTGAATTCCTGGAGTTTCCGGAAAGGGTGGAAATTACAGAACAGGCCACCACTGCAGATACCATTCAGCAGGTCAAGTACCTGGTGCCAAATATCAAGACCAAAATGAATATTTTGGAGTACTTGCTGAAGGATGAATCCCTGAACAGGATCATTATCTTTGCCAAAAGCCGGAAAAATGCCGAAACGGTCTTCACCTACTTGGATAAGAAAAACCTGGGAACCATCCGCGTCATCCACGCCAACAAGGGTCAAAACACCAGGATCAACTCCATGGAAGATTTCAAGGCCGGAGGAGTCAGGATTTTGGTTGCGACGGATGTGGCTGCCAGGGGACTGGACATCAGTATGGTCAGCCACGTGGTCAATTTTGATGTCCCCTTGATCTATGAGGATTATGTGCACAGGATCGGCCGTACCGGCAGGGCAGAAAATGAAGGAAAGGCCATCACCTTTTACAATCCCGCGGAGATCTACCATTTCGATAGAATAGAGGAAATCATCCGGATGAAAGTTCCTGAATCTGAAATCCCTGAGGAAGTGGAAATTGCCCCAACACCTTTCATCGAAAAACAAGGGTATGATCGGGAAATAGATTATCAGAAGCGAAAAGAGGACCCGGATTTCAAAGGATCCTTCCATGAAAAAAAGGCACAGCCAAAACCCAAACCCAAGGTGTTGGAAAAAAAGCGTGGAAACAAAAACTCCAAAGCCAAACGGAACAGGAATCAGATGAAAACCATGGGACAATGGAAAAAAGGGAAATAAAATTTTATTTCCCTTCTTAAATCTCTCTTAAAAAATTCTTGCCTCTCGGGATATTTCCTAACCCTGAAAATAAAGATTTTCTAAAAATCAGTGATCAATCCTCCTCAATTCCTAGGAGGATTGATCATGATATGGGCTCTGTGTGTTCCCGGATCCATGATCCAAGGCATACCAGGCGCTGAGGGTTTTAATGGCAGGCCTGTGCTTTCCACAGTGGCCCATGGAATATAGACAACAGACCTTAAATAGGAATTTTTCACTTCACCGGTTGTGGTGTTGAAATCCGCATCCTCTGCACTCAAGGCAAAAAGGGTGACACCGTCCTTTGGCATTTTAAGTTTGCCGCTTTTCACTTCCGCCTCTCGGATATCGAATATTTCTTGGAAAGATTTCCCTTCTTTCTTTAATGACCTTCCCCTTTCCATAAAAGGTTCGAGTGTGTTGTGGTAGCAGGAAACATTGAATCCTGGACTTTTTGGGTCATCAGCCAAGCAGACCATTTCATTCTCTCCCTTTCTTAACACCACAAAATCCCCTTTTTCATCGAAGCCATAAACCAAAGCGCCAGCCCTCTTGTCTTCCGGAGCGGCAAGCACAGCGGAAATTATCTGAATCTCTTTGGATGGGATTTCCTGGGCAAGGGCAAAATCCGTAAGTATTAAAAAACTGAATATTGAAAGGAGAAGCTTCATGGTTTCCTGGTTTAGGGTATCGCATGAAGATAGGGATTTTCCATTAAAAATTGAAATGGACAAGTTTCTGTATTCTTAATCCGAAGCCGTGAATTTCAAGAGCTTGTACCGCATTTGGTCATCGCTGAAATCCGATCGGTTCATGTTGTTGGTGGAGACATAAAGACCCTCTTTTCCCACAAGGAAATTGTCGGAAGAATGGACTTCGTATGGGCCGAAAATGTGCTCTGCCAGCACATTCAATTCATGATCAAGCACCATTATCCCTGTCACGGGCCTTGAGCGTTCCATCAGCCTCAACTTTTCGATATCATACTTTTGATCGATGGGAAATGCAGGCAAAATCATTCTGTAAAATATATCCCTGTACTTGTCATACAAGAAGGTTTCATACTGGCTGGATTCGAGTGTGGCCATCACAGATTCATCTTCATTGCCTGGCAACTCGTTGACGATATTGAATTTATCGACATGCTTGGATTTAACTTCCTTGACTTCTACGATTTTGTTGGTTTTGGTATCGAAAACCTGAATTTGATGATCGTAGAAAGGGGATATGTAGATCAAACTCCCTCGTTTGGCCCAGGAGAAGTAGGATAGTTTTTTTCCTGACCCCAGTAAGCGGCGTCATAAAATACATCATGCCAGGCTGAAATATCCTCGTCCAAACTGATGCTGTAGACCAATTGTTGTTTCTGAATATCTTCCTGAGTCATCCGATGGTGATCCATCAAGAAAGGCTGTGCACCGTAGATTATTCCATTCGATTTGAATAAAGGTATCATACTGCCGTTCCCAATATGGGAGACGCTATAATTTGCATCTGGAAGCTTTTCTTCAAACATCAATTCTCCTTCAAAATTGATCATCCCTATGGAAGGAGGAAAAAACGTCACAAATATCGAATCCTTTGCGATCAAAGTCCCCCCGGTAAATCTTTTATTCCTCTTTTCATTTTCAAACTCCAAGGGTATATTTAATTTCAATTTACCCGAGGGGAATTCCGAAATCTGAAGTTTCTTGATCACATGGTTATAGATCATGATATGCTCTCCTGAATCTGAATCATAGATAATGATCATCCCGGGATTGGAAGAAGCCCATTCATTTATGGGAATGGCGAGCTCTAGATCGCTTAATTGAAATTTAAATCCCTTTTTTTCACCCTGCCCGCACGAGAAAAATACCCAGACGATAAAAATATGGATTGAAGTTCTTTTCATATTTTTTGTAAATTTCATCTTAAATTAACCTTAATCACTACCAGCACTTACCTACGAAATTAACAATCAAAATAAATAACTAAAACATAAGATTAATGATTTGTGAAACTAGTTTAATTATTCTAAGAACAAAAAGAAAAGTCTTTGGAACCACCTAAATGAAACTTTATAAACTATTGTATGAATACCTTCAATAGGTCCTATATTAATCCAAAAGCTCAGTTTTTAATTGTGTAGATAAACAAAATGGGATTATCATCTTCATCAATTCCATTTTTGAAAGCGAATTCCAGATATGGATTTTCTTCCAAATTTTTTTCCCGGTGGTAGTTGGCCAAATCACGGGGGTGGATGGCCCAAGTCAAATGATTGGACTGTGCGTTCAAAGGTGGAATCCCGGAGATGTCAGGAGAAATTCCGTCCATATCGTTTTTCATTTTTGTAATCATATTTACACTGCCTTTTTCTTTATCCCAAAGTGCAAATCTGACTTCCTGTCCTTTGTCCACACTCAGGAAAGCATATCTTTTCGAATCGATCATTTCATCACCCAGCGCATATTCTCCACTTTTCCAAAACTCCCGACTGAACTCATGCGCCTGATACACTCTTTCCGGATTTGGCTCAAATCCCAGAGAAGAAAATGAAAATAAATACTGCTGAATGACCTTATTTTCCTCAATTGCAAGTAATCTGTTGTGGTTCCGCTCTTTGTAATAAAACCCATTACCGTCATGGGATTCATAAAAATATCGGTTCTTTTTTCCATTGACAATCCTGAAATCCCCATCAAAAAAAGCATCAATCCTTTGAATTTCCTTCAAATCCCTGTCCGTAACCAACAATCTTCTATGCCAGTCTTCCACCCTGTCGTCAATAAAATAAAAATGGTCCTTTTGAAAAAACATGTCAAAAACAGACAACAGTTCGGGTTTCTTGCTTTCCCATAAAAAATTCCCCTCAACATCATAAAAAAGAAATTTCGCCTGACGGCCATCAAAAACAATCAATTCTTGATTTGTTTCATTGAATGCAATATTGACAGGTGCAAAAAGATCACCAGGTCCCATCCCTTTGCTTTCAATTTTGCGAAGCAAATTTCCCTCTCTACTGAAAATAAATACGGCATTCGCCAAATTGCGATCAAGTACAAATATTAGGTCCTTAAAAAGAAGAATCTGCGAAATCTCACCTACAAGCCCGTCATCAGTGGTCTCCAACGGAATTATCTCATAGTCATCAAACATATCGCTATGGAATATTTCCTTTTCGGCTTGAATGTCGATGACCAACCCCTTTACACCTGTAGCGTTTTCCCGACCACAAGAAAAACAAGAGAACAGGACTATTTGAATGAAATACGTTTTGAATAAATTTTTCATGCTCAGATAAAATGAAAACAATTTTTCATTATAGTTATTTTTTAATAGCCCCTTTTTTACCGGAAAATAACTCTTAAAATGACCCTAAAACTAACTCGACCAGTCTATTTACAAGCGATGAATTTAACATCACCATTATCATTTACAAATCCTTGAATAAAATTAGTCGACTAAATATTATGCACCAAAAGGTGCTAAAAAGAGCTTTTCACCAAAAGAAAAAAGACTACACCTTTCGGTAAATAAAAAAAAATTCGATATTGGGTACCTGATCTGGTCCAAAACAATCCTGATCAATAATTTTGGTGCATGGACAATGGCTAATTAATTCCCTAAACATGCTTATCAATTTCGCGCATTGGAAGATTTTGGCCATATTTTGACCAATTACCCACACAATGTTTTGTTTTGGCAACTCCCTGTGGATGGCAATATGACTTTTCCCAAGGATTGCCGTTTGTAGGCATAGTATAAAATCCAAAGTGGTATGAATAAAAAAATCATCCTTTTTAAAATTGTTTGCATGGCAGTGATGTTCAATTTTTCTGCGGTAAGTCAACAATCCCTGCAATATACCTTGGAAGACATTGTCTCCAGAGCCAAAAATCAATCACCGGCGGCTTTACGTGCCGAAACCAGAAAAGAAAACAGGTTCTTCCAATACCGATTTTTCAGATCCAACTATAACCCCCAACTTCGACTCGGCGGAACCATCCCGAGTTATTCCCAATCTTTCAACAACGTCGTCCAACCCGATGGAACCATTGAATTTCGCGAGGTCAGGCAGAATTTCATGGATGTGGAATTGGGACTCGAGCAAGTGATCGCCGCAACGGGCGGTGTGGTCTCGGTGAATTCTTCCACCAACAGATTTGACAACTATCTCGCCACCGGGTCCTCCCCGCAAACCCGATGGAGCGGCGTCCCAGTCAACGTCCGCATCGATCAACCTATATTTGCTTTCAATCCCCTGAAATGGGACAAGAAAATCGAACCCTTGCTTTTTGAGGAGAGCAAAAGGGAGTATGTGGAAGAAATGGAGGAAATCAGCCGAATCGTCACAGTCCTCTTTTTCAACTATTTGGACGCACAGGTTAATCTGGAAATCGCGAACAAAAATCTCAAAAATACGGAAGAAATTCTCACCATCGAGCGGGGAAGATATGATTTGGGCACCACGTATGAAGACAAACTCCTACAGGTTGAATTGCAGGTATTGCAGGCAAAGCAATTGCTGGCGCAAGCCCGATTGGATATGGAAACCAATTCCCTGATCCTAAAATCCTATGTCGGCCTGAATGGGGCGACAAACCTGATGCTCATCCCACCCAGCACAATCCCATCATTTGTGGTACCGGTGGAAGAAGCCATTGAGCGGGCATTTCAAAACAGGGCGGACGCATTGGGTTTTGAAAGGCGAAAGCTGGAAGCCGACGCCAGTGTTGCCCGAGCAAGAGGTCAGCGGTTTTACATGAATTTGGGAGCGAGCTATGGCTATAACAATGCGGCTTTGTATTGGAATGATATCTATTCAAATCCCAATACCCAAGCCCTTCTCAACCTCAACTTTTCCGTGCCGGTTTTGGATTGGGGAAGAAACAAAGCCAGAATGGGACAAGCCCAAGCCAACAAAAAATTAATTGCCTACACCGTGGAGCAGGACATCATCAATTTCGAGCAGGAGATTTTTACCAAGGTGAGGAATTTTACCATGCTGGAACAACGCATGGAAATCACCAAACTTTCCGATGAGGTCGCAGACAAACGCTATGAAATCTCCCTAAAAAGATACCAAAACGGCAATGTCACCATCACTGACCTGAACATCGCCCAACAGGAAAAAGACAGCAACCGGAGGTCCTATATCCAATCTTTGCGGGAATACTGGACGGCATATTATGAGTTGAGGGGATTGACACTATTTGATTTTGAAAACAACAGGTTGCTGTATCTTCCAAATGAAATAGAGCCCCCGGTGGAATGATTTCAACAAAAAGACGTTTTTATTCAAAATGAACCTCTCTATTTGGTAAATCCAAAATTGGGGTTTTGCCAGGAATCAACTTCTGAAAAGGCGAGATTTGGGAGGTAATGGGAATTAGAAATTTGAACCCTACCCATTCTATTAATTATGCAAATGGAGGTTTGAGCGATCCGCTGAAAAAGTATTGTTGTGCGTTAAAATAAGTAGCTTAAATACTTGCGATTAATTTTGGATTCAAGTTCAAGGCAAGACTCGAAAAGCAAAGATCAGGTTTCTCAAAATCAATCGGTTCCTCGTAGATCCTTAGTCTGATGCCTTCTGGAACTTCGTCCTGAAAATGATCCATCAGTGAAAAAACTGTTTCTTGGTCCGGCACTTCAATATTTACCTTGACTATTCCGTCCTGAATCATCTCCAGTTCCTTTGCAGCTCCCCTTGACAAATCTATGATTCTCTTGGAATTTTGCGGCAATCTATCGTTGACTCGGACCCAGACCACTTTGTTGTTTTTGGTATTGATGACCTTCAGCATGATGCCAAAAGGGAGGTTTTTATGTGCGGCGGTCATCTCTTCCATTTTGAAGGTTTCTCCGTTTGCTGTTTTTCTCAGGTGGAACTTCCGGCCGTAAAAGCTGGCAATTCCTTCCTGTATTTTGAGCTTTGCTTCAGTATCTGTTCCCCCGTTATTTGCGGAGGCCGACAAAGGACTCAGTGCTAGCAGGATAGAGAATAAGAATAGTAATAATTTCATTTCCAATTTTTAACAATTAATGTGCCATTCTGTGTCATCCTCGAAGTAAATGTTTGGATTGGACAAATGAACCCTCTAACTTGAATCTTAATTGAATTTCAATTTAAATGATTTTATTTTAAAAATCACAATCTTGACCCAAATGATTAAAATCCTCCACACAGCCGATTGGCATCTTGGCAAGAGATTACAGGAGTATTCCCGATTGGAAGAACAAAAATTGGTACTGGACGAAATCATCTCCATCGCAGATGAAAACGAGGTGGATATGGTCCTCTTGGCCGGTGATATCTTTGACACCTTTAACCCCAGCCACGAAGCTGTCGAACTTCTCTATAAATCCCTCAGAAAACTCTCAAAAAACGGAACCAGGCCAATTATCGCCATTTCAGGGAATCATGACAGCACCCAGTTTGTAGAGGCTCCAGACCCTTTGGCCAGAGAGATCGGCATCTTTTTCTATGGAAGATATGACACGGTTATCCCTGTCGGACAGCTGGATTCCGGCATAGAAATCACGCAATCAGAGGCAGGATTTATCGAAATGAAGCTTCCGAAATTCAATTTCCCAATCAGAATCCTTCTTGCCCCCTACGCCAATGAGGTTTTGCTCAAAACCTATCTGGGAGAAGTGGACCGTGAAAGCGAATTCAGAAATGTATTGGAAGAAAAATGGAGAAATTTGGCGGATAAGTACTGTGATGAAAATGGGGTGAATCTGTTTTTAGGTCATTTTTACTTTATGAAAGAGGGCGAAAAACCCGAACCTGAACCCGAAAGTGAAAGACCCATTCTCCACGTTGGTGGCACCCAGGCGATTTTCACCCACAATCTCCCGAAACAAATCCAGTATGCCGCACTGGGCCATTTGCACCGCTACCATGCTGTGGACAGAAGCCAGTTTCCGGTAGTATACAGCAGTTCCCCCCTCGCCTATTCCTTCAGTGAAGCGGAGCAGCAAAAACAGGTGGTGCTCATTCAAGCCGAGCCAAATATGGCAGTCAACTATTCACCAATAGGACTGACTTCCGGTAGGATGCTTTACCGCAAGACTTTTGACAACCTTCCCGATACACTCGATTGGCTGGAGCAAAACCCCTATGCATTTGTAGAAATCACTTTTGTGACGGAACACTCCATCGATGCACCCACCCGAAAAGCCATCATGAAAGCCCATGATGGGATCGTCAATCTTATCCCGCAAATCAAAAATCCAATTGGCTCGGAGAACCAAAGTCTGAAAGTCGAGGACCTGAGCAAAGACATGGTCAGCCTCTTCAAGATGTTTTACCAAAGTGAAAAAGGACAGGAACCCAATGAAGACCTCGTCGGGATTTTTAAAGAAATCATGAGCCAAAACGAAGAAGGATGATACCTATAAAACTTGAAATTCAGGGGCTGTACTCCTACAAAGAAACCCAAAGCATCGATTTTTCCCAGCTGACAGCAGCAGGACTTTTTGGGATTTTCGGAGCAGTCGGCAGTGGCAAATCGTCTATTCTGGAAGCCATCCTTTTGGCCTTGTATGGAAGCACGGAACGACTTTCCGACCGAGGGGAAAAGACCAGTATGCTCAACCTTCAGAGCGAGACGCTCCTTATTACTTTTGAATTTCGGGCTGGTCCGAACCACAGCAAAACCTATTTGGCCAGGTATTCGGCAAAAAGAAACCCAAAAAACTTTGAGGATGTCCGTCCGGCAGAGCACACTTTTTACGAAAAAAGGGACGGGATTCTAGAGCCACTTACCCAAAGGGCGGAAGAGTTGGTCGGGATGAAAAAAGAGCATTTCAAACAAACGGTGATCATCCCTCAGGGAAAATTCCGGGAATTTATCGACCTCACTCCTGGGCCGAGGGCAGAGATGATGAAGGAGTTGTTTGGCTTGGAACGTTTCGATCTTTCCAGCAAAACGGGCAGCCTCCTCAAGGTGGTCAAGGAGGAAAAAATCAGGCTGGAAACCCAGTTGCTGGCATTGGAAAATTACTCCAAGGAAATCCTGGAGGAAAAGGAAATCCAAATCAAGGAAATCGCCTTCAGCGCCGAGCAATTTGAGCTGGCTTTTATTGCTGCGGAAACCCAGTTTTCCAAACAGGAAGTATTGCAGACCAAAAACCAACAGTTGCAGGGATATTTGAAGGAATGGTCATCCTTGGAAGAAAAACGAGCGGAGATCGTTGAGAAGAAAAACATCTGGAAAGATTTCCTACGCGCCAAAACCTACCTGAAACCCGTTTGGAACCTGATCAAGGAAAAGCAATCCGATTTGGAGAAATTCAGGGTGAGTGTGACAGACTGCTCTAGGTTCAAGGAGGCTTACGAATTGGAAATTGCCAAACTCGAAGAAGAAGAGCTAAGGCTCAAGGAGCGAGCAGAACAAAAATCCAACCGGGAAGCCAAAATCCGGGACCTCAAAAAGGTGATGGAAATCCAAAACCTGATGCTTGCTGTGAAGGAAGCCCAATTCTTAGTGGAAAAATTACAGCCTGAAATCGAAGCAAAAACCAATTGGCTGAAGGAATTGGAAAGTGACATCAAAAAAAATGAAAGCAGCGCAGAGCAAATCGCATTGCCCGACCTTGCCCAAATGGCGGAATTGAAAAGTGCCATCAGGGATTGGAATCAATGGGAGGCGCAACTGACAAAAATGCACTCAGAATTCAAGGCCTTGGAAGCCTCCGGATTTGAAATGGCAAAGGTGATCCAGGAATTGGAAAAACAATTGCCCTTGCAGAAAACCAGTTTTGAGTCCTGGAACATTTCCCAGAAGCATCTGCTGGGGAAATTGGAAATGGAGAGGGAGAAATTACAACAGAAAACAGGTCTTGCCACCCATTTACATTTGTTGACCGAGGGCGAAGCCTGTCCGCTTTGCGGATCCACCACGCATCCACATCCCATCGAAGACCAAGAAGAGGAGGCGGAATTAAAAGCAAATCTCCAAGAAATCGAGGCCGCCAAGATTCTTTTGGAAAATATCACCAAGTATGCGCGCACCCATTCCGAACAAAAAATCAGGTTTGAAAACCAATTGCATAACCAATCCACCAAACTGAAAGATTTGGAAGCGATTCAATCCCAATTGGGTATTTTAAAAGAAAGCCTCAAAGCCAAAAACCTCCACACCAAGGAAGCTTTGTCTGGATTTATCCAGCAAACAGATGCGGGTTTGGAAAAAAAGGAGGCCTTGCTTCTTACCGTTAAAGCCTCCAGGAAAAAGGCCGAGGAGTCAAAAACTGCTTTGGAGCGGGAAACAATAGACCTGCGGACGGCTGAGCAAAAACTGATGGGGCTGGTTACTACCATTTCGGCAAAAAAAGAGGAAATCAAAGACACATTGTTCTGTAAACCTTTCTTCGAAAAAGAAGCCGATATCATTTCCCAAACCATCCAAAAAGTACAAAGGGATATTGAGGAAACCACTTTTCTGTTGGAAGGAAAACAAAAGGTTTTGCGGGAAACCCGATCCAAACAAGCCACCAACCTGGCGGACCTGAAAAACTTCGAGAAGTCCGTCATTGAGACCGAAAACAAAATCCAGGAATTGAAGGAAGAATTTGAAGCCTTGAAACAAACCCATGGCTTTCAGGATGAGTCAGCATTGATTGCCTTGTTCCATCATTCATTGGATGCGGACAAAGTGGACGCGGAAATCAGGCAATTTGAAGACCGGAGTTTATTGGTCAAATCCAAATTGGAGGAATTGCGTGGGGAAACCGGTGTGTCTGAATTCAGCCCAGAAACTTTTGAGCAATTTCGAAGTGAATTGTCAGAAAAAAAATTGGCCTTGAATGCCATAAAAAAGGAATTCACTTTGCTCGACCAAGACATCAAGGAAAGCAAGCTGAGATGGGAAGAAAAGCAGCTCCTCCAAAAGAAATATGGAAAGCTGGAAAACAGGGAGTCCAACTTAAAAGAACTGGATGGATTGTTCAAAGGAAACGGTTTTGTAAAATATGTCAGCCTGATCTATCTCAAGGAACTTTGTAACACCGCCAATCTGCGTTTCATGAAACTGACGAAAAACAGCCTGAGTTTGGAAATTGACGACAACAACACCTTTTGGGTCATCGATTACCTGAATGGCGGAAAAAGACGACTGCTCAAAACCCTATCTGGAGGACAGACTTTTCAGGCTTCGCTTTGCCTGGCTTTGGCCTTGGCGGAAAAAGTGAAATCCCTCAACCAAGCGGACCAGAGTTTTTTCTTCCTTGATGAGGGATTTGGTGCATTGGATAAAAGTGCTTTGCGGGTGGTCTTCGAAACCCTTAAATCCCTTCGCCATGAAAATCGGATCGTGGGCATCATCAGTCACGTGGAAGAGCTCCAACAAGAAATTGAAGTCCATGCAAAAGTGGTCCTCGACCCTGAAAAAGGCAGTCAAGTGGGGTACTCATTTTAGGGTGTCCGGGCTTGGAAATAAATGCCAAATGGTTCTTACTTGGCTGGGAAAAGTCTCGATCAACCCTGTTTCTTGTCTGGCTGTCCTGGGCGAAAGGCACAATTGATTTCACATAAATCCCACATTTTGACATGTTTGGATTGAAAATTGACTGTTGTGCCGATATGAGAAATACTTACATACGTTTCCTAGCCTCATTCTTTATCGCAGGATTGCTGATCACGGGAGCATGCAAAAGCACCAAAAACACCCCTGTCACCAAAAGTAAAATGACGGAGGTACAAGGAAAGGCAAGTTTTTATGCGAATCGGCTTGATGGCAAAAAAACGGCAAATGGAGAGATTTACAATGCAAAAAAGATGACCGCCGCACACCCGACGCTTCCTTTTGGCACTCAAGTAGAGGTGACCAACCTGAGCAATGGCAAAACCGTCCGCGTCAGGATCAATGATCGTGGTCCGTTTCGAAAGGGGAGAATCATTGATCTTTCAAGGGCGGCAGCAGAAAAGCTGGACATGATCAAATCCGGAGTGACCCAAGTCGAGATCCGATATCGGTGATCGTAAGCTGCAAAGGTATTCTCTATATCTATCCAAAAAAGGCAGGAATAATAATTTACTCAATGTACTGAGTAAATTATTTAAAAGTGACACTATTGACTGATTAACAATATTTTACAAAATTATTTTTTAAGGAAATTATACATAAAAAGCAGTCGGAATGACCACCTTTTATGTAAATAAGTCCACAATATCCATTCGTAAAAACTCTTGCCAAGGGATTCCATCATCGCCAATCAAAAGGGATTTTTCAGGTTTGAATTTTTTATTGAAAGCATTCAAGCCTGAAAGATTTCCTGTCTTGGCCGACTTGACTTCAAAAGCGATCACCTTTTTTTTGTATTCCACCACAAAGTCAACTTCTTCATTTCCCTCCCTCCAATAGTAGAGAGACAATTTCTTGTCCTTGAAAGATTGATTGATCAAATGAGCGCCCACGGCAGATTCCACCCACCTTCCCCAAACTTTGGGGTCAGCGATCAGGGTCTGGAAAGTTTCAGTGGAAATCCCCGACATGATTGCCGTATTGTGCACCATGAATTTGGGACTGGAGGAACGCTTCCGGACCATGTTTGGGCTGTATTTTTCAAGTCCCCCCAAGAGCCCCGCATCATTCAATAACTCCAGATAATTGGCCAAAGTGGTGGTATTGCCCGCATCGGCAAGCTGGCCCATGATCTTGGTGTAGCTCAGTACCTGCCCTGAATTCACCGACCCCAACTCAAACAAGCGCTTCATCAAAGCTGGTTTATCAACCCTTGTCAGCATCAGGATATCTTTGGAAATGCTGGTTTCCAAAAGGGAATCCCTGATGTAACCTTTCCATCGGTCTTCATCCATTTTCAGGGAAATGGCTCCTGGATATCCCCCAAACCAGATAAATTCCTCTGCAGTCAAACCGAAAGCGTCATGCATTTCTCCATAGGACCAATGGCCCATATAGGTGGCTTCAAACCTACCCGCCAATGACTCGGTAAGTCCCTGCTGCAACATCAACCTTGATGAACCCAATAGCACCACTCGGATATCCAATTCCTCGGTGGTATCCCTATCCCATTCTGCCTTTATTTGTTCACTCCAATTGTCGATTTTCTGAACTTCATCGATGATGAGCAGGTAGGGTTTGTCTTTTGTGGCCTGATGGCGGACACGGGCATTTTCCCACTGCTGCGCGATCCAGATGCTGTCTCCTGCTGGCACCGCATCCGCTGCCACCAATGCATGCGGATAGTCCAAGGCCTTGACAATTTGCCGGACCATAGTGGTTTTCCCAACTTGTCGGGGACCATATATCACCTGAATAAACCTTCTTGGCTCGTCTTGAAGACGCCTTTGGATCAGGTCTTTTTCTTTTCTTTGGTAGTCCATTTTTTATTTACTCAATGTATTGAGTAAATTTACTCAATACATTGAGTAAATAAAAAAAGTTGCTCTATTTTATTTTAAATCAATGGATTACAATAAATAAATAAGGATGTTTATTGGATATATTTTTCAAAAATTGAGTCAATTACTCCCTCCTGATTAAAAAATTCAGAAAAAAAGAACAGAAAAAAACCACCTCCAAAGCAGTAATGACTTTGAAGGTGGTTTTTATTGGCGTAGCCCAACTGAATTATCTCACCCCAAAATGGTAAGCAATCCGGTGGGTATATTTTTCGCCTGGATTCAACCTTGCCGTTGGGAAAGTTGGTTCATTTGGTGCATTGGGAAATGTTTGTGGCTCCAAGCAAAAACCCATGTGCTTGTTGTACGTGATGCCATTCGTGGTTTGTTTTCCATCCAAGAAATTGCCTGAATAAAACTGAACCGCTGGGGAATCCGCAAACAGTTCCATGGTCCTTCCTGAACCTGCATGGTAAACCTCTGCCATTTTTACCAAATTCTTATCATGCTTTTCTTTGACCACATAGTTATGGTCGTAGCCTCCTGGGATCTGGCCAATTCTTTCCCCGATTGTATGTGCCTCGTTGAAATCAAACGGGGTACCCACTACCGGAGCCAATTCACCCGTTGGGATCAAGCCTGCATCAACCGGGGTGTATTTGGCGGCATTGATCACCAACTCATGACCGAGAACGTCTTCCTTCATTCCGCTGAGATTGAAATAGCCGTGGTGGGTAAGGTTGATGATGGTCGCTTGATCTGTTTCGGCCTGAAATTCCAACAAGAGCTTATTGTCATTGGTAAGTTCGAAAGTCAACACTGTGGTCAGGTTCCCAGGATAACCTTCTTCACCATCAGGGCTGAGATAAGTCATTTTCACCTTCATGGAATCTTTCCCTTCGATAAATTCAGCATCCCAGAATTTACGGTTGAAGCCCAATGGTCCACCGTGGAGATGGTTTTCTCCGTTGTTTTTGGCGAGTTGGTAGACTTTACCATCCAATTCAAATTTTCCTTTGGCAATCCTGTTTGCATATCTTCCCACGGAGGCACCCAAGAAATACTGATTGGTGTCGTATTGGGCAATATTTTCATAACCGAGTACGATGTTTTCGGGTTTTCCGTCCCTATCCGGCACGATCAGTTTGGAAATGATTCCACCGAAGCTGGAGATTTCCACTTCCATTCCGTTCCCATTTGAAAGATGGAATACTTTGGCTTTTTGATCGCCAATGGCCACCTCTTGTACTTTGACTTTGAAATTGATTTCTTCTTTCTCCATTTCTTTTTCTTCGGTTTTTTGGGAGTTGCAGCTCCAGAGCATTCCTGCAAAAAGGGCAAGGAAAATGCGCATGATTTTCAGGTTGTTTTTCTTCATGTCCATGGGTTGGTTAGCATCCTTGACCGTAATAGGCATCTTTTCCGTGTTTCCGTTCATAGTGTTTTCGGATCAATGCTTCTTTTAGCCTTGGGGCCTTGGGGTTAATTTGAAGGGTAAGATAAGCCATTCTGGCTATTTCCTCCAACACTTTGCTGTTATAAACTGCTTTGGCTGCATTTTTCCCCCAGGCAAAAGGACCATGATTTCCGATCAGGACCATCTCCACTTCTTCGTAGGAAAGCCCTTTGTTGGAGAAACAATCCAAAATCTGCTGTCCGGTCATCTGCTCATAGTCTCCCAAAATCAAGTCATCCGACATCGGGGGTGCACAGGGAATATCTGCAGTCAAATGGTCTGCATGGGTGGTCCCCAAAATCGGGATATCCATTTGAGCTTGTGCCCATGCTACTCCATAAGTAGAATGGGTATGGACAATCCCTCCGATTTCGACCCAGTTTTTGTAGAGAAATGCATGGGTTTTGGTATCCGATGAAGGACGCATTTCCCCTTCGATTACAGTATTGTCAAAATCCAAGATGACAATATCCTCCACCTTCAGTTCTTCATAGGGAACACCACTAGGTTTGATTGCAAACACCCCTTTATTTCTGTCTACGGCACTCACGTTCCCGAAAGTGTACACGACCAAATCCAATTTGGGCAATTGCATATTGGCTTCAAAACACTCTTTCTTCAATTCCTGGTATTGGCTTTGACGGCTCATTTATAGACTATTTTGTAGTTTCTTCAATTTGACTCCCAAACACAATATATTGCTGGTAAAGCGATTCGTAAATGGCGACATGGTCCTCAATGGGCTCATAGACTTTATCGAAGCCATTGCTCATCGCTTGGATGGCGGCCTGAGTGGATGGATGGATACCAGCAGCGACCGCTGCATACATGGCTGCACCCAAAGCTGGAGCTTGTTCCGACGTAGCAATTTTGATAGGCATGTTCAAAATATCCGCCATGGTTTGCATGACCAGATTGGATTTTTTCGCCACGCCTCCCAATCCAATTACAGCATCTATCTGAATGCCTTCCTCCCGGAATCGATCCACAATTTTCCTGGAGCCAAAGCAAATGGATTCCACCAAAGCTTTGAAAACCCTAGGCGCATCCGTTCCCATGTTCAAGTTCCGGATTGCTCCTTTCAGAGCTTGGTTCGCATCCGGTGTCCTTCTTCCATTGATCCAGTCCAAAGCTATTGTTTTAGACTCAGAAACCGGTATTTTGATGGCATCATCGGAAAGTCTGATGATGATTTGATCCTCTATTTCAGCTATCAATTGTTCTTTTTGATCTCCGCTGATGAGCGTACTCTTCTGAATAAGTTCTATAGAAGGCTTGACAATTAGATTTTTGAACCAAGCCAATACATCACCGAAACCTGATTGACCCGCTTCCAGGCCAATTGTCCCGGGAATTACCGATCCGTCCACCTGACCACAAATCCCGGAAATCAATTTGTCTCCAAGTATTTCTTTATGGGTGACCATAATATCACAAGTGGAAGTACCCATCACTTTGACCAATGTGTTTTCTGTGATTTCTCCACCGACAGCTCCCGCATGGGCATCAAAGGTACCTACGGCAATTACCGTATCTTCTGACAATCCCAGCTTTTCAGCCCATTCTTTGCTCAGCTGGCCGGCAACCTCATCAGAAGTATAGGTTTCTGTGTAAAGCCTATCTTTCAAATCTGTCAAATATGGATCGAATTTTCCAAGAAACTCTTTTGGCGGCAAACCTCCCCATGACGCGTGCCAAAGGGCCTTGTGACCTGCAGCACATCTGCTTCTCTTGAAACTCAAGGGGTCTTCACAACCGATCAACTGGGCCGTGATAAAATCACAATGCTCCATCCAGGAAAAAGCGGCGTTTTTGACCGCTTCATCTTCTCTGATGACGTGCAGGATTTTTGCCCAAAACCATTCTGAAGAATATATCCCTCCTTCATATTTGGTGAAATCCTCACCTCCCCAAGTTCTTGCTGCCTCATTGATTTCATCCGCTTCTTTGATGGCTGTATGGTCTTTCCAAATCACCATCATGGCATTCGGATTATCGGCAAATTCCGGTTTCAAAGCCAAAGATTGCCCTTTTTCATCGACAGGCATTGGAGAAGAACCTGTGGTATCCACGCATATTGCCCTTACTTGATCTTTAGAAACTCCCGACGCTGACAAAACCCCTTTGATGGTTTGTTCCAATCCTTCAAGATGGTCCAAAGGATGCTGCCTAAATCGGTTTGAAATTGGATCACAATATTTCCCCTCTTTCCATCTAGGATACCAATACACATGACTGGCCAGACAGTTTCCATCCGAAGTATTCACCAAAACAGCCCTGACAGAGTCAGAGCCATAATCAAGGCCAATTACATATTTATCATTCATATCAAATTATTTAACCCTTACCATCAAAATCGCATTTGCGGGTACAGAGATTTTTAAATTGTCCTTGTTCAGTTTGAAATCCTTAAAAGCTGCTTTTTTTACCACTTCTTTATTTTCGAAAGTATTGTGGGAGTTGATGGCCGGAGCGGTGATGTATTCAGCCGTTACTGTTTTTGCGTCAATCCCTCTCAGCACAACATCCAAATCGATTTTTTTGTCAGGATTGATATTGGCGATACTGATATTGACGGTTCCATCCGCAGATCTAGATGTTGAAACATTCAATGCTTCCATTTTTTCCTTCCCAAAACCCACTTCCTCGGATTTCAAATCGTGTGAAAGCAAAGTAGCATCTTTGTGAGGCTTGTACAGATCAAAAACATGATAAGTTGGTGTCAGAATCATGTCCGTATCGTTCGTCAATATCACAGCTTGCAAGACATTGACTGTCTGGGCAAGGTTCGCCATATGCACACGATCCGCATTTTTATTAAAAATATTCAATGAAATAGCTGCTACGTGGGCATCGCGCATGGTGTTTTGCTGATACAGGAATCCGGGATTTGTTCCGGGCTCCACTTGGAACCACGTTCCCCATTCGTCAATGATCATCCCGATTCTTTTCTCAGGATCATATTTGTCCATAATGGTTCCATGACGCTTGATCAACTCATCGATTAAAGCGGCCTTTCGAAGCGTTTCCAAATAGGTTTCCTTATCAAAATCAGTCGCTGATTTTTTGTTTTCCCAAGAACCCGCGATGGTATAATAATGAAGAGAAAGTCCATCCATCATCCACAGGGGGATATTTTTCATCAAGACTTCTGTCCAATTGTAATCCCAGTTGTTTGCGCCCCCGGCGATTTTATAAAGTTTGTTGCCGCCATAATCTCTGGCATAGGTTGCATATCTTCTGTATTCGTTGGCATAGTATTCAGGCGTCATATTTCCTCCACAACCCCAACTTTCGTTACCAACACCCCAATACTTGATCCCCCAGGGTTCGGCTTGCCCGTTTCTTTTTCTCAATTCGGCCATCGGGCTCACGCCATCAAAATTGATGTATTCGATCCATTTGGACATTTCCACCACAGAACCACTTCCTACATTTCCTGTAATATAGGGCTCTGTACCGATTTTCTTGGCAAAATTCATGAACTCATGCGTTCCAAAAGAATTATCCTCTATGACGCCACCCCAATGCGTATTGACCATTTTGGGTCTCTCGGCAGGATCTCCGATTCCATCTGTCCAGTGGTATTCATCCGCAAAACAACCACCGGGCCATCTCAAATTTGGAATCTCCAGGTTGATCAAAGCTTGCATTACATCCTTTCTATACCCGTCTTCATTCGGAACATCAGAATCCGGTCCAACCCAAATACCTCCATATATACTTCTTCCGAGGTGCTCCGCAAAGTGCCCATAGATGTGTTTGTTGATCCTGATATCACCTTGATCAGCATTGATGATCAAGCGGTTTTGGGCCAGTGAAATGAAGGAAACCAGCATCGCCGCCAGTAGCATCGTCCCTTTTAAGCTTTTTGTTTTCATAGGTTTATATTAATAGGTTAATTTTTTTTGCAATTTTCAATCAGCTTTTAGGAGCCTGACATAGTGGATTCTCTCTGTTTCAAGTCCATCGATACTGACAAATTTCACTTCTATTTCTTGGGTTTTAAATCGGGAAATATCGTAATCACGGTCAGTGATTTTCTGTGATTCATTGGAAGTAAATTGCTCCTTGATCAAGAGTTCTCCATTGATGAGAATTTGAAATGTCTATCAGAAAACATTTTTTTGAATTTCAATATTTTGAGGAAACATAAAACTCTTCTCTTAAGAACAAGGCTTAGACCCGAGTGATGCATTACCACTTCCATACTGACCGAAAATTGCTTAATAATCAGTCTCTCTTACCTGTTTTTGAATTGACTAAATCGGCGCCACGTCTTATTCTCCGAATAAGCTGATTTTCAAACAGTTTCAAACCCATTGGGAAACCTAATGTATAATTGGCAATAAATTTTCATTCGAATATTAAATAAATAAAATCAAGAAAACAATTTTAAATGTATTTTACACACTAATATGTTTTGGCGTTTAAATAAATGGGGTCTACCTCAATTCCTAATTTTATTAATCCCAGGAATCCATCTTAAATGATCTAAACAGTCCAAAAAGTTTTTTTGGGTTAAAGTCTTAAATCTTGATGGATTCCACAAACCTGTTTTTTGCTAAAAAAATGGTCCCGTCACACATACTGATTCCTTTTATTCCCTTAGATTATTTGATAAAAAAAGTTTTAATCTTAAAATCCAACCTATTTTGTTTTTAAACAAAATCCGTAATATTTGGGAATGAAAAAAGAATTTTACTTTGGAAAATAGAGACTTTTCGGACATTCCAATGAATAATCTAAGCAGATTGATTTTCTGTACTCTCCCTGAAAAAAAACTGGAAAAATCAACCAAATTGAGGTTAAGCCTTCATAAAATTATTTAAAGTTGCTTATTTTCTACTTTAGGAGCACTATATTTAATTTTCAAAAAAAACTGCTCGAAACAACCAATCCTTCCCAGCACAATGAAATATTCCAATCAGACCCGGATTTTAGTAGCAGTAGATTGTATCATATTCGGTTTTGACGGAACAGATTACAAGTTGCTGCTCATCCAAAGGGGATTTGCTCCCGAGAAGGAAAAATGGAGTCTTATGGGCGGATTTCTGCAGCCCGACGAATCCTTGGACGAAGCCGCCATCAGGATTCTCAACCAGCTGACAGGACTTCATGATGTCTACATGGAACAAATGCAGGTTTTCAGCAAACCTGATCGGGATCCTGTGGAAAGAACCATTGCGGTTGCATACGTTGCGCTCATAGATATCCAGAAATACATGCAGCAGCTCAATGACAGTTTCCATGCAAAATGGTTTACCATACAAAACCTTCCAAAGATGATCTTTGATCATGAAGAAATGGTGGAAATGGCCAAGACACGACTCAGATACAAAGCAGCCATGCATCCCATTCTTTTTGAATTGTTGCCTGATAAATTCACCCTGCCACATTTACAGGCCATGTATGAAAGCCTTTACGATACCAAAATCGACAAAAGAAACTTTACCAGAAAGGTGCTTTCGACCAATTTACTTATAAAAGAAGACGAAAAAGACAAAACCAATTCAAAAAAAGGAGCCTTCTTTTATCGACTGGACAAGGATAAATATGAGGAGGAGTTTCAGAACGTTCAAAATTTTATCCCAAGAATCGAAATCCCCTCCTCCAGCGAATAAGGTCAGGGAAATATTTTTTTTCTTTTTTTTTAGGTGTAATTAATACGCTTAATTTTGAATTGGTATATTGAGCATCCAAAGAAAAATGTGTTTCCAAGTCTTATCGAAGAAAAGCAACCCTTTTACAAGGTGTCAATTTGGGCTTCAATATCGACCATGGATTCCCCTTTTTTTAAGGAAACGATACAACAAAATAAATTCGGAGAAATCAATAATTCGCTTGGATGAAAAAACCCAAGTTTTCGGTGTCTCATTTTCCATTCAATGTATGCTCTTGCTTCAATCTTGATGCATCAATTCATTTTTGATAACAAATGATTGGCGCACAACAAACCTAACTTAGATGATAAATAACCTTAAAAACAAGCAAATCTGGTTCCTGACGGGAAGTCAGCATTTATACGGAGAAGAAACCTTACTCCAAGTTGCCGCACACTCGGAGTCCATTGTAGCCGGACTTAACGATCAAGCGGAATTATCCATCACCGTGGTGTTCAAGCCCGTGGTGAAAACCTCTGAGGAGATTTATTCGATCTGTCAACAGGCAAACAACGATCAAAACTGCATCGGGGTCATTGCCTGGATGCATACTTTTTCCCCTGCTAAAATGTGGATCAATGGGCTGAAGGTTTTGCAAAGACCGATGTTGCATTTCCATACGCAGTTCAACAGGGATATTCCGTGGAATTCGATCGATATGGATTTCATGAACCTCAACCAAAGCGCCCATGGAGACCGTGAATTCGGTTATTTGACAAGCCGCATGAACCTTGGCCGCAAGGTAGTGGTGGGACATTGGCAAGATCCGGAAGCCGTAAAGGAAATTGACACCTGGGCAAGAGCCGCCAATGCCTGGCACGATTGGCAAGGGGCCAAATTTGTGAGGTTTGGGGACAATATGAGAAATGTTGCCGTGACCGACGGTGATAAAGTCGAGGCGGAACTGAAATTCGGATTTTCGGTAAATACCCATGCCGTCGGAGACCTTGTCGCAGTGATCAATTCCATTTCCGACCTAGAGGTAGACAGACTCGTCGAAGAATACGAAGATGCCTATACGATTGCCGAAAATCTAGTGAAAAATGGTTCCAGAAGACAATCCTTGTTGGATGCCGCAAAAATCGAACTGGGCATGAAGGCATTTTTGGCCAATGGAGGATACAAAGGGTTTTCAAACACCTTTGAAGACCTCCACGGAATGAAACAACTTCCCGGAATTGCAACACAACGATTAATGGCCGAAGGGTATGGCTATGCTGGAGAAGGCGATTGGAAAACCGCTGCTTTGGTAAGGGCGATGAAGGTAATGGGAGCGGGATTGAAGGGTGGAAATGCTTTTATGGAAGATTATACCTACCATTTTGACCCGAGCAACAGCTTGGTTTTGGGTGCCCACATGCTGGAAGTGGATCCAGTGCTGGCAGCCGGAAAACCAAGGTGCGAAGTCCATCCCCTTGGCATCGGTGGAAAAGAAGATCCCGTCAGACTTGTCTTCAATGCACCGGGAGGACAAGGATTGAATGCTTCACTCGTGGATATGGGCAATCGGTTTAGATTGGTGGTAAACGAGGTGGAGGCAGTCGAAACGCCATTTGATTTGCCAAACCTTCCTGTGGCAAGGGTGATGTGGAAACCCCTACCCGATATGAAAACGGGCTGTGCGGCGTGGATTTATGCCGGAGGTGCACACCACACCTGCTTCAGTCAGAATCTTAGTTCGGAACACCTGTCGGATTTTGCCAAAATAGCGGGTATTGAAGACATCATCATTGATGGAAGTACCAATCTGAGGCAACTGCAAAATGAGCTCCGCTGGAGTGATGCCTTTTATAGGTTTAGGATGTAAGGTTTGCCAGCATCCGGTCATGATTTACAACGATTAGGCAGTTACTGTCCATTTACTTAAAAAGCAAAAAAGAGAAGCCCAAAAAATAGGCTTCTCTTTTTTTATGAAATGTATTACTCAATTTCAATTTAAAATATTGGCATTGACCCATTCAATCTCTTCCTCCCGGATGGTGTGTTCTGAATCGGCAAAGATCAGGGTTTTGACTTTTGCGCCCATTTTCTCCATCAATAGGGAAGATTCCTGGATCCTTGTCAAGGGGACATGCATGTCCTGCTTGCTTGATCCTATGAAGACCGGTGTGCCTTTAAAGTCCCCTGCATATTTGGAGGGGTTGAATTGTTCTCCGATCAAACCTCCCGTAAAGGCGATAACCCCACCGTATTTTTCGGCATTTTGGGCTGCATACTCCAAGGAAAGGCAAGCTCCCTGCGAGAAACCGATGAAGTAAATTTGCTCGCTTTTGAAACCTCTTTTGTAAAGCGATTTCACTAAATCATCTATGGTTTTGATGGCCTGGGAAAAGGCTGGCTCGTTATTTTTTTCCGGCGCCATGAAACTGTAAGGATACCATGAGCCTCCAACTGCCTGCGGTGCAAACAATGCATAATCCTCCAGGTGTAGATAATCTTTTAGGGAAAGAATGCTTTCTGCACTTGCTCCTCTGCCGTGGATCAGGATTGCAACCTTATTCGCGTCCTCAATCTTTTTCCCAGCCTGTTTTATTTCAGCCATAGTCTTCAATATTCAATTTTACCTTTGCCAATCTTGCCACGAGTTTTTCACGGTTTGGCTCAGCCCAATCGGGCAATTTGATCAATTCTCCCAAATGATCCACATCCTCATCGATGGCAAAACCGGGTTCATCTGTCGCGATTTCAAACAACACTCCACCTGGCTCGCGGAAATAAATCGATTTGAAATAATTCCTGTCTTTTACCTCGGTTACATGATAGCCATTTTCCATCAGAATCTTCTGCACCTCCAATTGAGAGGCTTCATTGGCTGTCCTGAAAGCAATATGGTGCACTGTTCCTGCACTTTGGATTCCTGGCTTTCCCTTTTCATCCACCACAATATCAACGATATCCCCGGGCTTTCCCTGGGTTCCATATCGGAATCTATTCCCTTCGGACTGAATGAAATGGTAATCCATAAATTGTGTCATTAATCTTTCTGTGGCTTCTTTTGCCTTAAGATTCAATGTTGCTCCAAAAAAACCCTTGATGGAATATTCAAGAGGAATGTTCCCATAAGACCATCCAAGGCGGTTATCATCCTCCGTCGCCACCAACTCAATCCCCATTCCATCGTGATCCTCAAACCTGATGTACGTTTCATCGAAACGTTTGAGGATTGAAGAAATCGGGATTTTATAGTTTTCCAGTCGCGCAACCCAAAAAGGGAGTGCGTTTTTTGGAATTGAAAATGCCGTATACGTCATCTCCCCTGTTCCCTTCACTCCTTTTTTAGCCCCTTCAAAAGGGAAAGTGGTGAAAACGGTTCCAGGTGCTCCCAACTCATCCCCAAAATAAAAATGGTAAACGCCTGGAGCGTCAAAGTTGATCGTTTTTTTCACCAGCCTGAGCCCAAGAATCCCGGTATAGAAATCGATGTTTCTTTGTGGACTGCCGGCGATAGCGGTGATGTGATGGATCCCTGTGATGCGTGGTTTCATGATGCTGTTTTTTTAATGGCTGCGTATGCTATTGGTTTTTCAAAAGGGCTTGTCCAAGCCTGGGCATTTATTTCCATGGCTTGGACAAGCCAATTTTTCTTGCTTAATTTTTCACCAATTGGATGCTGGCAATGATCCTGATTTGATCGCCTACTACTACACTTCCCGCTTCGGTGATTGCTGACCAGGTCAGTCCAAATTCTTTTCTGCTAATTTTGCCTTCAAGTTCAAATCCAGCTTTGGTGTTTCCGTAAGGATCTCCGGCGATTCCACCGAATTCCACCGACAATTCAATTGGCTTGGTGATGTCTTTGATGGTGAGATGACCGTTCAATGTGAATTCGCCATTCTTGTTTTCCAAAACACCATTTGAAAAAATCAATTTAGGGAATTTCTCTGCATCAAAGAAATCTCCTGATTTCAAATGTGCATCTCTATCTTTCTGATTGGTATCGATACTGTCGATGTCCGCGGTGAAAGCAACTTTTGCTTGGTCGAAATCTTCAGATTCAGTTTCTATCGAACCTTCAAAACTTTTGAAATTTCCAGTTACCGTAGAGATAACCAAGTGCTTCACTTTGAATGAAACCTCAGAATGTGTTGGGTCAATTGCCCATTTGGTTGTGGTACTTGCTGTTGATGTGCTCATGATTTTATTGGTTTTTGTTTATATTTTATTTTTTTTATTATGTCTCTACATTCTTTGTCTATACATCAATAGGCTTAAAAAAACTCAGCCTCTCATTTTATCCAAAAGAAAATTGAGTTGATCCACTTCTTCCTCTGACAGATTGATTATTTTCCTATTGAAGGCATAAACGGCCTCTTCCAATTCTGTCAAGATTTTCAAGCCTTTCTCGGTGATCAAAATATCCACTTGCCTTCTATCCGTGGGACATTCCTCTCTGTTGACAAGTTCTTTTTGTTTCAATTTTTCTACCAATCGAGAGGCGTTGGACATTCTGTTCAACATCCGTTCTTGAATCGAAGAAACCGTTATCGGTTGACCTTTTTGGCCTTTCAATATTCGCAAAACATTGTATTGCTCCGGTGATATCCCCAAAGGCTTGAACAAACAGCTTTGGTTGGATACAATATAGCTTTGGCTATAAAGCAAATTGACCACGGCCTTGTTGAAAGGGTCTTTGAATTCTTTTTGCTTTATGGCTTCTTCTAACTTCACGTGTATATATTGTTTTTGTATTAATTGTATATACATGTAAATGTAAGGAAAGGTTTCCCTGCATCCAAAAAAAATTGGATTTATTTGTAAATTATTAATTGACAGGGCTTAATGGACCGCCAACCAGTCACCGAGAAGCCGATTGATTTCATCAGGTTTTTCGATGCTGCTGCTGTGTCCTGCACCAGGAAGCAGGTGCATTTTGGAGTTGGGAATGGATTTTTGGATGAATCTTGCTTTTTCGGGTGTGGTGGCCACATCTTCATCACCTACGATAATCAGCGTCGGGCAGATTATTTTCTTGATTTCTTCTTCCACACCCTTTCGGTAGATGACTGCTTCCACCGACTTGGCAATGGATTTATGATTGGATTTGAGTTCCTGCATCCAATAATCAAACGATTCTTTGTTTTCCGGATTTTCAAGCCAGCTTTTGGCAAACATAATCTTCATCACCGATTTGGCAACGGGTGGAATCACCCCAAACCACCGAACGATAGCATTGAGGAGCTTGTACTTCAGGAGATTTTCTTTTGGTTCTGGCTGTTCGGAAGTTTCCATTAAGATTAAACTTTTGATTCTTCCCGGATACCTCGCCGCCAATCTCATCCCCACAAATCCCCCCATGGACAAACCCACGAAATGAACGGGCTTGCCTACCAGCGCATCGATCAAGGCCAGTGCGTCCAAAGTCAGCAGATCCATATCATAATTCCCTTCGGACACTTGACTTTTGCCTTGACCACGATGGTCATAGGCGATCACGGTATATTTAATTTTAAGGAAGTCTATTTGTTCTCTAAACATCTTATGACTCCAAAGTAATCCATGGGAAAAGAAAACGGTCTCCTCCCCATTCCCTTCCTTGACATAAAACAACTTGGTATTATTCACTTGAATTTCGGGCATATTTTGGCTGAAAAGTGGGGATTACTTGATAATTAAGAGCGCTTTCAATAAATATTGACTTCATTAAGGGGGTTCATCACCAACACACAATAAGAGGCATTTTAAATTAATTGAGAATTTCAGAAAAAATCCCTTTTACCAATCAAGATCCTACCAATCCAATCCAGGTTGCGTGATCCGACTGTTTTCCCGGGCCTTGTGTTCCTGTACGATCTTGCGGGCATCTTCCAGCATTTGTTTGGCATCATATACAATTCCGTCTTTGACGGTATATTTCACTCCGCCAACTCTGATCGGTTCATTGTCCGGCCCGATTCTAATCGCGCCGGTGCCATAAAGCACTTTGATATTTTGAAGCGGATTTTCTTCAAGGATTACAAAATCCGCCAATTTACCAACTTCCACTGAGCCGATTTCATTGTCCATTCCCAAGGCCTCCGAAGCATGAAGGGTGGCTGCCCTGATGACTTCCAAGGGATGAAAACCCGCTTCACGCAGCAATTCCAATTCCCGAATAAAGGCAAATCCATACAACTGATAAATAAAACCTGAATCAGATCCTGCCGTCACCCTTCCACCACGGTTCTTGTATTCGTTCACAAAGGTCATCCAAAGGCGGTAATTTTCTTTCCACTGGATTTCTTCCTCTGTCGTCCAATCAAACCAATAGGAGCCATGGGATTCTCGGGAAGGCTTATAAAACCTCCACAAAGAAGGTAAGGTATATTCTTCATGCCATTCTGCCCTTCTCGCACGCATCAAATCCCGATTGGCTTCATAGATGTTGAAGGTGGGATCAATGGTGAAATCCAGGTCCAGCAATTCCTGCATCACTTTGTTCCAATGATCGGAATAAGGCGTCGCAGCCTGCTTCCAGAGTTTTCCCGCTTCCGCAAACCGATGCTGCTCATTCTGATAGTTGTAATCCAATCGATAATCCTGAATGGTCCGGTCTTCGAATAGGGCTTCCGGTAAACCATACCAATGCTCCATGGTCGTCAGTCCAGCCCTGGCAGAATGCAAGACATTCCACCTGGCCACATCCATTTGGGCATGGTGCATGGCAGATCTCAAACCAATTCTCTTGTTTTCTTCCATCGCGGCCTGCATCACTTCCGGCTTGGCTCCAAAAAATTTGATCCCATCTGCTCCTTTTTTTGCATTTTCATTCACCCAGGCTTTCGCTTCGGTCGCATTGGTGATTGGTTTTGTGGCCCCTTGACCAAAACTCGTGTAGGCCAAAAGCCTGGGTGCGGTGATGGTATTGGCCGCCGATTTTTTCTTGTGGTCCAAGACCCAATTCAGCCCATTGCCTGCAGAAGGATCCCTCACCGTCGTGATGCCATGCGCCATCCAGAGTTTGAATACGTATTCGGCTGGAGTTCCCTGCCCAGCACCTCCAATATGTCCATGCATATCGATCAGACCTGGTAAAAGATAATGTCCTTCCAAGTCCATGACTTTGTCATTGGTTCCTGCTTTTGGTCTTCCCCCTTCCTTTATCGGTAGTCTGGGATAGCCCACTACACTGATTTCGACAATCCTGTTTTTTTCCACCACGATATCCACAGGACCAATAGTAGGCGAACCTGTCCCATTGATCAGGTTGACACCCCGAATGATGAGCCGATCATAAGGTCCATCCCCTTCCTTTCGATCGGGAGAAGGCATGACTTGCGCAAAATTAGATTCGGGGAATAGAAAAATTGTAAAAAGCAGCAGCAGTATTGATTTTTTCATAGTCTTGTGATTTGACATTGAAAAATAATCTTTTTTGTGCCAATAAAAAAAACCGAATCTCCCAATAAAGAGCATCCGGTTTTTTTAGCGATGAGAAAAAAGAGTATTATTAGTCTTTTCTGAAAGTATAGCGCAATCCAATATTAGCCCTTACAGTAAAATCATAGGCATACATGGGCGTTCCTTCCAACAAAATGGAAAATTGTCGGTGGTTTTCAAGGGGTTTGAAACTCAATCCAATGGGCAAACCAAATTTACCATTATCAATTGAAGATATACCCAACATCAAGCCAAGGTGCACATTGTACCAATCGGATTGTTTTAAATTGACATGACCCAAGACCTCAATACCATAGACATAGTTCACCACATCACCTGCGAGAAACCGTACTTCCCCAAAATATTTTTTATCGATATCCGTACCGACCCCAATCTGGCTCAAGACACCACCATGGTAAAGACCTGCGTGAACTTGGGCAGTTACATTTTTCACAAGAAAAAATGAACAAAAAAGCATCAGAAAAAGCAAAAGTGATTTTTTCATACGGTTTGGTTTGACTATAAACTTCAAGTATAGGTAAATATTAAAAAACCACAAAACCTTAATTTGATTAATTTCCCAATCAACTGGTGAATTTCAAATAAAAAAACCCACACAAAGTCCCCTAATTGAAGGATCCTTTGTGTAGGTTTTCCACTGCTTCTATTTCAGCAAATCTATTCTCTCAATATTTCCATAGGGGCAACTTTCACAATTTTCCTTCCATTCAACCAGCCAAGGATGACCGTCAGCAGCGTGATGGCTAAGTAAACGAAAAATGCCTCTTTAAATGCAGCCCTAAATGGCAATTCAAAAACAAACTTGCTCAACAGTCCTGTTGCTAAAAAAGACAGCATTATTCCGCTCAATGAAGCCAAACTCCCCAAAAAGAAATATTCCAAAGTATTGATCTTGCTCACGATTCCACTGCTTGCCCCTAGCGTCCGCAGCAAAATACTTTCCTTCATCCGCTGGTATTTGCTGATGATCAAAGAACTGATGAGGACCAATATCCCTGTAATAATGCTGAAGAAGGCCATAAACTGAATCACAAAACTGATTTTACCAAGAATCTCTTCAAGCGTCTCCACGATCATCCCCAAGTTGATGACGGAAATATTGGGGAATTCCCGGACAATCTCAGACTGCACATCGGCGGCTTGTCGATCATTGGCCGTTTTGGTAATCAAGACATGGAATTTTGGCGCATTGTTCAGCACATTTTCTGGAAACAGAACCAGGAAATTGGTGGAAACCTGATTGAACTTGATGTCCCTAAAACTTCCCACAAAGGTCTTGATGGGCCTTCCCTGGACATTAAAGATGATCTCATCGCCAAGATTGATTCCCGTTCTTTCGGCATAGCCTTGATCAAAAGAAACAAAAACACTGTCTCCTTGATTTTCGACCTTGCGCAGGCTTCCCTTTACCAATCGCTCCGAAGCGATCAAAGTATCTCGGTAAGAGACCCTAAATTCTCGATTGTACAATCCCCTGGACCTTCGCTCTTCTTCGGGAAGGTCTTCATTTGCCTTTTTGGTCAGCCCATTGATGGATTCCAAAGCCATGGTCACAATCGGTACTTGTTGCATGATGGGCAGGTTTCTGTCTTTGATCCTGCCGGCCACTGCATCCACCTGATGGGATTGAATGTCAAAAAGCAACATGTTGGGTTGATCTTCCTTCCCTGCAAATCTCGCTTCATCCAAAAGCTGGTTTTGGACAAAGAAGAGCGTGCTGATCATCGCCGTTCCCAAGCCGATGGTTGCGATCAAGGATACGGTTTGGTTATTGGGTCGATAGAGGTTGGCTAAGGATTGTCGGATGGGGTATTGGAGCGATAGCGGAAGAAACCTTCTGATCATCCACATGATCCCCAGTGCAACTGTCCAAAGTGTTGCAAATGCAAAAACCACAAAGCCCGTGAATCCCAAAGCAACCTTCCAATCTTTCAAAAGGTAAAAACTGAATCCGAAAATAAAGAGCAAAATCGTCACGATCACCGCCCATCGAAGAGGATCACGACTGATTTTCGTTTCTCCTGCCTCGGGCCTAAGCGTAGCCATGGGAGACACTTTCCTTATTTTCAAAAGTGGCAGCAAAGCAAATAGAACCGAGACAAACAACCCAGTCAGCACCCCAAAGCCTACGCTTGTCCAAGAAACCTGAACAGTAACGGCTACAGGCAAAAAATCCTTGAAAACCGCCGGAAGGGCAAACTGCAACAAAGTTCCCAATCCCGCCCCCAATAAAGATCCCAGCAAACCCATCATTAGGATTTGTGTCAAATAAATCAGCATTGCACTCCAAGAGGAAACACCCAAACAACGCAATACTGCGACAGACGCCAGTTTTTCTTTAACGAATACATTGACTGCACTCGCAACGCCCACACAACCCAAAAGCAGTGCAATAAAAGCCACCAAGCTCAGGAAGTTGGAAAGATTTTGGAAAGACCGGCCTGTGGATCTTTTTCGATCGGCCAAGGTATCCGCATCAATCCGCGCCTCATCCCATTGGGCCTCATATTTTGTTTTCAACAACTCCGGATCCTGGTCAGAAGGAAGTTCATAGTACCGGAGGTAGTTCAATCTGCTTCCATATTGGATCAGACCTGTTGCTTCGACATATTCCATCGGAATGTAGACTGCAGGCGCTACCGATGCGGTGATGCCCGTTTGGCCGGGGACTTTTTGAAGTTCCCCTTCAATCAGGAATGTCAGTTCACCTATTTTGATACTGTCTCCCACTTGGGCGTTGAATTGAGCCAAGAGGAGTTTTTCGACCAATGCTTTGCGAACGCCGGACCTGAAACTGGATTCAGCGGATTCGGGCAGGGTTTCCAGCTTTCCATAAAAGGGATATTCACCGGCCAAAGCCCTCACCTGCGTCAATCGGCTATCGTCGGTAGCCGGAAAAACCACCATGCTCGCAAAATTGATTTCCTCTGCGATTCGGGTTGCAATGGAGTCTGTTGGCTGTTCGCCTAAAGGTTGATTGTTTTTCAATTCCAAATCTGCCCCCATCAACTCTTTGGCCTGATTGTTTATGTCTTGGCTGAGGTTGTCTCCAAAGGAACTGATCCCGACCAATGCCGCGATTCCGATCACAATGGAAGAGACAAAAAGCAGGAGTTTGGCCACATTTTTTCGGAAATCCCGAAAGGCCATTTTTAGGATCCAGGAAAGATTATGCATAAGTATCCTCCTGAATTTTACCTCCTTTGATATGGATGATCCGATTGGTTTTTTTGGCCAATTCCAAGTCATGGGTCACCAAAACCAAGGTTGTTCCCTGTTCTTTATTGAGGTCAAAAATTAGTTTTTCAATCATCTCGCCAGTCTCCGTATCCAAATTTCCTGTGGGTTCATCAGCGAATAAAATCTTCGGTTCATTAGCAAAAGCACGTGCAATCGAGACACGCTGCTGTTCACCTCCGGAGAGTTGAGTCGGATAGTGTGTGGCCCTGTTGCCAAGACCGACTTTCGTCAAAAGTTCCAATGCTTTTTGCTTGGCGTCTTTCCGCTTCTTGAGCTCCAGTGGCACCATCACATTTTCAAGTGCAGTCAAAGTGGGCAACAATTGAAAATTCTGGAAAATAAACCCAACGAATTTGCTTCTGATATCGGCTCTTTGGTCTTCGGAGAGATTTTCCATGGATTGGCCATTGAGACTTACGCTGCCTGTACTCGCAGAATCCAGTCCCGCACACAACCCCAAAAGAGTCGTTTTTCCACTTCCTGAAGGCCCCACGATGGCAATGGTGTCTCCAGCCTGGATGTCAAAATTCACTTCATCCAACACCGTCAATTTTCGGCTTCCGCTTTGATAGGTTTTTGAAACCTGCTTTACACTCAAAATACTCATAAAAATTGCTGGGGTTTTAGTTGGCAAGGTAACAGTATAAGACGGCCAAAAGGTTTAAATGTTTGGCGTAAATATAAGGTATAGGCTTGGCTTTGAACAAAATTGCGCTGAAAATCGTATTTTTGAAACTATTGCCCAGCGGGCTGGCTTCATGAGGCAGGCAAACAACAATACTTGGCCCCTTGAAACCAAATGTAACTAGACGTCTATCTGTATGAAATTGAATTCCCTAATACTACTGTGTGTATTGACCCTCTCTATTTTTTCTTGTGCCCCAAAGGACGAAAAAGTGGTGCAATCCGAGAATCTTGAGCAGCAGGAAACCAAGATGGAAAAAAAACTGATCCTTTTCTTTGGCAACAGCCTGACCGCAGGATACGGCATAGAAGCCGAAGATGCTTTTCCCGGCCTGGTAGCAAGTCGCATCGATAGCCTTGGACTCGATTACCGGATCATCAATGGAGGATTGAGCGGAGAAACCACGGCAAGCGGGGTGGCAAGATTGGAATGGTTTCTGGAAGAGGAACCTGATATTTTCATATTGGAATTGGGCGGAAATGATGGTTTGAGAGGAATTGCGATTTCAGAAACCGAAAAAAACCTCAGGGCTATGATTCAAATGGTCAAGGCGAAATATCCAAAGACGAGAATCTTGCTGGCAGGAATGCAAATTCCCCCGAATATGGGCCAGGATTATGCCTCTGGGTTTAGGGAGCTCTACCCTCGGGTTTCACAAGAGGAGAATGTCACCTTGATTCCATTTCTTTTGGAAGGCGTAGCCGGAAATCCGGCATTGAATCTTCCCGATGGCATCCACCCCACCGAAGAAGGTCACCTGATTGTATTCGAGACCATTTGGGAATTTTTGGCCCCATTGATATGAATAGGCAAGACGTAGTTTATATTTTCTTTACCATTTAAATAACCCATTGCCGCGATAACACAAACTTCTTCTTTTGGAAACACAAAGGTTTTTTGATTTCAAAATTTTTAAATTAACTTGGTAAACAAATTTAAAAATTTCATCAAACATGAGTTTTCAGACCCAATCAGCCGGAGAAGAATACGATGTCATTATCGTAGGATCCGGTGCCGGGGGCGGCATGGCCTCTAAAATTTTATCAGAAGCTGGATTAACAGTGGCAGTCGTAGAGGCTGGAGCTGACTTTGACCCAGCAAAAGAAGAAGACAGGACCCAACTGCGAAATCCATGGGAATCTCCGAGAAGAGGCGGGGGAACGCAAATCCGTCCTTTTGGTGATTTCGATGCCGCCATTGGAGGTTGGGACATGGAAGGTGAACCCTATACCCGGGGAAATGGAACCAAATTCGACTGGTTTCGATCCAGAATGGTCGGTGGAAGAACCAACCATTGGGGGAGAATCTCCCTTCGCTTTGGTCCCAATGATTTTAAAAGAAAAAGCATCGATGGACTCGGGCATGATTGGCCGATCGGCTACGATGATGTCAAGCCCTATTATGACAAAGTTGACAAGTTGATCGGTGTATTTGGGTCCAAGGAAGGGATTTACAATGAGCCTGATGGCTTGTTTCTTCCTCCTCCAAAACCAAGGCTTCATGAGCTTTTCATGATCAAAGGTGCCAAAGGAACCAATTTGCCTATCATTCCCTCAAGACTTTCCATACTCACCCGCCCCATTAACAACGATCGTGGTGTTTGCTTTTTTTGCAAGCAATGCAATCGCGGTTGTCAGGCTTATGCCGATTTTTCTGCCGGAACCTGTTTGGTTCATCCCGCGATGAAAAAAGGAAAGGTGGATCTTTATACCCATGCAATGGTCCGGAAAGTCACCACCAACGATGCCGGCAAAGCCACTGGCGTTTCCTATGTGAACAAACTGGACATGAAGGAATACAAACTCAAGTCCAGGGTAGTCGTCCTTGGTGCATCTGCCTGTGAATCCGCACGGATCATGATGAATTCCAAATCCAAATCACACCCCAATGGATTGGGCAATCACAGCGGAATGCTCGGAAGGTATTTGCATGATTCTACCGGAGCAGATAGAATGGGCATTATTCCAGACCTGGTCAATAGAGAAAGATACAATGAAGATGGTGTAGGAGGCATGCATGTCTATACGCCATGGTGGCTTGACAATAAAAAACTGGATTTTGCCCGAGGCTACCACATTGAATATTGGGGTGGCATGTCCATGCCTTCTTATGGTTTTGGCTTTGCCATGGATACCATGAGGAAATACGTGAAAGACGAATTCGGAAATCCAAGTCCCAACGGGGGCTATGGAGCTGGGCTAAAAAAAGACATCCGAAGTTTTTACGGGACCACTGTCGGCATGTCGGGCAGAGGAGAGAGCATTCCCCAATACTCTAACTATTGTGAAATCGACCCAAATGTGGTGGATAAATTTGGAATCCCTGTTCTCCGTTTCCATTACCAATGGACAGAACATGAAATCAACCAAGCCAAGCACATGCAGGACACCTTTGAGGAAATCCTGACCAACGCAGGAGCGATCTTGATGGGGACTAAACCTGGGCCTGAAACCATGTACGGATTGGCCACCCCGGGAAGGATCATCCATGAGGTCGGGACAACCAGAATGGGAAATGACCCAGCAACATCAGTATTGAACAGCAATTGTCAGGCATGGGATTGTGACAATCTCTTTGTGGTCGATGCGGGCCCATTTGTATCCCAAGCGGATAAAAACCCAACCTGGACCATTTTGGCCCTGTCGTGGAGAACGTCCGATTTCATCATCAGTGAATTAAAAAAGAAAAACATTTAAGACCGGAACCATGAACAGAAGAGAAAATCTCAAACTCCTTTTCACCGGAACAATAGGCTCAGGATTCCTCCTGACCGCTTGCAACCCCGAAGACAAAAAACTGGAATATTCGCCAAAAATAGGAGGCGGTACCGTCGGCGGCCGAATACCCGATGAAGATCTCCGAGACCAAAAATTGCTTTCGGAAACTTTCTTCACTGATGAGGAAAGGAAGAAACTCGATGTCTTGGTGGACATCATTATCCCCAAGGATGACATTTCCGGCAGTGCGACAGAAGTGGGCGTACCTGATTTCATTGAGTTCATGGTGAAAGACCAGCCTTCCTACCAAACGCCCATGAGGGGCGGATTGATGTGGTTGGACCATTTCAGTGAGGACCATTATGGCAAACTCTTTATGGCGCTTTCAGAAAATGAGCGGATGCAAGTCATTGATGCCATCGCTTGGCCGGAAAAAGCAAAGCCAGAAGTGGATACAGGGGTAAGGTTTTTCAACATGATGCGCAATCTCACCGCTACGGGATTCTTCACCACAGAGGTGGGATTCAAAGATCTGGGCTATGTGGGGAACCGGGCAAATGTCTGGGACGGTGTACCAGAGGAGGTCATGAAAAAACATGGGCTCCAATATGAGGAAAAATATCTTTCCGTTTATTTAAAGCCCGAAGATCGAGGCGAAATTGCCCAATGGGATGAGCAAGGAAATCTTATCTGACCATTTCCAAAAAAGAAAGTTCAAATCAAAAAGCCACTGATAATCAGTGGCTTTTTGATTTGAACCCCACTTGGGGTTAGATAATCAGGTTGAAATCTGAAGAAAATTCTTAAAATGAAGATCATAAAAAGCTTGATTAGTTTAAAAAATTGACTAAAATTATCTTTTGAAAGGAACTCAAGCAAGTTCATGATTTATGTAATCGATCACTTGGGTATTCTTTAAACCCGAAATATGCAATAGGTTTCCAAATTGGATCGAAACTGCATGAAAATCAGACTATTGGGACAATAATTCTAGACACCAATAGGGTAAAGTTAAAAATAGTCAACACCTAATTGATTATCAGTAAATTACAATATTGAATTGAGTTCGTAATGCATAAAACGGGTTAAAGTTTTTCTAACAAATCTTAACGGGAAGTCTTTTTATTTATAAAACTACAATCAACTAACCTTACCAAATATTGATGAATATGAAAAGATTGATCTTATTGTTTATCGCCCTTGCGCCGTCGATTACTTTTGCACAATTCGACGAATCCTGGAATCTTCCGGGTTACACGCCAATCGCTGAGATTGTTATTCTTGATCAACTCGAAAATACCGAAGGAATAAAAAAAACTGGGGATATTTTCTCAAAGGCAAAGGGAGTATTTTCAATCTCTGCGATCAATACCATCCAAAACCGGGCGATGGAAAAATTAAAGACAGAGGCCTCACTTAGGGGCGCAAGTCATCTCTATATCAAAAATTTCAACCCTGAAAACAGCGTTTTTTCCAAGACAGCCAGTTATTCAGCTTCAACTTATAGGCAAGAGGGTGAAATAAATTTTACAAAAGCACGTGATTTTCTAAAGGATAACCAATTGCAAATTGAGTTGAGCAGAAAATACAATCGAAATGCATGGAAAGTCATTGATCAGATTCAGTCCAAACCGGTACAAAGAATAAAAGTCGAGGACATTCAGGAAAAAGGGGGAAGAATTTTGGTGAAAATATTTACTTCTGAAAACCAAGCCATCCTTTGCGAAGTAATTGGATTGTCGGATACCCGGATTTTACTGACCACAGAAACAAGGGGAAATGAAGAGTTTGAACTTCTGGGATTGGGAATAAGGGATAAAAACGTGAATATCATCCAAAATCGCCAATAAGAACCCTTCCAAAAACCGACATTGATCGGATTACGATTCAAGGAACAGCACTCATTTCAAAAAAAGGCAGTCGAATGACTGCCTTTTTTTGAAATGAGAATATCCTGAATGCAATGTTAAAACCCGAAATATGCATTGGGCTTTCAAATGGGGTTGGAACTGCAAGAAAATCAGACTTTTAGAAAATAAGGCGCATTACCGATATGATGCAGTTAAAAATAGCAAACAACTGACTGATTATTAAGCTATTTCATCCTGTATTAGTAATGCATACTACGTAGAAACCATGGAATCAGGAAAGGAAGCCGATCCGATTTGAATTTGCCTGCGGTCAAGGGCATTGTCAATCCGGCTGTGGGCGCGTTTTTACGCTCAGCAGATTGATTCTTTGATCTGAATTCAAAAGGTCCCAAAATTTGTAACAAAACCATGTGTATATCACTGGATTGAAAACACCTGAATAGTTACAAAGAACTCAATTAGCCCGTTTATTTGTTGCCTCTGAATTAAAACCCTATTTTTGGGGAAATTTTATTTTCATGACCAAGCCATTAATTTCTGTTGTCATCACCGTCTTCAACGAAGAGGAGAATATCAAACCCCTGTTAGCCTCCACATATTCAGCACTGAAGGATTTGGATTATGAAGTCATTTTGGTGGAAGATGGCGCCACAGACAAGACGGTGGCGGAAGTGAAAAAATATGCCAACAACCGAACAAAACTGATCATATTCAATAAAAACTATGGTCAGACCACGGCTCTTTCCGCAGGGATAGACATGGCCAGCGCCGAATACATCGCGACCATGGACGGTGATCTTCAAAATGACCCAACGGATATCCCGATGATGTTGGAAAAAGCCATTTCCGAAAACTGGGATGTCGTGGCAGGCAGAAGAGCCAACAGACAGGATGGGTTTGTGCTCAGAAAGTTTCCAAGTAAAATCGCCAATTGGGTGATTCGGAACACCACCAAAGTTTATTTGAACGATTACGGATGTAGCCTAAGGGTATATCGGGCTGATATCGCCCAAAACATGGGGCTGTACGGAGAGCTCCACCGATTTATCCCGGTTTTGGCCAAGCAAGAAGGCGCCACCATGACAGAAGTGGATGTGAAACACCATCCCCGGATCCACGGAACCTCTAAATACGGCTTGAGCAGGACTTTTAAGGTAATGGCGGATTTGATCCTGATGCTGTTTTTCCAAAAGTATTTTCAACGCCCCATCCATATTTTCGGAACCTTGGGGATGTTGTCTTTTTTCGTGGGAATCGTGATCAACATTTATTTGCTTGTCGAGAAAATCCTCGGGGGAGACATTTGGGGCAGGCCAATACTCCTGTTGGGATTTATATTCCTTTTGGCAGGGATCCAGCTCATTACCACAGGTATTGTTGCTGAGATCATCGTGAGAACGTATTTTGAATCCCAGAACAAAACCACTTACAAAATCAAATCTGTTTTTCAGGGTGAATAAAAAAACAATCAAATTAATCTTAAAGCTGATCCTGACGGGGTTGGCTATTTTTTTGGTTTTCCGGAAAATCGATACCGATCAACTCTTATCGGTGATCATCACCGCAAAGTGGACTTGGCTTTTTATCGCGATGCTGCTTTTTATTCTGAGTAAATTTCTGACAGCCTTGCGCCTCAATGCCTACTTCCGGAATATTGGCCTTTACATCTCCGAAATCCACAACATCAAGTTGTACAGTATCGGGATGTTTTACAACCTTTTCTTACCCGGTGGAATGGGTGGCGATGGTTACAAGGTGTACATGCTCAACAAACATCACGGAACGCCTCTAAAACCCTTGCTTCAATCTGTCCTACTCGACAGATTGGGTGGCTTAGTGGCCATCCTTTTCCTTCTTTTTGGCTTGGTCTTGGTAGTAAAAATCGATTTCCCCTTACTCAATGATTTCCCTCTTAAAACTTTGAGTTCTATTGGGCTACTATTGGTTTTTCCGGTTTTTTTCCTTGTTCAAAAACTGATGTTCAAAAAATTCCTCCCCTCCTTCCTGTTGGCCAATTTGTATTCCATCATGGGTCAGGTAATCCAATTGGTCTGTGCCTATTGCATCTTGATCTCCTTGGGCATTAATGAAAATATATTGGAATACCAGTTTGTGTTCTTGGTATCCTCCATCATCGCTGTGCTCCCGCTGACCATTGGGGGTGTGGGTGCGCGGGAACTTGTCTTTATTTTTAGCCATGAATATGTAGGGATCGATAAAAATGCCGCTGTAGCCTTCAGTTTGATTTTCTTCCTGATCTCCGCTATTGTCTCCCTGATGGGCGCATTTCCAAAATCAGGATTCCACAAAAATTGAATAAAGCATCTTTGGATCTGGGGAATCTTGAAAAAAAATTCCTACTTCTGGAAATTGTCGATTGTATAATGGGAACTAAGACGCTGGCAAAAAAAATCCAGTGGCCAACCAGTTGTAGGCAATCCCCGCAAGGATTCCGATGACGATGATTAAAGGTGAGGCGAGCCTGGAAAACTGCAAAAGCAAATAGGTGCAAACGATGGCCAAGATATTGAAGAGATTGGCTTCAAGAGGCTCAAAAAGCAGATAAGCTGCCGCGATCAGCATTCCGCAACTTACCGCATTGATCCCTTCCAATGCCGCGCGTACCGGCCTGTATTTCTTCAATTGATCCCAAAAACGGATGACGAAGAATATCAGAAACGTTCCGGGTAAAAATATCCCTGCAGCAGCGATAAATCCTCCCATCAGAAAACCCCCGAGCCCAAAATCCCTCATGGACAAAGCCCCAACGTAGGAACTGATGCTGAAAGTCGGCCCAGGTATTCCCTGTGAGATGGCATAACCCGTCAAAAACTCCTCAGAGGACAGAAATTTTTTGAATTCTACAAATTCAGTATACAGGTAGGGAACCAAAACTTGCCCGCCTCCAAAGATCAAACTCCCATTTCGGTAAAAATTTTCGAAGAGCAATACCGATTGATTCTTGGTCAATGCACCGAGGACTGCCGCCAAAACCAGAATCCCACCCCAAAGGTAGAAATTGGACCAGGAGATGACCAGTTTTTTATCTCCCTCCTCTTTTGGCTGCTTGTGGTATTTGAGTGAGGTGGCAATCCCCCCAACCAACAACAGCACGGGAAAAACAAATGGAGAATTATAGAAGAATGAAATAAAGGCCGAAAACATCATCAGCATCATCGCTTCTGTTGTTTTGATCATTTTGAAAATTGTCTTCTGAGCGGCATAAATGATAAAACCGATTGCCATGGGCTGGATGAATTTTGCGAAATTCAAGGCGCCAGGGGTGTTTTCCTGGAGAAAATCTATCAAAAATGCCGCGATGATCATCAGCAACGTGGCAGGCAAAATCCAGACAAAAAGTGAGAGGTAAGCTAGAAATGGACCTCCGATTCGGAAACCAATGGCAGAAATCGTTTGGGTCGAGGTCGGACCCGGAAGGACCTGACACAAGGCATTCAATTCCCAGAGTTCTTCTTCCGTTATGTAGCCCCTCTTTTTGACCATGGTATCCAATACCATGGCCAAAAAGACTTGTGGGCCTCCAAATGCAGTCACAGAAAGCAACAATACATCCTTCAAATAAAGAAAATACCGTCCTTTCCTGGTTTTCATGGTTTATTTTTTTAAACCCAGTTCTCTCAAACGCTCATCGAGAAATTCACCAGCTGTCGCATCGGGAAATTGTTTTGGATGGGATTCGTCAATACAGCTTTCCAAGCAAGTTAGGTCCATCTCAGACCTAGGATGCATAAAAAACGGAATGGAATACCTGCTTGTGTGCATCATTTCCCGAGGAGGATTGACCACTCTATGGATGGTGGACTTTAATTTCTTGTTGGTCAACCTTTCCAGCATATCGCCCACATTGACAACAAGTTGGTCGGGCAATGCGGTGATTGGAATCCATTTTCCATCCCTTCTCAAAACTTGCAAACCGTCTGCGCTTGCGCCCATAAGAAGGGTGATCAGGTTGATGTCTCCGTGTTCGGCTGCGCGTACGGCATCTGCAGGCACTTCATCGGGGTTTTCTATCGGAAAATAGTGTATTTGTCGTAGGATGGAATTGCCATAAATGACTTTTTCTTCGAAAAAATCTTCAGGAAGTTCTAGGTGAAGTGCAATGGCCCGGAGCATATTTTTACCGGTTGATTCAAGCGTACGGTAGGTTTCCAAACCAATTTCCCTGAATTTCGGCAATTCCTCTGGCCAAACATTTTCTGGATATTCAGCCCTGATCGGATCAGTGTCGGGGATAAAACCCAAATCCTGGCCAATATGGTAAAACTCCTTGAGGTCGCCCGTATTTCTACCTTTGGCGTGTTCTTTTCCTTTACCGGTATAGCCTCTTTGAAACCCTATTTCAGGTTTCTCATATTTTGTCTTGATCGAATCGGGAAGGGAAAAGAATTCCTGGATCGTCGCATAAATATTGTTTTGCAAATCTTTGCTCAATCCGTGGTTCTTGATCGCCACAAATCCGATATTTTGATAAGCTTCTCCTAATTTTTTTACAAAAGCTGCCTTTTTTTCAGCATCTCCAGAAGTAAAATCCGCCAAATCAAGTGAGGGGATTTCATCATATAAAATCTCAGTCATAAGGGTATAATTTATACCGAAAGGTAAGCTATTTTAAACTAAATTTAAATAACTTTAGCGGATTACCCTTAAACCCATGAAGAAAACAAGCCTTTCTCTTTTGCTGTCAATCCTACTTTTATCCTATTCCTGCGATTCCAAAAGGGAGAGAAAAAAAGAAACTATTATTACCCACGAAACTGCTGATAGTATTTCCTCCGTATTACCTGAAATCAGTTTTTTCCATTATGAGGAGAAAAACGATTATCCGGATGCCATCATCGAAATGTACACCCCTCTGAGCAATCAGAGTTTTAGACCAGGAAAAGTCCCCTTCGAATTCAATATAAAAAACTATCCCTTTGCCGAAGGATTGAGTGGGTTTCAGTTGAATTTGATCTTGAATTCGGGAGATCCGATTGGCTACAACATGCCTATTTTCCAAAGAGAGCTAAAGGAAGGCACCTATAGGGCTGTCGCCTATTTGATCGATCCTGAAGGCCTTGCCTTAAAAGAGTTCGGGAATTATATCGACAGGGATTTTACGGTCGGTGACACAAGGGCATTCCCCTATTTCGCCGAACCTTCCGTCTTTCTGAATCTTCCCAAAAACCAACAAAGCTACAGTCCGGAACAGGAAGTGATCATCGATTTTTTGGTGGTCGGTGGAGACATGAAAGCAGATGGACTCAAAGTCCAAATTAGCGTGAATGAATTTTCCTACGAAATAGAGGAAATGACTCCAGTAAGAGTGGCCAACCTCCCCAAGGGAGAATACAGGCTGTATGTAAACCTAGTTAGGAAAGATGGAAAGGAATTGGATGGCGCATTCTCAAGAGTGAGCAAAACAATCATCATCGAGTAAATTCAAGGTTTACCCGGCTTTGAAGGCCTAATTGTTTTTTTAGAAACCAATCCAATGCTCAAATACAGTTTCATTTTGTGGAACATCCTTATCTTTACACTTCAAACAGGCATATTAACAAAGGATTATGTTATTAGTAAATACCATTAGAGACCACTTCGAAACCGTGTTGGAAGGTTTGCAAAAACGCAATTTCCCTCATGCGGAAGCCGCCCTTCATCAGGTGTTGGAATTGGATAAGAACCGGAAGGAAACCCAAGTGGAAAGGGACCGATTGCAGGCAGAATCCAACAGTACGTCCAAAGAAATCGGAGCCTTACTCCGAGAAGGAAAAAAGGAAGAGGCCGAAAAAATCAAATCCCGGACAACGGAAATCAAGGAACAGATCAAGTTGTTGGAAGATACCTACTCCAATTACGAAGAGGATTTGAAACAACTTTTGTATACGCTTCCAAACGTCCCACATTATTCCGTCCCATCCGGAAAATCCGCAGATGACAACGAGATTGTTTTCGAACATGGGGAAATCCCCGAACTCTTTGAAGGAAAACTTCCCCATTGGGAGTTGATCAAAAAATATGACATCATTGATTTTGACCTTGGTGTCAAAATCGCAGGAGCTGGTTTTCCAGTTTACAAAGGAAGGGGTGCGCGTCTTCAGCGGGCACTGATTAATTTTTTCTTGGATGAGGCCATAAAAGCAGGCTTTATCGAGATTCAACCTCCAATTTTGGTCAATGAGGATTCTGGCTACGGCACGGGTCAGTTGCCTGATAAGGAAGGTCAAATGTACGAGGCTACCGCTGACAAACTGTACCTGATCCCAACGGGAGAGGTGCCCATCACCAACCTTTACCGGGATGTGATCCTCAACGAGGTGGAATTGCCGATCATGAATGTCGGGCATACACCCTGCTTCAGAAGGGAAGCAGGAAGCTGGGGAGCCCATGTCCGTGGACTCAACAGGTTACACCAATTTGACAAAGTGGAAATCGTTCAGGTGGTCCATCCGGACAAATCCTATGAAGTGCTGGAGGAAATGAGCCAATATGTGCAGGGATTGCTCCAAAAACTGGAACTTCCCTATAGAGTTTTGAGACTTTGCGGAGGAGATATGGGCTTTACGTCGGCCCTGACATACGACATGGAAGTGTATTCCGCAGGTCAGGACAGATGGCTTGAGGTGAGTTCTGTCAGCAATTTTGAGACTTACCAAGCCAACAGGCTGAAGTTGAGATTTAGGGGGGAAGACAAGAAACCCCAGCTGGCGCATACCTTGAATGGAAGTGCCTTGGCCTTGCCTAGGATCGTGGCAGCCATTCTGGAAAACAACCAAATCGAAGATGGCATCAATATGCCAAAGGTGTTGATTCCTTATTTGGGATTTGACATGATTTAGATAAAACCCAAAATATGCAATAGGTTTCCATATGGGATTGAAACTACAAGAAAATCAGACCATTGGGAGAATAATTCCCGACACCAATAGGGCGAAGTCAAAAATAGTCAACACCCAATTGATTATCAGTAAATTACATTATTGAATTGAGTTCGAAATGCATCAAACGGGTTAAAAAAAGGCCGGGTGGTATGTATACCCGGCCTTTTTTTTATTTTTTCTAGTTGCCATTTATTTCGACATCGATTTTTTTGGTCTTCACCTTTACATCCTTGTCTTTGGTGTTGAACTTGATTTCAGTTTTACTGTCTTTTTCAACTGTTACTTCTTTGACTTCTGTGGTTTTCTCAGAACCACAAGCGCCTAAAAATCCCAAACCAAGTATCATGAATACGTATACTGTCTTTTTCATATTGTCAATTGTTATTTAATAGCAGTATTCAAATATCAGACCAAAGACCTAGAATCAATTGTTCGAAAAAACTCCCTCTTAAAGTCATGTAAATGAAAAGGGCTCAGATTTACCAATCTGAGCCCTTTCCCTACTATTTTAACTTTCCTTCGGTATCGGTAAAATTACCGGTAATGGTGACATTGTTTCCTTTTCTCACTTGACCATAGATAGTGATGCTGTTTCCCGAACCCACAAATTCAATGGTTGCTCCACTGTTGAGGTTAAGATCCCCATAGAAAACAGCGGATCCAGAAATTCTCAAGACAGCATTGCTGTTGATGGATAGGGTATTGTTCTTTTGGTATTGTCCGAAGGCAAAAGTACCGTTCATCTTTTTTCCATGAGAAGACACCTGATTGTGAAAACGAAAGAATTATGAAGAAAGGTGCGGAACTCCTATCTACGCGGTTATTTCCTGAGGACTTTGATGTGTTCAATTTTTTGACCCCATTTGATTTCCACCACAAAAACGCCTCTTGGAATACGCTTGGCTACTTGGCTAAGAATTTCGTTCATTTCTGACTCATTTCTGACTGACTTATCAACAGTTTGACTCATGGGATGAATTATTCTAAAAGTAATGGGTTCGTCATCATACTGATTTCTGTCCATAAGACTGATCCTGAGCTGTTCTCCATCAGTAGGGTTAGGGTAAGCCCTCCATACACCCTCTGTGAATTGAAGTGCCGGTATCCTTACGGACAGGACTTTTGAATAATCCATTTTCCCAGAGAAGCCGACTTGTTTGAGTCTATAATAAACCGTCCCGCCGGTCAAGGGTAAATTTTTGTCCTCAAAATTATAATAAGCCGGTTCGTCAGAATATCCCATACCGTCAACTTTCCCAACCGCTTCCCAATTGTTGATATTTTGAAAAGACCGTTCCACTTCGAAATGTGAATTTTCCCATTCCTTGGCAGTCGCCCAAGTAATTTCCGCCAGTCTATCTTCATGCAGGTACTCGGCTTTGATGAAAATGTATTCGACAGGGAGGATGCGTACGTTAGCGTAAACTATGAACACACGGCCCTTACCACCATTACCTCCTCCTCCTGTTCCAGCTCCACCACCAGAACCAATTCCCAGTGCAGATTCACCAGGACCACTCACATTTCCGCTTCCACCAAGAAATGATCCATTTGGTGCTCTACCACCATTAATAAAATTATCTTTTACAGTTCCATTGAAATTGTAACCGACTCCGCCACCGCCGCCGCCATAATTGACTGTTGTTCCAAATAAATCATATGCAATACCTAAGCCTCCTCCTCCGCCATCCCCTTGGCCATTACCTGCAGCTTTACCGAGTTGGCCAAGACCTGCGGCTCCACCTCCACCACCGCCAACTGCTGCTCCACCTTGTGGCCCCCCAACATCTGCAAAAATACCCTTACCTCCTATATTTCCATTTGCTCCATTACTTGCACCACCTGTTCCTTCATAATTACTAGGTCTAAAAAAGCCTCCACCACCACCCGAAGCCCCTGTTGTACCATTAGCTACATCAATAGAGCCAAATGATCCTCCTGTCCCACCCCCTAGAGCTGAGAAAGACACTGCATTTCCATCAACATTACCTGTTAGCGAAGAAGGCTCTCCGTTTTGGCCTCGCACCATTTCATTTGCTGCTCCACCTCCACCTTCACCAACCTTGATGTTAAACGTAGTACCATCAGGCATGCCAAACTCTGCTGAGGTAGAAACATAGCCAGGCACTAATCCACCAGCTCCACCGCCACCAGCAGCTTTTCCAGCCCCGCCGCCACCCCCGCCGGCTATGACTACTAAATCAAAATCTACAAGACCCTCCGGTGCAATCCAATCTGTATCGCAAGTGAATTCTATGATGGTAGCACCACTTCTAGAGCCATCGTCAATTACAGTAAAACAACCATCAGGGGCGATTGGCGGGCAGGAATAGGATATGATAACTAAACCACTTCCTCCATTTCCTCCATTTGAGTTACCCTTAGCTCCTCCGCCACCCCCGCCAGGAGCTGAACCATTCTGGCCGTTTGTGTTTTGGCCTGTACCAAAGCCCCCAGGACCACCAGCTCCCCCTGTGGGGCCACCACCATTTCCTCCGTCACCACCTGTATTGGCACCTCCTACCACTCCGGGATCACCGTTATTTGTTGTGCCCTCACCACCAGTACCTATTGTTGTACCAATTGCTCTGTTTCCGCCGTATGCATAGACTATACTCGAAGTCAAAGGGTCTGGATTGGTTGGATTTCTGGTGACATAACTAGGATTACCATTTTGACTAGGATTATTGGTTTGTCCTACACCACCTGCCCCAATTACTACATTTAATACATTACCTGGATTAACTGGCATACTTACCATGGAATAACCTCCACCTCCTCCACCAGCATTATTATTATTCACACGACCGCCGCCGCCGCCGCCCCCCCCCCATACCTTGATGGTGATTTCGGTAATCCCTGCAGGTACAAAAAACTCTCCATTAGCATCAAACACTGCAGCACAAGTTCCAAAGAAAGTAATATTTCTATCTTTTAAATCAACGGTACAAGCATCTCCATTCCTTCTAATGGTAAGTATTTCTAAAGAAGTTAAGTCTGGATTATTAATGCCTACTGTCGTAAAAGTACCTCTACCGTTAACCACATTTACAGTAGCTGTCAATGGCACTGGATTGGTATTTGCCAAACCCAATGAATAAGTAATTGTATAGGTTCCGTTTGGAAGATTGGATGTAGTACCTCGAATGGTCACAATTGCAGGACCTCCTTCGAAGCTAGGCGATACAGAAGTAGTGGAAGTCAATTCATATAAAGGGGTCACTATTATAGTGCCTGTAGCGGAAACGGTGCCGCATCCACCAGTTAAAGGTATCGTGTAATTAAATGTCCCGGATTCTGAAGGAGTTCCGGTTAGAGTTATAATATTGGAATCCCAATTTGGTGTAACACCGGCAGGTAAGCCCGTCGGAATTCCGATTCCAGTGGCCAATGAAGTTCCTATGGATACAGGTAACATCATTTCGTTGGCACATACTCTTGGAATGGTAGTAGGGGGTGTAAATCCATTACGTCTAATATTAATTGTATTTGAAGAAGTGGAATTTACAGCAGTACAATTATTTGGATTTGTATAGTTTACAGAGAGGGATTTGTTACCAGGTGTTAGCCATCTAACCGTAATTGTATTATCGGAAGCACTACCCCCTGAAACGATGGTAAAGTCGGTTCCTGCTACACCAGGTAATCCCCATTGATAACTGCTCTGTCCCGCTTGTGTAGTGTAAACTCTATCTTCATTTACACAGATGCCAGTGGGGGGTTGATCGGTAAATGAAGGTGTTGGTAGAGTGTAGACTTCTTGCAAACCAGAGGGATTTGAGAAGACTGTCGTTCCACAAGCGTTCGTTACCCTCACATAATAATACCGTTGCCCTACCGTATTAGAAGGTGGAAGATATGTATTTGAAGTTGCCCCTGTAATGGCAGTACCGCCAGTGTTAGATTCAGAAGTATTACCAAACCATTGATAGCTCAGCCCTGTTCCTAATCCAACAGAAAGTGGGGCAAAAGTGCCATTCAGACAACTTCCTTGTGCAGGTAAAGTTAAAGGCTCTATGATTGCTGGAGCTGCATTGACAGTGATAGTGCCTGTTGCAGCAACGTTTCCACAACCCCCAATTAGGGGAATACTATAATTGAATACACCATAAGCTGTTGGTATTCCAGAAATTGTAATTTGGCTTCCTGACCAAGTTGCACTTACACCTGGAGGAAGCCCGTTTATGCCAGAGTTGTCTCCAGCATTGCTAATCCCGGTGGCAGATGTGGTGGTATGCGTGATAGGGGCTATTGCCGAATTGATGCATACAGGAGGGGGACTTGACGCAGGAGTTACCGAATTTCCCGGGTTAACAACAAATGCACCCGAAATAGAGCTGGGTACGGTATTGCCGCAGGCACCTGAGACCTCCACGTAATAATAAGTAGTGCCAACATTTACGGAGGAAGGAGTATAATCATGTGCTGTTTCTCCAGATATTGCAGTTCCACCAGTATAGGCAGCTGTTGTATTGCTAAACCACTGGTAGGTAAGTCCAAAGCCTTCACGAACAGAAATTGGATTAAAAGGCGTTCCTGGGCAGGAGGTTTGACCTGCTAAACTTTCGTTTACAGCGCTAACAACTTCATTTACTGTGATCGTACCTGTAGCGTTAACTGTTCCACAACCACCGGTTAAAGATATTGAATAGTTGAAAATTCCTGTTTGGGTTGGAGTCCCTGTAAATTCTATTTGATTATTGTTAAAATTCACCGAAATCCCTCCAGGTAGACCTGTTGCATCACCTATTCCGATAGCTCCATTAGTAGGCTGAAAAACATTTGCTGGGATTGGAGTATTTCTACAAAAAGTATTAGCTGTGATTGTGCCCGCTGTGTTGTTTGGTGTTACTCTAATTGTACCTTGTATGGAATTTCCTTCACAACTTCCTTCGGGTCTGATAGTGTAAGTAAATGTGCCAGCTTCGGTAGGTGTTCCAAAGATATTGACATTTCCTTGGTTATAGTTAAAAGAAACACCTTCAGGCAATCCAGTAACTGTAACGTTCAAAGCTCCTCCGACTTCATACAGGACAGGGCTTACACTTCCGCCAATACAAAATGTCTGTTCCTGCGGTCCTGAAATTAAAGCAGGGGCAGGACAGGTCCATGATACGACAATTCTGCCATTTCCACCATTCCCCCCTCGAAGTGAAGTCCCACTTTTCCCACCGATTCCACCACCACCACCTCCTGGCGAAGTTCCTGCTATTCCTGAAAGTCCATTATTCCCGCCTGGACCACCATTTCCCGCATTATTGATACCTATACCGCCTACACCGCCTGTTGTGGTGGTAGTACCACCGCCAGGGTTTCCAACTCCTGAGAAATTGCCGGCTGCACCACCGCCAGTTCCTCCATTGTTGTTGCTGGTTGAAGCATTAGGGGATCCTCCACCTGCGAAACTCGACCCTGCATCCCCACCGATTGTCCCACCACCAGCACCTCCTGTACTTGAATTTCCTGCACCCCCACCCAATGCCGAAAGGCTTCCAAAAATAGAATTTCCACCTGCAGTGGAGGTGATAGTTTCCCCACCTCCAACTCCACCGGTTCCAATCGTAAAATTAATTGTTCCTAAAGAAGTAACTGAGAAAGAAGCGGCTCTTAAAAACCCTCCTCCACCGCCTCCGGCTGCTGACCTATTATTATTAAAATGGTAACCGCCGCCCCCGCCCCCGCCCCACATTTGGACCTCAACGGAAGTTACCCCATGGGGGACGATAAAGGTCCCGCTTGTATTGAAGGTCCTTGTTTCTGTTTGGCCAAAAACCCTAAGACTAAAAAGCATCACAACCATTACCCCAAAAAACATCCGGGCGAATTTTAAAAATTGGCTATTTGTGATTCTCAAATTATTCACGATATCCAGGATAATTGAAGAAAACTAAAAAAAAACCCATACTACTTCTTTAATCAAATGGTTTTATAAATTTTTAAAACTAAAATTAACGCAGGTGATAATAACCGAAAATTTGACCTACGAACAACAAACAGCCAAATTTTGGAACAATGATACATAAAAATTGTTTAAAAACAATGCGAATTCAAATTTCGTAGCCTATTTACTGCATTTAAAAACCTTTTTTTTGGTTTTCATACCGAGGCAGTGACTAAAAATCAGAACTGTATTTTTTTGAAAATTCAAATAATTTCCACTGTTTTCATGACCATTTTACTTTTTGCCTTTTCTAGGAAGAACAACGGTAAAAACATCTGGAAATCTTAGCCAAAATCTCACATAATTTTTCACCTGTTTAGGCTATTTACTATGACTAGCCAATACTACCCTCATAAATTGCTCCCAAAGGGACCCTGAAAAGTTACTCCATATTTTTCAACACCTGCAACCCATTTTTAAACAGAAATCCATTTCATCCCGGGGACATACTTTTTTGCAACCACCAACAAGTCAAAAGCAATCCTTACCCATTGCCCCTTAAAAGGGTAATAATATTACAACTATAAATGAATTTTACCTAAAAATCTCTTATTTATTTTTTTGAAAGGAAACTTCCAGAAAAAGTCTAGGTTTTATGTATCCGAATGCCAAAAAAAATTAGAGACTGAACTAAAATTAACCTTGCCATACGTTCGCTTTCAATAAAATTTTAGTTTCAAAAAAGGAAATATGGATAATTTCTTTAATCTCTCACCAAAACTTTGATATATTCAACATTCTGACCCCAAGAAACCTCGAGAACATAAATACCATTTGGCGACTGAAGTATTGCCTTTTGAAGCGCCACCGAAAGTCTGGGAATATTTGTGCCAAAATAAGCTCTAAATCCAGCATTTGGGGATATCAGACGCACATGTATTTTTTCATTCTGATATTTACTTCTATCCAACAACTCAAAAGAAAATCTTTCTCCAGAAGTGGGGTTTGGAAAAGTTCTCCAGACATTTTTTGTCACCTGAGAGGAAGGCAATCTTACCGAAACTACCTTACTATAGCCAAATTTACCGTTGAAGTCGATCTGTTTCAACCTATAAAAAAGGTTCTCTCCTGTAATTGGAAATGTGTTGTCGATAAAACGATATTCCACAGGACCCGCAGAGAAACCAATTCCTTCTACCATACCAATTTTTACCCAGCTTTTGACAGTGTCAGTGGAGCGCTCAACTTCAAAATGAGAGGTTTCCCACTCTTCGAAAGTTTCCCATTTAAGCAGGACATCTTTTTTCTCTTTTTGGAAATTAGCCTCAATAGTTTGAAACTCCAAAGGAAGTATGCGATAGGCGATTCGAATTATCACAATTCCGCTCGATCCAGCTCCCCCTCGAAAATTACCGGCGCCTCCTCCAGATCCGGTATTTTTTGTTCCAAAATTCCCCACTCCCTCTCCGAATTTCCCGTTTCCGTCTCCGCCAAGTTCAATTCCATTAAAAAAACCTCCGGTACTTTCTCCGTATCCCAAAGCTGGATTTCTACCAGTGGAACCACCTCCTCCTGAAAATGCATTTCTTATATTAGGGACATTTGTAAGGATGTTTAGCCCCAATCCATTTCCACCGGTTCCGGGTTGATTGTTACTTGCATTTATACCCGCACTTCCTGCGCCTCCACCACCACCTCCAGTGAGTTGATTTCCATTCCCACCCCTATTGCCGTCTCCACCTGGATTCCCAATATTACCTACCTTCAAGCCTTTGGAACCTTGTCCTTGTCCAGGGGAATTGTTGGCCCCACCTCCTCCTCCTGACCCTCCCGATCTTCCGTTTCTGGCTATGGATGATGTTGAACCACCGCCGCCTCCTCCAATAGAAGTAATCCCAAAAAACGAGGAAAGGAAACCATCTTGACCTTGGTTGGAAGTAGAGCTGGAACCTGGGCCTCCACTTCCAACAGCGACCGGATAGACTTGCCCAATTGTCAAAGACAGTCCATCTACAGTTGTTATTTCTCCTGCCCCTCCGCCCCCAGCAGCCTCACCTCTTCCTCCGCCTGCACCACCTCCGACAACTGCCACCATTACATCAAGGAGTATTTGATCAATTTGCAAATCAGGCACTTTTAACTGCCCTGGACATCGATAAATATAAATCACGTCTATTCCATCGGACGTGCTTATTTGCTGCGTTTCAAAACAATCATAAGATGGACAGCTTCCCACATTAAAATCCCCTACAATCGCATTAGCGGTGGGAATCTTATTGATAAACAACGGCGAGTCTGCGTTTGATAAATAATTACTTACAATACTTCCATTGTTATTAAAAGACCCGTTTACTTCTATGTTACTGCATTGATTGGAGTTAATTGCATTAATACCACCGTTACTGTTTACTTGCAAGTTTCCTGCTATATTGAATTGTCCCGAAAAATTGATTGTAGTATTGGAGTTGATGTTGGCGGTTCCTTCAATGAAAGTATTTCCCTGAAGGGTTACTAATGCATTGCTGTTGAAATTCACATTCCCTCCTAAATTAAGGGTTCCGTTACTTAAAAAATTACTGTTGCTATTAAAATCAATATTACCGGGTACAGACATGTTCCCATAATTGTTTAGCGTTTTATTGGAATTAAGATTGGAATTGAAAAAGAACTGGCTATAGTTGTTAATTACCCAATTTCCATTAAAATCATTCCCAATTGACAAACTTCCATAGTTATCAATTCTTGACAATCCCGATAAACTTGAAGCTGAACCATTCCATGATGAATTATCGGCAATACAAATAACAATATTATTTCTGTTGTTGAAGTTAATTGCACTCGTTCTATTTCCCGAAATACAGACAACACTGCCATTTACCATTGAACCTACGGGTACATTATCCCCTTCTATGGTTACTGTACAACCTGAGCATTGTCCGTAACTTTTATTGTAAATACTTAAAAAAACACAAACAAAAACCAACCATTTTTTCATAGCCTAGAACAATTCTCAGAAATAAATGGGTGTACAAATATTGATTTATTCACGACCTTCATTTTACGCTTTCTCAAATACATTTTAATTAGTTTATTTTCAAAAAAGGGAATAATATTCCAATTTTATTGAAAACAAGAAATAATATTACTGTTTACCCCATTGTAAAACAAGTTAATGGTTTCGAAATTCAAAAATTAATCTTTTGATATCTAAATTTGAAAAAGGTTTCAATAATTGTAAAAACGCAAAAGCCCCTGACTAAAAAATGTCAAGGGCTTTTGGGCATTAAAATAATTTTTACGAGTCTCGTAGAATCTAAAAACCAATCAAAGCAGAAAAAGGATTTATCTAAATCTTACCCGTTCATGCTGATCAAGAACTCGGAATTGTCTCTGGTACCTTTCATCCTTTGCAGAAGGAATTCCATGGCTTCCTGGGAAGTCATGTCGGCCATCAACTTTCTCAAGATCCACACACGTTGCATTTCTTCCTTGTCCATCAGGAGATCTTCTCTTCTGGTGCCGGAACCCGGTACGTCGATGGCTGGATAAATCCTTCTGTTGGAAAGTTTTCTGTCAAGGGAAAGCTCCATGTTGCCGGTTCCTTTGAATTCCTCAAAGATCACCTCATCCATTTTGGAACCTGTTTCGACCAAGGCAGTGGCAATGATGGTCAACGAACCTCCATTCTCTACGTTCCTGGCTGCGCCAAAGAAACGTTTTGGCTTGTGAAGCGCATTGGCATCCACACCACCGGATAGAATTTTTCCCGAGGAGGGCACTACTGTGTTGTAGGCTCTGGCAAGACGGGTGATGGAATCCAAGAGGATCACGACATCATGCCCACATTCTACCATTCGCTTGGCTTTTTCCAAAACGATCGAAGCGACTTTCACGTGTCTTTCTGCTTGCTCATCAAATGTAGAAGAGATCACCTCTGCTTTTACCGAACGGGCCATTTCTGTCACCTCTTCCGGTCTCTCATCGATCAAAAGAATCATCAAATGCACCTCAGGGTGGTTTTCCGCAATGGCATTGGCGATTTTTTGCAAGAGAACAGTCTTACCCGTTTTTGGCTGGGCCACGATCATTCCCCTTTGTCCTTTACCGATAGGGGCAAAAAGATCCAATATTCTAGTGGAATAATTGTCGTGTCTGGTCGTGAGGTTCAAGCGCTCTTCCGGAAACAATGGCGTGAGGTACTCAAAGGGAACCCTGTCGCGGATTTCCTCGGTCGTCTTTCCATTGACCGTGATCACTTTCAAAAGGGCAAAGTATTTTTCTCCTTCTTTTGGCGGGCGGATGGTTCCTTTGATATGGTCTCCGGTTTTAAGGCCAAAAAGTTTGATTTGTGAAGGAGACACATAAATATCATCCGGGGATGCAAGGTAATTGTAATCCAAAGACCTCAGGAATCCATATCCTTCGGCCATGATTTCAAGCACGCCTTCATTTTCAATGATTCCGTCAAATTCCTTCATGCTCACGTAAGGCTTCCTTTTGGAAGGAATTACTTCTGCAGTAGGGATATGCGCCTCATCACTGTCCTTGTAATTTTTTCTTCTTGGAAGATCCACTTCCATTTCAGGCTGACTTTCATAAGCGGCTGTGGGCTGCTCGATCTCAATATCCTCCACGACTTTTTTACGGGGACGGATAAATCTTGGTTTTTCTTCCTCTGAGGCTTGCGGGATGGATTTGGGCTTTTCCTCTGGCTTTACTTGTTCCCTTTCTCTTGCGGGGCGTTCGGCAGGCGCAGGTCGTTCAGCAGGCTTTTCACTGGCTTCCCTTTTTGGTCGTTCGGCTGTCTTTTCTACTTGCTCCCTTTTGGTTTCTACTTGTTGCTCCCTTTTGGGACGCTCCGGACTTTTTTCTGATGATTCCCTTTTGGGACGTTCGGGTGCTTTTTCAGGGGATTCCCTTCTTGGCTTTTCTGTTTGTACCTTGGCTCTTTCCATCGTAGGAGCCTCTTTCGGTATCTCACTCACGTTTTGTCTCCCTGTTTTTGGCTTGATGGGTGCCTCTTCCTTGGTGGATTGTGGTGCTTCTGGTGTAGTGGGGGTGGATTCTGTTGGGGTGGGTTCGCCTTCAGCGATCGAGGGCTTCTTTTTTGGCAGGGCTTGCTCTGGGGTGATTGCCTGTTGGTCCAAAATGGCATAAATGAGATCGTCTTTTTTGAGGGTCTTGTGGTTTTTGACGGCCATTTCCTCAGCAATCTCTTTTAACTCAGAAAGGAGTCTAACTCTTAATTCTTCTATGTTATACATAAAAAGCAAATGTAAATTGAAATGATTGAATGATAATGATGATGTGTGAAATGATGTGAGTTGAGTATTACCGCAATGAAATAAAAAGATATTCAGGATAATATTAATCCCCGGGGAGAGGACCTTTAATTCCCAAGACATTACAATATTACGGTTTACATTATTAAAACGCAAATAATTCATCCTTAGACTTAATTATTTAAATAATTAATTGCCTGAGGACCTTTACAGATTTCCATTCTGAAGAATTTTCCAAGTGTTGGGAATAAAAAACCAAGAAATGATCCAGCAGACTCCTTCTGTACACCGCCGGGATTTTTTCTTCGCAGGCAAAGGAATGTTGGATCAGGTGGTCAAGATATTCCTTCTCCCTAGCAATAAAATCCGGAGATGTCACCTTAAGCTCGATTTCGTCAAAAAATGATTCGGCATCCATTGGCGCAAAACCCAAGTACCGGGAGGTTTCCCATAAAAACACGACCGGGAAAATCGGTAAGGACACGTTTTCCTCATCCAAATGGCTTACTGCTTCGTAGAGAAAGTCAAAAAGGGATTCATTCTGATAGTTTTCATAAATGGATTTACCGAGCACTTCTCCCACAAACATGGCCACACCGGACCGGAAGAAATCAAAGGGAATCCTTTGAAATGCTCTTGAAAGCTTGACCTCCGAAATTCTGTTCAACCCGGCGCCCTCTTTGTCATAAACCACCAATTCCAATAGGGTCAAGGGCTGATACAAAGCCATTTTTCCCTTGGAACCACTACTTCTCACCCCATTGACGATGTAGGATTTCAAGCCCAAGTCTCGCGTAAAGATTTTCACCACGATAGAGGTTTCCCGATATCGGATGTAGCTGATGACAATACCGGTAGTCTTTTTTAGCATTACAACACCACGAATTTACCTGCAACGCTTTCACTGCCTCCCTCATCCCTGGTATAGACCAGATAAACACCAGGCGAAAGTTTACCACCTTCGCCATTTCGGAGGTTCCATGTGGTTTTCCCTCCCCTCACCTGGACCGAATAGACGACCCTTCCGGAAGCATTGCTTATTTTGATGAAGGCAAAATCTGTCAACCCTTCTATACTCAGATATCCCACAAAATCCGGACGCACCGGATTGGGATAAATTTTTAATGCCTCTAATGATTCAAAAGCCTTCATACTTCCCCCACGAAAGGAAAGCGCCCCATTGGGCACCACCATCAATAGCGCTCCCGTCAATGGATCCAGGGTCAAATTTCGGATCGTATTGGACGGCAGCGGACTGTTGTCTCTTGTAAAATGGGCCAATAATCCATTCCCAAATTCATTGAAATGCCAAAGGCCATTCGAGGAGGTTCCAAACCACTTGGTTTGGTCAGGGGCAACTTTCACTGAAGTCACACTCTGGCCGTTGAGCAAATTTCTGTTTTCGAAAAGGGGTTGAATAGCATTGAACCCCGAATTTGTGTTTGTCCCAGATACGGCCGGAAGATAAACCACCCCACTGCTCATCCCCAACCACAAATTATCTGCTTGGTCTATGTCCATATCCAGCAATTGTCCTGGAGGAAAAGCCCCTTGATTATCCGCATTCCCAAGCAGCCTGTTCAAACCACTCGAGGCATTGAAAACCCTTATCCTTGGCGATCCCCCAGCGGGGGTATGGAGAATCCAAAGATTGTTGGCTTTGTCCATACGGATTTTGAAGGCGAACTGTAGCCCAGAAACGGGTATGGTTTCCCAATCACCATTGGTTTTGATTTTGACAAGTCTTTCTTGATTGTCGCCAAACCCAACCCACAGCTGGTTTTGGGCATCTTTGGCTAGGGCCCAAACTTTGGACCCACCGTTAATTCCAGGCAAATTCAACTTTTCCAATGTCCCATTTTGCTCCTTCCACAAGCCATCCCCATCGGTGCCAAAATAGCGAACATCCTGAATGCTCACCATCTCCGTGGTGTTCTTTGGAACTTCAACCTTTTCCCAAATCCCCTCAACCAGTTTTGAAGCGGCATTGCGCTCTGAGGCGGCGCTATTTCCCTGTGCATCTACAAAATACGGAATCGCAAAAACACCGGAAACGGTCCAAATGAATTTCTGGATTTTTGTTTGCGGACCGCTGGCAAAGATGAACTTATTGTCTCCCGTTTTGAAAATTCCTTTTCCCGGAACACTCAGATACAGGTCATCTGAGACGACATGATAGTCTGTGAAAGCCATATTGTCCGATTCGTAAAAACCCGAAAAAGAGCCATTGGCCGTTAGCTTGTTTATCGTTCCCTCTTGGACAAAGAACAGCCCAGAACCAAATTTTTTGAGCATATGGCTTCCATAAGTACCAAAGATCAATTCAGCTTCGTCTTCCTGAAGGAGGTAAAGTTGAAGATCCGCCCCCCTCATAAAAAACTTTCCTCCCAATTCCTCGATCGAGTGGAATCCACCATCTACGGATCTGGCCAACAATTCCCAATTTCTGAAATCCTTTAGATTTTTGGATTTTTCACCTTTCAGAATCCCCAATTCGGTGGCGAGATAAATGGATTTCTCATCCATGGACATGTCAAAAATCGGCAAAGTGGATCCTTCAGGACCGATATTCAGAAAAGCATCCAAAAACTGGCCATTCATAAGATCGACTTGCGCCAATCCAAAATCAGCCATTAAAAATGCCGAAGATTCGAAAATTTTGATTCCCCTTATTCTTTTGTTCAATATTTGTGGATTGTCTTTCAAGTCATAAACGGACTTGATCGATTTCTCCCCAATGACATCCAATGTTCCGTCGGGATAGGACACCATAAACAACTTGGATTTCGAGTCATACGCTGCTGCGGTAAAAGCCTGCCCATACAGTCCATCTATTTTGGTGATGGCACGAGGGGACAGTTCATGGGTTGCAAAAAAAGAAATCGCTTCAGTGGCATGATAGAATACAGTCCGATCATCCCCTTTTAAAAAACCCGCATCAAGATACGACTGGTGAAATCGCCAACTTCCTACCGGAATATCGGACTGGGCCATTAAATTGGCATTCGGAGGAAAAACCGAAAAGACAATTAGCAATAAGAAAAGCCCAACCGATTTCAAAAAAAGCCGTTTCTTGGGATTTCCTGAAATCATATCGATTTTACACTGATCAGTCCAAAAAAAAGACACGGGAATCATCCTCTGAAAGAAAATATTTCTTGTTGTGCTCCCCATTTGCAGGCCACGAATACCTCCCCCCATCGCGCCCTATTTTTTGTCCTCCAAAAAGCATTTCCGGCATCGGGCTTCATAGCTTTCCTTCTCCCCGACCATCACTTTTTCTTTTGCATCGGAGAGCCGGAAGGAATAGGAAGCCAAGTCCCCGCATTTCATACAGATGGCATGCACCTTGGTGACATATTCGGCTATGGCCAATAATTGTGGCATGGGATCAAATGGCTTTCCTTCAAAATCCATGTCCAGTCCAGCCATGATGACTCTTTTTCCGGAATTTGCCAAAACAGCCGCCACATGGATAATCTGTTGGTCAAAAAACTGAACCTCATCGATTCCTACCACGTCGCAATCTCCTGCCAATAGAATAATATCATCTGCAAAATTTACCGGGGTAGATCGAATTGCACTTTCGTTATGGGATACCACGTCAAATTCATGGTACCTTTTGTCTATTGATGGTTTAAAAATCTCAACTTTCTGTCTGGCAATCAATGCACGATTCAGTCTTCGGATCAATTCTTCTGTTTTTCCCGAAAACATGGAGCCGCATATTACTTCTATATGGCCTTTCTTCTCGTGTTGACTCTTTTTTCCTATGGAGGGTTCTATAAACATGGGTCTTATTCGGAGTAATCCAAATGGGGAAGCTTTTGCTCTTCTGGAACTTTTATAGAAAGCTCCCCATACATCAATTTAGCTTGGCAAGATAACCTTTCATCCACTTTTAACCTTCCGTTTCCCCTAAAATATTCTTCGCTATCGGTCAGCGGGCTGAGGTTTTCAAACCCTTTGGTCACAACCATTTTGCAAGAAGTACATCTTCCCTTTTTCCCGCATGCATGCATCCAATCTATATAGTTTTCATGGATTAATTCTATAACTTTACGGTTGTCTACCTGAGACACGATTTCTTGATGATTAAAATTTTCGATAGTGATTTTCAGCATGATTTCTGATCTCCAAACCAAAACAATTGATTATGTGTGCTAAAATAAACAGCAAATATTTAGAAAGCTACGTGAGTGAATTTACCAATACGGTTTGTGAAAATTATTTCAGGAATAAACAATACATGTCTGGCCAAGACATCATTCAGCTCACACCCTCTCCACAAGTCAATTTTTTCATCATCAAAGCACTTTTTGAAGGATGGCAGTTGGAATTGGAAAAATTAAAAAGCAATCCTTACTTTGATTACAGGGACAAAGCTGTCCATGAAGCGCTGGGCGAATTCATGAATGTGCTTTCCCGAAATATAAAAATCGACCGAAATTCATTTGAACCTTTATTGGCTGAAGCTTTGGCCTTTACTATTTTTTTGGCGGTAGATCCCCTGACTTATTATACCGGTGAATTTGAAAAAGTGGATTCCAACAGATTGAATGATTTTCTTAAAGAGAACAAAAAATATTACAAATGGCACAGCATCCTGATCAACAACCTCATTGACAAAGCTGGGTTGGGCAATACCCATGAAGCGTATAATGCTGCATTGTTGACAAATTTTGAAGCCAAAAAGAATGAATTGGAATCTGCTGAAAGCTTGTTGAAAAGCTTAGATCAAATTACTCAATTGGATTATAAAGCACTGTTTGTTGACATCAAGGAGCAAAGTGAACAACAAATCAAGGCAGAAAAAGAAGAGGCCCAAAAATCTGTTCAGGATTTCTTGGCAGAGGCAAATGAGGCGATGGATGCAAAAAAAGAAGAAATCCACGTTGACTCACCTGCTGAAATTCGTGAGGAAGAAATCATCATTGGATCCAATGTCGTTGTAGAATCTCCGAAGCATGCCACCGGAAGTAGAGCCATTGATCCCTTACAAGCTTGGGAACGTTTTGAGTCGGAAGAATACATGATCATGAAAGGCACCATTGGGAAACTTGCCGAAAGTGTGAGCATCAACCAGCGCTTTATGTTTACAAAGGAGTTGTTTGATGGCAACCCCGATCTATTGAAACATACCCTGAAATCCATCGACAATTGTGATAGTTTTATTGACGCCATCAACCTGCTGAATCTCCGTTTTGTGGAAGAACTCAACTGGGATAAAGATTCGGAGCCTGTCGTGGAATTTTTACAGCTTATATTCAGAAAATTCGACCAGAAAGGCTGAGTCAAGCCAAAACATGCATTAGGTTTCCGAATGGGGATGAACCTGTAAGAAAATCAGACTACTTGGAAAATATCGCATAGTACCGACATGGCGGAATCAAAAGTAAAACTCAATTTACTGGTTATTAGGTAATTAAGGGCATAAATATGATCGGTAATACATGATATGGGTTCAAGGCTGATTATGGAGTTCCGCATTTTTAAAAAATAAAGGGGAATCAATCTAGATAAGCGCAGGAAAACCTGGGATGAAAAGGGTTTGCTGGATCAGTCCAAAACCCCAAATATTTTTTTATATTTGATAGGTTCGGTAGTTTTATATTGATTTTTATTGGAGTGAGCCTTTCTAGAGGATCTTTTCCATTGAAATGGTTAAGGTCAATTAGATTTTGAGGTAAACCTGATACAATTGAGGCTTACCCGAATAGCCCTTTCGGATATTTTTTATTGAATTAAAATCAAACAGTTTATATGGACGATACCCACAAAATGCCTGAGGTCCCCGATAATCCCAATTATGAAATCACGGGCGATTTGGTAGATCATTATTGGTTTTTGATCAATTATCTGAGTGGAATGATCAAAGCTTCGGAAATAAAGGCGGGACTGATTTTGTCTTTTTATGGCATTATCTTAAATCTGTATTTCAAATACTTGGACATTTTTCTGGAAATGGCCAAAAACGATTGGTTCATCATCACCTTTATGGGTTTATGGCTAGTGGTGACCATCCTCTCCATTTATTTTAGCTTCAAGTGTTTTTTACCCATGATCTTAGGCAGTTATGACAAAAATGTTTTTTTCTTTGATGATGTAATAAAAGGCTTCGGTACCATCAAAGAATATTCGAAACATCTTTACCAAGTGAGCAACGAAAAAGAAATTCTTTTTGGCCAATTGGGAGAACAGGTTTTTATAAATGCCAAGATCGCTTCCACAAAATTTGGTTTTGTTAATAAATCCATCCGTTTGTTGGCACTAAATATCGTTTTATTGTTTATATTTCTTTTTACTTATTCAGTTCGAACATTCTCTTGGTTTTTTTAGGCTTGAATAATAATACATGTTAAACTATGAAAGGCTACTTCGAACTAAAGAAATTTGTTTTTGGGCTGTTGGCCAAAGAATTACCGAGACACATTACCTACCATGGACTCGAACATACTTTGGATGTACTGGAAGTCTGCGACCAGTATATCAATGCATTCAACCTATCGGGTGAAGAAGCCCACCTTATCCGCATTGCGGCCATTGTCCATGATTTGGGATTCTTAAAATCCCCCCTGAACCATGAGGAAGTTGGTGCAGAAATGGCATCTGAAATCATGAAAAATCTTGGAATGGACCCTAACCATATCGAGGAAGTGTATCGAATGGTCATGGCCACAAAAATCCCCCAGACGCCTGAGACCGACCTTCAGAAAATCATTTGCGATGCAGATCTGGATTATCTTGGTCGGGATGATTATCCGGAAATCAGCGCAAAACTATTTGAAGAACTCAAGGCCTTGAATTTTTTGAAAAATGAAGAGGAGTGGCGCATGCTTCAGATCAAATTTTTGCAGGAGCATGCCTTCCACACCCATTTCGCCAAAAAACACCGAGAACCCAAAAAGCAGTTTTGGCTCAATCAAATCAAAAAAGGCAAAGAAGTTTAACCCGTTTTGTATCGGGTTTTTAGCCCTTTCATGCATGCTCTTCTCTATTGCATCCTGAAATCCCCTAATCGTCAGGCTTTGTTTATTGTTTTTTGACTTCACCATACCGGCGACACGAACCATTCTAGCAATCTCCTGCTGTTCTTGCAGATTCAAGCCCCTTTGAAAGGGGAATGCATATGTCGGGTTTAATTCATCCTCCCCAAAAACTGAATTCTGTGGGAATCCAGCTTGATGAAAATAAACAACAAGATCGTGAAGGACCATAAAGAGGATCCCCCATAACTAAAGAAGGGAAGCGGAATCCCCACCACGGGAAACAAGCCTATGGTCATGGCGATATTGATCAAGAAATGGAAGAGCAATAGCGAGATCACACAATAGCCATAAACCCTCGAAAATCTGTTTTTCTGCCTCTCTGCCAGGATTATCAAGCGGATCAGCAAAGAACAAAACAGGAATACGACGACAATGCTTCCTACCCAGCCAAATTCTTCACCCAAGGTGCAGAAAATAAAATCCGTATGTTGTTCGGGCACAAAGTCAAATTTGGTCTGTGTTCCCTCCAAATACCCCTTTCCCCAAAAACCACCTGACCCGATGGCGATTTTGGATTGGGTCACGTTCCACCCCACACCCAAAGGATCCAAATCGGGGTTGAACAATACCATAATTCTATTTTGCTGGTGCGTCGGCAACTTGGAAACCACAAAATCCAGACTGTAACTGTAGCCAATCACCACAGCCCCAATAGCCAAAAGACTTAGGCTCCTCCTGAGGCTCTTTTTGCCCATAAAATTGAGTATACCAAGCACGACAGCCACACCAATGACAAGGTAAAGATTGTTCTCAATGCCCAAGGCCAATAGGGAAATGGTGATAAATGTCAAACCCAAAACGTAGTACCGCTGAGGCATTCCTTCCCTGTAAAGCATCACAAAAAATGCGGAATACACCATAGCCGTCCCTGTATCTGGCTGCAGCATGATAAGTGACACCGGGATCATGATGATAGCCAACGCTTGAAGCTGATACTTGACTTGACTCAAGTCAAAACTCGGCCGCTCCATAAACTTTGCCAAAGCAAGTGCCGTAGCAAATTTCGCGAATTCTGCGGGTTGTAAACGGAATGCACCGATCTCAAACCATGCCCGCTGGCCATTGATCTCCTTCCCAAAAAATGGGGTAATCAGCAAGAAGATCACAAAAACCCCATAGAGGATTATGGAAAGATTTTCGAACAATCGGTAATCGGCCACCATGATGAGCGTAATCAACAGTAGCGCTGTACCGATCCAAACCAATTGCTTACCGGAATTGATCGAAAAGTCAAAAATACTTTTGGCCGCCTGCTCGTCATACACGGCCGCATAGATATTGAACCAACCGATAATTACCAATGAAGCATAAATGCCAATGGTAATCCAGTCTATCTTATTGATGTATAAATCGTCCTGTCTCAAATCACATGAATTTACCTACCCGCACGTATTCTTCCAACTCTAGTCTAGTGACTTCTCCCCTCAAATATTTTTCAATCATCAGACTGGCGATGCTCGCAGCGGCCCTTCCTCCCCAACCCGCATTTTCCACATATACCGCAATGGCAATTTTGGGGTCTGATTTAGGGGCAAATGCTATGAATACGGAATGATCTTCCCCTTGCGGATTTTGAGCTGTTCCAGTTTTTCCCGCTATTTCGATATCCTTGATAACTGCCCTTGCCGCGGTTCCATAGATGGCCTGCGCCATAGCATCCTGAACCATATCAAAATGATGGGCATCTACGCCAACTTCATGTTTTGTACGGAACTCTTCCGGGATGTTATCAGTGTTTCCGTCTATCGCCTTGATCAGATGTGGGGTATAATAATATCCTTTGTTGGCAAAAACCGCAGCCAAATTTGCCATTTGCAAGGGCGTCACCAACATTTCTCCCTGACCAATGGAAAGCGAGTAAATGGTTGAATATTTCCATCTCCCAGCACCATATACCCGGTCATAAAGTTTGCTGGAAGGAATTGAGCCCCCTTTTTCATTGAACATGTCCAATCCGAGAGGAGAACCCAATCCAAATTTCATCACGGATTCCCTCCATTCATTCAGGCCAATTTCAGTGTCCTTGAAAGTGTTGCTTGACACTTCCCTGTTGATGATTGCCCTAAATGCTTGGTGATAATAGGGATTGCAGGAATTCCGAATAGCCCCAAAAAGATCCACTGGACTTGGATGGTTGTGACAGGCTACAAGCGATCTGTTGCATGCGAAAGTAGTATTGACATTCAAAATCCCGGATTGAAGTCCGACAAGCGACTGTACAATCTTGAAGATCGATCCCGGAGGATACATGGCCATGATCGGTCTATTGAAAAGGGGCCTCGTATCGTCTTTGTTGAGCAACATGTAATTGGTACTAAACTGCGCACCCGTCAGCACGTTTGGATCATAACTTGGAGCAGAGATCATGGAAAGGATTTCGCCAGTCTTCGGCTCTATCGCAACCACTGAACCCCTTTTTCCAGCCATTAGCATTTCGCCGTATTGTTGGAGAAGAAGGTCAATGGAAGAAGTCACGTTTTTCCCCGCAACGGAAGCAGTATCGTATTCCCCGTTTTTAAAGGGGCCTTTGTCCACACCCCGAACATTCACCATTTTGTATTTGACACCCTTTACACCACGGAGTTCCTTTTCATAAAAGCCCTCCATACCACTCAACCCCACATAATCACCCTGTCGATAATACTTTACAGTATCTCGCCCCAATTGATTCCCACTGATTTCTCCAATATAACCCAGTGTATTGGCCGAACTCGCCTGTGGATACGACCTCACTGATCGGGACATGACAAAGAGTCCTGGATAGTCAATCAAATAATCTTGGATCCTCGCAAAATCCGTGGTGGAAATCTGCTTGATGAGTGTAGAAGGTTTTACCGAGGAGTATTTTCTGGCAGCTGTATAGGTTTCAATCAAATGCTCTTTGCTGACCCTAAAAATCTCGCAAAACCTCGCAGTATCGCGTACCTGAAATTCCTTCGGAATGATCATCAGGTCAAAAATCGGATTGTTATAGACCATAATCTTGCCCGTTCTATCATAGACAAGTCCACGATAGGGATGATCAACGACTCTTTGAATGGCATTTCTTTCAGCCCTTTTCAAAAAACTGTCATCGGCGACTTGAATTAAAAATAGTTTGGTCAATAATACCAATCCAACCAGTACTACTACTACGATGATGGTTAACGGCCTTTGGTCATTCATTAAATTCCTCTCCTTCTTCTGTAGAACAACAGCTGAACAATAATACTCATTATAAACACAAAAATAGCACTTGCAACTATTTTTTGAACAACAAACAGGAACAAACCAGTTCCTAAATTATCAATATAAAAAAAGAAAATGTGGTGCAGCAAAACCAACGGAATACTGTACGTAAAGAACCATCCGAAGCCCATATTCAGTACCGATGGCTGTAAATCGTCATCGTATCCTCCCCTTGGCGTGATCATTTTGATCCAGCGTCTCCTGACAAAAGCAACGGCAAGGATGCTTGCTGTATGAACGCCCAAAGTGTCATAAAAAAGGTCGATTCCCATCCCCAGCACAAAAGCAATGATCAAGGTAGGAACGGTCTTGATCTCTATTGGGAGCAGCAGGATGTACAGCACATAAAGGAAACAAAATGCGGTCCCAAAAAGCACAAGGTTCTTCAACACCAGTATCTGCAACAACAGAAAAACAATGAAGCTTACAATCAATAAAAAAATCCTGCTATTGTTCATTTTTTATTCCGGTAGTTTGATAAAGGGAATCCAACTCAACCACTTTATAATTGTCAACTAGATAAACATAAGAAATGCGGGTGAAATCAGTAGTCAGCTCAATCGTGATGTCAAGATAATTCGTGTCTGTACCCTGTTTGACTTCCAAAACGGTCCCTATGGAAATCCCCTCTGGAAATACCGCATTGTACCCAGAGGTCACGACTTGATCCCCAACTTTGATGTCTACGTGTCTGGGAATATAGAGCAATTTGGCTTTTTTAGAATCCAAACCGTCCCACTTCGTGGACCCAAACACCTCGGTCGACTTAATTTTTGAGGAAATCAATAAATCCGTGTGCAAAAGAGAAATGACAGTCGCAAAATTTTCGGAAACCCCTTTCACCCTGCCCACGACACCTTCCTCATTGAACACTCCCATTCCCTCTTTCAATCCCTGGAGTGCACCTTTGTTCAGTGTAATGAAATTTTGGGAAAGCCTGATGGAATTGTTGATCACTTTTGCTCCCTTAAACTGGATGTCCCCGAATAAGGCGGAATCAAGGGGAATGAAAACACTGTCCGGTGGATTTTTGAACTTTTGCAATTCTGCGAGCAATTCGGCATTTTTTTCCATCAGATTCCTGTTTACGGAAGTCAATGCAAAATAATCCATCACACCACTTCTATATCCAAGAATTGTCCCGCTCAGCTGATTAGAGCTATTAAAAAACACCGACCCTTGCTGGGAATTAAAAGAGACGATTAACCAAATGGCAACCGCCTCCAAAAATATAAATAAAAGAAGGGCTCTTATGCTATAAAGAAATAGTAAAATGCGCTGCATTTAATCATTAGGTCATCAAAACGGTTCTGAAATTGGCAATGTTCTTCAAGGCTGTGCCTGTACCCCTTACCACTGCCCTTAACGGATCTTCAGCGATATGGATTGGAAGTTTGGTTTTTTGGTGAAGCCTTTTGTCAAGACCTTTCAACAAAGCGCCTCCACCTGTAAGGTGAATTCCATTGTCATAAATATCAGCAGACAATTCTGGTGGTGCGATCTCCAAAGCCTTTAGAACAGCTTCCTCAATTTTGGAAACAGATTTGTCCAAGGCAAAGGCAATTTCTGAATAAGAGACCTTGATGACTTTAGGAATACCGGTCATGAGATCACGACCTCTTATTTCATAATCATCCGGAGCATCGTCCAATTCCGTCAATGCCGACCCGATCGCAATCTTAACTTTCTCTGCAGAACGCTCGCCGATCAACAAATTGTGCTGTCTTCTCATGTAATCCAGGATATCTTTGGTAAAGGTATCACCAGCCACCCTAATGGATTGATCTGCCACGATTCCCGAAAGTGCAATCAGCGCAATTTCAGTAGTTCCTCCTCCGATATCCACAATCATGGATCCCATTGGTTTTTCAATATCTATCCCGATACCGATGGCTGCGGCGATAGGTTCGTATATCATGTACACCTCTTTGGCTCCTGCATGTTCTGCAGAATCCCTTACGGCTCTTTTCTCAACTTCGGTAATTCCCGATGGAATACAGATCACCATTCTATGTGATTGTGGAAACATCCCTTTTTTATGACCTGGGATCATTTTGATGAGGCCACGGATCATTTGTTCCGCTGCAAAGAAATCCGCAATCACCCCATCCTTCAAAGGACGAATGGTTTTGATGTTTTCATGCGTTTTTTCGTGCATATTCATCGCATCCCTTCCCACCGCAAGCACCCTATTGGTGGTCCTGTCGATAGCAATGATAGAAGGCTCATCTACCACTATTTTATCTTTATGTATAATCAGCGTATTCGCTGTGCCTAAGTCGATAGCAATGTCACTGGAGAAAAAATCGAATAATCCCATTATGTTTTTTGATTGATTTGATTTTTGAAGACCGTTCAAAGTTCGCATACCCTATGCAGAACATGAAACGCGGGTTGGCAAAATTATTACCTTAATCCCGATTTATAATAAGAAAGCGTTTTTTTTTTAAAAGTATCTTTTCAATTGGCGTGAAAGCTCAAAATGGCACTGTTTTCGGAAATATTTTCCAAGTCCGTTAATGGTGTTTTTTTTGACCATAACAAATGTAACAATCCCTGTACCAAATGCTAAGCCCTCTTTAAAAAGTAGCTTATAGGTAGATAACAGCTTTATTTAAAAGCGCTTAAAATCAAAGGATTCCCAAGGTTGTTTTTTTTATGGAAAATATTTTATTAAATTTGCAAAGTATTAACCGAGTAAATAGAGGGGACATCAAGTCCCCTCTTTCATTATGGAAATTTGAAAAATGAGCTTGAAACAGACTATTGAGGAAATTGTAGAAAAGCACCTGCCGGATGAAACACATTTCGTTGTAGATGTTCAAGTGATAGAAAAGGGCCCGAAACCACAGGTTAAAATCCTAATTGATGCCGATGGTGGTTTGAATATTGACACTTGTGCGCTGCTTAGCCGCCATGTTGGGGAAGAAATCGAAGCAAAGGAATTGCTTTCGGATGCATACATTCTGGAAGTTTCCTCACCGGGACTAGACTTTCCGTTGAGTTCCAAAAGGCAATACATGAAAAATATTGGCCGAAACCTAAAAATATCATTGCTAGACGGCACTGAAGTAGAGGGTGAATTAATAAGTGTGGATCAGTCTGCGATTCAGATAGGAGTAAAGAAAAAACCAAAAGGTGAAAAAGCCAAAGAGGAAGAAGTCTCCATCGCACTGGACCAAATCAAGAAATCAATCATATTAGTCTCTTTTAAGTAAAAAAAATGGATGCTAAAATTCTTATAGAATCATTTGCAGAGTTTGCAAGATCAAAAAATGTAGATCGTCCAACCATGATCCGCATTCTGGAAGATGTCTTCAGAGCGATGATTCGCAAAAAATTCGAGACCGATGAAAACTTTGATGTTACCATCAATGCCGACAAAGGAGATCTTGAAATTTTGAGGATCCGTGAAATTGTCGACGACAATTCCGAGGATATTTGGGATTTTGACAAAATAAGCATCAGCGATGCCCGTAAAATCGAGCCCGATTTTGAAGTTGGTGAAGAAGTCTACGAAAAAATAGAATTGGAAGAATTTGGAAGAAGAGCTGTTACGATGGCGCGACAAACCCTGATTCAGAAAATCAAAGATCTTGAAAAGGATCTCCTTTTCAACCAATACGAAGAGCTGGTTGGTGAAATAATCTCTGCCGAAGTCTATCAGATTTTGGGTAGGGAAGTACTCTTGATGGATTCTGAAGGAAATGAATTGATCCTTCCAAAGACGGAACAGATCCCGAAAGATCGTTTTAGAAAAGGGGATTCTGCCCGGGCCATTGTCCACAAAGTGGAGATGCTCAATGGGAATCCAAGGATCATCTTGTCCAGAACTTCCCCAATGTTTTTGGAAAGACTCTTTGAAAATGAAGTACCTGAAGTGTATGATGGACTCATCACCATCAAAAAAATCGTAAGAGAACCAGGGGAGCGTGCAAAAGTAGCTGTCGAATCTTATGATGACAGGATAGACCCTGTAGGGGCTTGTGTCGGAATGAAGGGGAGCAGAATCCATGCAGTGGTTCGCGAATTACAAAATGAGAACATCGATGTCATCAATTACACCGATAACCTTGATCTTTATGTAAGCAGGGCTTTGAGTCCAGCAAAGATCAGCTCCATTCAGGTCAACAAGGACGAGAAAAGGCTTTCTGTTTTTCTGAAACCTGATCAAGTTTCCATGGCCATCGGCAAGGGAGGATTCAATATCAGACTGGCCAGCAGATTGGTTGGTTATGAAATAGATGTATTTAGAGAGTTAAGTGACTATGAAGAAGAAGAGGATGTAGATCTGAACGAATTCGTAGATGAAATTGAAGGCTGGGTCCTTAAAGAACTGAAAAAGACTGGTTTGGACACAGCTAAAAGTGTGTTGTCCCTTACCAAAGAAGATCTTTTGAGAAGAACCGAACTTGAAGAGGAAACGATTGAGGAAGTCTTTAAAATATTAAAACAGGAATTTGAACAGTAAATAAAGGCCGAATTAGACAATAATAGGCCTTATATTTGCAAAAGTATTTAGAAAGAGGTTTTAGCGTATGTCAGAAGAAAAAACGATGCGATTGGGCCAAGTAGCCAGAAAACTTAACGTAGGGATATCTACGATAGTTGAATCTATGGCAAAAAAGGGCTTTGAAGTAGAAAATAATCCAAACTCCAAAATTAATACGGAGCAATACAACCTGTTGGCAAAGGAGTTCAGGTCCTCGGCACAGGAAAAAGAAGAGGCTTCTCACCTTTCCATCGGGAAACGACACCATGAGTCGTTCACAATAGAAGCTGAATCAGACACGCGTGAAGAAAAAAAACCTGCACCTCCAGTTGAAACAAAACCGGAACCTGCAAAACCTCTTCCTCCTGTATCTGTAGAACAAAAAATCACTCCAGTCCCAGAAGAAAAGAAAATTGTCCCGGAAGCTCCGAAACTTCAAGGCATAACCGTTCTCGGGAAAATTGATTTGAATCCGAAAAAAGCGCAACCAAAAAAGGAAGAAGAAAAACTACCTCCAGCTGAAAAAGCAGTCGCACCAATCGTTGAAAAACCAAAAGAGGAGAAAGTCATCGCTGAACCTCAAGCTGTGAAAACTCCTGAGCCTTTTCCCGAAAAAGCAATAGAAGCCAAACCTGAAAAGACTCCTGAGCCGCAAGCCCAGAAAAAGGAAGAACCAAAACAAGAAAAACCACCTGTAGCACCAAAGGCTTCGGTGACTCCACCATCAGAAAAGGCTGTAAAACCTGAACACGTTACACCTAAGCCTGAACCAAGGAGAGAATACACGCCGAAACCTCAAGTCGCAGCTGCCAAACCAGCACCTATCGTTTCTAAACCTATCGAAAAACCAGTTCTCTCCACACCCCCAATAGTAGAAACACCTGCTCCCACACAGGTTATTTCTGCAAGGGCTGAATCCTTAAAAGGGCTCACCGTTTTGGGGAAAATTGAATTGCCTGATGACAAGAGCAAGAAGAAAGGGAAGCCGGTAGCCTCTTCTGACGAAAAAGGCAAAGACAAAAAGAAAAGACTTCGCAAAAGAATTGATAAAAATGTGCCCGGAGAAGCTGGAAAACCAGCAACACCAGGCACCCCTTCTGCAGGTCAGCCGCCAAGAAGAACCCCTGGCAGCCCTCCACCAAAACCAGGAGGACCACCAAGAGAACGCAGACCTGCTCAAGCTCGTCCTCCAGGACAGGCTGGCGCTCGTCCAGGTGCTCCATATGGTGGTGCAGGTAGATTCCAAAAAGCTGAACCTACACCAAAAGAAATCCAAGACCAAATCAAACAAACCCTTGCAAGATTGCAAGGAGGCGGAAAATCTGGTGGTGGAAAATCCAAAAACAGACGTGACAAACGTTCTGAAAGAACCCGTGATGTAGAGGAAGGAACAGAGGATACTAAGATCTTAAGAGTAACTGAGTTTATTTCGGCAAATGATCTTTCCTCCTTGATGGACGTTTCTGTCAATGATGTGATTTCAGCTTGTTTGTCCTTGGGAATGTTCGTTTCCATCAACCAAAGGTTGGATGCAGAAGCGATCACTATCATTGCCGACGAATTTGGCTTTGAAGTGGAGTTCACCAAATCCGATGAGGAAGAAAATGAAACCATTCAGCTCGATACTCCTGAAGAATTAATTCCTAGAGCACCGATTGTCACCATTATGGGTCACGTCGATCACGGAAAAACTTCTTTGCTGGATTATATCCGTACCGCAAAAGTAACAGCCGATGAGGCAGGTGGAATCACCCAGCACATCGGGGCTTACGATGTAATGACCAAAGACGGAAACAAAATCGCATTCTTGGATACTCCAGGTCACGAAGCCTTTACCGCAATGCGGGCAAGGGGTGCCAAAATCACCGACGTGGCGATCATTGTAATTGCGGCGGATGACAATGTCATGCCACAAACCAAGGAAGCCATCAACCACGCGCAAGTGGCTGGCGTCCCAATGATATTCGCGATAAACAAAATCGATAGACCAAATTCCAATCCAAACAAAATCAAGGAGGAATTGGCCAATATGAATCTCTTGGTAGAAGAATGGGGTGGAAAATACCAGTCCCAAGATATCTCTGCCAAAACCGGACAAGGTATTGATGACCTTCTCGAAAAGGTATTGTTGGAAGCTGAAATTCTTGAATTGAAAGCCAATCCAAACAAAAATGCCCAAGGAACAGTCGTTGAAGCCGCTTTGGACAAAGGTCGCGGATATGTATCCACGGTAATGGTCCAAGCTGGAACATTGAAAGTTGGTGACATCATGCTTGCTGGTCAGCACTATGGCCGTGTCAAGGCTATGTTTGACCATACGGGCAAAAAAGTAAAGCAAGCGGGACCATCCACTCCTGTCCAAGTACTTGGATTGAGCGGTGCTCCACAGGCCGGTGATATCATCAAAGTTTACGACACAGAAAGAGAAGCAAGAGAAATCGCCAATTCCAGAGAGCAGATTCAAAGGGAGCAGAGCATGCGAACCAAGAAACACATCACACTGGATGAAATTGGTAGAAGACTTGCCATCGGTAACTTCAAAGAACTTAACATCATCATCAAAGGTGATGTGGATGGATCAGTCGAAGCACTTTCTGATTCCTTGTTGAAACTTTCCAAAGATGAGGTGAGTGTCAATATCATCCATAAAGGTGTGGGTCAGATCTCCGAATCGGACGTTCTACTTGCCTCTGCATCTGATGCCATTATTATTGGCTTCCAGGTAAGGCCTTCCACCAATGCAAAAAGGCTGGCCGAACAGGAAGAAATCGAAATCAGACATTATTCCATCATCTACGATGCGATCAATCAAATCAAGGATGCCATCGAAGGAATGTTGGAACCTGAATTTGAAGAAATAATCACCGGTAACATCGTCGTGAGAGAGGTTTTCAAAATCACGAAAATCGGAACTGTTGCAGGATCTTATGTTACGGATGGTTTTATTACCAGAAAGAACAAAATCCGCGTAATCAGAGACGGTATTGTCATCTTCGATGGCCATATCGATCAATTGAAGCGATTCAAAGATGATGTAGCTGAAGTGAAAGCGGGTTACGAATGTGGTATTTCCATCAAGAACTTCAACGACATCGAGATCGGAGATACAATTGAAGGTTATTTCATGAAAGAAGTAAAACGAAAAAAATAACTTGAATTTCAAATATCAATAAACAAAAGGAATGGCCACAAGCTGTTCCTTTTGTCTTATAATTCATTATGTATTCGGCATTGATTCTATTTCTAAAAATTGGAGTGCTATTGTCTTTGGGCTCCCTGGTCATGGGTCTGATCCGACCGGTTTTTGTACTTTGGTTTTTTGATCGTTTCAACCGACTCAAAGTTATCCGCATCTACGGAACAATTTTTCTTTTCCTTTTTGTTTTACTTTTGTTGGTCCAATGAATCATTCCATGAAAGGTAAAAGAAAATATATCCCCATCAATTGTGGCTATTACGACCGAATGGAAGCATGGGCCACCACAAAAAAAACCTGCGCCATCACCTATAAAAATGGCGATTCCACCGAATTGGTTTCTACCAAAATCTTAGATCTTAAACTGCTGGATGGGATTGAATATCTCTTTGGTGAAAATGGGTTTCTACTGAGATTGGATGATTTGGTTTCCATCGATGGGATACCCTTAGAAATGGGGAATTGTACGTTTTAACCCGAATTCTAAGAAAGCGGAAAAGTAACGCAAAGCAGCTAACTTGAAGTAAGTTAGGTGGAAGATGCGTTTGTCTTCCCAATAAGACTGTAACTACACGAAAATCAGACTATTTACATCATCATGAATAGCTCAAGGGTGAAGTTTAAAAAAGTAAACAACCGACTGATTATTACCCAATTTCAGGCCGGAATAGAATTGATATTGCATAAAAAGGGTTTTAATCAAAAGACCTGTAAGTGTTTTAAAATAATATTTTTTACTATATTTATTTTTTGAAATTATACGCTGTTGAAAAAAGGAATTGCCATCTTACTTCTATGCTGTTTTGCATCCTACCACTTTGGGTATTATGTATTCTATTTTTCTTTTAGGATGCAAATGGAATCCAGTTGGTCAGAAAGAATATTTAGCCAAGACCAAGAAGGGATTGAACACTACCTTATGGAAATTCCGCTTTCCATTCCCTACATGGCAAATCAAGAAGATTTTCAGGCAACAAATACCTCCTTCGAAAAAGCTGGGCAGCATTATAGGGTCATCAAGCAGCGATACACCAACGATACCTTGCAGGTCATCTATGTTTCTGATACTGCCAAAAGGACTTTGGACAATACCATCAAACAATGGATCAGTTCATTGATCGCTGATGATGGAACTGAAAATGGTCATAACACACTTTTTGCCAAGAATTTTGTCAAGGACTATACAAAACCTATTCACACATATTCCTTAGGCATCCTTCCCTTTTTTGAGAAAATGCCTATTGGATTCATTTTTTTGCCATACCAAGATTATTCCTTCAAACTGAATACACCCCCCCCCAGAGTTGGGTTGATTTTTCAGCCGGTCATCTTTTGATATTTTCTTAGCGGAATTCAACCAATACTGAACAGATATACAATCTAAAACCATTGTTTTCAATGGGTTTGTTGGATTGGACTTATTTTCTGTGTCTGTGTTCTCATGGTGTTTCTATAAAAGAATTTTTTATGAATTCTATCCAACTCCTTTAATACAAGGGGCTTGTCTGGTTGGACGTTAATTCATAGCTGACTGGTTTTTTTGAAATTCAATCAATTTTAAATCTTCTACACTTAGAAATCGAATGAAAAAACCACTTACAATAATCTTGGGGTTGATGGTATATGGAACTACCCTTTTTAATGCCTATGGCCAGACTCCATGGGATGAAGTAATGATGCAAAAAGGGGAAATTTGTGCAGCCTTCATGTTTGAGCATTCTTCCTGGAATCAATACTGGGAAGGAAGCAACCTCCGGAAAAATGCCAATATCGGTACTTTCACAAGACAAATGGGGATGCCCATGGTAGCCATGGGACTAACCCAAAAAGTAAACATCATCACTTCTCTTCCATATGTGAGTACCAATGCATCGGGAGGCACTCAGGTAGGTCAGTCAGGATTCCAGGATTTGAGTATTTCAGTAAAAGTGGACTGGATCCAAAAAAAAGTGGGCAATGGCAGACTCTTTTTCCTAACCAATACCCACTTCAGCAGCCCAATTGGCTCTTATCTCTCGGATTACATGCCATTTAGTATTGGAGTTGGCACTCCGGAACTTGGTATTCGAGGAATTGGTGGATATAAAATGGATAATGGGTTGGTTTTTAGAGGAGGCCTAGCCTATCTCTGGAGAGGCCAATCAGAAATTGAACGGGACTATTATTATGAAAATGGAAGTGTTTATTCCTCTTTTATGAACGTCCCCAATGCCATAAATCTTCATGGTGCCATTGGGTATTGGACATTGGACAATAGGTTAAGGATGGAAGCCACATTCATGAGCCTCAGTTGCCTCACTGGTGATGATATAAGGGCTTACAATAGGCCACAACCCACCAACAAGACGGAAGTAAGCCAAGTTGGAGGCTGGGTTCAATATTATATCAATGCGGACAGAGGACTAGGTGCATTGGCTTATTTCAATCAAACGTTGAGTGGCAGAAACATGGGAAAAGCTACTACAATTGGTGTTGGTCTTACTTATCAATTTAAAGTCTATTAATATATCTTACAGACTATGAAAAATTTCAAAATATCATATTTGGGCCTTTTTGTCCTCTTCTTCACTACAATTTCCTGTCTGGAAGAAACTCCCAACCAACTGAATTTCAATGATTATGAATTCGGAAACTTGGATGAAAATGGGGGAACATGGAAAACCATTCTTGTATCCAGCATAGACCAAATCAATATTGTACAGCCTGAACCAACAAATTCACCGGCTTATCAAGCAGAACTTTCGGAACTCAAATTACAAATGTCAGGGCTGAACCCTGCCCAAAAGAAGGCCGTCCAGTACTGGACCAGTAACCCCATTTTAAGGTGGAATGAAATAGCTCTTGAAATGGCTGCAAAATATAATCTGATACCTGGCCCAAATGCTGATGGCACTTATACGTTGCCCAACTCTGCCAACCCAAGCGGACCTCCATCTTTTCCATTTGCCCATCCTCCCTATACCAGTAGAATGTTGGCTTATTTAAGTGTGGCTCAATTTGACGGGTTGGTAATTGCCTGGCATTACAAATATCAGTTTAATCGTCCAAGTCCGTATATAGTGGATGAAAATATAAAACCGGCTTATCTTCCCAGCACATTACCCTCCTATCCTTCTGATGGAGCTACGGTAGCTAAAGTTTCCAAAGAAATTCTATCTGCCATGTTCCCATTGGAAGCATCATTTCTTGAAAATAAATACCAAGAACATATTGCCAGTCTAGTGCACGCCGGTATCAACACCCAAAGTGACATCGAAGCAGGCATCAGTATTGGTTCAGAGGTAGTCATACTGGCCAAGAAGCGGGCTTCAACAGACGGAATGTCCCGGGCTCAAACACCAAAACCTGTGTCTGATTCCATAGCAAATGCTGCTTTTGAAAGGTTTGGATGGAAATGGAAAAATACCGAAACACCTCAAAGACCGGTAGGCTTGACTCCACTTTTTGGTCAGGTAAAGATGTGGCATGTACCTACCGTGGAAGAAGTTCGGGCTCCCCCACCACCTGCACCTGGTTCCCCTCAATTTGAATCCGATGTCGCTGAGTTGAAGAAATTTGCCTCACACATGACGCTTAATCAAAGAAGAATTGCCAATTGGTGGGAGGATGGTATTGGCTCATACACACCACCTGGACATTGGAATAGATTTGCAAAAGATGCAATTGTGAAAAACAAATTAAATCCATTAAGAACTGCAAGGGTATTTGCCTATATGAATACTGCAATTATGGATGCCGGAGTGGCTTGTTGGGATACTAAATATTATTACCATTACCCCAGGCCTGTGGAGACTATTTCAGGATTTAGGACTATCCTTGGCACTCCCAACTTCCCTGCCTATACTTCCGGTCACAGTACTTTCTCTGCAGCGGGAGCTGAAGTCTTGGCTCATTTCTTTCCCGCAGATGCCGCACAATTCAGGGAATGGGCAGAAGAAGCAGCGATCTCCAGACTTTATGGAGGTATTCACTATAGATTCGATGCTGAAGTAGGAGTCGCCCAAGGAAAAAACGTGGGCACCTATGCGGTAAACCGCGCCAAAACTGACGGGGCTCAATAGATGAAAAAGCTGTTTTTCATTGGTTTGATAGGCTTGGGCTATTTTGAGATATTGAAAATATATTTCATTATGCCCATGCCAGGTAGCCAGCAATGGGCCTTTTTAGAGTTTGCCTATTTCCTCCATTCTTACCGTTGGGTTTTGAGAGCCTTTTTCTTGGGGTTGATCCTTCTTGGATCCAAAAATGCATTTTCAACCTCACCCAATTGGGTACCGGTTTTGGGCATTGCTGCGGTTTTGGCCATTTGCCTCTTCTTTAATTACAAAATGATTGCAGAGAGGATGTTTTTGGAACCTAAAAACCTCAGCTTTTCAACAGGCAATTCCGCAGCATTGGCTGACAGCAGTTTGGTGATAGTAGTGGAACATGCAGGAGAAGCAAAAGCTTACCCCATTCGATATATTGCTTACCATCATCAGGTGAGGGATGTTCTTGGAGGCAAGGAAATCATGGTCACTTATTGTAGTGTCTGTAGGACAGGTAGGGTTTTCGAACCCATGGTAAAAGGCCAACCTGAATCCTTCAGGTTGGTTGGAATGGATCATTTCAACGCCATGTTTGAAGACCAAACCACAGGTACTTGGTGGCAACAAGCTAATGGGGAAGGAATAATAGGACCACTTAAAGGGGAAACCCTGCCCGAACTGGAGTCCTCCCAGTTGACCTTAGGCAAGTTTTTAAGCCTTTATCCCAACGGGAAAGTCATGGACCCAGATCCTGACTTTCTTCATAAATACGACAGTTTGGGAAAATATGAATTTGGTCTGATCAAAAGTAAACTCACAGGAACCGACATTCTTTCATGGAAAGAAAAATCCTGGATAGTGGGAATTAGTATCAATGGACAAGCAAAAGCTTATGATTGGAACCTACTAAAGACCAATAAAATTATTCACGATCAAATGGACATTCTTCCCGTACTCTTGATACTTTCACAGGATGGGCAAAGTTTTGCCGCATTTAAGAGAACCCATAAGGACCAGGTTTTCCATCTGAAAAACGACACACTTTTTACTGATCAAGCAACATTTGACTTCACAGGTAAATCCCTCAACCACAATTCAAAGGATTTGGAAAAACTTCCGGCATATCAGGAATTCTGGCACAGCTGGAGGACTTTCCATCCATTTACTGAAACCCATAACTTAATTGAACCTTTATTATGAAAAAACATATACTTATTTCTAGCATCTTGGTTGCTATTCTTATTCGCTCATCCACTGATACCTTTGCCCAAGGCTGTGTCGCCATTAGACAATTCTCAGGAATTGGCAATGCCGTCGGTCAAGGCAATGCGATTGAAAAAGGAGAATGGAACATCAGTACCAATTATCGCTATTTCAAATCCTTTCGGCATTTTCGCGGATCCCATGAAGAGCCGGACAGAATAACCAACAACACAGAGGTGATCAACTGGTCACACGGTGTGGACTTCAATGTCAGCTACGCATTTTCAGAAAGAGTCTATGGAATCCTATCTTTGCCCTTTGCCTACAATGAGAGGAGCTCCTTATATGAACATGGAAGGACCGAAAGGCATATGACCTATTCAAGCGGTCTCGCGGACATGAGAATCGGTGCGGGATATTGGCTGTTTTCGGGTGAAAAAGCCAGAAAAGGAAATACTGCCATTGGTTTTGGACTAAAATTGCCAACGGGTGATTACAACGCAAAAAGCACATTTTACAATGTCGGGCCGGGTGGAAGTCCGGAGGAGAGGCCAGTGGATCAATCCATCCAATTGGGAGATGGCGGTTTGGGACTGATCATCGATGCCCAAGGGGTATGGAATTTTCCGAAAAATTTCTTCTTGTATTATGATGGTTTTTATATGTTCAATCCAAGGAATACAAATGGTACTCTCACCAACAGAAGGCCAAGCGAAGCAATCATGAGCGTGCCCGATCAATTTGCATTCAGAACAGGGGTCTTCAAGCCTATTTCTGCTGTCCATGGATTGGGCTTGTCTTTAGGTGGAAGGCTCGAAGGCATTCCTGTGAAGGATCTTGTAGGAGACAGCGATGGATTCAGAAGACCAGGCTATGTGGTTTCAGTGGATCCAGGTCTCAGTTATATGTTAGGAAATTTCACGACAAGAATTAATATCCCCATCGCATTGGTCAGAAACAGAACCAGAAGCTTGACGGATATTGCAGATTCCACTCCAGAAAATTTCAGACACGGAGATGCTGCTTTTGCCGACTATTTAGTCAATGTCAGCTTGGCTTGGAGGATCATCAAGAAGGATAAAGGAGTATTCAATTCATTGGATTGATAGCCAGATTTCCTCCTTCTCAGATAAATAAAAAACGGAGATCAATGGACCATTTCTGGTTTATTGATCTCCGTTTTCAAACTTTTGGCAGCCAGCACGATCAAGGAAATCGAAAGCACAAATAAAAGTGCGGCAATGATTGCCAAAACAAAAATCTCATCTTGAAAATTTTTCCAAGCAAACAGGCCCAAAGAGGTGAGTGTGACGGTGAACATGAAAAACATGGGAATCATCACAAATGTCGCGTTGATTTTTTGCTTTATCAGCCAAACCGCAATCGTCAACAATGCCAATGCCGCCAAAAGTTGATTGGCAGACCCAAAAATCGGCCAGAGCGTGGTAAAACCTCCCGAGGCCAAAAGCATGACAGAAAGGATGACCACCACGGTGGTGGATAAGTATCTGTTTTGGGAAATCTTGGCAGCCACGGGATTTTTTACATCTTCAAAATATTCCTGCAAGGTAAACCTTGCCAATCTCGTGCAAGTATCCAAAGTAGTCAAGGCAAAAGCGGAAACTGTCAGAGCCACAAAGCCAATGGCAAAATCCACAGGAATTCCCATGGAAGAAATCATGTTGCCCAATCCATTGGCAAATAACGGGACGGGGCCATCGGTGACCATTCCACTTAAATAATCCGCCCTGTTCATCACAATCACCGCCCCTACCGCGATGATCGCCAGGAAAGACTCGATCAACATTCCCCCAAAACCAACGATTTTCGCATCGCTTTCCTTATCCAGCTGCTTGGAGGTGGTTCCGGAAGCAACCAGTGAATGAAAACCACTGATGGCTCCGCAGGCAATGGTCACAAAAAGAACGGGGAAAATATACCCTAGATTTTCGGAACTCAGATGAACTTCATTGTCCATCACAATTTCCGGATTGGCGATAAATACCCCGACCACCGCAGAAAGAATCAAACCATAAAGCAAAAAGCTGTTCAGATAATCCCTAGGCTGAAGCAACGTGGAAATGGGCGTGACGGAAGCAAAGAAAGCATAGATCAATAGCAGATAAACCCAAGTTTGATAATCCAATGCAAAGGGAATCTGCATCCCCAGATAAACAAAATAATACATCAGAACGATCCCTATGATTGAAATAACCACAAAAGCCAATTTCCTATCTCCCACCAATCTATTTACAAGCCCAAAAGCCAATGCCAAAAGAATGAACAGAATAGAAGCAGAGGCCACACCGGGATTGCTCACAAAGGTTTTGGCGATGATATCTGCAAAAACCCCAATAATGAGGATTAGGGTAGAGAAGCTGAAAATGATAAAAAGTTGCTTTCCTTTATAGCCAATGTTGTTTTGGATAATCACGCCAATGGATTTCCCTTGGTTTCTGAGCGATGCTGCCATACTCCCAAGATCATGCACTGCACCAAAAAAAATACCGCCCACCAAAATCCAGATCACTGCAGGTATCCACCCAAAAGTGACGGCAATGATCGGCCCAACTATTGGTCCCGCTCCCGCAATGGAGGCGAAATGGTGGCCCAATACCACAATGGGTTTGCTGGGGATATAATCAATCCCGTCCCGATGTGTATGTGAGGGTGCCTTTCGGGTATCGGTAAGTTTGAATTTATTGTAAACATATTTTCCGTAAATAAAATATGCGGAAACCAAAATGACTCCCGACAAAATCAAAAGGGTGAGTAAGGTCATGTATTTACTTTTGTTTCACGAATTTACTCTTGAATATCCCCTTGTTCCAAATTAATACAAATGGTTTTCAGAACTTTGGTAAAAAAATTTGCGAGGAGTCTTCTCTGCAGCCGATGTCTTGATATCTTGGAATACACAGATTAGGAGACCATTTTGGAAGGATATAAACCACTCAGCGTCTCCTAAAACGCAAACCTATTCCCCAACTTATGCAGTTGGGTTTTATTTAATGGATAATACCTATAAATTTGTAATCCCTGAAGCCATCCTTCAGGGTTCAATAAGAATGAAACATATGGCTTGGTTTAAAAGAACAGATAAAGGAATCAAAACTTCCACCGAGGAAAAAAAAGACACCCCTGATGGATTATGGTTCAAGACCCCAAAAGGGAATATCGTCCATACCCGAGAATTGAAAAACAATTCATTTGTTTGCCCTGACGATGATTACCATGTAAAGATTGGTTCCAAGGAATATTTCGAGATCTTATTCGACAACAATCAGTTCACCGAAATGGATGCAGGGATGAAATCCGCAGATCCATTGAAATTTGTGGACACAAAACCTTATAGTTCACGTGTGGAAGCCACGATCGAAAAAACCGAGCTCAACGATGCCGTCCGTACCGCTGTAGGTAAAATCAATGGATTGGACCTTGTAGTAGGTTGTATGGATTTTGCTTTTATCGGTGGTTCCATGGGTGCCGTTGTTGGAGAAAAGATTGCAAGAGCTATCGATTATTCCTTAAAAAATAAGGTCCCTTTCCTGATGATTTCCAAATCCGGAGGGGCGAGAATGATGGAAGCAGGATTCAGTTTGATGCAAATGGCTAAAACCTCAGCAAAACTGGCCCTTCTGAACAAAGCGGGCATCCCGTATATTTCACTTTTGACCGATCCAACAACAGGCGGCGTCACTGCCTCCTATGCCATGCTTGGGGATTTTAACATTGCAGAGCCAGGTGCATTGATCGGATTTGCCGGTCCAAGGGTAATTCGGGAAACAATAGGGAAGGATTTACCCAAAGGATTTCAAAGTGCAGAATTTGTTTTGGAACATGGATTTCTTGATTTCATCATCGATAGAAGGCAGTTGAAAAACAGATTGACAACTTTGTTAAACCTCTTGAACAATTAATTGGTTAAACTTTTGTAACAAATCCTAAAGATAAAGTCAAAATTCAACCGCATTTTGGCCAGTTATACTGATTATTAAATATATTTGTGTTCCCAAGTTTGGGGCTTAATACTGAAAAAATTAAAGTAAAAAACAACATTAAATGGGTTCAGTAATTATTACTTCAATTGTAGCATTTACAATAATCATTTTGCTACTTGTTTTCATCCTCCTTTTTGCACAGTCCAAATTGGTATCTTCGGGTGATGTCAGGATCATCGTCAATGGCGACGAAAGCAATCCTATCATCGCTTCTGCAGGATCAACTTTGTTGAGCACGCTTGGAAACAAAAAAATATTCCTTCCTTCCGCTTGTGGCGGTGGCGGAACTTGCGCGATGTGCAAGTGCGTAGTCGAAGAAGGTGGTGGAGAAGTGCTTCCTACAGAAGTGGGTCACCTCAGCCGTGCCGAAAAGCAAGGACATGTCAGACTTTCCTGTCAAGTAAAGGTGAAACAAGACATGAAAATCAGAATTCCGGAAGAGATCTTTGGAATCAAGAAATGGGAATGCGAAGTTATCTCCAATTACAACGTTTCCACATTCATCAAGGAATTCAAAGTGAAGCTCCCAGAGGGAGAAACGATGGATTTTGAATCCGGAGGATATATCCAGATAGATGTCCCTATAATCACTGTGAATTTCAAAGGGATTGACATTACGCCACATCCTGATCTTGGCCATCCAAAGGATGTATACCAAAGCGATTGGGATAAATTCGGCCTTTGGGATTTGGTCATGAAAAATGACGAGGAGCTTTTCAGAGCCTACTCCATGGCCAACCATCCAGCAGAAGGAAATATCATCATGCTGACCATCCGTATCGCCACCCCACCTTGGGACAGGGCAAATAACAAATGGATGGATGTGAATCCTGGAGTTTGTTCTTCATATGTGTTTTCACGCATGCCAGGTGACAAAGTCACCATCTCTGGCCCTTATGGTGAATTCCACATCAATCCAACTGGCAGGGAAATGATTTATATCGGCGGTGGCGCAGGAATGGCTCCGTTGAGATCCCATATTTTCCACCTTTTCCACACCGAAAAAACCAGCCGAAAAGTTTCGTATTGGTACGGAGGAAGATCCAAAAAAGAATTGTTTTACACAGATCAATTCAGAGAAATTGAAAAAGACTTTCCGAATTTCAAGTTCTATGTAGGACTTTCAGAACCGCTTCCGGAAGACAATTGGAAAGTGAACAAATCACTTAACGACACCGAAGGGGATGGTTATGTTGGATTTATACATCAAGTGATGTATGACAACTATGTGAAGAATCATCCTGAACCAGATGAAATAGAATTTTACCTTTGTGGTCCTCCTTTGATGAACGCAGCGGTATTGAAACTCTTGGAAGATTTAGGAATTCCTCAGGAAAACATCAGATTCGATGATTTCGGAGGTTAATAAAAGAAAATTGAGTCCCGCCTTTGCGGGACTTTTTTTTTGCCCTGCCATTAATTTGCTTATTTTTGATTCTTTCTAAGCCAATATTATGAACCTTGATTTATTCTTTGAACCCATTGCTGAGGAGATTACGCAACAAAAATTTGCGCAAAATTCCTTTTACAATTTCATTCATGTCCATAGTGAGACCTTCCCTGATCTCAAAGGGATCCAGATCGCTCTGATCGGATTGAAGGAAAAAAGGGGGATGAAGAATTCCGATAGTGTAGAACGTTCGGCAACAGAAATAAGAGAAAAACTTTACCATCTGAAAAAAGGCCAATCCCATTATAAAATCGCCGACTTAGGGGACTTGATGGTAGGCGATACATTGGAGGAGTCCATAAAAATCCTTCAGAATGTCGGGGAATATTTGATGAAAAAACAGATTCTTCCTGTTTACATGGGGGGATCACATGATTTGGATCTTGGGCAATACCTTTCTTATCAAGGGCTCAAAAAGATGGTCAGCATGGTCACCGTGGATGCAAAGATAGACATGGAAGATGAGGGATTGCCTCACGAAATTCACTCGCAGGACATTATTCTTCACCAACCCAACTTCCTTTTCAACTACAGTCACTTGGGATACCAGAGTTTTTTGGCGGATCCCGAGCTGATCAATGCCTTGGAGAAACTGTATTTTGACCATGTCAGGTTGGGAAATCTCCGGGGGAATTTCAAGGAAATCGAGCCTTTGATTAGAAATGCCGATTTGCTGAGCTTTGACATCTGTGCCATCCACTCCGCGGATGCTCCCGGTGCCGTGGACGCCCAACCCTTTGGGATGACTGGCGAGGAAGCTTGCCAGATTTGCAGATTTGCGGGAATGAATGAAAAACTAAGTTCCATCGGTATCTATGGCTATCAGCCTTACTACGATGACAACAGGAACAAAACCGCAGCCGTCATCGCAACCATGGTTTGGTACTTTATCGAGGGCTTTTACGACCGGAAAGACAGCCTCTCCTTCAAAAGCAATGATTATATCAAATATACCGTATCCTTGGATTCCAATCCTTCAACCATCATCTTTTTCAAAAGCAAACTCAGTGAAAAATGGTGGATGGAAATCCCACAAACCACGCAGGGTAAATTTGAAAGGGTCAGCATCATTCCATGCAGTTACAAAGATTATCAGATGGCGCAATCCGGAGAAATCCCCGAACGATGGATCAATGCCCAACTTAAGCTTTTCTAAATGAAGTTGTTCACCAAGCAACAACTTGCCCTCAGAAATGGACAAGACAAACCAGAAATTTGGGTGGCTTACAAAGGGATAATATATGACGTGACCGATTCCAAGATGTGGAAAAACGGCAAACATTATGAACATTGGGCAGGTCAGGACCTTACCGATGAGATTGCGGATGCCCCGCATACAGAAAACGTTTTTAAGAAATTCATGTCTGTAGGACAACTTAAGGAATAATATGATATTGATTGCGGATAGTGGCGCGAGCAAAACAGACTGGCGGGTAATTGCCAAAAACGGCCAGATTGGCCAATTCAGGGGTATTGGCTTCAATCCAAATTACCAAACCTCCGAGGAAATGGCCAACGATCTCAGACAGGATTTCCTGCTGGACTTGAGAGACGAGGTCGAAACAATCTATTACTATGGAGCCGGCTGCTCCTCTCCAAAAAACAGAAAACACGTGGAAAGTGCACTCAGGAGCATTTTCAAACATGCCGAGATCAACGTGGATCATGACATGATGGCGGCTGCAAGAGCAACTTGCTCAGATCAGCCTGGTATCGCCTGCATCTTGGGGACCGGTTCAAACAGTTGTGATTATGATGGAGAATTCATCATTGCCAACCGACCAGCTCCAGGGTATATTTTGGGTGATGAGGGAGGAGGGGCTTACATCGGCCGTCAATTTCTCCAAGATTTTATCCATGACGAAATGCCTGGGAAATTAAAAGAAAAGGTCATTGATCATTTTCAACTGGATTACCAAACCATCCTTGAAAATGTGTACCAAAGACCATTTCCGGGGAGATACATGGCCAGTTTCTGCCGGTTCATTTCGGAAAACAAAGCAGATCCTTATTGCTACATGCTTTATTACAACTCCTTTCAGGATTTTTTCAAAAAATACGTTGCCAAATACGAGGGTTACAAAGACAAACCCGTCAGTTTCGTGGGTTCCGTTGCCTATTACAACAGTGAAATCCTAAGAAGTGCCGCTTTTGATGCGGGAATAAAAGTCAATATCATCATTGAAGGCCCCATTGCTGGACTCACACTCTTTCATCAGAAAATGCTATGAATACTACCGAAAGCTCTTCCCTATACGACAACCTTGAACAAATGGACGTCGCAACAATCCTACAAAACATCAATGAGGAAGACAAAAAAGTGGCGCATGCTGTCGCAAAGGCTCTTCCGTCCATTGGATCCTTGGTGGAAGGAATCATTCCAAGAATGCAAAAGGGAGGTCGGTTGATTTATATTGGGGCAGGAACAAGCGGAAGACTGGGCATTCTCGATGCATCGGAATGTCCTCCCACCTATGGGGTCCCGCATGACTTGGTTTTGGGGATTATCGCGGGAGGTGACACCGCCATCAGGAAAGCAGTGGAACATGCCGAGGACGATTTTGAGCAGGCCTGGCAAGACATTCAACAGCACGGATTCAATGCTCAGGACACGGTGATCGGCATCGCCGCTTCCGGAACTACTCCTTATGCGATCGGAGGTGTTAAGGCCGCAAAAGCCGCGGGACTCTTGACTGCTTGCATCACCTGCAATTCCGATAGCCCCTTGGCTGCGGCTGTAGATTTTCCCGTGGAGGTGGTTGTCGGACCGGAATTTGTCACGGGCAGCACGAGGATGAAAGCGGGCACAGCCCAGAAGCTTGTCCTGAATATGATTTCTACCTCCGTGATGATCAAACTGGGCAAGGTTAAGGGAAACAAAATGGTGGACATGCAATTGTCCAACAAAAAATTGGTGGAAAGGGGTGCCAGGATGATCATGGAGGCAACTGGGCTCGACAAAGAAAAATCAGAATCGATGCTTCATCAATATGGCTCCGTAAGAGCCGCAGTGGATGCTTTTCACCAAAAGTGAAGTAAGTGGGCCTTGGATTTCATATACTCCTCACAAAGAGTGCCCTGAATATCTTTTTCTTGACTTTTTTGAAACAATAGTGCGCACAAAAACGGCATAGGTATTTTGTGTGGAAGACCCAGAAGGAAAATTCGAATCGCGCGAACATGGGCCAATCCATGCCCTTATTTTTGGCCATTTTTAGAATTATGAAATAATGTGACAAGTATTTGTTATCTTTGCACCCCGTTAAAATTCAAGGACTTAAGGTTGAGCCTTGTACTTCGGGAAAAACAAATACAGCAGCGATGTTGCATACATTATGAAAAAAGACAACAGTAGAAATCGAGTCGGAAAGGGTCCAAGCACCCCAAGACCCGCAGGCAATCCCAAAAAGGGAAGAAGTACCGGAAAATCTGATTATTCTTCAGAATCCAGTTTCGGTAGTAGAAAGCCAAAAAGCAATGATGGTTACGAAAAAAAGGCTTACCCCAAAGCGGGAAGATCCGACCAAGGACCACGAAAGAATGACGCGGGCGACAAAAAACCCTACAACCCATTCACAAAAGAAAGTATCGGAAAGAAATTTGGTTCCACTTCCGAATCGAGATTTGACAACAAAAAGTCAAAAAGCAATGATGCCTTCGAAAGAAAGCCCTATCCAAAAGCCGGAAGATCCGACCAGGGACCTAGGAAACATGATATCGGAGCAAAGAAGGCTTTCAACAAAGAGAATCTTGGAAGAAATTCTGGTTCTGATTCTAGATTTGACAACAGAAATTCCAAAGACAATGAGGGTTTTGAGAGAAAATCAAAGCCTCAATTTGGCCGTAGTGACCAAGGTCAAAAGCGATACGATTCTGGTGACAAAAAACCTTTCAACCCACTGAACAAAGACAGGGGCGGTAGGAATACTGGAAACAACTCAGATTCCTGGTCTGAAAACAGAAAGCCAAAAAGGGACGGTGATTTTGACAGAAATTCAAAACCCCAATCCGGACGTTCTGACCAAGGACAAAAAAGATACGATTCGGGAGATAAAAAGCCTTTCGGTCCGCTAAGCAAAGACAGAGGAGGAAAGAGGGATTACAACAGCGATTCAAGGTCTGAAAACAGAAGTCCTAAAGGTGACGAAGGCTTCGATAGAAATTCAAAATTCGATCGTGGCACAAAACCTGATCAAAACAGATCTGATTTTGGTGGAAAATCTTCCACTCCTGAGTCAAACCCGACCGAATTCACCACGGTTTACAAAGGCCGCGGAAGGGATGAGAAACCCTTGTTTGAGACCGTAAGAAAATCAGAATTAGAAAGCAAAGCAGCTCCTAAAAGGAGATTCAACAGACAACCGGATTTGGAAGATTCCATCCCTACGCCAAAGTACAACATGGAAAGGCTAGAGAAAAAAACCGGTCCCAACAAGGAAACCGATGTCTTCAGGCTCAACAAATACATTTCGAATTCAGGAATTTGCTCCAGACGGGATGCCGACAGCTTGATCGAAAGAGGCGATATCCGAGTGAATGGTGAAGTGGTTACGGAATTGGGTTTCAAGGTAGAGCGAAGAGACTTCATCACCTACAACGGAAAATCCATTAATCCCGAAAAACCGGTTTATATTCTGCTGAACAAACCAAAGGACTTTATCACCACTACGGATGATCCCATGGATCGAAGGACAGTGATGCAATTGATCTCCAATGCCTGCGAGGAAAGGGTTTTCCCTGTAGGCCGTTTGGATAGGAACACGACTGGACTTTTGTTGTTTACCAATGATGGGGAATTGGCCGCAAAGCTTTCCCATCCATCCAACGAAATCAAGAAAATCTACCAAGTAACCTTGGATAAGCCGATCACGGCGAATGATGAGGAAGCCATTTTGGCTGGAATTACGCTGGAAGACGGTGATGTAAAGGTGGATGACATGCAGGTTTTGTCCAAAGACAGAACCATTCTTGGCTTGGAAATCCACGTAGGAAAAAACAGGATCGTAAGAAGGATTTTCGCCCATTTTGGTTACGAAGTGGTTGGACTGGACAGGGTTACCTATGCCGGCTTGACCAAAAGAGACCTGACTAGGGGGAAATACAGATTCCTAACCGAAAAAGAAGTGATCAATCTTAAGTTTTTCAAATAAAAAACTAAAAACACAAAAGGCCCTCCGGAAATCGGAAGGCCTTTTTTTTATGCTATTGATTTTGTTTTAACTTATGTACTGCGATTCCAACTTCATTCCGGCTTGAATTTGCTTACTATTCAGTCTTCGTTTCCTGTTTTTGACTTCACCGTATCGGTACATCGCACTATTCTCGAAATCGTCTGACTTTTTTTGCAGCGTCAAGCCCCGTAAGGAGCCATCCTGCATTTTAGTGTCAAATTAACGTACTGCGATCATCTCGGAAAAACCATTGTCCGTCTTGACGAAGAATTCCAATTTAGAACCCACCTTTGTATTTTTGAATGAGTATAGTTTTTGAAATCCCGTGGAGTTTTCCAATTTTTCTTCATGAATCAGTTGATCACCTTCATAAATAAAGAGGGAAATGTTAGAAGCGAGCAGCGCATTGACTAGGACCTTGTATTTATTGCCTTCCATTTTCTCAATTTTGGAATAAACCACTGGGGCGTTTGCCTCTTTGGTAAGGTCCAAGTCCAAATGGTCAACTTCTCCGGAATTGTCATATACCGCTACTAGGTATTTACCGGGCTTGATATTGGAGAAATCATAATACTTGGAAAAGGCTACTTTGTTTAGAATTCTGTCCTTTTGAACAAGTGTTTTGGTTTCGTCAAAAATCTTGACCATCACCGTTCCATCAGGAACAGACCCGTACAGCAACTGTACTTTGTTGGCATCCACTTTTCTTAGGGATACTGTGGCTTTCGTAGATTCGTCTGAATCCTGTGTTTTTGCGATGACGCTTCCTGAAACGCCAAATGCAATGAGCAATGCAACGAATAGTTTCATAATGGTAATATTTAGTAGGTTTAAGAAATTCTGTTTTTGGAAGACCTCGATCGGGAGAATCCCGAATGTTTAAAAGGAGGCCGGTTACTTTGGGGGGATGAAGTAATCTTTTGGAAGACTTCGATACAAACATAAGACACTAAAAAATCAATTGCAAATAAATTAATAAAAATTAATATTTATTGCCATTTACGTAACATATCTACACATTCATTAATGATTCAATAATCGCATAAAATTTCTATGATAACGATTCCGAAAAGAATTAGAATAGCCAATTAAGGGTTTAGGGAAAATAATATTCTGTTTTCAATAATTATTACATCGTTAAAAAAATTTAATCCCCACATATCCACAAATATTAAAATAAAACAAAGGCATGGCTAAATTTGAGCCCTGCCTTTGTTAAAAATGATAAACACCGGTGTGTTTTTTATTTTTTTATGCCTTTTCCAGCCTCAGCGACGGTTTTGGAGTCAAAGTCGCCCTTGAGCTCGAATACCAGGAAATCCCCCTCTTTGTCTTTTAGCAAAACTACGATATCGTTGATTCTACTGCCTCCTTTGGTGTAGACCGTAAAATTGCTCTGCTTCTCACTCACCTCCATCATAAGCTCAAAACGCTCCCTTTCCAAGCCTTTTTGAAGGGCTAGGAAATCTGCCTTTGCGGTTACTGCATTGGTGGGAAGCTTGAAAAACTTGATCCTTTCCATGGAATTTGCCAAAGCCTCTTTGTGTCCATGGTCCATTTTGATTTTCATTCCTTCGGCAAAGCCCAAAAAACTTCCTCCAATATCCAGATGGAAGAATTCCTGATTGTTTTTATGTTTTTGAAAAAGTGTTTCCACACTTTTACTTTGGGCTTGGACAGCCATCACCAAGCCAACAAATGCCAGTAACAAAATGATCTTTTTCATGAGTTTTTTGATTTAAAATTAAACGTGCGAATTTCTTCTTACTTTTTTCCCTTTCCGTCCTTGTACTCTTTCATGCCCGGCATATTGGTTTTGTCTGCCAAAATATTCAAATCTTGATATGTGAAGTTGCCCAACATACTCAGCAGGGTGAAACTATCGGCCGAACCCGAAATCATCAGCAACTCCTTGACAAGCCCATTCTCTTCCCTCACCATAAATTTGGTATTGGAATCCTTGTTGGCCACATCCATCAAATCCTCATATTTATTTTTGGACAGGGTGCTTAAAGCCTCGGTGTATAGGGGCTTTCCATTCGTATTTTCAGCACTTAAAATCCTAATTCCTTTCACTTTGCTGATCAATACCCCGAGATCCTTTACATCTTTATCGGAGGATTGACCCTCCGACTTGAGAAAGCCACCTGCCATCTGCATCATTTTGGAACTGATGTAGACTCGGGAAAACCGGTCATCCTCCATGTATTTGGAAAAGAAATTTACGATGGCGTCGTCCTGTGCCTGTGCGCCGCTGAGCGTCAGGAAAAACAAGAACAAACCGATAATTTTTTTCATTTTCATTCCTTATGGTCTTTAATGTTGAATATTTCTTGGGTCGTGCTGAGGTGCTTAAAATCGCCCATCAATTCAAGGCTTTCAGTTCCTTTGCGCATGTTGGTTTGGATCAAGGCAAATGCCTGCATCACCTGTTCATACGCTTCTTTTTCTGCCCTTTGCATTTCCATTTTGTAAATCACCGTCGTGGAAATGAGGAAGAAAACCAATACTGCGGCAATTTTCATCCATTTCGAGAAAATTAGTGAACGGCTTCCCGGCATCGGAAATAGAATTGGCTCCTGCTCCGCTATCGCTTTTGTTCCGAGAAAGAACTCCTTTTCCTCCAAATGTCCGTCGGAAAGGGAAACCAGGTTTTTGAGCTCTTTCTCCTCTTCAAGAGAAGTTTCCCCCTCCCAGTATTTATCCAACAATTTCTCTAACCTATCTTTCATTTTTCTTTTGCATCAAAAATTCCCGTAATGTCTTTCTGGCTCGGTGAAGGTTGACTTTCACCTGCTCGAGGCTGATTTCCAAGTACTCTCCTATTTCTTCATACATCAAGCCCTCCACTTCCCTAAGTTGGAAAATCTCCCTTTGTTTCTCAGGCAAGGTTTCCAAGAATTGGAAGACCATTTTAACCTTCTCGTCGGTCTCCTGCACTTCCAAAACCTCTTCCTCCCGCTCCTCCTCATTCAAGGGTTCAAATCTCTTGGAAGCTTTGAAATGCTGGAGACATTCATTTTTCAGACTCCTTACCATCCAACCTGTCGGATTGTCCATTTTTTGAAGCGCCTCCCTTCTTTGCCAAGCCTTCTCGAAAACCGATTGCAGCAGATCGTTGGCGACTTCCTTTTCCTTTACCCAGAGATAAGCCATGCGATAGAGTTTACCCCTGAGTGTCCAGATATGCGCTTCAAAAAAAGTCTTCATTCAGGTAGGTGATGATCGGGAATTGAAAATGTTACAGTAATTTGAAAAATAAACAGCATTCCACCAAAATACACGCTCAAGTACTGTTGGAAGCAGGACAATGCCGAAAAAAATGGCCTTAGAGATTTATTTTTCGGAATCTCTTAACTTGATTTTCGAGTTGAAAATCAACGCATGACCAAAACGAGATGGAATATTTAGGTAAAAAATCACAATGCAGGAAACCCTCAGCCCTTCTTCCGGTTTCTATTTTGGGAATATGTGTATATTGGAAGACAAAACTTGATCAACTTAGAATTATTTTAAATTGTTGGTCAATTATAGTATGCATGCCTACTATTTATTACTTTGCAGTGTAAATTTGACCTCAAATGAAGACAAAGACCCAAATGAATCCCAAATTAAAAAGCATAAAAAAAGCCTTGAATTTCTTCAAGGCCTTTCGTGGTGATGAGTGGGCTCGAACCACCGACTCACGGATTTTCAGTCCGATGCTCTACCAACTGAGCTACATCACCCCGTTTTAAAGTGATGCAAAGGTAGATAATAGTTCTATTTCTGCAAATCATTTCTACAAAAAAATACATCAAAATCAACAATAAAATACTAATCCAATCAATATGAGCATTTTACCTCAACTGATTTTTTTCCTGATTTTTGCAGCGGCAGGGTTTGTCCTTTACAAAAGGATCACTTACCTCAGGAGAAATATTTTCCTTGGAAAAGCAGAGACCATTAACGATCAGCCAGATAAACGATGGAAAACCATGCTTCTTGTCGCCTTGGGACAAAAGAAGATGTTTAAGAGAATCATTCCCGCATTCCTTCACCTGCTGATCTATGTGGCCTTTATCGTCATCAATCTCGAGGTTTTGGAGTTTATCATAGATGGCATCACTAACTCCCACAGGATTTTTGCGCCACTTCTGGGATCCACATATACTGTGGCGATGAACATTTTCGAATTCTTGGCCATAGCCGTATTGGTTTCTTGCGTGACCTTTTTGATTCGAAGGAATGTAATGAAAGTTGGACGATTGACACAACCTGAGTTGAAAGGCTGGCCGGCATTGGATGCCAATCTCATCCTGATCATCGAAATCGTATTGATGCTTGCCATTTTGAGCATGAATGCCACTGACCAGATTCTTGCAGCCAGGGGCAATGACCATTATGTACTGTTGGAAGGATTATTCTTCAGCAGCCTGCTTCAGCCCCTTTTTGAGGGCATGTCAGACGGCAGCTTGGTTTTTATTGAGCGATTTGCCTGGTGGTTTCACATTATCGGCATCTTGGCATTCTCGGTTTACATTACCTATTCCAAGCATCTCCATATCTTTTTGGCATTCCCAAACACCTGGTACTCCAATTTGAAACCAAAAGGCGAAATGCAAAATATGCCTGAGGTCACCAATGAGGTAAACATGATGTTGGGCATCCCAACAGAAACCACACAGGATCCTCCAGCTGAAATCGGGAGATTTGGCGCCAAAGACATCAATGACTTGAGTTGGGTCAATGTCATGAATGCTTACAGCTGCACGGAATGTGGTCGCTGCACGTCTGAGTGCCCGGCCAATATCACGGGGAAGAAACTTTCTCCAAGAAAAATCATGATGGACGTTCGAGACCGGGCGGAAGAAGTCGGCAAAAACATCGATGCTGGCCTACCTGGCCTTGACGACGGAAAGTCCCTTTTGGGCGACTTTATCACCAAAGAGGAGATCAATGCTTGTACCTCCTGCAATGCCTGCGTGGAAGCCTGCCCAATCAATATCGATCCGCTTTCCATCATTCTTCAACTTAGAAGATATGTGGCCATGGAAGAATCCGGCACACCTGCGCAATGGAATGCCATGTTCCAAAATATGGAAACGAGTTTCTCTCCTTGGAAATTTGCCCCAACAGACCGCTTCAATTGGGCAGATAAGCTGAAAGAAGAGGAAATCAAATAAGCAGAAGCAAAAAAAGATATCTGACCAATGACCATGTCAGACGATCAATTCATCATTCGTTAAAAGAACAGTTCCAAAAATGTCAAATACATATAAAGTACCCACGATGGCCGAGAAGGCTGCAAACGGTGAAAGCCCAGAAATTTTATTTTGGGTAGGTTGCGCCGGATCTTTTGATGACCGATACAAGGCGGTGACACAGGCATTTGTCAAAATACTGAACAAAGTAGGGACAAGCTTTGCGGTACTTGGGCCCGAAGAAGGATGTACGGGAGATCCTGCAAGGCGTGCCGGAAATGAATTTCTTTTTCAGATGCAGGCAGTTTCCAACATCCAAGTCATGAATGGCTACAACATCAAACGCGTCGTGACCGCATGCCCGCACTGCTTCAACACCATCAAAAATGAATATCCTGCTTTGGGGGGAAATTATGAAGTGGTCCACCATTCCCAATTTCTCCAGGAATTGATCAATGCGGGGAAAATAGTGTTGAAAGGAGGCGGTGAATTCAAGGGAAAGAAAATCACCTTCCATGACAGTTGCTATCTTGGCCGGGCCAACGACGTATACGAAGCCCCGAGAGAGGTCTTGAAGGCATTGGACGTAGAACTAGTCGAAATGAAAAGATGCCGCACAAAAGGGCTTTGCTGTGGCGCTGGCGGTGCGCAGATGTTCAAAGAACCTGAGCCAGGAAATAAGGATATCAACATTGAAAGAACGGAAGAAGCACTGGCAACAGGGGCATCGGCCATTGCTGTTGGCTGTCCATTTTGCCTGACCATGATGACCGACGGGGTAAAAAACAAAAACAAGGAGCATGAAGTACAGGTTTATGACCTGTCGGAGTTGATTGCAAAGGATATGGGGATTTAATTCCGATTTTGAGCCCCATGTCTTGGTTCTTGGAAATGGATTCGTACCATCCACCGCCAGTCTCCAATCTTCCCATGCATTTATTGGGAGAATTCTTTCAAAAACATATCCTAACAATCCCTTCTTTCGTTATGGAAACAGGATATATTCAGTTTATATCTTCTTAGATTTGAAAAAAGAAATCCTTCGCAAATGTATATCAGTTTTGATCAAATGTCTGAAAACTCCAGAATCTGGGTGTATCAGGCCAACAGAAAACTCACCTCAGCAGAACAACAATGGATCAGCGATAAACTCAAGGTTTTTTGTGAACAGTGGAATACCCATGGCGCATTGATGCCGACATCTTTTGCTATCCGATTTGATCAGGTCATTTTAATGGCTGTGGATGAAAGCCAACTGGGAGCCAGCGGATGCTCTATTGATAGCTCTGTGAGAACATTAAAGGAAATAGAAAAGCAGTTGCAAATCAATTTATTGGATCAGGGAAAGGTTTCCTTTTTATCTGCTGAAAATGATTTTGAAATGACATCTGTCTTAGGTGTGAAGGCAATTTTGAAAGAGGGAAAAATCAAGCCTGACACGGTGATTTTGAACCCATTGATCGCCAAAAAGTCAGATTTGGATAAAAAATGGTTGATTCCGGCCAAGGAAAGTTGGTTAAATAAATACTTTGCCAATTCGTAATCATAAATATTCTATCTTTAGAATTAACCCTCAAATTGATTGATGATAACAATGAAGCAGCATTTTTTATTATTGATGTTTATGGTATTTCTACTGGGCGGATGCACCAGCCTCTATCAGAAAGGCCAAAATCAGTTTCTGTCTGGAGAATATCAGCTTGCCATCAATACATTTGCCAAGGTATTGGCAGAAGATCCTGAAAATAAAGAGGCAAACTTTTACGTAGCAGAAAGCTATAGACTCTCCAATAGGATTGAACAATCCGCTCCATACTATCAAAAAACCTTAGGCGAAGACGAAAATTACGAGCAATATTTTCGCTTGGGCCAAAGTTTAAAAAGCCAGGGGAAATTTGAGGAAGCTGAAGAAGCCTTTAAAAAAGCCAAGGAATTGACGTTGGATGACACATTCCAAGCGGAATTGGACAGAGAGATCTCCAATTTGAAAAAAGTCGAAGAAATCAAAGAGTATTGGCCCTACATCCAAATAGAGAACTACAAATTGCTCAACACCCCTGGCTTGGATTATGGCCCCATTCTCAGCGAGGATTTTCTGTATTTCACGAGTTCCAGACAAGCTTCAGGCATCTATCCCTCCACAGGTCAGGGCTACACCAAACTCTTCCGAACCAGAGCGGATGGCATCAAGGTAGACGTTCAGAACGTACAAGAGCTTCCCGAATTCAGAAATGAAGAGGGACTGAACCAAGCCGACATTGCCATTAGCCCTGATGGGAATACAATCATTTATGCGAGGGGAAACTCTACCTCCAGCAAAGATCTTCCCGACGTCGCATTATTCGCCTCCTACTTCAGAGGTGCCGCTTACACACAACCCATTTGGATGCCGGTAAATGAGGATGAATTCTACTGGAACAGCAATCCCGCATTCAGTCCAGATGGCAATGAACTTTATTTTTCGTCCAATCGCCCAGGGGGATATGGGGGAAATGACTTGTACAAAGCGACCAAGCTTGCCAATGGGGATTTTGGAAACCCTGTGAATATGGGGCCACAAATCAACACTCCAGGCAACGAAATGTATCCAAGACCTGCTCCTGACGGCAAGTTTTTCTTTTCATCAGATGGTCATCCGGGACTGGGGAAGTTGGACCTTTTTGTCGCTGAAAAAACCGATGCCGGATGGGAGGTCAAGAACCTTGGCCCCAATGTCAATTCGGTAGGAGACGATTTTGCCCTTTCCTTTACCAAGTATCCACTTGAGGGATTCCTTTCCTCCAACAGGGAAGGTGGTCAAGGCGGAGATGACATTTATTATTTCGAAGACAAGACTCCCAAAGCAAAAATCATCAATGTATTCCTGACCGTAACTACCAAAGAGAAAAAAGAGGACGGTTCAGAGCCCATTCTGCCCCAAACTAGGGTCGCACTTTATGATTCCCTCAACAAAATGACGGGAGGGGATTTCTCCAACCAAAATGGAACCATCAGGTTTACACTGACCCCAAATCAAAAATTTGCCTTGATTGCCTCCAAAAACGGCTATTTCTCGAAGAGCATCACTTACAATACGACAGGTAAAACACCAAAACCAGAGGATTTGATCCAAGATGTCACCAACGTGACTTTGGATACCACCATCGTTTTGGAACCCTTGATTTTGGAAAGATCCATTGTGCTTGACAATATCTATTATGATTTGAACATGGCAGACATCAGACCTGATGCAGCTTTGGAACTCGATAAATTAGTCCAAATCCTAAAAGACAATCCAAGTATCCGCATTGAATTGAGTTCACATACAGATGCCCGCGCCAGTGATGCCTATAACGATGCCCTTTCCCAAAGAAGAGCTGAATCCGCCGTGGCCTATTTGGTTTCAAAAGGAATTGTCGCTACCCGATTGATCGCAAAAGGATATGGAAAACGACAATTGATCATCCAAAATGCACAGACCGAAGAAGAACATCAGGTCAATAGAAGGACTGAATTTAAAGTCATTGAGATCACAAATTGAACCATAAATAAGCCTAAGGTTTTCTAGTGGGTGTTGAAACTCAAGAAAGTCAGACCATTTGGAAAAAAACGAATTTAACCGATATCGTGTAACTAAAAACTGAAAATACTTGACTGATTATAAAGTAATTGTGATGGAATTGAATCGGTAATGCATAACACGGGTTAAAAAGCTCCATTCACAAAAAAAGGACCTCGCCAAATGAAATGGGCAAGGTCCTTTTTTTTTGTCAGGCCTGGGCTTTGCAAAACATGCCCACAGGCATTTGAACCCGAAATATGCATTAGGTTTCCAAATGAGATCGAAACTGCAAGAAAATCAGACTATGGTCAGACTAATTCCTAACACCAATAGGATGAAGTCAAAAACAATCAACAACTAATTGGACATCGGTTAGTTATACTATTGAATTGAGTTCGTAATCCATAAAACGGGTTGACGCTTTATTTTCTCATTCTGCTCCAAACCTTATTGGTAAAACTTGGTCGATCCTCCATTACATTCAATTCGTCCTCACTGACCCTTTTCACGCTTTCGATGGTATAAAAGGCCTTGTCATTGAAGGATTTCACTTTTTGGATATATTCCGGAAGAGCTTCCCTTTTCATCACCGTAAAAAGCAAGTTGACTTTTCCAAACCTTCCCTCTGCTCCAACACTTGTAAACCGAAAATCTTTGTTTTTCATATATTCTATCAATTCCGGCATGGGTGTCGGAGTAATCACCCTGACCAATACTCTTCCAAGCGCCAGTTTTTCCTCAATGGTCATCCCCACGAAAGTTCCCATCGCAAATCCACCAGCATAGGCCAAGTAGGACATGGGATTGTCGATATTTTGAAAAATCTGACCAATGGCCAAAAGCCAAATCATTGCTTCGAAAAACCCCAGAATTGGTGCGATTTTCTTCTTCCCGTTCAGCATAAACATGATCCTGAGGGTATTGATGGACACGTCACAGACCCTTGCGGAAAAGATCAACAAAGGCATGAGTACATAATTGAACACTTCTTTGGATATTCCCAAGGAGATAAAATAGTCTTGCATGGCTGGTCTTGAATTTTTTTGCAAAGGTAACAGCTTACCTCGGATCAAACAGGAAAAACCTGGGATAAAAAATATTGGTGGATAGCGGACTTCCAAAACACTGAAAAATTGTCTCTGCTTTAATTCGAATCCTTTTTAATTTGACTTAATTTTTTTTTGAGAGGACTTCAAATCCAATCACCCTTGCCCTTCCGGATTTTACCCCAAAAAACACAAATAGGAGTGTGCAAAACAGCATAAGATAGATCAACAAATCCCAGTTTCCAAACATGTCAAAAGCGAGACCGAAAAGAAGCGGACCCAGTGCAGCAAGATAATAACCCGTGGATTGCGCCATTCCCGAAAGGGATGCAGTCGTTTTTTCGGATTGTGTCCTCAGGCCAATGATCATATACGCAAAGGAAAGACTGGCACCGGTAGCGATCCCAACCAAAGAAAGTCCGATGTAATTGACCAAAAGCGTTTGTGAAAAGAGACTTGAGAAGCCGACAAAATACAAACCTCCCAAGCTCCAGGCCAAAGGGACTTGATCCTTGAATTTCACGCCCACAATCGGCGCCAAAAAAGATGCGGACAATCCGATGATCTGCATCAGTGATAGGACCAAGCCCGCCTCCACCTCAGACAATCCGCGAGAGATCAACATGTCTGGCAGCCATGCGATAAGGGTGAAAAACATCAGTGATTGGACGCCCATGAAGGTACTAATCTGCCAAGCCAAACGGGATTTCCAAACATTGATGGCTTTGTCTTCCTGAATCAACTGCACCTTAACCTTATGATTTCGGATCTGAGGAATCCAAAATAAAATTCCTAAAATAATCAATCCCGTCCAGCTGAACAACGAGCCTTTCCAGCCCCAACCAAAATCCAGAGCCATCGGCGCACTGATTCCGGAAGCAATCGCGGCAAAGAGGATCATCCCTGAGGTAAATGCCCCGGTTGCAATTCCGATTTTATCAGGAAGCCTATTTTTAATGAAGGGAATCAAAAGCACATTACAGATGACAATACCAATCCCTGTCAGCCCTGTACCAAAAAACAACAGCCAAGTCCCACCCATTATTCTGATGATGGTTCCCAAAAGAAGAATAAGCAAGGCAAAGAAAATGGCTCTTGCGATACCCAGCCGCTTTCCTATTGCTGCCGAAAAAAGAGAAAAGGTCGCAAATGTCAACAAAGGCAATGTGGTCAGAAACCCTGCCCAAGCATTGGACAGTCCCAATTCGTCGCGAATCATCGGGATCAAAGGTCCAACTGCAGTAATGGAAGGCCTTAGGTTAAAAGAAAGCAACAATATGCCTAAAAATAAAAACCAGGGGCTTGAAAGGAAATTGATTTTTTTCATTCGGTGGGAATAAGCGACAAAAGTGGCAAAAAGATCACATTATATCTTCTTTTATGCCCTAAAGAAAAGAGACTGGAACAAAAAAAACCAAGGAATCGAGTATAATTCAAAAGAACTATGCTCGATTCCTTGGCAAATCTAGGATTTTGGACACTCCGGAAATTTGTGAAATTCTGTCTCAGCAATATTTAAGATGGGGAAAATCCACCCCTAATCCTTTCAGGTATTGGATTCTACCAAATCGGCAACGCAATCCACCCAGGTGTCATTGGAATTCAAACTCGGGACAAGCTCCCATTCTTCGCCCCCCAGTTCTTCGAATTTTTCCTTGTATTCTTCACCCACTTCCACAATCGTCTCCAGACAATCCGCCACAAATGCAGGGGAAAAAACGAGTACTTTTTTTATCCCTTTTGCTGCCAATTCCTTGATGACATCTTCTGTGTAAGGTTTGATCCAAGGATCATTTCCCAAACGGGATTGGAAACAGGTCATCACCTTGTCTGCTGGTAGCTGCATTTTTTCGACCAAAAGCCTAGTGGTATGGAAACACTGTCCTCGATAGCAGAATTGATTTTTCTTGGTGTAATTGCCACAGCATTTGTCACTGAGTTGGCAATAACCCTCTACAGAACCTTTTCGAATTTGTCTTTCCGGCAAGCCGTGATAAGAAAACAGAAACATGTCATATTCTGCCTTGTCCATCATTTCCTTGCCGACCTCAGCCCAAGCCTGGAGAAAAAGTGGATGCTCTACAAAGTTGTTGACAAAAGAAATACTGGGGACTATTTGCCATTCTTTAGCGATTTCCATCACCTTGTCCGCTACCGAACCATTGGTTGCGGAAGCGTACTGGGGAAACAAAGGGAGGACAATGATTTTCTTTACATTGGCTTTGTTCAGGTTTTTTAAGCCATTCTCAATGCTTGGAGTTTGGTAGCGCATGGCCATTTCCACCACATATTTTTCCGGATCCAGTTTTTTTACCAGTTTGTCCCGCAGATCTTCCGTGTGAAAAAGAAGTGGAGATCCCCTTTCAGTCCAAAGTTTACGGTATTCCTTTGCGGATTTGGGCGCCCTGAAAGGAGCAATAATCAAGTTGACCAACATCCATCTGGGGATAAATGGGAAGTCAATGACTCTCCAATCCATCAAAAACTCCCTCAAATATTTTCTCACATCACCGGTGGCCGTACTGTCGGGCGTACCCAAATTGACAAGAAGGACACCTGTTTTTGCTTTATTTTTGCTCATCGAATTTTTAAAATGTAAAACATCATTATGAATAACCAAAATTAAGCCCTTTGGTTAGAAATTATCAAGGGGCATTTCCGGATATTCCCACGCATTTTTTTCTTATACAAAACCCGCGATTAAGCCAACTTATTTTTATTCATTGCCCACTTCATCAAAGGCCCACTCGTCATACTCGTCACCAAGGCCATTACTACCAAGGCAACGAAAAGTTTCTCGCTTATCAGCCCTGCTTCTAAGGCGATAAGGCCCAAAATAATCTCCATCGCACCCCGGGCATTCATGCCAAATCCAATGGCAAAAGATTCCCATTTACTCATGCCCCCTTGTAATGCACCAAAACCACAACCGATCACTTTTCCTACATAAGCGACAACGATGACTACGAACACTAATAACGGGTCAAAATTCGTGAAAAAATTAACCTTTAATCCAATGGAAACAAAAAATACGGGTGCAAAGATATTGTTCACAAATTGGTGAATAATTTCCTTTGCTCTTTCTGTCATATGTTTGGAATCACCGATAGCTACTCCCAAAATAAAGGCACCAAAAATGGCATGAATACCGATGAATTCTGTAAAAGCTGCCGCAAGAAAACAAGCTGCAAGAGATAATGAAATCAAACCACCAGGCCAGGCCAACCTTTTATTTATCCAAGGCAGAACTTTATTGATAAGAGACTTTCCAATGGTTATCATAAAAACAGCAAAACCTACCGTCAATAAAATGGTATAACCAATACCTAGTGTGTTCGCTTCTTTCCCCATAAAACTCAAGATGATTGAGAAAATCATCCATCCAATGATATCATCCACCATCGCAGCGGAAACTATCATCATTCCCATTTTACTTTTAAACAAATCCAGATCCATCAAGGTCCTCACAATTACCGGAAGTGCACTTATCGCCATTGCGGTACCCATAAATAATGAAAATAATAGCCGGTTTCCTTCTACAAATCCAAAAAATTCAGCAAAGAAAAAGGGTGCTATAAATCCAAAAGCAAAAGGAATGACCAACCCAAAAAAACTAATGCTTAGCGCTTTTTTCCCTTGTGAAAGAACAATATTCAATTCCACCTCCAATCCAGCAATAAACAATAGCAGTACCACTGCTATCTGAACATATCCATCCAAAGCAATATTACTCATTTGATTTGAATTGAATAAGAATTCAAACATTCCGGGAAACAAACTTCCCAAAATGGTGGGACCCAAAAGGATCCCCGCAAGAATTTCTCCCACAACTGCTGGTTGTTTGAGTTTCCTTGCTATTTCGGCAAAAACTCTTGCCAAAATTAACATGGATGCCAGTTGCAGTAAAAGATTAACTACTTCACTATGGGAAAGTTTTTCCATTTAGACACTATATTTCTTTATGATTAAGAGGTTGCACGGTAAATCACCTAATATATCTTCCAGGTCGTGCGAAAAAATCCTATCAAAAATCCCTAAATTTCCTTCATCACCTACAATCAACAAATCAGCTTTAATATCTTCTGAGAATCTCACCAATTCAGCAGCCCATTTGCCACAGGTTATTTTGATATTGACTTTTAAATCCCCTTTATCTAAATGTTTTAGTATGTTTTCCACATAAATCACTTCTTCTGCTACCAGTTTCTTTCGGGTAGCAGAAACTTCATCGCCACCACCCTCTCCTGCTGTCGCCATCTGGAAACCATACATTTTGATTTCATTCACGATAAAAACTTTCTTGGTTTGCTCCAATTTACACCATTCCAAGCCCTTTGCGATGACATACGGAGTCTGTTCCTGCTGGGTACCATTGATCACTACCTTTTGAAATGGATTGGGATCAAATGATGGTTCTATCAAGGTAAGTACAGAACATTTGGATTTTCGAATGATTTTTCGCGCAATCGACCCCAAATAGTATTTGAAGAAACCTTCATTTTTTAAAGCTCCTGCGACAAGAAGGTCCACACCCTCTTTTTCGCAAATCTCGATGATCTTTTTAACGGGTTTGCCTGTCTCCCAAACCACCTTGGTTTTGGCTAGATCGATATTGTGTTTTTCAAGGATGGTTTTCAGATTTCCCTCCTCTAACTGTGACTTTTCTCCTATATGGATCAAGAGCAATTCGGAATTAAAAAGATCTTTCAATCGCTTTGACTCACAGATCAAAGCCTCCATCCTGGGAGAAAAGGCAATCGCGAGTGCTATTTTATGAAACATAATGGCAAATTTTTTTTACTTGCAAAGTAATTAAATTTTTGCCTTTTAATGCACATAAAGGCCCTTGATTTTAAGAATACTTTTCCCTTCCCCACTTATCCTATTGTACCGCCATTCAAAAACGCCTCATTCTTTGTACCCAAAGCCCGTTTATTTATCCATGTATTTTTTGTAACATAGATGCGCCAAGCTGTATCCAAGATTGTATTCTCAGGTCGTTGAAGGCTATAAATCCAAACCAAATTTGCTTTATGAAAAAAATTTATCTTTCTCTGGTTATGGGGGCAGGAATCCTGTTTTCTCCCCACATTTCCAGTTTTGCCCAAGGGGATTATCCCACATTGAGCCAAATCGACCAGCGGCTTAAGGCCATTTCTGGAAGCGGTAGTCCCGCAAAACTCATCTCACTCGTCAAAACCGAAGGAGGAAAGGACATCTGGGCCCTAAAAGTAGGAACCGGCGACATGGACAACAAACCTGCCCTGGCTTTGGTCGGCGGAGTCGAAGGTTTTCATGTCTTGGGTGTGGAAATGTCCCTTCGATTTGCTGAAAACCTAGTAAAAGAAAATGCTTCGGCACTTGAAAAAAACACATTTTACATTTTCCCCAACATGTCACCGGATGCCTATGCGCAATACCATGCATCCCTGAAATATGAAAGAAGAGGCAACGCCGCCAAAGTGGACCAAGACCGTGATGGCAGGGTCAATGAGGATGGATATGAAGACCTGAATAAAGATGGTTTCATCACCATGATGCGGGTGGAAAGCCCTGTGGGGGAATATGCCGCTTCCGAAGACGATGATCGGATAATGGTCAAAGCCGACCGATCAAAAGGTCAGAAGGGAAAATACATGCTTTTCCCTGAAAGCCGCGACAATGACAAAGACGGTAAGTTTGGGGAAGACCTATTGGAAGGTGTTGCATTCAACAAGAGTTTGCCCTATAAATTCCCTGCATTCCAGCCGTTGGCAGGCGAATTTGCCGTTTCCCAACCAGAAGGAAGGGCGCTTTTGGACTATTTGTTTGACCAATGGAACATTTTTGCCTTTGTCACTTTCAGTCCAGCCAACAATCTCTCCAGCCCAATGAAACACAATTCGGCTGATGCCAAGAAAAGGATCGTGACTTCCATGCTTGAAAATGATGTGGCACTCAACGCGATGGTCTCTGGCCTCTACAATGACGGAGTGACCCAGAAAGCCTTCAACCAAACCAACCAAGGAACAGACGGTGATTTCTTCCAGTGGGCATATTTCCATTTCGGGAGATTGAGCTTCTCTACACCGGGATGGTGGATTCCAGAAGTCAAAAACGAAGAAGGTAAATCCAATGCCAACATGGATGTGAATTTCATGACCTGGGCCACAGCCGAGGGGCAAAGTGATGTTTTTGTCCCGTGGACAGCCATACAGCATCCGGATTTCCCCAATCAAAAAGTGGAAATCGGAGGAATTAAACCCTTCGTACGAGTGAATCCGCCCTTTGCAAAAGTGGATGAAATTGCCGCAGAACACAATGCATTCATCCTCAAATTGGCGGAAATGAGACCAAATTTGGAGTTTCACAATGTGCAGACTGAGAAATTGGCGGGGAATCTTACCCGAATTTCAGTTGATTTGGTCAACAATTCGACACTACCCTCACATTCCGAAATGGGGTTAAAATCAAGATGGTTGAGAAAAATAAGGGTCGACATCAATAAAGATGCGAAAGACCTGGTGGCAGGAGACAAAATGAAGTTGATCGAAAAGCTGGAGTCCTACGAAAAAACCACTCTGACTTGGATAGTCAAAGGCTCCGGAAATGTCGACATCAAGGCAGGAGCGCCACATGTCGGATTCGCCAGCTTGAATGTCAAACTCTAAATCAGCAACACCATGAAATTTATAAACTGCATCTATACCGCTGCTTTAGGAGCAGCCCTCACCCTGGCGGCAACGCCGGAATCCAATGCGCAGGATAAATATTTCCGCGCCATTGGGACGCCCCATACCCCCAAAGTACAGGTTTCCTGGAACAGGTACCACACCAATCTCGCCTTGGAGGAAATCATGCGGGATATGGCAAAGAAACACCCCAACTTGGTCAAGATGGAAAGCATCGGGAAATCATTTTTGGGAAATGACATTTGGGTGCTCACCGTCACCGATTTCAAAACTGGAAAACCGGAGGACAAACCCGCCATGTGGATCGATGGGAACATTCACTCCAATGAAATCCAAGGAACGGAATTCACGCTGTACACCGCATGGTACCTCAGCGAAATGTTTGGAGATCTAGACTTCATTACTGAACTCCTTCAGGACAAGGTTTTCTACATTGCCCCTACCATCAACCCTGATGCACACGATTATTTTATCAAAGAGCCAAACAACCAAAATTCGCCAAGGTCAGGCATGATGATTTTTGACAATGACGGAGATGGGGAATATGGAGAGGATCCTTTTGACGATTTGGACAACAATGGGCACATCACCATGATGATCCGGAAATCACCAACCGGACGCTATGTCAAGGATCCGATGGATCCAAGAAAATTGACGATGGTAGCACCTGAGCAAAAAGGAGAATATGAAATGCTCGGGTATGAAGGATTGGACCGAGATGGAGATGGCGTGGTCAATGACGACGGGATTGGCTTTTATGATCCCAACAGGGATTGGGGCTGGAACTGGCAGCCAGATTATGTACAAAGAGGAGCCCTCAGGTATCCTTTCAGCGTCCCTGAAAACCGTGCCGTCATGGAATTTGTCATGAAGCATCCCAACATTGCGGGTGCCCAAAGCTACCACAACTATGGAGGGATGATATTGAGAGGTCCAGGTGCACAGGAAGATATCGACACCTATAATGCAAGTGATGTCCGCATCTATGATGCCATCGCCAAGAAAGGGGAAGAATTCATGCCCGGTTACCGCTATTTGGTGGTGTACAAAGACCTCTATTCTGTCTTTGGAGGCCAATTGGATTGGTTCTATGGTGGAAGAGGCATCTTCACCTATTCCAACGAATTGATGACTTCCTATCTTTATTTCCACAAAGAAGCTGGGAGATACAACCAAGACGAACAACTAAAAGTGGATTCCTACCTGACTTTTGGAGATGCTTTCGTGAATTGGAAGGAATTTGACCATCCACAATTCGGCAAAATCGAAATCGGTGGTTTCAAAAAGAATTTCGGACGCCTTCATCCCGGATTCTTGATGGAGCAGGATGCACATAGAAATTCTGCTTTTACGATCTACCATGCCTACCATACTCCAAAACTGAGCGTGATGGATGTCAAAGAAGTGGATTTGGGAAGTGGTTTGAAAGAAGTGACCGCCACCATCTACAATGAAAGATTGATGCCCACCCATTCCAGTCAGGATCTGAAGTACAAAATCGAAAAACCTGATTATATCAGCATTGTCGGTGCCAAGGTGGTGACGGGATTTGTAGTGGAAAACCAAGATTTCAACAAGGTTACGGAACAAAAAGTCAATCCGGAAAAAATCGCAATAGACAACATCCCAGGAATGGACGCGGTAAAAGTACGCTGGATAGTATCCGGAAACAGCAATTACAGCATCCATGTGGAATCCGCCAAAGGAGGTAAAGCGAGTTGGAAAAAATAAGACTCAGAGACAAAATCCTAAGTCAATGAAAAGGCCATCGGAAGCAAAAGTTGCTCCGATGGTTTTTTTATGCTTGAATTGTGGGAAGAATATATTGGCTCCAAGATTGGCTATACCCTCGAAAGAGATGGGACAGATGAATCAATTTAACCCGAATTCTAAGACATTGAAAAAGTAAGGTAAAGCAGCTAACTTGACGTAAGTAAGATGGAAACAAGCAAAAGGTTTCCAAATGGGATTGAAACTGAAAGAAAATCAGCCTTTTAGGAGAATAATTCCTGACACCAATAAGGTGAAATCAAGAATAGTCAGCATCCAATTGATTGTCAATCAATTACAATATTGCGTTGAGTCCGTAATGCATAAAACGGGTTTCACAGGGTCGGTTGGATGTATTTCCAATTGAAAAAACGATTCTCCTTAGAACATACAACACAGAAACATTTCGTAAGCATCCCAACCAAAAAAAAAGTCTAAGGCCTGTTCAAACTCCAATCCTCACCATTCATTGTGGGGAAACCGGGCAACAATCCCCGTAAAAAGTGCCGGGGATAAGACAGAATTTATTTTCTAAAATCCTTGGTAGAAAAAGAATGAAGTCCTACATCCATGGGTAATTCACTTCCATTGTGATCAAACAAACCCCTTAAGCGCCTTTAACAGATCCCGTTTTGTCATCACGCCTCCTTTTCTCCAAAGAATCTTGCCTCTCTTGAACAATATAAAATGGGGAATAGACCTGACCCCAAACTGAAGCGATGCTTGCGGACTTTTGTCTACATTCAATTTGATGATTTTGATCTTTCCGTCCAGTTCGTTGGAGACCTCCTCCAGTATGGGAGACATGGTTTGGCAAGGTCCACACCAATCCGCATAGAAGTCCACTAGAACGGCTTCATCAGAATGCTGAATGATGTCTTTGAATTTCTTTTTTGGCATATTTTCCTATTCAATTATTCCCAAAAGTTACACTTTTCAAAAAGCAAAAGCATCATTTTATCCCGTGTTCTGCATCACCCACTCCATTCCATCTTGAAACTGCTTATTTATGGGCCGCTCATTTTCGGTTTTTGGCTTCACCATAACGTCACTAAGCCAAATTTTCTGAATAGTCTGGTTTTCTTGCAGTTTCAGCCCTCATTAGGATATTGTAGATTTCGGATTTAAATTAAAAAAGCCCGCTCCTGTGAGGAGCGGGCCAATCAAATGCTATCGAGAAATCAATTAATTATTGCCCTGGAGCTTTTGGAATTTCAACACCCAATTTGGTCAAAACCAACTCAGTAAATTTGTCTTCGTCTTTGGTGTAAAGCAATATTGGTGATTGTCCCGCAGTTTCAGAGAAGATGTGCGTGTAGTTGTTTTCAGCAGCTACAGCATTGATCGCATTGAAAACTTTTGCTTGGATCGGCTCCAAAAGTTCCTGTAGTTTCTTCTGGTAAGAAGTCTGAGCATCTTGCTCATATTTCTGAAGATCTTGTTGGATTTTTTGAAGTGAGGCCTCTTTTGTTCCTCTGGCCTCTTCGGTCATGGTCGCAGCAGATTGCTGATAAGCCTGTACCTGTTTTTGGAAATCCTGTGCTTTGGTTTGGATATTGGTTTGCAGTTGTGCCTGATAATCCTGGATGTCCGCTCCGATTTGTTCCATCTCTGGCATCAGATCCATTATGAGTTCCACATTGGTATAGCCGATCTTCAGATCTTGAGCATTCGCCGCAAATCCTACGCAAAACAAAGCGATTGCGGAAAGGATAATTTTAATTTTCATCATTTTCGTGTTTATTTATTTTACTTGTTTTCAATTCCTAGTTCTTCAAGCACAAATTCGGAATAATCATGCCTTGGATCTGTATAAATCATCAGGGGACCTGATGCCTTATCAAACAGAACCGCCAACCCATTCCGTTTACAAACCCTATCTATTGCATCGAAAATTTTCGATTGCAAGGGCTGTAACAATTCTGCCTGCTTTTGATAATACTGACCATTCATTCCAAATACCCTGTTGTTGAATGTCACAGATTCTTTTTCTTTGACCTTGATGACTGCCAATCTCTCCTGATACATTTCCTCTGTCAAAAGGACTTCTTCGGCTTTAAGACTGACATACAACTCTTTTATTTGGTTATCCAAATTTTGTGCCTCTTTTTTCCATTCATTACTTAAGGCTGACAACTCATTTTGAATGACCTTATAATCAGGATGTTTATTCAGTAAAAATTCGGAGTCAATGTACCCGAATTTTTGTGCTGCTGCCTTTTGGGCAGGAATTGCCAAACCGATCAGGACTGACAAAAACAACAACCTGATTAGCTTATCCCTCATTATCTGAATTGTTGCCCGATGGTAAAGTGGAATTGTGCGCCACTTGGCGTGCTCTGCCCTGGAGCTGGATCAAATCCATATCCCCAATCAATTCCCAACAATCCAAAGGCTGGCATAAATATCCTTGCACCAACACCTGCTGATTTTTTAAGGTTATACGGATTAAACTCAGCATAAGATCCCCAGTTGTTTCCTGCCTCTGCAAATCCCAGAAGGAAGATTGTAGCCGAAGGATTTGGGGAAACCAAGAACCTCAGTTCCATTACGTGTTTGTTATAAACGATACCACCGTAGCCGTCAGTTGAATTAGGGTCGCCTCTTGTCAATGCCCCAGGAGTAAGTACCTGATTTTCGTAACCTCTCAATCCTACGATTTCCTGTCCGAGCGCAAAGTTATTGAAGGTCATTCCATCACCACCCATCACGAATCTTTCCAAAGGAATCATACCGATCCGGTCTCCATAAGAGCCCAGGAAGCCCATGTGTGTTCTGGCACTGACAACCCATTTGGAGGAGCCAAATACTGGGGTATAGAACGTGGCGTCAAACATCCACTTGTGATATTCCAGCCATTTGAAACGTTCTTGATCGGGAGATTCCCGATTGATGTTTTTATTCAAGGAGGAATACGGAGGAGTAAACGAAGTTGTCAAATTGATATTTGATCCCATCCTTGGATAGATTGGGTTATCCACATTGTTTCTCGCAATGGTTGTGTTTAGGGCCAAACTATTTGATTTTCCTGTTCCGTAGCTCAATCCGAATTGGCGACCAAACTCGTTGAAATCATAAATTTGGAAAGCCAGTGCATTGCTAAACATGAAGTAATCATCCGGCCATGTCACCCTTTTGGATAAGCCAACTGTTGCTCCAGTAATCTTGAAAAAGCCAAGATCCTGGGCTTGATTGCCTTGACTAAAGTAATCCACTTGTCTCTGAACCGAGTGGTTGAAACTGAAACTTAAAGCATTTGGCTTCTTCCCACCAAACCAAGGTTCGGTCAGTGAAACACTGTAGTTTTGAAAAGCCTTTCCATTTGCCTGAACCCTGAGGGACAGTTTTTGACCATCACCTACCGGAAGCGGTCTCCATTTTTCAAAGTTGCGAATATTTTTGATGGAGAAGTTATTGAAGGTCAAACCGACCGTTCCTACAAATCCAAAGAAGCCTCCCCAACCACCGGACAATTCAATCTGGTCATTTGGTCTTTCTTCCAAGATAAACGTAATGTCCACCGTGGCATCCTCAAAGTTTGGACGCATGTCCGGCTCGATTTTCTCAGGGTCAAAATATCCCAATGTGGACAATTCCCTAATGGTCCTGACCAATAAGCTTCTGTTGAATTTCTGGCCCGGAAGGATTCGGATTTCCCGCATCACCACATGGTCGGAGGTTCTTTCGTTTCCTTGGATGGAAACTGAATTCACCGTCACTTGTGGTCCTTCGAATATTCTCAACTCAATGTCTATGGAATCTCCCTGAACATTGACTTCCACGGGATCAATACTGAAGAACAAATAACCATCATCTTGATAAAGTGAACTTACATCATCTCCCTTTTGTGGATCGTAATTCAATCTTTTGTCAAGCTTCTCCTTGTTGTAGACATCACCCTTGGCTATTCCCAGTTTGGATAGCAAAATTGGGTTTTCGTAGATATAATTTCCGGTAAAGGTGATATTCCTGTAATAGTACTTGTTTCCCTCTTCGATGTTAAGGTCGATATTGATGGTGTTGTCAGTATAGGCATAAACCGAATCCCTCAAAATCACGGCATCTCTGAAACCCCTCGAATTGTAAAAATCGATTACTTTTTCCTTGTCTTCCCTGAAGTCTTTGGTGACGAATTTCGAAGCATTGAAAAAATTAAGTTTGAAATTCTTGTTGATGTAATTTTTTACTTCCTCATCGGAAACTGGATTTCTGTAAACGATCGCTTCTTTGGCTGATTTAGCGTCGGTATTGGTAAACCTGGAAATCAGATCCCTAAAAATGTGAAGCCTTGCGTGCTCTTTGGTGTTCTTAAGTTTTCCCTTTACTTTTTTATCGGAAATGTCATCATTGCCAGCGATTTTGATTTCATTGATCTTCACCTTGGATTTGGTATCCACATCAAATTTGATTTTCACACTGTTTGGCAACGTGGTATCTCGTTCTTGCGAAACCTTGACCTCAGCATTCAAAAATCCCTTGTCCACAAAATATTGTCTGATATTCCTTTGGGAAGTATTCAAAACATCATCCCGAACTACTCGTCCACGAATCTTGACTTTATCTTTCAATTCTCCTTCTTGGGTTTTGTTGACCCCTGAGAATTCGACGCGACTGAATCTTGGTCTTTCTGTAAGATCCAGGAGCAGATAGATATCGTCGCCTTCCACTTTGGTCACCAATATTTTCACGTCTCCAATGATTCCTTGGGCCCATAACTTTTTCAGGGCATAAGAAATCGCATCTCCTGGAACACTGATGACATCATCCACCTTCAATCCCGAAAGGGAAATAATGGCGACTTCATCCAAAGTCGCCAAACCGACGGCCTTTATTTCAGCTATCCTAAACTTTTGAGGTTTTGAATAATTCAATTCCATGATATCCACCGGCTTAAGGGAGGTATAGCGGCTCTGTCCCAAACGGATTTGAGCCTGGAGAGAACCCACAGACAAGAACAAGAATAGGATAATTATACTTCTTTTCATATTACGATTTAATCTGTGCACCCGTCTTGCCAAACCTTCTTTCTCTGTTTTGAAAGTCAAGAATGGCTGTGTACAAGTGTTCTTTTCTAAAGTCCGGCCAAAGCACATCGGTAAAATGTAGCTCTGTATAGGCCATTTGCCAGAGCAGGAAATTACTGATTCTAATCTCCCCGCTGGTCCTGATCAACAATTCCGGATCAGGAATATTTTTGGTATCCATATGGGCAGAAATCAATTCCTGCGTGATGTCCTCTATTTTAAACTGTCCTTCAACTACTTTTTTGGCAATGTCCTTTATGGCTGTCTGTATTTCCCATCTTCCACTGTAGCTCAATGCCAAGATAACCACCAGACCAGTATTGTTGGAAGTGAGGTTTTTGGCCTCTTCCAATTTATCCTGACAGCCTTTTGGAAGGCTTTTGATGTCCCCGATGGAAGAAAGCTTGATGTTGTTTTTCATCATGGTGGGCACCTCATCTGCAATGGTATTGACCAAGATTTCCATCAATGCATTGACTTCATCCGTCGGCCTAGACCAATTTTCGGTGGAGAATGCATACAATGTGAGATACCCCACGCCCAATTCCGCCGATCCTTCAATCGTTTCCCTGACCGCGGCAATGGCATTCCTGTGCCCAAAAATCCTCAGAGCACCCTTCTTTTGGGCCCATCGGCCGTTACCGTCCATGATTACCGCTATGTGTTGGGGGATCTTTGTACTGTCTATTAATTCCTTCATTCCTTATAAATCCGAATGCACTTCTTTTTTAGAGGTACAAAAATGCTATTTCTTTTTCAATATTCTACCCTTACGGTCAATTAATTAATAGGAGTAGCATTGGACAGAATTGAAGGAATAACTTAGGGTCAACCCTAAAAAATAATACCAATCCTTGTCTCCGTAACTTCCATAATTTATTCCATAAGGGACATTCTGATTGCTTGGATCGGGAAACCTGGGAATATTTGCGTTTTTACTGTCTATTTTATCAAAAAGGTCAGAAAATGTCGCTCTAAACCCCAATTCCATCGCCAAGGTCCATCGGTCGTTTAGCTTGTACTTGATGCCAAGTCCGAAGGGAATGATGGGCGTACCCAAGGAATAATCTCCAGCATTTGGATCGCCTTGATAAGTCTGCCCCTCTCCACTGAAAAAGGAATATCCAAGTCCAAAGAAACCATAGGGAGAATACCTGTATTGGGATTGTGGATGGGTAAAATCCAAGAAATGGTATTCCATTACAGCAGTAGCCTCGAAGACCGACCCCTTAAACCCGGCATTTCGGTAAGCCGCTGCCGCATCTATCGGATTGATACTGTCCGCAGCATTCAATCGTGCGAAAGAAATACCAGCCCTCAAGGACCATACATTGTCAAAATTTCGTCTGCCAAACAACGTTCCTTGAATCCCCAATTGTGATGGGTCCACCTTGCGGATAATATCGCCTGTGTAGGTTGCCCCACCCAAACCAAATCCCAATTCATTTCTTTGCGCTAATAAATCTTCTGATGTAAGCAAACCAATGAGGAGCAGACAGTATGAAGTAGAGAAAATCCTAATTCCGGCTTTTTTCAAGACATTGCAATTTATGAAGTACCAAACGATATAAAAACCCCCCTGGGGATTTGTAGGGTTAATTTTTGTTAAGGAAAGAACTGGTCATTTTAGCCCCTTTTCCATTCTCAACGAACAAAGATCAATAAAATATATGGAATCGTCGACTTGTGGCGTAAACCAGTACAAAAAAGCCTGTTAATTCCTCATGTCAAATCCCCAATTGAGTTTTTGCCTTAGGGTATCGAAGAAATTATAGTCTTCAAATTTTACCAGCTTGGCAGAAAATTCAGCTTTTTTAACATGCAACTTGACGGTCGCATCTATGGGTGTGGACCTCGAGTCCAAAGATATCAGGAACTTTTCGCTTCTTCCCTCGATCCGAAAACTCATTTCGCTTTCATCGGAAACGATAATGGGCCTTACATTCAGGTTGTGTGGGCTTACCGGGGTAATCACAAAATTTCTCGCATTGGGGGAAATCAAAGGGCCGCCGCAACTTAAGGAATATCCGGTGGAACCGGTGGGTGTGGCCACGATCAATCCATCTGCCCAATAACTGTTCAGGTATTTCCCGTCGATATAGGTATGCACGGTAATCATCGAGGAAGTATCCCTTTTGTGAATGGTAAATTCATTTAATCCGAAATTGAGGCCATTGAAAAGTGGGATGTCTGAGCTCACGCTGACCAAAGACCTTGAATCTATGGTGTAAGCGCCATCAAAGAGTTTTTTCATGGCACACTCAATCTCGTTTCTGGCAATGGTGGCCAAAAACCCCAACCTGCCTGTATTGATTCCAACAATGGGAACTTCGATATCCCCAACAAAACACACCGTATCCAGAAGTGTACCATCACCACCTATGGAAATGATGAAATCCATTTCACGAAGTAGTGATTTTGAATGTAGGATTTCACAATCCTCCACCTTTATCGCCAACTTTTTGAGGGAATTCGAAAAATTTTCGGTAAAAAAAATGCGGACTTTCCGCGATTTCAAAATGGCAATCAATTGCTCTATATGGGGGATAAATTCCTTTTGGAAATCTATCCCATGAATGATAATGTTCATTAAAACGCTTGTTAAATATCCAAAAATCGAAGAAGATTCCCTATCCTTTCCTGTTCCCCACTGGTTTCGATTTCTTCATCATAATGATCGATCAATCGATACCCAAAGCGTTCCAAAGTGGCTTTGATGTGTCGCAATTCTGTTTTGTCCAATTTAAGTGTCAATTTGATTTTATGGATATCCAAGGGGTCACTGGAGATAAAACTGCTCAATATCTTGGCGTTTTCTCCTTCTATGATCCTGGAAATTTCGAACATACTGTAGTCCGTCATGTTCATCGACAATACCAACACGGATCCTTGGGACTGAATGGATAGACTATCCGCAAAAGCACTGATGGCATCCTCCAAAGTCACCACCCCCAGATAATGGAGTTCCCGGTCGACGACGGCCACCATATTGGTGTGGTATTCTGAGGCTACCCGCATGACATCATAGATGTGTTTGTCTTGGTAAACAAAGCATCCCAATCCTTCTGGCTCAATTTCGGCAATTCCCATTTCTGGGTTATTGAGGGTGTAGATCAATTCGTCAGTGATCAATCCCTTGAATTGGCCCTGATCTACTACAGGCAAAACGTTTGTCCTGATTTCCTCCATCCATGACAAAGCCATCTTGGCCTTGTCTGTGAATTTCAAGGGAGGGATCAAATTGTTGATAAATTCGTAAGCCTGCATGATTTAAATATATTAAATAGATTCCGTAATATGAAACGGCAAACGGGTAATGGTAGTTTAAAAGATATCCAATCTCACAAAAACAGGAATTGTCCGTACAAAACCAACTTGGACTTCGGGGATTAATTGACCCTTAAAAGGCTTTAACCCGTTTTATGCATAAGGACTCAACGCAATATTGTAATTGACTGACAATCAATTGGACATTGACTGTTTTTGATTTCACCCTATTGGTGTCAGGGATTATTCTCCCAATAGGCTGATTTTCTTTCCGTTTCAATCCCATTTGGAAACCTATTGCATATTTCGGGTTTAATGGACAGCCAATGAGAAAGCTAGTTCAAATCCTGACTTGCTATTTTGTATTGTTTTCAACCCTAGGGTCAAACTTCAAAATAGATTCGATTCTTTACCACTGCCAACCAATTCCCTATAATCTCCCTCCCAAATTGGGTAAGATACGCTTCTGGGTGGAATTGGATCCCAAAAATGGGCAGAGTTCTATGCGATATTGCCATCACTGCCCCACTGTCCGTTTCCAGGAGAATTTCCAATGTGTCGGGAAGATCCTTCAACTCCAGTGAATGGTAGCGCGTCACATCGAATCTTTCGGGAAGATTTTTTAAAAGTACATTTTGGGTTACAATATTCACAGAATGGACTTTGCCATGGACAGGTTCTGATGATTTCACCAAAGAAGCTCCAAAAAACTCCCCTATGGCCTGATGCCCGAGACAAACTCCAAGAACAGGAATCTTAGAGTGGAAATGTTCCAGAATCTGCATGAGATTTCCTGCTTTTGTTGGAGTCTCAGGGCCCGGGGACAATATTAGGCCTTCATAGGATTGGTCAATCAACTCTGAAATTGGAACATCGTTCCTAATAATTTTCAATTCCACACCCATCTGGAGAAAATAGTCTGCCAGAATATGTGAAAACGAATCATAATTATCAATTAACAAGAGCATTGGAAGCGGTATTGACCAGTTCCTGAATCGAGGAAATGGTCTGTTTCACAATTGGGGTATACCCATCCACAAAATTGATGGTCACAGGGGCGAGGGGTTGGATATAGGCATAAAAAATGGACTCCTTGACCCAGGGTTGTGACAATTTGAATTCAAAAGAATTGGCAACCCAAAGAATCAAGCTCAAAGTAAAGCCAGTCTTCAACAAACCCAAAATGGCCCCCCCCACACTGTCCAAGGAACCGAGGATTGTCAAATCCAAGGTTTTCTTGACAACATAAGCCAGGCCTCTGATTGACAGGATCACGGCCAAAAAAATGATCAGGAAGGCTACAAAAGGAAGCATAAAAGTGAGGTTTTCCACCTTTTTTGCCAAAAGTTCAGTCCCCCAATCCATCAGGTGAAAGGCCAAAATGATGGCCACAAAAAAGGCGACAATGGAAATGATACCAACGAAAAGCCCACGCCTATATCCACTATAAGCGCCAATGGCCAAAATCGCCAATATGATATAATCCAGTGTCCCCATCGCTAAATTTTAGCCCAATAATTCTTTCACTTTTTGAGAGATCGCTTTGCCATCGGCCCTACCTGCAAGTGTTTTGCTGGCAAGTCCCATTACTTTCCCCATATCCTTCGGCCCTTGAGCACCCGATTCAGCGATGATCTGCTTCAATTCGGATTCCAATTCTTCTTCAGTCAATTGCTTCGGTAAAAATTCACTGATGATTTCCAGTTCAACCATCTCTACGGAATAGAGATCTTCCCTGTTTTGTTGCTTATAAATATCGGCGGAGTCCCTTCTTTGCTTGGCCGCCTTGGTCAACAATTTCAGCTCGTCTTCTTCAGAAATGGCTTGACTGGCACCTGATTTTGTCTCCTCCAATAAGATAAGCGACTTGATGGAACGAAGCGTCTGTAGTCTTGCCTTGTCTTTGGCCAGCATCGCTTTTTTTATTTCACTTTCTATCGTAAGCTTTAAACTCATTGCCTTGTTGTTTGTATTATAGGTGTAAATTTGTTACAAAATTACCCTTTAATTTAGGAAAATGACTAAGCTGAGTGTAAATATTAACAAGATTGCCACCTTGCGAAATGCACGGGGAGGCAACAATCCCGATGTGGTCAAAGTTGCTTTGGATGCTGAAAGGTTCGGTGCACAGGGCATCACGGTCCATCCAAGACCAGATGAAAGACATATTCGGTACCAGGATGTATTGGATTTGAGTCCTGTACTGACCACAGAGTTCAACATTGAAGGTTATCCCGACAAGCGATTTATGGAAATGATCCGTTCGATAAAACCTGCACAAGCTACCTTGGTCCCTGACCCGCCACATGTGCTGACCTCCAACAATGGCTGGGATACCATCGCCCATCAAAGCATGTTGAGGGACATCGTGGCCGAGCTTCACGAAAGCGGAACGAGGGTCTCTATATTCATCAACCCAGAACCGAAATATTTTGAACCGGCTAAGACCACGGGAACGGACCGCGTGGAATTGTACACGGAACCCTATGCTACCGGATTCCCAATAGACAAACACGCTGCCGTAAAACCCTATATTGAGGTTGCACTTCTGGCGCAGTCGCTCGGTCTTGGCCTGAACGCCGGCCATGATTTGGACCTACACAATCTCAAATTTCTGAAAGAAAGTATCCCCTTTTTGGATGAAGTTTCGATTGGTCACGCATTGATCTGTGACGCGCTTTACTATGGCCTGGAGAATACAATCCAAATGTACCGAAGACAATTAGAATAGGTGTTTGACGGATGGAAGATGTGGAAGAATCCAATTTTAAGCGTTCTCTTCTTTGAGAAAATCCAATCCATTACAACAAGCATCAGAAATTTCAAAAACTTGAAAAATAATGCCGGGCACACAATGATCGACATCTTGGAGATCGGGAAGCCCAAAACAGACATAAAACATGAAACTTAATTTTAAGAAAACAGGAGAGGGAGAACCCTTGATCATTTTACATGGACTTTTTGGATCGGCAGACAATTGGTTTAGCATTGCCCGCGACTTGGGAAAAAGCTACACCCTATACTTGGTGGATCAAAGGAACCATGGAGATTCCCCGCAAAGTGAGGATTGGGATTATGAGGTGATGGCAGAAGACATTGCGGAGTTGATGAAAGATGAGGGATTGGCATCCGCCTACTTGATGGGCCATTCCATGGGAGGAAAAACAGCCATGTTCTTTGCATTGAAATATCCGGAAAAAGTCAGGAAATTGATCGTTGCCGATATTGCCCCACGCCAATACCCTGTTCATCACCAAACCATTTTGGAAGGCTTGAACGCCATCAAATTGGAAGACCTAAAATCGAGGAAAGAAGCAGACGACCTATTGTCCAAATACATTTCCGACTCAGGTATCCGACAATTTCTCCTGAAGAGTTTGGGTCGCGATCAGGACGGGAATTTCATCTGGAAAATCAATCTACCCGTGATCACGGCTAAAATCGAAAATGTCGGAGAAGCCCTTGACTTTGATGGCACCTTTGTTAAATCAACCCTATTTATGGGCGGAGCCAACTCGAATTATATCAACGAGGGAGATAAAGCAGACATTGACCACTTTTTCCCGGATCATAAAATCATTCACCTTAAAAATGCCGGCCATTGGCTACATGCCGAACAACCGGAAGCCGTAATCCAAACCGTAAAGGCATTTCTGGGTTGATGGGAGATTTGCTCCGCTGGACAGGCAATCCCACTGGTTTTAGACGCATGGCCTTGGCTATTATTCTGAATAATCGGCTAATTTTGCACCTGACAAACAATGGCCATAATCTTTTTGGCTTTCAGGAAAACTCAAATCGCTTATGGCGCTCAAAATAGATGTACCGAATGGAGAATAAAGGAAAATTGTATCTCATCCCAAGTATCCTTGCGGAAAATACGTCCGACAAAGTGATCAGTCCACAGATCAAGGAAATTGTCAAAAATACCCATTCCTATCTGGTGGAAGATCTCCGCACGGCCCGCCGCTATATCAGTAGTCTGAAAATGGGTTTGACGATCGAAAATCTTCAGATGGAAATCCTGAACAAAAAAACCAGACCTGGTGAATTGCCTTTGTTGATGAAACCACTCTTTGAAGGGATGGACATGGGGATCATTTCGGAGGCAGGTTGCCCGGGAATCGCGGATCCTGGATCCATAGCCGTGGCCTATGCACATGAAAAGGGAATTCAGGTGGTGCCGCTTTCAGGACCAAGCTCGATGTTTTTGGCTTTGATGGGCTCAGGGTTCAATGGCCAGTCTTTTTCATTTCATGGCTACTTGCCGATCGATAAAAAAGACAAGGTAGCTGCAATCAAAAGACTGGAGGCAGAATCCAGCCAGCATAATCGGACCCAGATTTTCATGGAAACTCCATTCCGAAACAATCCACTTTTGGAGGATCTCAAAAACACCCTTCATCCGGAAACAAAACTCTGCATAGCCAAAAACCTTACCGGAAGCGACGAACTGATCCAAACCAAAAAAATATCCGAGTGGAAGAAAACCAATTTGGACCTCCACAAGATTCCTACTGTATTTGTGATCTATTCAGGGAATTAGATTTATCCGGAAGAATCACCATTCAAACAGATACAGCTCAAAAGGCAAAGTGGGTGTTGTCTTTCGAAAAAAAACAAACTTAGGGGTTGACCAAAACCCGATAAGAATCATAGGTGATCATGACGTCCGTGACATAAGAAACGGCAATATGCCCTTTGGCAAATCCACTTCGGACAATCGGGTCCCTGTAGAACTTCGGGTCGGATTTCAGGCTGAGGTAATGGGCTACGTTGTTCCACGTCTGTGTGTTTTTCCCATATTTCCGGGTCAATTTCCACGCATCTTCCACATGGCCATGCCCTATATTGTAAGAGGCAAGTATAAATTTGATCCGCTCGTTTGTTTCCGGGACCCGTTCTCTCCAGAATTTATCCAGATATCTCAAAAAGTTGACACCACCCATCAGACTTTCCATCGGATCATTCGGATTTTCCACGCCGAAGCGCTCCAAGGTAACTGGCATCAATTGGAGCAATCCAACAGCCCCGGCATAGGAGGTCGCCGTGGTGTCAAACCTGGATTCCTTGTACACCAATGAGGCCAGCAATCTCCAATCCCAGCCCAATGTTTCGGCCCCTTTTTTGATCAGATCATCATATTCGGAGATCTTGTTTCCTGCCAAGGAAGAGAAGGGACTGTTGTTTCGGAAATAACTGTTTTTTGAATTCAGAAAATATTTCTGGTACAGGATATCAAAGTTGGAAGACTTGTTGTTTTGATCGATCCATTCATTTATTGCCCTTTCCAGCTCAGGCGAATTTTTCCTAATGGCCCAGGCCACTTCGGAAGCTTCACTGATTTCGAGGCTTACATCCAGTTCATCATGGTAGGTTGCATTGACGAGTGCCACATTTTTGTCCACAACGGTAAAATCAATTTCATTTTGGAGAACCTTATCAATCAATGACTCCTCGTCTTCCGAAGCCTCAATGATCGAGAATGAAAGTGCATTTGGATTTTCCAGCGCACAAAGTTGAGATTTATAAACCGATCCTTTCTGAACATGAATGACCCTCTCAGCCAAATCCTCAATCCTATCGATTTTATTTTTACGTCTATTTTGTACCAAAACCGTACTCATCTCACCAAGTCCCTTGGTGAATTTCATAAGTTTGAGTCTCTCCTCCGTTTTTTCAAGGTTCATGGCAATGATGTCCGCTTTCCCTTCATTGAGAGAAATGAAAGCCTCTTCGATATCCGATTTGACAATGAGGTGCAGGCGAACGCCCAATTCCTTGGCCAGATTCCGAAGCATCTCAAACTCATAGCCCATTCTTCTGCCCCTGTAGATATAATAACTCGTGGATGAATTGTCCACAATCGCCCGAATAAACCCTCTCTTTTTGATGGCATCCAAATCCAAGAGAACCGAATTTTCAACGGGATCCTTTTTCGCTTCCCTTTCAAAAAAAGTACATTGAACCCCAAAAATGGCGAAAATCAAAAAAATTGTTATGACTGTTACTGGTTTTTTCATTCGATAAAAGCCTTATTTGACAGGCATGGTGGACATAAAAACGCATTTTAGCAAAAAATATACCAAAATTAAATTTGTAAAAAAATAAAATCCAAGGAAAAAAATTCAAAACGAATCTCTTTCCTTGGATTTCACCAAATTTAATTCTTTTACAGCTGTTTAATTGGAAGGATTGTATTCCTCGTAACTGTCCTGAAAATAAATTTTTCCAGAAAGGCGCATGAGTTCGATTTCCTGTTCCTTGATATTGAAAATGGAGGTGATCAATCTGTTTTCAGCGGTAAGAAGGTTGACCTGTGCATCCCTGAATTCAAGGTAATTGGCAATCCCCAGCCTGAACCTTTCCAGTGCAATGTCAGCACTCTCCAAGGCCACTTGATAGTTTTTGCGCTCAATCTCCAAAAGGTTTTTGTTGTTGATATAGGTGTTGTAGGCTCTATAGATATCCGAATTCAATTGGATTTCGTATTGCTGAAGCGCATGTTCCGCATTTTGTTTTTGAACCTTGGCGCCCTGAATCCTTCTATTGAGCGTAAATCCACTGAAGAGATTCAGATTGACATTCACACCATAATTGTATCCTTGTCGCTGGTTTTGCAACAAGAAACCCGCCTCAGAATTGAAGGTGTTGTTGATGTAGTTACCCGTAAGATTAATAGATGGCAAGCGTTGGGCCTGAAATTCCTTCAACTGAAGGAAGGCCACATTTTCCAATCTTTGGGTCACCAGAAACAATTTGTTGTTGGTATAGGCATTTTCAAGCAAATCCTCCAACAATAGGTGTTCTTGAATGAGAATGGTATCCTTGACCATAAATTCCCTGTCTGGTGTGATGGCCAGCAATTCATTTAGGTTGATGCGTGCATTTTGGATGATTTGCTCCTGACTCACGGTAAGCGAAAGGTCAGTATTATAATCCACCTGTGCGGTAAGGAAATCCCTTTTTCCTGCCCCTCCCAATTCATATCGCGCTTGCGCGATATCCAAGCGCGACTTGGAAAGCTCCAAGGTCTTTTGAAGAACATCATTTCGCTGCAATTCCAAGACCAAGCGATAGTAGGCGGAGGAAATTCCAGCAACGGTGTTTTCTATTGCAATTTTGGCGTCCAATTCACTGATCTCTGCCAATTTCCCCAACCTTCTGATGGAGACGATCGATTCCGGGTTAAATCCGTAGATCCCTGCAATGGTGAAATTTTCAGTATCAGATTTTGCTCCCAGAATCTGATTGGGTTCTGGATTGGTGGCAAACTGCTGTTCAACATCTTCCTTGCTATAGTTATGGGTATAAAGTGCATTGACCACGGGCAAGAAGAATGTGCCGAAACCAATTTTCTTTTCAATTTCAGCCAAGGCAGCATTGTTGATGGCGATTTTCACATCATAATTCTTTTCCAAACCGATCTGAACGGCTTTTTCCAAGTCCAAGACTTCAGTCTCTTGGGCCATCAGCATTTGTCCCCCTTGAATCAAAAGGGCAAGGAATAATATCGTTTTTTTCATTAGACTCTGGCTAATCTTCCCTTTTTGGAGGTTAAATAAGTATAAATGGCAGGGATGACAAATAGGGTCAAAACGGTTGAAAATGCCAATCCACCGATTACTGCGACTCCCATGGGCACCCTGCTTTCCGCTCCTGCGCCCAATGCGAGCGCGATGGGGAGAATCCCCAAAATGGTGGATAAACTGGTCATTAGAATTGGTCTGAACCTCGCCCCTGCCGCACCTACAATCGCTTCTTCCACAGACATTCCCTGTGCTTTTCTTTGGTTGGCAAATTCGACGATCAGGATTCCGTTTTTGGTCACCAGACCGATCAGCATGATAATTCCAATCTGACTGAAAATATTCAGGGTAAAATCAAATATCCACAAAGAAAACAAGGCCCCGAACAAAGCCAAGGGTACCGTGAACATAATGGTCAATGGATCCAAGAAACTCTCAAACTGTGCTGAAAGGACCAAATAAATCAAGATCAAAGCAAATAGAAACGCGAAAACCAAACTGTTTGAACTTTCCCGATACTCTTTGGAAAGTCCCGCCAACTCAGTCGAGAAAGATTCATCCAGTACCTCCGCGGCGATTTTATCCATTTCATCCAAACCGGCACCGATGGTATAGCCTGGCGCAAGACCTGCTGATACCGTTGCACTTACGAAACGGTTGTACCGATACAATTGCGGCGGCGTGCTATTTTCCCGGATGGTGACAAGATTGTCCAATTGAACCAATTCTCCATTTTCAGCCCTTACATAGAGCATTCTCAAATTGATCGGTTCATTCCTGTCCTGAAGATTCATCTCCCCGACGACCTGATACTGTTTGCCATTCATGATGAAATAAGCAAAACGTTGTCCCGAGTAAGACAATTGCAATGTTCTCGCAATTTCCTGAACAGAGATCCCGATGTTTCTTGCCTTCTCCCGATCAATTTCAATCTCAATTTCCGGCTTTGTGAATTTCAGGTTGATATCTGAAAAACTAAAAACAGGGTTTTCTCCCACTTTCTCCATGAAAGTAGGGATAACCTCTTTCAATTTATCCAAGGTGGGTGCCTGCAGTACATATTGAACCGGCAGTCCTCCCCTACGATCCCCAATGGATTGGGGTTGGGTAGCAAATGCCCGAACAGCGGTAAAATCCTTCAACTTAACCGAAACTTGATCGAATATTTCCTGTTGGCTTCTTTCCCTTTGTTGCGCATCTTTCAGAATGACCCTCAAGAATCCGGAATTGGTACTCGCCGTTCCAAAACCTGGAGAAGTCACTGTAATAATCCCTTCTCTTTCCTCAGGCGGAATCATTTCCAAAAACTCCTGGGTCATGTTGTCCAGAACATTGTCCATAAATCCGAAAGTGGCACCTTCCGGTCCTGTAAGATTCAATCGGAATTCACCTCTGTCTTCCACTGGAGCCAGTTCTGTTGGGATAATGGAAACCAATTGATAGATTCCAAAACCCATCACCAAAATGATCACGAATGCTGACCAACGTACTTTCATGAAACTGTTTAGGGCCGATTCATATTTTTCGTTCAGCCAAAGAAATCCAGGCTCGGTCTTGTTGTAAAACCAATTCTGCTTTTCCCTTTTCTTCAATAAAAAAGTGCTGAGCATAGGGGTCATCGTCAAAGCCACGAAGGAGGAAATAATCACCGAACCTGCGACGACAATCCCAAATTCCCTAAAGAGCCTTCCGGTAGTACCCGTTAAAAATATCACCGGAAGAAATACCGCCGCAAGTGCGATCGTTGTGGCAATTACCGCAAAGAATATTTCCTCGGATCCTTTCTCTGCTGCACTGGCTGGGTTTTCACCTTTTTCAATTCTGGTGTAAATATTTTCCAACACTACAATGGCATCATCCACTACCAAACCAATCGACAGCACGATCCCCAAAAGGGTGAGTACATTGATGGAAAAATCCATCAAATACATGATAAAAAACACGCCAATCAGGGAAATCGGGATTGTCAATACCGGAATAAAGGTAGTCCTCCAATCCCTCAAAAACAGAAATATGATCAGCACCACCAGGACAAAAGCCAGAAGAATGGTTTCTTGCACCTCACTGATGGAACTCCTGATATAATTGGTCGAATCAAAACCGATATCCAACTTCACATCTGCTGGAATATCTTTTTTGATCATTTCCAGCCTTTTGTAAAACTCGTCGACGATCTCAATGTTATTGGAACCAGGCAAAGGAACCAAAACCACACCGACCATGGGTACACCGTCTCGCTTCAATACGGTCCTTTCATTCAGGGCTGCCAATTCCGCCTTTCCGATATCCTGGAATCGGACGATATTGTTTTGATCTTCCTTGATGATCAGGTCATTGAATTCCTGTGGGGTACTCAATCTACTTTTGGTCCGAACGGAGAGTTCTATCGCCGAGCCTTCAATCCTTCCGGAAGGCAGCTCAACATTTTCACTTTGTACCTTGTTGAGTACATCCAAAGGTGTAATTCCATAGGAGGCCATTCGAAGGGGGTCCATTCTCAAGCGGATGGCATATCTTTTTTCCCCCCAGATTTGAACCGTACTTACTCCCGGGATGGTCTGTAATCTTTCTTTGAATATATTGTTGGCGATATCGGAAATCTCCAGAAGGCTTCTTTCGTTGCTTTGGACATTCAAAAAGACAATGGGCTGAGAGTCAGCATCTGCCTTGGACACCACAGGAGGCTCTGTATCCGGCGGTAAATTTCTTTGTGCGCCGGACACTTTGTCCCTGACATCATTCGCTGCTGCTTCAAGGTCGGCTCCCACATCAAATTCCACCGTAATGTTACTGGTCCCGTCGTTACTGGTGGAGGTAAGGGATTTGATCCCGGCGATTCCATTGATCGCTTCCTCTAAGGGTTCCGTAATCTGGGCTTCTATGACATCGGCATTGGCACCGACATAAGTTGTCCTTACATTGATAATCGGAGGATCTACGCTTGGGAATTCCCTTATCCCCAGAAAGCTAATCCCGATGATTCCAAACAACAAGATAGTCAGCGACATGACAATCGCCAATACTGGCCTTCGGATACTTATCGTTGATAAACTTGACATGATTAATTGATTTTAGTGTAATTGACAGGCATCCCTGCTCTTACTTGCAATACTCCAGTGGTCAAGACAAGATCACCTTCCCGTACCCCCTCTACAATCTGCACCGAACTCTCGGTCCGTGTTCCTATGGTAATCTCTCTTGATTCCACTTTATTCTCAGGGCCAACTACGTATACTTTGTAGCCATTTAGCTCAGGAATAATGGCTTCTGCTGGCACCATAAAGGCATTCTCCTCTATTCCCAAAACGAACCTGATTCTCACGAACATCCCCGGCAAAAATTTTCGCTCTTTATTGGGGCTTTGTGCACGCAACTTAAGGGTTCTGGTCGCGGGATCAATATTTGGCTCGAAGGCATAGACAACGCCCTCTACTTCCACTCCTCCGACTTCATTGGAGAAGAAAATCTTGGAGTTTAACTTCACTGAATTGGCATAGCGCTCCGGGATGGAAAACTCAATTTTAATGGGATCGATGTTGATGATACTCGCGATCACATCTGAAGTACCGATGACACTCCCTTCAGAGATTTGTCTCAATCCCAATACCCCATCAAACGGCGCTCTTATGACTGTCTTATTTAACTGCGCCTGGATCAATCTAAGGTCTGCAAGGTTGGTATTGAATTGATTCAGTACAATATCGTATTCTTCCTGACTGATCGCTTCTCTTTGCAACAATTGTTTTTGCCTGTTTTCTTGGCTTTCAAAAAGTTTTTTGGTGAATTCCAATCGGTCATATTGCGCGGAAAGTTCATCGTCATTCAAATAAATGAGAGGCGTTCCTTTTTTAACAAATTGACCCTCTTTGAAGGCTACGCGCTTTACCAAACCTGAGATTTCAGGGCGAAGGCTTACCGATTCGTTTGGAAGTATCGTTCCGGTTATATTAAGGTTATTCTCCAAACTTTCCTTTTTCACCTCCACCACTTTTACGGGAAGTGCTCCTGCTTTTACTTGAGAGCTTGAAGCTGTTTGGGAAGAGGTATTGCTTTCTCCTGTAAATTTATCGAGTCTGGGGTAAAGAAAAATAATGGCTACCACGAGCACAATGGCAATAATCAAAATGGTTTTCGTTTGCTTTTTCATCCGAAGGTTTCAAATAAATTTATTAGGGTTGATTTTGTTCTCTGATAAACTGAAGTGACAATTGATTGAACTCCTCAGGTTGCTCCACATTGACTACGTGTCCGCAGGCTTTGACAATTTTCAAGAAGGAAAGTTTATGCTCCATGACGATTTTTTTTACCGGTTCCAAAAACATAAGGTCTTCATCCCCCATGATATATAGCGTGGGTATGGACATGTCCTTTTCCTTGAAATATTTCAAGAGCGGATTGATATCCTTGGTCAATTTAAACCAGCGGATAAATTCTTTCTGACAAAGTCTTTTGGCTTCCCTGATAAAGAGGTTTCTAGACTCGGAATGGTGCCTTCTAGGTAGAATCACCCAAGCAAACAGACTGTACAACCACATATAAGGTAGAATGCTTTTAAAGGCATTTCCCAGAAAAACCAAAAGTCTAGAGCTAAGATTGAGCCGGGTAATCGCTCCCGCCATAATCAAGGATTTCACCCTATCAGGCTCCATCTCTGCCAGCTGCCTTGCCAAAACCGTCCCTAAAGAAACCCCCATGATATGTGCGGGAGGCAACTTGAGATGATCCAGTACTTCAATGATATCGGTCGTGACCGCAGGAAAGGTATAGGCCTCATCCCAAAGGTTTTTGATTGAATTTGCGGATTTTCCATGGCCCCTCAGATCAATCAAAAGCAGATTGAACTCTTCCCGAAACTCCCTGATCTGCTTGTACCAGATAGAAGAGGAACCTCCAGCTCCATGTATGAATACCACCCACTCCTTGCTGGAGGGGTGTTCGTACATTTTATAATATAACATTGCCTTTTTCATTGGTGGTTCGGCTATAACAGTGGAGAAGGAAATAAGGTTACCAAATGCAAATTTAAAAGTAATCCATGTCTGAAAAAAACAAATTAAACACAGATGGCTGCGCTGGGCGATCAGTGGTGTTTATGTGTAAAGTACAGAATGGAAAGGAAGGTCTGTTTCATAGGAGCCCATTTCCCTTTGTGTTCAATTGTTTGCTTATTGGTATTTAAAAAAAAAAGGCCACTCAAAAGAGTGTCCTTTTTTTTTTAAATAATTATTTTATTAGAAAATATATCTCAAACCAACTTGCATGCTCCAAGTCGTTCCAAAACCAGATGCATTTTGGAACGGAGTATTCGGCAATTGGTTGGAAACTCTAACCATGTTGAAGGCAGGTGTTGCACTAACTGAGCCTGATCTTGACAACAATCTTTGAGCATTATTCAGATTTTCCTGAATTCCCCATTCGTTATTCAAGAGATTTCCAAAGTTCACAATGTCAAGGGAAAGTTGAAGTGTATTTCTTCTTGCACCGATATTGGTATAAATATCCTGAAGTACCCTGACGTCAAACCTGTTCAACCAAGGAGACAAGAAAGCATTTCTAGGGACGTATTCGCCTCTGTATTTTTCCAAACCGTTGGCAGAAACAAATGCATCAAATGCATCTCTTTGCTCCTGTGCTGTGAAAACCACATTGCCACTTTGAACGATGTTCACAAAGTTCAAATCATTTGAATTTCTTGGAAGGTAAAGAAGATCAGCATTGATGCCATCACCGTTCAGGTCGTTTCCATATACATAAGAGAATCTTCCTTGGTGCGATCCATTAAAAAACACACCAAAGGTAGTTGCAAAATGGTTTGCATACTCGATCCTGTAGTTCATGCTTGCAATGACCCTGTGCGGCAATGCAAAGTTGGAAATATTCAACATCTGATCATTTGGACTATTGATCGTTGGGCTTCCACCCCATGCAGAGTTGGCGGAAGAACCTGCGTTTGCAGAAACTTCTTGTGCCTCAGAGTAAGTGTAGAACACCGATCCAGAGAATCCTCTGAAATCAGGAACGGTCAGTCCTACTGTAGCACTCAATGCATATCCTTTGACGCTTGTGTTTGTCAAAATAGTTGCATTATTGGCTCCCATCACTGGATTGTAAGTAGCAGATGCCCCTTGGACCAATTCTCTTGTATCACCAGCATCACCTGGTTCTCCACTGGATCCATAATTCATTCTGAGGTTAGATACCGCCCTGTTTGCACCATATTGGAATACGGCATTGATATCTCTTGTATAAAGGAGATCAGTGGTCAAAACAAAAGGTGTGTTTGGTAATTTATAATCCGCACCCAAACTGGATCTCCATACCATTGGCATTCTGAAATCTTGGTCCACTAGGGCGAAAGATCCCGGAGCTCCGCCAGCTGGGCTGGAGATGAATACATTTTCACCACCAGCAGGAGGGTTTTTCACATAATGGTATCTGTCTGGGTTAAAAGTGATATTACCTATCCAAGGAGCAACTTGCGCATAACTTCCTGGCTCGATTGTATTTTGCAAAACACCTGAAGCAGTTGGCATATTCGTCAACCATACAAATGGTACTCTACCAGAGAATACACCAGTTCCTCCTCTAAGGACTAAGCTTCTGTCACCGTTCACGTCAAAGTTGAAACCAGCTCTTGGGGAAACCATCAACCTAGATTTTGGCCATGTGCCAGAATCGTAATTGGTTGGCATTCCAAATTGATTTTGGAGAGTGATTGCATTAATAGATGGATTTGGAGTCAATTCATTCAAATAAAGTGGCAACTCAGCTCTTACACCGAAAGTAACAGCCAATCTGTCATTGACACTGTATCTATCCTGAACATACATAGAAGCCAATCCAAAATTCACCCTTGAATATGTCTCTTGACCTGCATATGGATAAGTCAAGGCAAAAGTGATAGGAGCAACTTCATTTGGTGTTCCTGTGGTCAAGAAATCCTCCACGGAAGCGTATCTGTAATAAGAAGTCCCCGCTCTTGTAAAACTGTTACCAAAATTTTGTACTTCGAAAGCCACTCCACCAGTGATGGTATGTTTGCCTTCTACATAAGTCAAATTGTTGATGATCGAGTAGTTGTTGTTGATGACATCGTTGTTGAATGTGAACAATTCAGTACCAAAACTCATATAATTGGCATCACCATTCCCTCTGCCTGCATCCCAAATATCCACAAATGGAAATATTTGATCAGATGGTGAGGTTCTTTTGTCCTGGATTCTGGAATAAGTGGCCAACAACTGGTTGGAAACTTTCGGAGAAATGTAACTGTTCAATTCAGCGGTTACTGATCTTACAGAGTTTTCAAACCCATAGTTACCATTTTCAAAGGTCATGGAATTTTCAGAAACCCTGTTGAAAGGGGATCTTGGAGACGGACCTGAATTGCCGTTTGCCAATTGGTTTGAGATACCGACTACTTGGTTGTATCTCACAGCAAGTTTATTCTTTTCGTTGATGTTCCAATCCACTCTTGCCAAAAACTTGGTATTGAATTGTTTGGCCTCTGAAGCGTATCCTTCGTATCTTCCTGGATCGTAATCCCAAACGTTGAGCAAGTGATTTCTCACTGATTCCAATTCTGGTCTTGTTACCCTTGAAATATTGTTTTGGGCATCAGCAACACCATCTGCGGAAGGTCTCCAAAGGTTGGTTCCACTAGCATTTGCTCCGGTTTGCTCTTCTCTTTCCGCATTCACGAAAAAGAACAATTTATTTTTGATGATCGGACCACCTAATCTAAAGCCGAAGTTTTGAGTGCCGGCATCCACTCTTTCAATTTCATTGTCACCAATTCTTCTTCCCTGAAGATCTTGGTTTTTGGTGAAATAATAGGCGGAACCTTGAATCGTGTTCGTTCCTGATTTTGTTACCGCATTGATACCTGCTCCAGTAAATCCAGATTGGGTGACATCAAAGGGTGCGATGTTAACCGTGATTTCCTCGATCGCATCCAAAGAGATCGGTTGTGCATTTCCACCTGGCAGTGGATTTCCACTCAATCCAAATGCGTTGTTGAAGTTTGCACCATCTATTTGAAGGTTATTGTATCTGGCGTCTCTACCGGCAAATGAAGTTCCATTTGCTTGAGGAGTCAATCTTGTAAATTCAGTAACACTTCTGTTGATTTGAGGAAGTGCATTGAGCTGCTCTTTACCAATGTTGGTGGCAGTACCCGTTCTATTCGAATTAAAATCAGAAGAAGACGTGGCAGTGATGATCACTTCATTCAAATCCGTACTTCCATCACTCAATACAGCATTCAAAGCATAAGGCTCACCAAGTCTTAGGCTAATTCCCGTGAAAGATTGGGTTTGGTAACCGATAAAACTCACTTGAATGGTATAAGGACCACCAATTCTTAAATTTGGTAGCGTAAACCTTCCATTGATGTTGGAAACAGCACCGTATCTAGTACCGGACGGCTCATGGATTGCCACGACATTCGCTCCAGGAAGTGTTTCTCCTGAAGAATCGGTAACAAGTCCTTGAACGGAACTTGTTGTAACTTGTGCCATCACGGTATTCGCTGCGAAAAACAGCATCACCACCGCAAATAGACCTTTTAGTAAAGTTTGCCTCATAATTTTTGATTTTTGTGGAATTTGAATAATGGATTTAATTCTGTTTTGGTTTTCCGAGTACAAATGTAGAAGAGAAAACCTAGTTTTTATTTTTCTAAATGTTAAGTTTTAACATTTATTCACAATATTACTTAACAATTCCTTAACATTAAATAGCAAAGGAAATTTTCTTTTTTTCCATTATTTTACATTTATCATGGTTTTGAGTCTCGTTTTTTCGCTTTATTTTGAAATTAAGTTCTGAGGTCATTTCAAATGTTAACAAATCTTTAAGAAAATGTTAATCCGAAACTTTACGCCGTTTTACAGATACAAATGGGTGGATTCTGTATATATTTAACACAAAAAATTAGTAACGGATGAAAAATAAAAATATCCTTTGGCTGTATTTGTTCCTGATTATTGGGGTTTTGGATCTTTTTTTTACGGCTCAGGGAGATTCCGACCTCAGGATTTATTCCAAGCCACTCATTATCTTAAGTTTATTTATGTATTTTTTTCAGATCAGCAAAGTGATCGAAGGCACAATTTTAAGAAAGTCCATGCTTTCGGCACTTTTCTTTTCTTGGCTGGGAGACATTCTATTGCTTTTCCCGAATCTGTTTCTGTATGGTCTTGGCGCTTTTCTAATGGCCCATATTTGTTTGATCATCGGATTTAAAATCAGCCAAAACAAACCTTTCGAAATCGGGAAGGTCAATTTTATCAAGCTCTTTCTGTACAATCTTCCCATATACATCTCCGCGGCTTTTGTCTATTACCTGATCCAGCCCAATCTTCACGAGATGAAAATCCCCGTCATCATCTATGTTTTGGTGATCGTAATGATGGTCACTACGGCCAGGGAAAGATACCATAAAACCATACCCGAGAGTTTCTGGCAGGTATTTATCGGTGGCTTGTTTTTTATGATTTCCGACGGCATTTTGGCCCTGAATCTTTTTTTCAAACCCTTCCCAGAGTCAGGCGTCCTTGTGATGGGTACCTATATCGTCGCCCAACTGCTGATCGTGATGGGGATAAGAAGCCATTATTTATCCGTAAAGGCATGAGCGATTTTATATGGATTCCCTAAAATCCAACGGGCATTCATAAAGAGATGGGAAGAATAAGCTTCTGTTTATAAAAAAATGATGCTGCTCTAGAAAAATTGACCCCATTCCAATAATGTTCCCAGTTTTAAAAAAACAAGGTTTATTCATTAAAAAACTTCCTGAAAAAGCCAAATCTTCCTTCCTGATAAAAAAATTATCCGCCTACCCATGCTCCTCTTTGAAAAGAAAACTGGATAGGCGGATATAATAGAGATACTTAGTTTTTTGTCAAATCTACCTTGATGGCAAGCTCCTTTAACTGCTGCTCAGAGATTGTACTCGGCGAATCGATCATCACATCTCTTCCAGAATTGTTCTTTGGAAAGGCGATATAATCCCTAATTGAATCCGAGCCACCAAAGATGGCACAGAGTCTATCGAATCCGAAAGCGATTCCTCCATGTGGAGGCGCTCCATATTCGAAAGCTTCCATCAAAAACCCAAACTGCTTTTGCGCTTCCTCATCGGAAAAGCCTAGGTGCTTGAACATCAATTGCTGCGTGGCACGATCGTGAATCCTGATGGATCCACCGCCGATTTCCACCCCATTGATGACCAAATCGTAGGCATTTGCCCTGACCGCTCCCGGATCGGTTTCCAACATGGGAATGTCCTCTTTCTTGGGAGACGTAAAGGGGTGATGCATGGCATGAAACCTTTGGCTTTCTTCGTCCCACTCCAAAAGTGGGAAATCGACTACCCAAAGTGGTTTGAAAACATTTCGGTCTCTCAATCCCAATTCTTCACCCATTTTCAATCTCAACTCAGACATCTGCTTGCGGGTGGACTTCTCTTCGCCACTCAAGACCAAGATCAAATCTCCCGGAACTGCACCGGTTTTTTCTGCCCAGGATTTCAAGTCCTCTTGGCCGTAAAATTTATCCACGGAGGATTTGAACGTTCCGTCCAGATTGCATTTCACGTAGACTAGTCCTTTTGCACCGATTTGTGGACGTTTCACCCATTCGGTCAGCGCATCGATTTGCTTGCGGGTATATTCCCCGGCACCTCCAGCAGCAATACCAAGCACCAATTCGGCTTGGTCAAAAATCGGAAAACCATTGCCTTGGGCAACTGCATTCAGGTTGGCAAATTTCATATCAAACCTCAAATCCGGCTTGTCGTTTCCATAGGATTCCATGGCTTCGGCATAAGTCATCATTTTGACTTCTTCCAACTCTACGCCCTTCACATTTTTGAACAAATGCTTGGTCAATCCTTCGAATGTATTTAAGATGTCCTCTTGGCTCACAAAAGACATTTCGCAATCAATCTGGGTGAATTCCGGCTGCCGATCGGCTCTCAAATCTTCATCCCGAAAGCATTTTACAATTTGAAAATACCTGTCAAATCCACTGACCATCAGCAATTGCTTAAAAGTCTGAGGGGATTGGGGAAGGGCATAAAACTCGCCTGGGTTGATTCGGCTTGGAACCACAAAATCCCTCGCTCCCTCGGGAGTGGATTTGATCAATACCGGAGTTTCTACCTCGATGAAGTCTTCACCGTCCATGTATTTTCGAGTCTCCTGCATCATCCGGTGTCGGAGTTGGAGTTTTTCCCGAACCACATTTCTTCTCAAATCAAGGTAACGGTACCGCATCCTCAACTCATCGCCTCCATCCGTCTCATCCTCAATGATAAAAGGTGGGACTTTGGCGGCATTCAAAACCTCTAAAAAATCGGCTTTGATTTCTATCTCACCGGTCGGCATTTTTGGGTTTTTGGAAGTTCTCTCAATGACCCTTCCTTTGACATGGATGACAAATTCACGGCCAAGGGAAGCGGCTTTTTCCAAAAGGGATTTTTCCGAAGAATCTTCTTCAAAAATCAATTGGGTCAGCCCATATCGATCCCTTAAATCCACCCAAATCAAGCCTCCTTTATTTCTGACGCGCTGAACCCATCCTGCTAGGGTTACTTCTTTGTTTACATCTGTCAGGCGTAATTCTCCGCAAGTATGAGTTCTAAGCATGGTTGAATCTTCTGTTTTTTAAAGTGGACAAAGATAGGCAAACAGACTTTAGTATTCTAAAATGAAACAAAATATTCCGTATAAACTTCGAGAAAAATCAATAAAAAGGGGAAGAAAATATTGATTTTACAATGCTTCCGAAAAAAATTAGCTAAACAATAAAACCACTGATTATACTATTTTACAGCATGAAATCGTTTTTAAAAAATAGTGATGATACTTATTAAAAGGATTTAGTCAGACTTTAATTTGGAATTTGACCGAAATTTAAATTCCTTTGATCCAATTGAACCCAATTATTGAAAGAAAATGAACAAAAAATGGTTAGGAGTGGGCTTTTTACTGTTGGCCTTGGGGAATGGGATTTATCTCCATTCGAATCAAAATAAGGCGCTGCTGGCAGAGGAAGAACTTCATTCCTCCCTCAATGTCGAGGTAGAAATGAAGGAGGATTTGATGCTTTATGGGATCAATGTCAACGAATTAGACATCGTAGAAGGCGTTGTCGGTAAAAATGCTACTTTATCCACTATTCTCGCACCATTCAATATTCCTTACCAGATCATTGATGAAATCGCCAAAAAATCCAAGGATATTTTTGACGTCAGAAAAATCGCCCTCAACAAGAAGTTCACCGTATTGACACCTAAGGATTCCTCCAAAGCCCAGTTTTTTATCTACGAACCCAACCCTGCTGAATATGTCGTTTTTAAATTGGATGATGTAGAAGTTTATAAAGAAGAAAAACCTGTTGAATTGAGAAAGATTGAGATTGGCGGAACGATTTCCAGCAATCTTTATGTGAACATGACGGAGGTCGGCATAACGCCGGATATGGTTGATCAATTTGCGGATCTGTACGGTTGGGCAGTTGATTTCCAAAGACTTCAAAAAGGCGACAAATTCAAAATCGTCTATGAGCAAAAGTTGGTTGAAGACCAGATAATTGGGAATGGAAATATTGAATTGGCCTTTTTTGAACACAATGGAGAGTCCTATCCCGCCATCCCTTTTGAACAAGACGGGGAAGTGAACTTCTTTGACCAAGACGGAAATAGTTTCAAAAAAGCTTTCCTAAGAGATCCTCTGAAATTCACCAGAATCAGCTCCAGATACAATCTGAAAAGATTCCACCCTGTCCAAAAAAGATACAAAGCCCACCTTGGAACCGATTATGCAGCACCAACGGGCACAGAAATCCGATCAGTAGGTGACGGAACAGTCCTTGAGGCGCGATATACAAGCGCAAATGGAAATTATGTCAAAATCAAACACAACGGTACATACACCACCCAATACCTGCACATGTCCAAAATTGCTTCAGGAATGAAGCCTGGCTCCAAGATAAGACAGGGACAAGTGATCGGTTTTGTCGGAAGTACAGGTTTGGCCACTGGACCGCATTTGTGTTTTAGGTTTTGGAAAAATGGGAAACAAGAAGATTGGCTTCAGGAAAAAATTCCACCCTCCAATCCCATTTCCAAAGAAAACAAAATGGCTTTTGACCAAGTCAAAATGGAAAAACTCAATCAACTGGCAGCAATTACTTTCACTGAAAGCCCTGAAAAATTGGTTGCTACTACCAAACCAGGAGTGAAGTCATCCCGCTAAAACCACTTTCCATTTACCGGAAATCCTTTTTTGGGAGAAATAAAGAACCCCAAGGAAAACTCGTGTGAATTGTCCCGATAATTGTTGATTTCACTCAGGTTGTGGTCATAGGCGTAGCCTATTCTCAATTTTTCCGTGGCAAATATTTCAGTGAGAAATGCGATTGCTTTTCTTTGATTTAGATTTCCCTGAAGATTTTCTTCTTTCATTTTCAGGTTGGAGCGATAAGATGCGCCGATCCACAATCTTTCCATAAAAAGAAACATCGTATTCAAATCATAATTGGTAGGGATTCCTTTCACCTCTTTGATCAAAAAAGAAGGCTTGAACTGAACATTTTCAGATAAAGGAATCAAAGCTCCGGCGGTCAGAAAAAAATGAAAGCTGTGATAAGCCAAGGCAATGTCTTCCCTTTCCAATGCTTTTTTGCCTACCATATTGAAAGTGCTGAAACCTGCAAAGAATCGATTGCTGTTGAAAAAAAGCCCTGCATTCATATTGGGGGTGAATATATTTGTTCTTCCCTGTGGCAAATCAGGATCATCAGCATCACCTGGCATCAACAAATCTCCATCAAGGACATATTCGGATGCCCCTCCACTGACGCCAAGGGACAAAAAAGATTCTTGCCCAATCCGAATGCGGTAAGCATAAGTGAGCATTGCCGTGGTAGTTCCTGTGGGACCAATTTGGTCCGAGACCAGTGAAAACCCAAAACCCATCAATCCTTCTTTTGCACTGAGGTCCGCAACAACCGAAAAAGTTTTTGGCGCTCCTGGAAAAGTCACCCATTGGCTTCGATATGTGGACTGTACAAAAGCTTGTCCCTTATACCCTGCATATCCAGGGTTTACTTGTAAGTTGTTGAAAACGTATTGGCTAAATTGAGGCAGCTGTTGGCCGAAGGTTGTACTTGTGAAAAACATCCCCCCCGAAAGGATCATTCCCAAGATCCTAAGCGTATTTTTCATTTCCCTTTTTTATTTTTCTTTTACCACCTGTACCCAACCTTTGAACTCATGGATTCCTCCTTGATTGTCCACCGAAACCAATTCATAATAATATGTCCCTTCGGCTTGTCCGGTTGCATCCCAGTTGTTGGCGTAAGCAGTCCTTTCAAAAACATTGTCCCCAAATCTATTGAAAATCTTTATTTTATTGCTCACAAATGTTTCAATTCCTCGAATTTCAAAGCGATCGTTCTTGTTATCGCCATTGGGGGTGATCACATTTGGGATAAAAAAAGGATGGATGACATTGACCAATTCGGCGACATTGTTGTGAGGGTTGACATCTGTTTCGGCTGCAGAAACCTCCACCAAATTGGTTGTGGTGCGGACATTGGTCCCATTCAAAGGATTTGACTTTACCTTTACGGCCAAAATAAGCTTGGCATCGGTGGGAAAACCAACTGCCTTCCAAGTGATTTTATTCCCTGCGAACGAAGGATTGCTCAGTTCAATATTGGATTTATTTTCCAAAACGGAACTACTCAAATATGTGACTCCAGCAGGCAGGTAATTGGTAATGGCTACTCCCGTGGCCTTCAATGCCCCATCGTTGCTGATTTCAATCTGGTATTCAAAAACATCGCCCTCCCAAAGTTCAACTTTGTTGGAAGTCAGGATCACGGAAAGATCGGATTGGTCATTTTTCAAACTGAAAGTGACGAAAGCCACTTTTTGGTTATCTGGATTCCCAGCTTCGCGCAATACGTATGTCAAACGATACTTTCTTGCTTCATTCATTTCAGGAATGAGGCTGATTTCTCCTTTTTCATTGAGCAGCAAACCAATCACGTCATCCAAGTCGGTAAATTCAAAATCCACTTCTTTGGGATTGGCTGTATTTCCGTCAAACAGGTCATTGGAAAGGATGTTTCCAAGAAGTCCACCATAGCTTCTGTCAAACTCTCCCAAGTCAATGTCATTGGCGAGAATTTCTTTTACGGGAGGTCTTTCCTGGCACCTGATCCCGAAGTCAATATCGAAACGCACAAGCTCTTTGGCCGAAAGTTGGATTGCAAAAATACTTTCTTTGGTCGGACCGCAATCGATGATCGGGCCATCTTCCTCTTCCATAGCCAAAATCCTTTTCCCAAAATTCGGAATGATTTTGACCTTTCCGGAAAAACCCATTTTTTCGGAAGCCGCGGAAAGATGGGCATCCATTTCAAGCCTTACCTGATATTCACCAGATTCGGTTGGTTGGTCAATGTAATGTCCCAAATAATCGATTTCAACTTCTCTTGAATAGCCGTTTGGTCCAGTAATAAATATATTTGCGCTTTTTTGATTTCCCAAACCGGCCTTGTTCAGTTCGCCGATATTTTCCGTGCCTTCGTAGCTGCCATCACCATTCAGGTCTATCCATTCCCAGTTTTCGAAATCCACATATCCATTTTGGTCAGGGATATTTTGGGTGATTTTCCCATCCTCATTGGCATCAAACCATTCGTCTTGAATGCCATTGCCATTGAAATCGTACCAAACAAAATTCCCGATAACGGATTGGGAGGTATTTGAATACCCAAAGTTCTTTGTTTGGTGGTCACAAGACTTGATTTCGGCAATAAACGTGTTGGATTCCACTGCATACAAAGCTTTGCTGTGGTTCAGGTTCGCATCTCCTATTTGGAGCAAATACTTGCCTGCTGCCAGGTTCATGAAATAATATTTGCCCTCCGCATTGGTGACCTGCATCTGAACTCCACCAGAAACACCATCCTGTGGAACCAACAAAACAGGAATGCCTTTCAAGGATTTACCAGTGTTTTCAATGAAAACCATGCCTTCGATTCTTGTGGGGTTTTGGCAGTTTGAGGATGTATGGGTATTGGACTGTTCATTTACGGCTTGTGCCGATAAGGAATGGGTCGAAAAAATAAACATGAAAAGCAATAACAAAAGTCCCGGAGTTGACTTTGAAAAAAATGATGTTTTATCATTTGCCTTGAAGTTGACATCTAGATAAATATTTTTCATCATTCAGGGTATTTCTTTTGGTAGTATTTTAAAATCAGTTGTTCAAAACCGCTTAAAACTTGTTTGATGTCCCAGAATGGAATCTCTAATGCCTCAAGGAATTTATTATGTCGTAAAAATACACATTTTTGCTTTTCATAAACAAATTTTTCCGTGATAATATTCCTATTAAATGCGTTTTTTAAGTTTTGAAATTGATTTTTGTGTATATATTTTGAAAAAATACGGGAGATGCCCATTCAAAAATAAAAAAAGGGCCGATTAGCCCTTCTTGATTTTGATTAACTTTTCATTTTTGATTTTTTTGAGATATTCTTTGATCAATCTCAACCTGTAATTATCTCCCAAAATCCCTTGGGGAATAATCCTATCCAAACTCCACTGCATATTAAATTGTATTGGTTACAATCTAATAAACGTCCTGAGGGATATATGGTTTAAAATTCAAGCAGGTGAATTCAACCCGAAATATGGATTGGCCTTTCTAATAGGGCTTGAATCTGCAGGAAAATCAGACTATTTGGAGATTAAGGCCTAGTACCCATGTAGCGAAGTCTAAACAGCAAACAAAGACTGATTATGGGGCAGTTTTCGGATGGGATAGAATTGGCCATGCATAAGCCTGGGTCGACCAATCTTGGCTTGTTTTATTGCAATGGGAAAAAGCACTGGAACCTTACCCTTCTAGAAAGTTTTGAGGTAATCCTTTTTGTAAACCAAAGGCGTTACGCCCATTTTGTCTTTGAAAAGCTTGTTGAAATTGGACAGGGTGTTGAATCCGCTTTCATAGCCCACCTCACTGATATTCAGATCCTGCTCGTGTAAGAGTTTACAGGCGTGACTGATGCGGACATCGGTCAAAAAATCCGAAAAGGATTTGTTCATTCTGGAGGTAAAATACCGGCTAAAGGAACTTACTGTCATGTTGGCAAGCGAGGACACTTCTTCCAAGCGTATTTTTTGTTGGAAATTGTCCATCACAAATTCATACACCTGGCTCATGCGGTCCTTTTCGGATTCCTTGTTGAGATTGGCATAATCTGCCTGGACAATTGGGAAACAATCCGTTGAATGTGCCAGGGTTTCCAGTATCCTGAGCAACTGAATAATGCTTTCAATTCCTTTGCGTTTCACCAGATCCTTCATCATCTGCTGCAGCATAAGGTTGGTCTTGCCCACAACCTCCAAACCGCGAGAAGCTTTCTGCAACATCAGCTTGATCGCCTCAAATTCTTCTTTGGTCTGGAATGCGTTCCCCATAAATTCTTCGGGAAAATAAACCACGATCCCGTGGGTGCTCAAGCCATTTGACTTGTCAAAAAACTCCTGGTCATTTCTCCATAAATGCGGCAAATTGGGTCCTGAGAAAACCATGTCTCCGGCCTTAAAAGGCTTCATGATGTCCCCAACAAACCGGATCCCTTTTCCTTCCAAAACCAAAAACAATTGATACTCTTGGTGGAAGTGCCAGTTTTTGTCGAAAAAGGGTGCGAAAAGCTCTTTGACCACAAAAGCCTTGTTGTCTGGAATTCTCGATTTTTTAAGTGGCTGCTTCATTATTCATACAATTATGCTATTATTAAACCCGAAAACAAAAATAAATGACAAAATACAGTCAGAATTAGATAAAAAACAGTGAGAATGAAAAATCATTAATGTCCAAATTAGTCTTTCAAATCAATACTGAATTCCAATGCCCAAAAGCCTAAACACAATGAGAACAATAGGATTGCTCATCTTCTCCATTTTCCTGCTTTTGGGATGTGGGGGAAAGTCAAAAAAGTGGGGGTTATCCTCAGATCCCAGGAGAGTGGAAATTCTTTTCCTGGGTCATGAAAGCAAGCACCACGATTCTGAAAAACTGATGCCGATGTTGGCCATTCCCTTGTTCCAAAAGGGAATCAACCTGACCTATACCGCGGATCCAAATGACTTAAACGAGGAGAACCTCAATAAGTATGATGGCATCATGATCTACGCCAACCACGATGAAATCACCAAAGAGCAGGAAAAAGCCCTGAAGGATTTTGTGGAAGGTGGCAAAGCAATGGTTCCGATCCATAGCGCCTCATTCTGTTTCCGCAATTCGGAATGGTTTGTCGAGGCTGTTGGGGGCCAATTCAAATCCCACGGCACGGGGGATTTTACCGTCGACATTGTGGACAATTCTCATCCCGTCATCAAGGGGATCAACGAATTTTCGACTTGGGATGAAACCTATGTTCATTCCCAATTGAATCCGGACATGACTGTATTGATGGAAAGAGTCGATGGGGAGCATCGCGAACCCTGGACTTGGGTGAGAAACCAAGGCAAAGGCAGGGTTTTCTACACTGCTTATGGTCATGATGAGCGCACTTGGTCCCAAGTGGAATTTCACAACTTGGTGGCAAATGGCGTATTGTGGGCCGTAGGCGATAAAGTGGCCAAACAAGTGGCGGACTATGCCATTCCTACCCCTGTTTTTGAGGATGCGGACATTCCAAATTACGAGAAAAGAGATCCTGCACCTAGATTTCAACTTCCCCTTTCACCAGAGGAATCCATGAAACTTGTTCAGGTTCCAGTAGATTTTGAACTTCAATTGTTTGCTTCAGAGCCAGATATTGTAAATCCCATGGCCATTGCCTGGGATGATCAAGGAAGATTATACGTAATAGAAACCGAGGATTATCCAAATGAAGTCCGCAAGGAAGGCGGAAATGACCGCATCAAAATCCTGGAAGACACCAACGGTGATGGCAAAGCAGACAAAATCACGGTCTTTGCTGAAGGATTAAATATCCCTACCAGTATGGTATTTGTCAACGGCGGCATCATGATTTCCATGGCCCCTGATTTTATTTTTCTCAAGGACACCAATGGTGATGGAAAAGCAGATCTTAGGGAAGTTGTGATCACCGGATGGGGAAAAAGTGATACCCATGCAGGACCATCTAACCTGAAATATGGCATCGACAACAAAATCTGGGGAGTCTTGGGCTACTCCGGTTTCAAAGGTGAAATCGATGGAAAAGAATTCTCATTTGGTCAAGGGTTGTACAATTTTGAACCCGACGGGAAAAACTTTGAATTCCTTGGTTCTACCAGCAACAATACATGGGGTTTGGGCTTTACCGAAGAGTTCAATGTCTTTATCTCCACGGCAAACGGCCAGCACAGTGCCTATTTGGCCATGCCCAACAAGCATGTCCGCAGGTCCATTCATGGCGGATCCAACAATGCAATTCATGGAATAGACACCCATTATGATATGCCGCACCTGACACCTTATCTCCGTCAGGTGGATTGGCATGGTAGTTATACCGCAGCCGCGGGCCATAATTTTTACACGGCCAGAAGCTTTCCCAAATCTTATTGGAACAGGGTGGCATTTGTGGCCGAGCCAACAGGAAGGGTGTTGCACAATGCGATCATCGAGAAAGATGGTTCGGGATTCAAGGAAAAAAATGGCTTCAACATTCTGGCAAGTTCCGACGAATGGTTTTCTCCCGTACACGCCGAAGTGGGGCCTGACGGCGCACTTTGGATTGCCGATTGGTACAATTTCATCATTCAGCACAATCCTACCCCAAAAGGCTTTGACAATGGAGAAGGAAATGCCTACATCAATCCCCTTCGGGATGCCAAGCATGGAAGAATCTATCGTTTGGTTTACAAAGGTGCAGACGATTATAAACCGATCACAATAGACAAAGACAAGAACAAGGAAATCATTGCCGGATTGAAAAGCGACAATATGTTTTGGAGATTGGTCGCTCAACGGACGATCGTGGAAAACCAAAACAAAAGCATCATCAATGATCTTTTCAAACTGATCGAAGATAAAAAAGTGGATGAAATCGGCTTGAATAGCCCTGCTGTTCATGCTTTGTGGTCCCTGCATGGATTGGGTGCATTGGATGGTTCCAACAAGGATGCGATCCGAATCGTCACCACTGCATTGAAACACCCAGCTGCAGGTGTTAGAAAAAATGCCATTGCTGTTTTGCCAAAAACGGAAGAAAGTTTGAAAGCCATCATCGACGCAGGTTTGTTGAAGGACAAGGATTTGAACACCAGAAAAACAGCTTTCTTGGCAGTTGCGGATTCTCCTACTTCCCCAGATGCTGGCAAACTTCTTTACCAAGCGAGTATGGAGGAAGACAATGGCAAGGACAAATATTTGCCACAAGCCATATTTTCCGCCGTCCTTACGCATCCGGTCTCCTTTGAAGAAAATTTCGGTTCCCTCGTTTCCATGGATAAGCCGGATTCTTTGTGGTCCCTGAATGAGAAGCTCTCCAAAAGCCTTACTGCCGAAGAATACAATTTGGACAGAAGGTCTGCGATTGCGTTTCCACCGGATGTAACCGGAAAAGAAATCCAGATCAGGGTGACCTTGAGCAAGTCGGAAAATGACCTCCAAGGGATTATTGTCGCCCAAGGCGGAAAAGATAATGGGTACAGCCTTTATGTAGAAAACAAGGCGATCCATTGGCTTGTCAAGCAAGGTGGTAAAAGCTTCAAGATTTCCTCTTCCAAAAATCTCCCCCAGGAAAAATTCCTGATCAACGCCAGTTTATTGGAGGATGGCACCATGGAACTTAAGATCAACGGAAACCAAGTTGCAAAAGGGAAAGCCACAGGACTATTTGTGACCGCTTTCCAACCAGCAGCCGTACGGGTTGGACAAGACAACATGGGAGACAACCAGGTTGGTGAATATCCAAAACCGTTCTGGTTCAATGGCAGACTGGACCGAAACAGTTATTTGGGGCTTAAAAATCCTTCCTTTGAAACCCTTGCACAAAACGGGAAATCCGGTGCAATTGCAGCCACGGAAACCTCAAAAGGTGCCGTGATCATCAAAATGGGTGTGATTCCGCATGAAATGAAATTTGACAAACCGACATTCACCGTTAAGGCCGGACAACAAGTCACCCTTGATTTCGAGAACAAAGATTTTATGCAACACAATTTTGTCCTCGCCATGCCCGGCACAATGGAGAAAGTCGGGAAAGCAGCGGATGAACTTGCCAGAGATCCAAAGGGAATGGAACAGAGTTTTATCCCAAAAATGCCCGAAATCATCATTGCATCCAAACTCATCAATCCGGAAGGAAGTGAATCCTTGGTCTTCATCGCCCCAAGCAAACCCGGGGATTATCCCTACATCTGTACCGTACCGGGGCACTGGAGAATCATGAATGGGATAATGAAAGTGGAATAAAATCAAAATAGCCAAACATGTCTTTAAATATCAGATTGGGTGTAAGCACCTGGCTTTGGACATCTCCTTTCCAAACGGAAACGATATCCCTCTTTGCCAAAATAAAAAAAATGGGCTATGATGCGGTAGAAATACCTGTGGAAGATCCGGCCTTGATTGACGTAATAAAAATAAGGGAGGCTCTTGAAGCCAATGGTTTGGAAGCGATCATCTGTGGGGCTTTTGGCCCTACCAGGGATCTCACACATGACGATCCTGCTTTCCACCAAGTCAGCTTTGATTACATCCAAAAATGTTTGGAAATCAGCGCAGAATTGGGCTCAAGCTTTGTGGCCGGACCAATGTATTCCGCAGTGGGAAAAGCCCGGTCGGTTTCTCCGGAACAAAGGAAGATAGAATGGAACCGAGCCGCAGAGAACCTGTATAAGGTATGCCAAATGGCAGCAGCCCTGGGACAGGAAATTGCTTTGGAACCCTTGAACCGTTTTGAAAGTGACCTGATCAACAACACAAAGGACTTGATGCGGCTGATCGGTGACATCAATCACCCAGCAGCAAAGGTCTTGCTGGATGGTTTTCACATGAACATCGAAGAACCTGACATGGAAATGGCCTTTCGACAGGCGGGGAATAAACTCCTCCACGTTCAGGTTTCCGAAAACCACAGGGGAACGCCTGGTCAGGGACAAACCCGATGGGATTCCATCAAGCGAGGCTTGGAAGCAATCGATTATCAGGGAGTGGTCTCCATCGAAAGTTTCACTCCTTCCGTCAAGGAATTGGCGGGAGCAGTCTGCATTTGGAAGCCACTGGCAGAAAGCCAGGATGCCTTTGCTTCAGACGGCATCCAATTCCTGAAGCAATGGGCCAAAGACTGAAATAAAGTCCACGAGCGTAATTTCAATTCTTAGTTGAACAATAAACCAAATTTACCATGACTCAAAAAAAAATCAACATCGCTATCATAGGATTGGGTTTCGGCGCTGAATTTATCCCGATTTATCAAAAGCATCCCTTGGCAAACATGTATGCCATCTGCCAGAGAAGCCAAAGCAAATTGGATGAAATCGGGGATGCATTTGGCATCGAAAAAAGATATACGGATTATGATGAATTGTTAAAGGATCCGGAAATCGATGCAGTTCATATCAATACGCCTATTCAATCCCATGCAGAACAAGCCTTGAAAGCGCTCCGTGCCGGAAAGCACGTGGCCTGTACAGTTCCCATGGCGACCACCGTGGAGGAATGCCGCCAGATCGTGGAGGAAACCGAGCGAACAGGATTGACCTACATGATGATGGAAACCGTCATCTACAGCAGGGAATTCCTATTTGTGAAGGAAATGTATGAAAAGGGAGAATTGGGAAAAATCCAATTTCTCAGAGCCAGCCATCAGCAGGAAATGGCGGGATGGCCTGGATACTGGGAAGGCCTTCCGCCCATGCATTATGCCACGCATTGTGTGGGTCCTGTTTTGGCTTTGCCAAAAGCGCAGGCAGAATATGTGTCTTGTTTTGGTTCGGGCAGGATCGATGAAAACCTTATCGAAAAATATGGGTCTCCTTTTGCAGTGGAAACTTGCCACATCAAACTGAAGGATTCTGATCTTTCCGCTGAGGTGACACGCTCACTTTTCAACACTGCAAGACAGTACAGAGAGAGTTTCGATGTCTATGGCTCCAAAAAATCATTCGAATGGACGCTTGTGGAGCATGAACAAAGTGTGGTCCATACCGGAGAGGTTCCTTCAAAAGTGACCATTCCTGATTATGGCCATTTATTGCCTGAGGAAATTGCTTCCTTTACCACTGCAGGGGTGTACGATTCGGATGATAATCAGCATTTGTCCTTTATCCAAGGCTCAGGTCATGGAGGGTCGCATCCACATTTGGTAAATGAGTTTTTGAATGCGCTTCATCTTCAAAAATCCCCATATCCGAATGCACGACAATCCGCAAACATCACTTGTGTGGGTATATTGGCGCATGAGTCGGCCATGAAGGGTGGCGAAATCCTTCACCTTCCGGATTTTACCATTGAAGAAAAATAGGGATTGTATTCTAATCTTTGAAATTCCTTTTGGATAAAAAATCAACAACATTAACTAAACCACCAACCAAAAACGAACAAAACCGCTTTTATCGGCGGTTTTGTTATTTATGCAATCTTAAGTTTCAGTTCTCCTTTTCGCTTGATGATTTTCAGGTCAAAGTATTCGTTGATGAACGCCTTGCAGTGATTTTCAGACCATTCTGCCCGAGAGTCCGTGTCAAAAAGCAGGGTCATTCTCAGCATCGTCTTTACATATTGTTCATGCTTGCCCAATTCTTTCACCCATTCCATCAACTGTTTGGACCAATCTTCCTGAAATTTTTCGAAATGTGACCTTCCGTCGAACAACAATTCCAATTGGTTGGAACCGTACTTGTAGCGATAAATCCCGGAGAGTTGGCAATAGATTACGCGCAATCTGTCTTTTGGAAAATCGTAGGCATCAAGGATCTGTGCATACGTTTCATCCATCAGTCCCAAAGAATTGTAAAGAAAGGTGTAGGATTTTTTCAATTCAAAAGCCATGGAATCCATGAGATTATCTTCTAAAACAGTCTGTGCTTGTCTTAAAATGTAATTCTTGTCTAATGGAAAGAGTTTCTGAATCATTTGATAAACAAATATTACGCAAAATAGTGGTTTGCGCTAGATAATTAAAACTTTTTGCCAAATATAAAATCAAAAACCAGAGTTGAACCTTGAGAAAATTTCAATTATCAAAAAATGGAGCACTCTCGGGCTATTTAAGAAATCCCGGGAATGCGCCACTTATAATACAAGAAGTTTAATTTTTAGCGTGAGAGACGAAAGGTAAGACATGGAAATGAGGAAGAGAAGGAATCTCTTTTATCGACCGGTTCCACTCTTAATCGTCTGTCCAAAGAAAATCGCATTCATAAACAATCTGTTTGTCCCAAACCAGAATGCCCTGAAATTCGGATTGTCCACAAAACCGATTACCCGGCCATTTCCTTGGGAGGATACCCGGATAGATGCCGAACGCTTCATTTGTTCCAAATTGTAGGGATAAACGTAACCACTTGCCAAGGGACTATCGGTATAAACCTGTGGATTTGCATAAGGATTCTCAGATGGAAGGAGGAATTGGTTGCCACTTCTGAAAGTAAACATTTCGGTTTTTTCATAGCCATACCCGATCGGGTGGGTAATATCCAATTTCACATTGAATATGGCACCACCAGTTCCTTTTGCACCTGAAGCATTGTCAAATTCCGCATAATTTTTTTGAAGGACTTCCACCTTTTCGGATTCTTGCTTAAACTTAAATTCCGCAACTTCATTTTGGTCCAGCCAGCTCATGGCGTATCCCCTGGCGATCAAGGTTCCTCCGGCCCTTACCCACTGTTTCACTTTGTCCGCACCGGTTTTTCCCAAGGAAGCATAGTTTCCATTGGGCATCACAATGACATTGTATCGGCCAAGATCCGCTCCGTTGAAGCGATCTATGGGCAATAAGGTGATGGGCATTTCATACCGCTGATCCAATAAATGCCAGATTTCACCAGCCTCACTGCTGGCCACTCCGCCATCCACCAAAAGTGCAATACTTGGTTTGGTCAGGACATCCATGCTTGGAGATCCGACATTGACGCCATTTGTATAGCCGGTATTCAAGGCAAAAATTTCAATCCCAGAAGTCTCGGCGGCTTTGACCATGTCATTGAAAAAGACCTCATCAGAAACAGTGGATTGGCCTTTGGCCAAGAAAATGCTCCCGCGCTTCAGGGTTTTGGCATTGGGGAGGATGACTTCTTCGTGGCTGACCCTTACCTGATAGCCTTTTTCCAAGAGTGCATAAGCTGCTTTCGGAGCATAGTATTCTGCCCACTCAAAAACATAGGCATATGCCCCAGCTTCTCCGGTAACCTTTCCTTTTGGAAGCTTCAGGGACTTGTCCACCTGCTCGACATTGGCCAAGTTCAATATCCTGCTGCTCAATTCCATGAAATCCAGGTTGAATGCCATCGGCATGGTCCAAGCGGATACATCGTAAAATAAGCTGTCTTGAAAATTTGTCCGGGTTTCAAACAATCCTTTGATCAACTTATATTGTGGTTGGTTCAAGGGAACGATGAAGGATTTTTCTTTTTTGAATTCCACCCCATTGATGGTAATATCTTCTTTAAGGCTGAAAAGATCGATGTCATGCTGGAGTACCATATCCGCCAGATGGAATGTTTTCCCCCCATCGTCTTTTGACCCAAAAATATAGGCCTTGTTGGTATCCAGATCATACTCCTTCTTTGCATCCCTGTAGAAATCCCGCATGTAGGTATTCATCTCAACCCGCATGTCTTTTGCCGCTTCAAATGAGGACAATGTCGTGGTAAATTGGTTGCGGATCGTGAAGGCAAAGGTCAAGGGACCATAAATGCTTTCCTGCAAATGTCCCCTTGAGGAGGCTTGTTCGAACAGGATGCCGATAGACCCCTGGATGTCGGGATAAGTGGACCCTTTGCCGAAATAAAAATCATCAAAGCTTTCTTGGCTGTAATAAAGTGATCCAATTTTGTCAAGATATCTGGCGTGGTATTGCCCGATTTTTTCCGTCAGCTCAAAATTTTTCTTGGGTGTCAGCGGATGGTTCCGGCTGGGTATTCCCGGCTGAAAGAAAAAGGTGCTGTTGGTCCCCATTTCGTGAAAATCTAAATGGAGATTTGGGGTCCACTCCTGCACTTTTGCCACCCGGTTTCGGGATTCGGGATGCTGGACAGGCAGCCAATCCCTGTTCAAGTCGAACCAGTAATGATTGGTTCTTCCTCTTGGCCAAGGCTCGTTCAATTCCCTGTTGTTGGGATCACCATTCATGTGGTAGCTTCTGTTGGAGTTTACCCAAGAGGCAAATCGGTTCACACCATCTGGGTTCAAGGCTGGATCCAAAAGCAAAACCACATTTTCCAAATCTGCCGCCACCTCATTTGCAGCTGCAAAATGGTAAACGGAGAGCAGGGCGGCATTTACAGCGCTGGGCTCATTGCCATGAACAGAATATCCTGCATAGATGACCACAGGCATGGTTGCGAGGGCAACATTTGCTGCAGGATTTCGGAGTTTTTTTCTCTCCGATTTGATGGCATCAATTTTCCCGAGATTTGCAGGAGAAGTGATGGTCAATAAAACCTGTTGGCGTTTTTCATAAGTTTTTCCAATCTCCTCAAGCGTAACCCGGTCGGATGCAGTCGCTACGGCCTGCATGTACATCAAAACTTGATCGTAGGAGGCATGCCATTCCCCCACTTCAAATCCAAGGACAGACTCAGGAGTCGGAATGGCAGGATTATACGTGTAGCCCTCTGGAAGATAGTATTTCAATTCGACGTTTTGTGCCTCGGCCTTTAGCGCCAAGACAACGATGAGTAGGGTGAAACAAATCCGCTTTATCATATCTCTATTCATTTATGCATTCAAAATCAACCAAAACTGATCAATAAAATCAGTTAATCATGAATAATTGGTTTGGAAGGTCAAAAAACTTGACCGAGTTCCATCAAATTCCCTTTTGCCTTTTTTTGCGATCCCCGGTTATTTTCCGTTGTTTTACTCCCATGCTGATTTCACGTTGGCGCAACAAACTGTTCCCCCAATGGATTCAACAAACATCCGGGGCAGGAATGTTCAGCAATAGAAAAACAACAACACTTAAAAACGAAAACGATGTTTGGATTGGGAATTATTGGACTTGCCATTTACGCCTTCACAATTTATGATGTCATCACCAGTGGCTTCGGGACCGGAAACGATAAAATCGTCTGGATTTTGGTGGTGATATTTTTGCCTTTTTTGGGTACGATTCTGTGGTTTCTTTTCGGTCGTAAAAACAGGATCTGATTTAACCCGGAATGTGCATTGGGTTTCCTGACGGGCTTTAACTGCAAGGAAATCAACCTATTTGAAGAACAAGGTATTTTACCAATCAGGTGAAATCAAAAATGCATGCCTTTTATTGGTTATTAATCAATTTCCGACTGGAGGAGAATTGGTCATGTACCACACGGGTTTAATCTTTGCTGTATGTCTTTTCCAAGGCTTCGGCAAGGTTTGGATATTGGAAATTGAATCCGGCTTCTTGGATTTTCCTGGAGGAAACCCGATTTCCACCAATCACCATTTGGGCCATTTCCCCCAACAGAAGTTTCAATCCAAATGCAGGAACGCCGATTCCCAAAAAGGGTTTCCCAATCTTCTTGGCTGCTTTCTGGGTCAAATCCCGATTGGTCACCGGTTTTGGCGCAACGGCATTGTAAATCCCTTTCAAACTTTCATTCTCAACGGCAAAAACGAACATTTTGGCCAAATCCTCTACCTGTATCCAGCTCATCCATTGTGTCCCTTTTCCCAGAGGAGCTGCAACGGGAGGGCCCATCATTTCCTTCAAGGCACCGCCTCCACTGTCGAGAACAATCCCAATCCGAAGCAAAACAGTTCTGATGCCTAAATCGGCTACTTTTTTTGACGAATCCTCCCAAGCAATGACCACCTGGGCTAAAAAATCGGTGCCTGCAGGAGCTTCTTCATCCACCAGTTGCTCTCCGGTGTCAAAGCCATAATAACCAACGGCGCTGGCAGAGACAAAGGATTCAGGTTTTTTATCGGATTTTTCGATGGCCCGAAAAAGCAGCTCCGAGGAATGGGTTCGGCTTTGCAGGATAGCCTTTTTCCTTTCGGTGGTCCATCTTTTGTCCGCTACACCTTCTCCCGCCAAGTGAATAATGCCATCCGCCCAGCGTATGGCTTTTTCATCCAATGTTCCAGCCTCCACATCCCAAGCAAAGGATTTTTGACTGTTTTTTGACGGTGTCCTGCTCAACCAAGCGACTTGGTGTCCATTTTTTTCCAATAATTTGGTGATTTTCTTCCCTATGAGTCCGGAGCCTCCGGTAATGAGTATATTTTTCATGAAGTTTAAATTGTATTTGTGTATAATCACTATACCTCTCTGTGAAGAACTTATTGCTGAAGATTGTTTCAATTTAGGGAATTTACCCAATTTGTTCTCCAAGAAAAATCCAAAATGGATTAAGATTGTACTGGAAAAGACTTTTAGGTGGAGAAACGGTTGATTTTTGCCAAGGTTTGATATCTTTACATTTCATTCGGCGATGGGGTTCCGCCTTACAACCGCTCCTTTTTTGGTGCTGATGACTCCTACTTCAACTCAATTGCCAACCATCCAAACAGGAATGGCCATCATCATGGATATTATTCCCTGATATGTCTATTCATTTTGGATACAATCAATCCCATATGTTGGAGAGGATAAAAGCCTGTCTCAAAATCAATTCGTTTTTCACTTTCGAATTTCTTCCAAATCTGTTCTTTACCTTCAAATGGCTGCTGATTGCGGGTGTGGTAGGAATGCTGGCTGGTTCTGCCTCCGGAATCTTCTTGATATCCCTCAATTGGGTAACCGTTTATCGGGAATCCAACCTTTGGATCATCGCACTCTTGCCATTGGCGGGGCTTTTGATCGGTTGGGTTTACCATCGTTTTGGGGAATCCGTGGTGAAAGGAAACAACCAGCTCTTGGAGGAATTTTACAATCCCCAAAAAACCATTCCGCTGAGAATGGCTCCATTGGTGCTCTTCGGGACATTGGCCACTCATCTTTTTGGTGGATCGGCTGGACGTGAGGGTACGGCCATCCAAATGGGTGGGGCATTGGCAGATCAATTTACCAAATGGCTTAAACTCGAAAAGGAAGATCGGAAAATACTGATCACCGTCGGTGTTGCTGCAGGTTTTGCCTCCGTTTTCGGGACGCCCTTGGCCGGAGCGGTTTTTGCCTTGGAATGGCTGGTGGTGGGTCGTGTTCGCTACGAAGCCATTCTGCCTGCATTTTTTGGCGCCTATGTTGCCAATTATGCCTGTGCAGAGCTTTGGCTGGTGGAACATCATCATTATTCCATTTCTTTAGTCCCCAACCTGGACTTGACAAATTTACTTTGGATCCTCCCGGCAGGAATCTGTTTTGGTTTGGCCGGAAGACTGTTTGCCAAAGCCACCCATTTTTGGGGAACACTTTTCGAAATGAAAATCAAATATCCTCCTTTAAGGCCATTTATTGGCGGTCTTCTGGTTGCCCTTTTAGTCTTTGCCATGGGCACCACCAAATACATTGGCTTGGGCATCCCAACAATCACCGATGCCTTTACCGAACAACTCCCTTGGTATGATTTCTTGGCTAAAATTGGGATGACTTCCTTGACCTTAGGCGCAGGCTTTAAAGGGGGAGAAGTCACGCCTTTGTTCTTTACGGGAGCCACCCTGGGCAATGCCCTTTCTTGGATCATTCCCTTACCCATGGCACTCCTTGCAGGAATGGGATTTGTGGGCGTTTTTTCCGGCGCCACGAATACGCCCCTTGCTTGTACCCTGATGGGAATTGAGCTTTTTGGGGCCGAATCGGGCGTTTATGTGGGTTTGGCTTGTGTGATCGCATACCTCTTCAGTGGTCATGCTGGGATTTATAAATCCCAAATCATCGGGAGTCCCAAAAACATTAAAGCCCTCGGAAAGAAAGGGAAAAATCTTGGGGAAAGTTAGAGCCAGACCACATTTCGGGTTTTTAATTATCCTTCGCTTGATTTTTTATTACCTTGGAAGTCTAGAACCAAGAACTTTCCAAATTTAGGATCATGAATATATTCAAAAATTTCCTGGTAGCCTTTGTTTTCTTATTGGCATCAGAAGCTGCTTTCTGCCAAATAAGCCTGGATGAAAAAGTGCCCTTGGACCCAAGGGTCAAGGTTGGAAAGTTGGACAATGGGCTCACCTATTATATCCAATACAATCCACGGCCTGAAAACAAAGTGGAATTGCGGCTGGCCATCAACGCCGGATCCATTCTTGAAGAAGATGATCAGCAGGGCTTGGCCCATTTTGTAGAGCACATGGCATTTAATGGAACCCGCAATTTTGAAAAAAATGAATTGGTCAATTATCTTCAATCCATTGGGGTTTCTTTCGGAGCGGATTTAAATGCCTATACGGGATTTGACGAAACGGTGTATATCCTGCCGATTCCCTCGGAAAACGAAGCCACATTGAGGAATGGGTTTAAGGTTCTCAGCGATTGGGCCGGGGGGGTATTGATGAAGGACGAAGACATCGACGCAGAAAGAGGAATCATCGTCGAAGAATGGAGAACCGGAGAAGGATATTCAAAAAGGATGCAGGACCAATACCTGCCCGTGATCCTCCACAATAGCAAGTATGCGGAAAGACTGCCCATTGGAAAAATGGAAATTGTGGAAAACTTTGATTACGAAAGCTTAAGGAATTTCTACAGGGATTGGTACAGACCGGACAATATGGCCGTGATTGCCGTGGGCGATGTGGATCCCGAAAAACTGGAAGCCCTTGTCAAGGAGCATTTTTCGGACCTTAAAAACCCTGAAAATGCCAAGGAGAGAAAATCCTTTGAGATACCGGAGCATCAAGAGACTTTTGTGAGTGTGGTCACGGATCAGGAAGCCCCCGGGATCCAGCTGCAGTTTTTTTACAAGCACAAGGCTTTGCCCACAGAGACGAAGGAAGATTACCGCAATCTCTTGATCAGAACCCTTTACGGCGGCATGCTTACCCAACGTCTGGATGAAATCCGCCAAAAACCCGGAGCCCCTTTTGTTTTTGCCGGGACGGGATATGGCAACTTTGTCAGGGATTTGGATTATTTCTCCGCTTCCGCTGTAGTGGCCTCCGGCAAAATCGAGGCTGGCCTCCAATCGTTGGTGTTGGAAAATGAGCGCGTGGCCAGATTTGGTTTTACGGAACCGGAACTGGACCGTGTCAAAAAATCGGTCTTGAACAGCGCGGAAAGAAGCTTCAATGAAATGGACAAAGCCGAATCAAGATCAATTGTCGGTCGGTACGTCAATCATTTTTTAGGCGGAAGATTTGCCGATGGAGAGAAGTGGAAACATGAATTTTACCAAGAAATCATTCCCCAAATCACCTTGTCAGAGGTCAATGCACTCGCGGGTCAGTTGGTGCGAAATGAAAACCGAGTAGTCATCATCACCGCCCCGGAAGGCGAAAAAGAAAATATTCCTTCGGAAACAGCGGTGCTTGCCTTGATGGAAGAGATTGCAGACACAAGTTTGGAGCCCTATGCCGACAAAGCTTTGGCAGAAAACCTCCTGGAGGAATTGCCAATTCCCGTTAGCGTTTTGGAAACCGAAACTATTGCATCTATCGGCTTGACCACATTGACATTTCCCAACGGTGCCAAAGTATTTGTCAAGCCCACGGACTTCAAAAACGATGAAATCATCTTCTTGGCCAAAGGGGATGGAGGCGTTTCCTTGTATCCGGATGAGGACCATTACTCCGCAAGCTACGCCGGCGTGTTGGTCAATATCATGGGTGTTGGGGCATTTTCGCCATCAGATCTGAGAAAGATATTGGCAGGGAAAACCGTGTCGCTTACCCCAAATGTGCTTACCTATTCACAGGAGATCTCTGGCGCTACTTCGCCAAAAGATCTGGAGACGACCTTGCAGTTGCTTCACCTGTATTTTACCCAGCCCCGAAAAGACCAAGAACTGTTTGAGGTCTATATGGCCAACCAAAAAGCACAATTGGCCAGCGCCCTGTCCAATCCGGATTACCAATTCTCAAAAGCCTTGAACCGAATCATCGCAGATGGCAATTTGAGGGCCATGGGGATATATGATCCCGAAGATTTGGTTAACATAGATTTGGACAGGGGTTTGGAGATTTATGCAGAAAGGTTTGCCAACGCGGGGAATTTTGAGTTTTTCCTTACCGGAAATGTCGACTTGGAGGGTATCACCCCGCTCCTCGAACAATACATCGGAAGTCTTCCGGGAAGCCCAGATCAAAAGGAAGCGTACAAGGATCTAGGCATCCGAGCACCGAGAGACCAAAAAGAAATCGTGGAAGTGGGCGTGGACCAGAAAAGTCAGGTCATTCTCTACTTTTCGGGAGAAATCCCTTATGACCGAAAAAAGGCTGCCGACTTCGGTTATTTGGGGGAAATCCTGACCATCAAACTCATCGAAAGCCTCAGGGAAGAAATTGGAGGCGTCTATGGCGTGGGTGCCAATGGCAGTCTTTCCTCCAGGCCCGTAGGGAATTTTTCTTTCTCGGTTAGTTTTCCCTGTAGTCCCGAAAAAGTGGAAAGTCTGATCGAAGCCACTTGGATAGAGATTCAAAAAATACAGGAAAATGGACCCTCAATTGAAGATCTGAATAAAGTAAAGGAAAAACGAAGGATCGCTTTGGAAGAAAACCTGAAGAGAAACAGCTATTGGAATGCCCAATTGTCGGCAATCAGAACTTATGGGCTTTCTTGGGATGTCATTCTTGAAGCAGAAAAATCCATCGACTCCGTGACTCCAGAGCGCATCCAATCGGCCGCCAAAGAATTCCTCACGAAGGAAAATCTCCTCGAAATCAGGAAAAATCCAGCCAAAGCCTTGGACTAAGGGAATTGGCAGGGCCCATTTTCTTTCGCTGGTCATCAAATCGGATATTTTATGTGAAGATTAAACCCGGCGTATCCATCGCCAATTCAATTTCAGGATATAGTTTCTTAACAATCGGTCATTTGTATATTGTTTTTGACTTCACCATATAGGCAATATACTTATTCACCCAAAATCCTGATTTTCTTGCAGTTTCAGTCCTATTGTGAGAGCTAATGCATATTTCGGGTTGAACCGAAGGGATTCTTTTGAGTTAACCATACATGTATATTTTCCCCGCCCATAGCGAAACCATCGTGTCCGCCTTCAACAGAAAGGAGGTCATCGCACGGCTCAATCAAGTGACCCAAAATGTAAATTTTCTCGATTTTGACGAAACAAAGAAGAAAAGCCACCTATTCAATGGTGTTGTGAAAGAGGATTCCTTTAGGATTTCATTGGTGATTGACAAAGCGGACAGTTTTTTGCCCTTGATCGCAGGAAAAATAGAATCCACTGCGGCGGGCTGTATTCTTTTTCTGAAATACAGCCTATTCCCTGGGGCGAGCTTCTTTTTGGGTTTTTGGTCGGTCATTATCCTGGCCATGTCCCTTTTCTTCTTTCTGGGCAAAAGCGATCCTGCTTATGGTTTTCTATGCCTTGCGATCGGATTGGGGAACTATCTATTTGCCTGGATGCATTTCAAGCGAAAAATCCGAAAATCTCAATCCCTTTTTTATAATCTGCTCAATCTCCAAGTAAGGGATTAATTGTGGCTTTTCTATGGATTATGCCATTGAGGTCGTATTTTGCAGACTCAAAATCAAACCAAAAAAACCGAATTATATGAAATATAGAATAGAAAAAGATACCATGGGCGCTGTGGAAGTCCCCGCAGACAAATATTGGGGTGCACAAACCCAGAGATCCATCAATAATTTTAAAATAGGTGGCGAAAGAAACCGGATGCCGATCGAAATCATCCATGCTTTTGCGATCCTGAAAAAATCGGCAGCGCTCGCCAATGCAGAATTGGGCGTGCTTGCCCAAGACAAGGCCGACATCATCGGCAAGGTCTGCGACGAAATCCAGACTGGCCAGCATGACGACCAATTTCCTCTCGTCATCTGGCAAACCGGGTCTGGCACCCAGTCCAATATGAACGCCAATGAAGTGATCGCTTACAGGAGCCATGTTCTGCTTGGCGGCACCTTGGAGGATGAAAAGAAAAAAATCCATCCCAATGACGATGTCAATAAGTCCCAATCTTCCAATGACACTTTTCCCACGGCGATGCACATTGCCGCTTACAAAATGGTCATGGAAACCACCCTTCCTGGGATCATAAAACTGAGGGATACCCTGAAATCAAAATCTGAGGCATTTATGGATGTGGTCAAAATCGGTCGTACCCACTTTATGGATGCTACCCCATTGACTTTGGGACAGGAATTTTCGGGTTATGTGGCCCAATTGGATCATGGGATAAGGGCTTTGAAAAATACGCTATCCCATTTGTCCGAGTTGGCACTTGGGGGAACAGCCGTAGGTACGGGTCTGAATACTCCAGCAGGTTATTCGGAGTTGGTTGCAAAAAAAATCGCCGAATTATCAGGGCAACCTTTGGTAACGGCTCCCAACAAATTTGAAGCTTTGGCTGCCCATGATGGCATTGTCGAGACGCATGGTGCATTGAAGCAAATAGCAGTGAGTCTCATGAAAATCGCCAATGATATCCGGATGCTCTCTTCAGGACCAAGATCCGGGATCGGCGAAATCCTGATTCCAGAAAATGAGCCAGGTTCTTCGATCATGCCCGGTAAAGTGAACCCTACACAAGTGGAGGCCATTACGATGGTCGCGGCCCAAGTGATGGGCAATGACGTTGCGATTTCGATCGGAGGATCCAATGGACATTTTGAGTTGAATGTTTTCAAGCCTATGATGATCGCCAACTTCCTACAATCGGCACGTTTGATCGGGGATGCTGCGGTTTCTTTCACGGACAATTGTGCGGTGGGAATCGAACCAAACAGGCCCTTTATCAAACGTCACCTCGAAAATTCCCTGATGTTGGTCACGGCTTTGAACCCCCATATCGGTTATGAAAATGCTGCCGCCATTGCCAAAAAAGCACATAAGGAAGGAACCAGCCTAAGGGAAGCCGCTTTGGATTTAGGATTGTTGACCAGTGAACAGTTTGACGAATGGGTTAAACCCGAAGACATGATTGGGAGCTTAAAATAATAAAATAGTTTTCTAACTTAAATTTAATTTTATGAAAAAAGCAAAAATTTATTTTTCTCTTGCAGCGATGCTATTTGCCTTCTCAGCACAGGCAGAAAATCCATCCATTCCTTCTGAAAAGGAACCGAAAGTGATCTCGGCAGAAGATCTGAAAAGAATGGATGAAATTGAATCCAGGGTGATGGAAATCAAAAAAATGGACTTTTCCACCATGGATAAGGCGGAAAAAAAAGCCATTAAAACGGAGCTCAAAGAGCTGAACAAAGAAGCAAGGCGTGGTGGCGGACTTTACCTTTCACTTGGAGCCGTTATCGTCATAGTCTTGTTACTTGTTATTCTATTGTAATGCATGAAGAGGTCAATTCCAAATAAATAGGAATTGTGAGTTGTTCCATTTGAACAAGAAGCATAGGGAACCAGATTTTTCTCCAAAAAGAAATGTTCGGTTCCCTTTTTTTAATGGCTCTGATATCCTGGATAAGCCTATCAAAACACCAATTCTTTCCCTTTATGTATTTATTTTTCCTCGGGCAGAGTTTTCAAATACGCATGTACTTTAATTGCGCGCAAGTAAATTATGCTCAATGGAATTAGCCAAAGAAGCTTATTGAATGCCAAGTGGAATATGGTTCTTTTGTTCCAACCCAAAATGGGAATGAATTCCAAAAAGAACCATGAAAAAGAGATGATTTTCCCGACAATGCCCACCAATATCAGATACCGCCAACTACTCGGGTAAAATGCACTCATGAAGATCAAAAAACCGATCAACAAGCCAAAACCACCAAACCAGTTGCTCTCCAATCCCGGAATGTTTTCCGGCGTCATGGATAGCCAACGCAAGAGGTGCTCTCCCAAATATTTAAAAAATGCTGACCAGGCCACGGTATACATTCCTGTAAGCAAAAGTATCCCTCGCATCGGCATCGGGAAACTTGGAATAGTTTGGTTTTTCTGCATTCAAATAATTCTTTATATTTCTGGAATTAACCTCCTGTTTCACCGAAGGTTCACATTTGATTGCAAAACTACATGAAGGATTTTAAAGTTACCCGAAGCCTTTGGATTATTATTCTAGTCCCACTGCTTATTTCTGTTGGATTTATCGCCGGCCAAAGGCTGGGCGAGATCACACCAGCATCCATCCAGGGTGCGGAGACGCTAATTGGATTGGAATTTTCTCCAGCCGAAAAGGACAGCATGCTCCAAAACCTGACCAATTTCCGGACGGGTTATGAGAATATGCGGAAAAACAAACTCGAAAATGCGGTTTCCCCTTCCCTGGTATTCAATCCCCTTCCTCATGGGTATTTTCCGGATCAAGAACAAAGGGATCAAAACTGGGGATTGCCCGCAACGGTTGAATTGCCCGCCAATGCGCATGACATCGCTTTTATGTCCGTAGCAGACTTATCCACATTGATTCGGACGCGGAAGCTGACTTCAGAAAGACTTACCGGTATTTATTTGGACCGAATCAAGAAGTACAGTGACACATTGGAATGTCTGATTACCCTGATGGAAGTGGAAGCTTTGGAAAAAGCCAAGGCGATGGACCAAGAACTTAAAAACGGAAAAATCAGAGGGCCGCTTCATGGAATTCCTTATGGCATCAAGGACCTTTTGGCCGTCAAAGGGACCAAAACAACTTGGGGAGCCATGCCTTTTAAAGACCAGGAAATTGATGAAACTGCCACTGTCGTCGAAAAACTCAATGATGCCGGTGCTGTACTCGTCGGTAAATTCACACTCGGAGCTTTGGCAATGGGAGATGTTTGGTATGGTGGGGTTACCAAAAACCCATGGAATCTCCAGCAAGGATCCAGTGGCTCCTCAGCGGGATCTGCCTCTGCAGTGAGTGCGGCTTTGGTGCCTTTCGCGATTGGAACAGAGACTTTGGGAAGCATTGTATCGCCTTCCACCAGAAATGGAGTCACGGGATTACGACCGACTTTTGGGCGGGTGAGCAAATTTGGCGCAATGGCCCTGAGTTGGAGCATGGACAAAATTGGTCCGATTTCCCGCAGCGCTTTGGACAATGGCGTTGTGCTTTCGGTCATCAATGGTTTGGATAAAAAAGACCAAAGCACCATTCCGGCAGCTTTGAATTACAGTGTGGATAAGTCCATAAAATCTCTTAAAATAGGCTATTTTGAAGAATTTTTCAATGCCGACAGAAGCAGCAAGGCCATCGATCAACAGGTTCTGGAAGATTTGAAAAGCTTGGGACTGACCTTGCACCCCGTAAAACTTGAAACCTCAGTGGATGTCAGCAGCATGCTGATCATGTTGTTTGCCGAAGGCGCCGCAGCATTCGATGATTTGACGCGGTCAAATATGGACGATCTGCTCGTGGCTCAGCATCGCGGTGCCTGGCCAAACCAGTTTCGTGCGGCAAGGTTTATTCCGGCGGTGGAATATATTCAGGCAAGCAGGAACCGTTCGGTTTTGATTGAAGAAATGCATGCACTGTTCCAAGAGTATGACGTGATCATCAGTCCTTCCTTTGGCGGGAACCAACTCCAGATCACCAATTTGACTGGTCATCCGGCACTTTGCATGCCGAATGGATTTACGGAAAACGGAAGTCCCACTTCCATCACCTTCCTTGCCAATTTATTTGAGGAAGAAAAGTTGATCATGCTGGGAAGGGCCTATCAGGAAAAAACAGATTGGCAGAAAAAAAGGCCTCCATTATTTGACAAGTAGCAACAAAACTCCTTTCCCATGTCTTAAAGATATGGGAAAGGAGTTTTAAAGATTGTGGGCGGAAAATGACTTGGTCATGCCCAGAAATTTTTCTTTGTAAAGCTTTGCCCCTGGAAAGAGTTTCCGCATGTCCTTTTGGGAGATCAGTCTGATTTCGTCCAAATACTGTTGGGCATCTTTGGGTTCCCATTTTTGCATTCGGCTGATTTTGGTCTGCGTCAAAAGGTGGAAAGCCGACCTCTTGGGGATGTATTGGATAAAGGGAAGCGCATAGTGCGCCTCGATAAAAAAGTGTTTGTTGGGTGTTTGGATAAAAAACTTCTTTCCCACACGCATGACTTCTTTGGCCATCTTCTTTTGGTTTTCCCAAGTATAAAGATGTTCGATCACGGAATTGGAAAATACAAGATCAAAACTCCCGTCTTCAAAACCCGATAAATCTGTGGCGTCTCCTGCCATGCTGGAGATGCGATGGACATTTACTTCTTCCTTGTGCAGATTGAGCAAGGTGATGTGGATATTGTATTTTTGCAAAAATTCCATGTCTTTCCAAAAATAGGCCGTGCCGCCTACATCCAGAACCCGAATCGGACTTCCTTGGGGAAAATTTTTAAGGATGAGATTTTCAAACACAAAAAACCGTCTCGATCTGAATTTGTTGCCAAGGGATTCGGGATGGTCTGATGGTGCCAGAAGGGATTTTATGTAATTCATGAATTGGAATCTTGCCTAAATAATCCGCAAAGTTAGGCAAGTCATTTAAATTTATTGATCAAAAAACAATTTTGATGCGCAAATCTTTTTTAATTTTGCTTGAAGTTGGGAAAATTTTAATTTAATCTTCAAATCATACCAGCCAAAAATTGGCCTAATAATGGTGGCTTGCTCCATTCGGTTTAGGATTCAAATGATTTTATGAAAAAACGTTTTTACACCTTCTTTCCTTGGCTTTTTGTAATCGGTGATATTTTGGCACTTCATGTGGCCTTGCTGGTTTCAATGGCCACATTGTTTTATTTTGGTGATTTCCCGATCCTCAGCGGTCCCCTTTATGCCACTTACATCATGATTTGGTTGGTTGTTTCCCTTTTGAGGAAGGATTACAAGATAGGTAGGACCACGGAATTTGAATCCACATTGAAACGCCTTTTTGGTTCGCTCCTTTGGTTTTTGGCGATTGTCTCCATTTTTTGGTTGCCCTTTAGATCAGATCCTTCCCGGATTGTGTTTTTGATTTCCCAAGCTACTTCCTTATTCCTTTTCTTGGGGCTTTATAGGGTTGGTGCACATATGGTGCTCAAGCAATACAGGAAAAAAGGATACAATTACAGAAATGCCGTAATTTTGGGAAAAGGCAGCAGCAGCAGCGAACTGGCCAAAATCCTCGGCATCAGAAGGGATTTTGGCATCAACTTTATGGGGTATTATGATGATGTTGCCTCCTGCAACCAAACCCGTGGCGACATCAAGATTTTCTACGAAGAGGCTTTGAAAATCAAGCTGGACTTGATTTATATCAATGAAAGGCTGGATGTCAACACCGTGAAAAATATCATTGATTTTGCGGAAGAACACTATATTAAAGTGAAAGTGATCCCGCATGGAAGTCTTCAACTCGAAAAGAAACTCTCCTTTAGTCGGTACGGCGATTTCTTTGTGATCAATGTGAATGAAATTCCATTGGACAATGTCTTCAACAGGTTTTTGAAACGGAGTTTCGACATCGTATTTTCACTTTTGGTCACCGTTTTTATCCTCAGTTGGTTGATTCCCATCGTGGGGATATTGATCAAATTGGAATCCAAGGGATCGGTTTTTTTCATTCAGGAAAGGAATGGGGAGAACAGTGTGGTCTTCAAATGCCTCAAATTTAGATCCATGACGCCCAATGATTATGGGGATAGCCAGCAGGCAGTAAAAAACGACCCGCGCGTCACCAAAATCGGTGCCTTTCTCAGAAATACCTCCCTGGATGAAATGCCCCAATTTTTGAATGTGCTGATTGGAGACATGTCCGTTGTCGGCCCTCGCCCACATACGATTCCAATGAATAGGGTTTTCAAAACCCAGATAGAAAAATACAATTCCCGACATAAGATCAGACCAGGCATCACCGGACTGGCGCAGGTAAAGGGTTTTAGGGGAGAAATCGAAAACCCTTATCAAATCCGTTCCCGGGTTAAACTGGATTATTTTTACATCCAAAACTGGTCAATATGGCTAGATTTGAAGATTTGCCTAAAAACAGTGATTGAATTGATCCGGAATCGGGAAAGCGCGTATTGAAAACATCCAATAGAATCTTATGTGGATGATCTCTCCATTCGTTCGCTGACAATTAAACCCGAATTCTAAGACAGCGGAAAAGTAACGTAAAGCAGCTAACTTGAGGTAAGCTAGATAGAGTTACGCATTTCGTTTGGGAATAGGGCTTGAAACTGCAAAAAAACCAGACTATTTGGAGATTAGGGTAAGGTCAAAAAACAGTTAACGACTCAGTGATTACTAAGGAATTTCGGGATTGATTTGATAATGCATAAAGCGGGTTAAACGACTTTGCCAGGAAAAGTGAGATCAAGCAAATTGAAATCACTTTTCCTGACAAAGTCAGCCCCATCAAATCTTCAGGATGGCATCGATCAAGTTCATGTTTTCCCCCTTTTTCTTGAAAATCAACATGGGCAACATGTTGTTTGCCTCCACCAAATTTTCTGCAACGCTTCCCAACAAGACCGATGCAGAAGAGGTTCTTCCCCTGCTTCCCATAATGATCCAATTGGCTTGGTGTTCTTGGGCCATTCGAGTGATGAATTTTCCGGAATTTTCTTTTTCATCCATAAGGAATAGACATTCGAAATGCTGGTGCTTGTATTTCTGGAGGAATTTTTCGTAATCCTTTTTTGCATGCCCTTTCATAATCGCGGCAAATTCTTCGTAAGATTTTCCAGTCTTGTAGTAGCCGGTAGGCACCTCATAAATATGGAGTGCTAAAATCTCCGTATTTGTTTCTTCAAACAACTTCTGGGCAAACTTAAAAGTAAGGTTGGAGTGTTCGGAAAAGTCCAGTGGAATGAGCACTTTTTTGGGTACGGCAATCTCACTGTTTTCTGTCAAGAACAGGACAGAACATGGGGATTTTTGGGCCATGTATTTGGCAAGTGAGCCACTGCCTTCCATCTCATTTTTTCTACCCATGATCATGATGTCCACGTCTTTGATATTGGCCCATCTTAGGATAGTGTCTCTTGGGTTTCCCTCCCCCACGATCACTTCCAGTTCAATTTCTTTGGGAAAAGGATGTTCTTTTATGTTCACTAGGATTTCCGCCTTTATCGACTCATCCAAAGGCGCAAGTATATCTGGATAATGGTCCTTTATCTCTTCAGGCAAAGAGAGATTCTTGGATATGTGGATAAAATAGATTTTTTCGATCCCTAACAATTTGGATAAAAAAGCTACCTTTTGCATCAAAACCCCATCCATGGCACTGAGGTCAAGCCCTACCATTGCCTTTGTAAAATTCTCCATATACTTTTTTCCTATTCGATTGGTCAATTTACAGCTTTGTTGTAATTCTTCGGGATTAATGGCCAAAAAAATTACTGTTTTTCTAAATTCTAAATATCCGGATTGTCCTTCAAAATGCAATATATTTGTGTTGAATGGGAAAAACAATGACCAAATATTTTGTCGCCTATGTTCCGGAAGGAGAAATTCAGGAAGAGGCGACGAAGTTGAAACTCGAACTCTACGAAGCATTCAATCTTAAATACGCGCTGAAATCCCCTTCCCATGTCACCTTGAAGATGCCCTTCAGTTGGAATGAGGCCAAGGAAGAGAAACTGATTCAAAAAATAAAGGAATTTTTTGATGGCATCCAGGCTTTGCCTTTGACTTTCCAGGGATTTGGAAAGTTTGGGAGAAGGGTCATTTTTGTAAATGTGGTGGGCAACCCAGAGTTGTCCAAAATGCAAAGGGAATTTTCCTCCTATTGCAAAACCGCATTGAATCAGGTGGAGGAATTGAGCGACAAGTCCTTTCGTCCCCACATGACCCTTGCATACAAGGATACCAAAGAAAACAGATTTGAAGAATATTGGGATTTCATTTCCCAGAAGAAGTTTTCAAAAGAGGTGCTTGTTGACAAAATAGCCTTGCTGAGAAGGGTGGAGCGAAAATGGCAGGTCATTCATTTTTTTGTACTTAAGTAAAACAATTTCAACCATTTTGGTCTTATCGTTTTGGGTTAGACCAGTGAAAAACCCTTTGGTTTTCGATTCAAAAAGAAAAAAACTACAATTTTTTTAAATATTCATTTATTTGGCAAAAACCGCAAAACAACAAACAAAATATTTTTCAAAAAATATTAAAATAGCATTTTATATTAATTTTTTTTTGTTTTAGAATGAAAACAGTGGATTTTAAAGGTTTTTACATTTAAAACCAATCAATAATCTAGAATTATTCTTCTCCCAATTTTGGGATCGGTATGAAAACAAATAAAACATCGATTTTAAGAAATTTCATCCGCTAAAAAATGGCTTTTTCAAATTAATTGCATGTTTCTGACTTTAAAGCCGCTCCGTATTCATTCAAATATGGCTTTTTGTGAGATAATCGATAGAATCTACTTTTTAAGTGTTTTTCCTTCCAGGAGCACCATTTGATTTTATACAAATTTAAATTCATTATTGCAGTCAAATAATTGTTAATTTATTCTAAATAATTACCTATGAAGAAAGTTTTACTAAGCTTTGTGTTGGCGATATTTACAGTTTTGGCTGTAGCTGCACAAAGCAGGACGGTAACAGGTAAGGTAACTTCTGCTGATGAGCCAGAAGGAATCCCCGGTGTCAACGTCCGCTTGAAAGGAACTTCTGTTGGATCTATCACGGATCTTGACGGAACTTACTCTATCGCCGTTCCAGAAGGATCGGGAACATTGGTGTTTAGTTTTGTCGGCTTTTTGACAAAAGAAATGTCAGTGGGAAACAACTCTACAATTGACGTGGTTTTGGCACTTGATGTTAAAACCCTTAGCGAGGTAGTCGTTGTAGGTTATGGTACTCAGGAAAGAAGAGATGTAACAGGTTCTGTGACTTCCATCAGCAATGAGGCGATTGAAAATTTGGTTGCCCCTTCCTTTGATACACAGTTGGCCGGTAGAGCGCCAGGTGTATCGGTAACGGTACCTTCCGGTATTTTGGGTGCAAGGCCAATCATCAGAATCAGGGGTGTGAACTCCCTTTCGGGTGGTGCTGATCCTTTGATCGTGATTGATGGTGTTCCAGTGGTGGATTCTGACCGTGCAGGTCAAATTGCATCCAACCCACTTGCAAACATTAACCCAGCAGATATCGACTCCTATGAGGTATTGAAAGACGGTTCTGCTACTGCGATTTACGGCTCCAGAGCTGCGAATGGTGTGATTTTGATCACCACCAAAAGAGGTCAAACAGGTAAAGCTCAGGTAAACTACAGTGTAAGCACTGGTTTCAATGAGACTGTTGACAGATTCAATCTATTGAACGGGGATGATTTTGTCACGATTGCGAATGAAAAAAGAACAAACGCAAACCAAACTGGAAATGCAAACCCATCAGGTATCAACACCGATTGGCAAGATGCTGTTTTCAGAAGAGGTACTACGCAACAACACAACCTTTCCATTTCTGGTGGTTCTGAAGCAACCAAGTATTTCTTTTCTTTGGGATTCACAGATCAAGAATCAGCCGTTAGAGCGAATGATTTGAAGCGTTATGCTTTCAGAGCAAACATCGACCATAGTATTTCGAAAAGAGTAAGAGTGGGTACAAGTTTCTCTTATGCCTACACTGAAATCACCGGATTGAACAACGGAAACAATTCACTTTCGGGTGCGGTTTACAATGCCACCAGAGCATTGCCAAACGTTCCGATCTATGACGCTGCCAATACTGCCTTCAATGGCTTCAACATCACTGCCAATGGTGCAACCACTGGTTTCGGTGCGAATCTTGCAGGTCCTGACAACAATATTCCAAACATTGCTTACGTATTGGAAAACAATACTTACAGAGCAAGGAATCACAGGATCCAAGGAAATGCTTTTGGAGAAGTGGACATTGCTACCGGTTTGACCGCAAGAACCCAAATCGGTATCGATTTGACCATGGCGGATGACTTCACTTCTCTTGATGCAAGACATGGTGATGGCAGAAGCTCAAACGGTAACGTGATCATGGCTTACAATCCTGCTTTCCGTTGGAACTGGCAAAACACATTGAACTACCAAACGGTAATCGCAGATGATCACAGCATCAATGCTACCGTAGGTGTGGAATATCAGTACACCAATTTTTATAACTTTACTGCACAAGGAACAGATTTCTCGGATGAGTTTTTCCGTTATAGAAACTTGATTTCTGGTTCTTACAACAACCAGTTTTCAGGTGGTGGATACTCTGAGAATGGCTTTGATTCCTATTTTGCAAGATTGAACTATAGCTTCAAAGGAAAATACTTGTTGTCCGTAGCAGTGAGAAATGATGGTATTTCCCAATTGGCGAAAGAAAACAGAAGAGGTACCTTCCCAGGTGCATCCATTGGATGGAGAGTTTCTGACGAAGCTTTCTTCACCAGCAACTTGATCTCTGATTTCAAATTGAGAGCATCTTATGCAGAAGTTGGTAACGTCAATCTTCCAGGTGGTGCATTCCCTTATGCAGGTGGATTCGGTCCGGTATTGGCAGCAGCCGGTGCGGGTATTGGATACTCCAACGTAGCGAACACAGCCTTGCAGTGGGAAACTTCCAAGAAGTTGAACATTGGTTTGGACATGACCATTGGTAAAGTAACGATCGCTGCGGATTACTTCAAGAACAACGTGGATGGATTGGTGCTGAATGCTCCAACCGCTCCATCTTTGGGTATTCCGTTGAATGTGATCAGTCAAAACATCGGTGCGATGTACAATGAAGGTGTTGAATTAAGGGTTTTCTCCAATGTGATCAACAAAGGTAAATTCTCTTGGGACACAGATTTCAACTTTACGTTTATCAAAAATGAAGTAACCGCTTTGGTTCAGCCTTTGACAGGTACCTACAACAGAACAGTTGAAGGTGGTCCTCTTGCACAGCTTTATGGTTTCAAATGGGCAGGCGTCAATGCTTCCAATGGTAATCCAATGTACTTCAGAGGTGATGACATCGTTCAGTACAACTTGGTACAGGGTAATTTGGGTTGGAAAGCATACGATCCAGCCAATCCTGCCAACATCGCAACCGCTGCTTCTGCTCCAACTCAGGAATTTTTGGGCAACACATTGCCAAAATGGCAAGGAGGATGGTCCAACAACTTTACCTATGGTAATTTTGATGCTGAGATCTTCTTGAGATATGGTGGTGGAAACATGATCATGAATGAATCACTTAGAGGATTATTGGGTCAAGGTTTTTCCAACAACCACGCATCTATCTTGAACAGATGGACCGAAGGTGGTCAGGTGACTGATGTTCCTAAATTGTATTCAGGTCAAGATGCCAACATGTTCCAAACATCGGCTTCCAACTCAAGATTCATTGAAAAAGGTGATTTCTTAAGGGTTCAAAACATCGTGGTGGGTTATAGAGTCCCAACCCAGTTCTTAACCAGCACTTTCAACGGAAACATCAGAAACGCAAGATTCTTTGCACAGGTGCAAAACCCATTGATCTTCACAAAATACTCTGGTATCGATCCTGAATCAAACCAATTCTCTGGACAACTTCAATTTGGAGTGGATTGGAATGTGGCGCCGATCATCAGGACTTGGTCTGTAGGTCTTAATGTTGGATTTTAATCACACAACCTAAAAATTGAAAAAAATGACAAATATAATTTCAAATAAAATAAAGTCTGCGTTTGTAGCTTTAGCTATGATTGGGATTACTTCATGCGAGGTAACGGATCTTCAGCCAGCTAACATCATTCCAGATGCAGAGGCGTTTGCCGATGCCAATAGGATCAATGCGGCGGTCTTGGGGATTTATGAATCCGCACAAAGAGGCTTCTACTTGGGCGAAGTTCAGAGAGGCTATCCTTTCGGTGCGGCATCAACCCAGCAAGGAGATATGAAAGGTGAGGACATGTACAACGATCAGTTGTTTTATGAAATCACTTATACCAATGCGCAAAATCCTCAGTCTGCCAATAACAACGGTCAGTGGATTTCTCTTTACAGAATGATCAACAGGGCGAACTTTGTGATCGAGAACTTGGATGAAGCATTGTCATCCGGAGTTTTGACACAAGCCCAAAGAGACGGTTACAGAGGGGAAGCACTTTTCTTGAGAGCATTGGCACATCATGAATTGGTATTGTTTTTCGCAAGACCTTATTCTGACAACCCAACCGCTATGGGTATCCCCTACAGAACTTTTGCCATCAATGATGTTGCAAAAGTTGAGCCGGGAGAAGCTGTGGGTAGAGGTACGGTACAGGAGGTTTATGACCAATTGTTGTCTGATCTTAACGAAGCTGAAGAAATACTTCCTACTGCAGGAAATGCATTCAGAGGAAGAAAGGCATCTGCCATTGCTTTGAAGGCAAGAGTAATGCTTAACATGGAAGATTGGACAGGCGTCCTGGCTGAACATGCCAAGCTGATTGCTGCAGCAGAATTTGCAGTCACTGCAAATCCTTTGACTCCATTCAGAGGCGGAACAAGCTCTGACAACATCTTCTCTTTCGAAAGCACGGACGCATCCAATGCAGGCGTGAATGGCGCCCTTGCCAACATGTATGGCAACCCTGACTTGGGTTCCAGAGGTTTGGTAAAGATTAGCCCAATTATTTGGAGAGCAGATTTCTGGCTTCCAGGTGATGCAAGAAGAAGTTTAAGAGGTGAATCAGATGGATTTGTAAGCCAAGGCCCATTGGGCATGTTTACCAATAAATACATCGACAACACGACTTTCTCTGACAATACCGTGATCATCCGTTTTGCAGAAATCGTTCTTGCTGCAGCTGAGTCAAATGCAAGACTAGGCAATACAGCAGCAGCGGTTGAATTGTTGAATTCTGTACGTGACAGAGCGATTCCAGCGACAGCATCTTCTTTTGTTGCGGGTAATTTTGCATCCACAGATGCTTTGATCGAGGCAATCATCAACGAAAGAAGAATCGAGTTTTTGGCGGAAGGAAGAAGATGGACAGACATCCATAGACTTTCAGGCGAAGGCAGAATGGCGGGTATCCCAGCCAAAGCCACAAGCCGTTCCATCAATAACATCAATTTCTACACAACGGACAGAGCAATTCCAACAGATCACTCATTGTCATACAGCGACAATTTGTTCATCTGGCCTATCCCATTGGTAGAAATCCTGACAAACAATACTTCTCCAATACCACAAAATCCAGGATATTAATCCTTTCGATTTCATCATCAAAAAGGCTACCTTCATCGGTAGCCTTTTTTTTTCATTGAAACCTAAAAACAACTTCTTATGAAATTGAAAAGACATTTTACATCTGTTTTATTCATAATATCAGTTATTTTATCCTCCTGTGCTTCAGTTCGGGTAACAGAAAAAATGGTGACGGAGGATCAAGTATTTTATACTTCGCTCATGGTTGTATATTCGGATTTTGGTCCCGATTTCACACAAATGGATGAAGATTTTTTTGAGAATGCGATCAAAGACCGCTTCAACAAATTGGATGATACCAGAGTCAGAGAACAATTGCATCGCAGTTTAAAGAGAAACTTTGAACCCACGCCGTTGGAATTTATGGAGGATTATTTTCCCGTTCAGGCAGCGATCTCTTTTGAGAAGTATATGGAAAAACTCAAGAACCATGATTCAAGAGCGATTCTGTTAATCAACAGAAGAGGCTTTTGGAGTTCATCCAACATTATTGATGGCACCAGTTATACCAGTCCCAATGCGAGCTACAATTGTTTTCTATTGGATAAGGATACATTGGAAGTTGTATGGATGGGTAATTTTGTGGTCAATGGCACATCGCTTTCAGGATATGACACCATACACAACCACCTTACCAGGAATCTTGTGCGAAGATTACAGCGCAACAAATTGATTGCGACAATGGCCTTTTAGACTTTTCTGAAAAAAAAGCACTACGGCTTTCAAGAACCAGTCCGGATGGTCATCTGGACTGGTTTTTTGATTTAGGTAGGGTCTGAAGCCATCATTTTTGCCAATCTTAATATTTGAGTAAAGAAAAAAAAATAGCTTTCCAAGATTACTCAAGATTGACCAAGGCCAAGGTTTCCCAGCCATTCAACTCTTTATTGTGTCCAACTTTTTCCATGGCTTGGGATATTTTATTTTTAAAAGCCCAACAGGTTTCCCTTCTCAATTCCAGAATTTCGGAAAGTTCGTTCAGGGTAAGGTCTACATCTTTTCTATTGGAAAGGTAGAGGATATAAAAAGCCTTTTCAATCGGGAATTTAAGTTTATGAAAGAGTGTGTCAACGGTAGGTGATTCGTAATAATTGCAATTCTTACACCTTCTTCCGCAATTCAGCCCTGTGGTGAATTTTTTGTACTCGCATTTCTTGCACTGATATTTATCTTTCCACTTGAGTTCTGCTAAAAAATTCAGGCAGGTATCTTTGTCGGGGAATACATTTTTGAAACCCAAAAAATCCAGCCCTTTCATCAAGGCAAGATCCTTAGCCACTCCCGCGACACTGGTCTGGAGTACAGCGTTGTTTTCTTGCAGATAATTGTTGCTCTGTGTGACTTGGTCATTCAGCTCCTGCAATTTCAAATTCGTGGTTTCCAATTCCAGATTTTTTTGTGCAAGGTCAGCGGCCATTTTCTCAATTTTTTCGGTCCTGGCCCTTACTTTTTCTTTGAGTTTGGAATTCAGCTCTTGGGTGAGGAGGTTGTTGTTTTCCAATACGAGCGTCCTCTCCTTGTTTGCCTCCAAAAATTGATTTTGAAGGAATTTGAGTTGGTTGAAAATCGAAAATGAAAACAGGATCATTTCCAGGAATATCACAGGATATACAAAATACCAATTGAGAACAGGATTATTGAAAAGCTGAATGCTTTTTGAATAAGAATAGACAATCACTAAAAACAGACAGGCATAGGCAAAAATATAAGACCATGAATATATTTTAACTCTCATCAATGCAAAAAGACCCAAAGAAAACGGGACCAATAAAATAATGATGGTGATCACCAGATAGTGGATATAGTTTAATTCAAAGAAGAAAAGTTGATTCACAAAAAGCAGTAGTTTGAACAGAATGGCCCAGTAGGTGAGGGTGAAAACTTTACTGTTCTTGGTATATTTTTGGATAAACCGATCCGAAAACATAAGGGTCGAAAGGATGATGATCAGCTCGATGAAATATTCATTGGCAAGTTTGTTTACCCAAGGAGAATTTGGCCAGAGATATTGAAAACCAAGACCATCCCTCCCCAGGGAAAACCAAATACAGGCGATAATCAAACACGTGAAATAAAGGTATAGGGTGTCTCTTAATCTGTAAAACAGATAAAAATTGAAAATCAGGATAATGGTCAGCACGCCATAATAGATTCCCAAGAGAAAATACTCATTTAAGGAGTGTGCTAAAAATTTCTCATTCGTCCTTAAATGAAAGATGAATTCTTGATTGTAGTTTCTTTTTACCTTTAAGTAATATGTCTTGGTTTCAGAAGGTCTAAGATCCAGAAAATAATTGAAGTTTTTATGGCTTATTTTCCGCTGATCGAAGGGTTGCTCAAAACCTGCTGTTGAAGATTCAAATTTTCCGTCAGCTCTTGGGAAATAGAAGGTAATGTTCTTGATGTCAAAACCCCAAGATTCAAGATACCATGAATAGTCAGAGATGGATTGGTTATTCTGGATGGTGAAGCGCATCCAAATGGGAGAGTTAAGATAATCATACAATACATGAGGATCCGTTACTTTTTGAAAATGATCCTGGAATTTCTCTTGGGAAATCTCCTCAATGGAATAGGTGGCAGCGGTATCCAGAAAAAAATCAAAGGAGGTGTTGACAAAAACCCGGGAAATATTGCCATTCAATTCGATTTTCGTTCCCTGTTTGGAATTGCCGTTCGCTCCCGTCGTAAAGAGCACCAACGTTATGAATAGAAAATAGATTTGATATGTTTTTCTGACCTTCAATTGTTGTGTATTTTTTTCGTGTCTTAAAATCAAGTACAGATCGATCTGATCAAAAACAACACGTTTATTATGGATTAAACCCGTTTTTGCATGACCAATTCTATTCGAACGTGAAATTGGTTGATAAGCTTCAGTTGTTTATATAGTTTGAATCCACCAAATCGATAAATTCCGTTCATCTCCAAATGGTCTGATTTTCTTCCAGCCTGAACCCCGTTTGAAAATCCAGTGCCGCTATCGGGTTAAATTATTTTATTGCCTTGTTCGGAAAGGCTCCAATAATATTTTTGATGGTATTCCCAATTGGTTGAACCTCAAAAACAGTCTGGCTTTATTGACAAAGGATGAGGGAACATACCTCGGATTATCCGAATGAACTAAGCTCACAGCCCTTCTCCATTTTCAAAAACTGCATTCACTCCTTCACTCCAGAATTGCCTTCTTCCATTAAACACAGATACGGGTATTGGTAAAGAGGATTGTTTTTCACTCCATTCAAAAGGAATAGCATGAAATCGATTGTATTTATCTGAATCGGGAATATATTCAGCTGGGGACTCCATTTGATTTTTGTAAAACCCTATAAAAACCCTGATTTTTTTACAATCTTCACCACTGTACCACAGCCCCATTTTTACGATAAACCTTTTGTTTAAGCCGATTAAAGGCATCTTTAATCAAAATATTCAAACACCTCATCGCCAATTTTTAAGGCTGATCGAACACTTTGACTTCTTTGGATTTCATGCAAGATGAGTGCCATCCAAAACTCGAAATCATCTCAATATAAGATAAATTCAATAAAAGAAATGAAATCGGTTGTAATTTGATTTAATTTTAGTCAAGTTTAGGTTTCAAAAATGGAATCTGTGCTGTTTAAACCCGTTTAATGCATCACGAACTCAATTCAAGAATGTAATTCACCGATAATCAATTTGACTATTTTTGACTTCATCCAATTGGTGTCAGGAATTATTCTCCGAATAGTCTGATTTTCTTTCGGTTTAATTCCAATTTGGAAACCTTTTGCATATTTCGGGTTAGAACCATTCAGATCCATGAATTACTTTGAATGTGAGGAATACCACATTCAGAAATCAATTGATTATTTCAGTAGCCAAGTTTTGAAAAAAAGATAAAAGGGAGATCGGGTTTCAGCCTTGAATCCGTGAATCCTTGTTCGGTATATATTAGGGTTTATTGTTGATTACCGGAGTTCCTTCTGGGAACTTCCGGTTTTATTCCTGCCGATTACAGGATATTTCCAATTCTCCATTTTTATCGTTTTGAAGCCAAATTGACGCATTTCGGACTTTAATCAACTTCTGAAAATTAGAATATGATCTTTAAATCGCGTTTTGGACCGGAACGCGACAATCTGTGCTTGAAGTTTAAAATGGCCCACCGGAAAATCTTTGTTTCAGAGGATGTAACCAAAATAATCCTGCCGGCACTCCCAAATTAATCAAATCCATACAAACCCAATCCAGTATCCATGAAATCATTCAGTACAACAATCCTTGCCTTACTTTTTGGAATTTTGCCATTGGCTTCAGTTTTTTCTCAGGCGGAAAATCCCCGTTTTGTATCCGAAAGTGCTGCACTCAATCGCTTTCCCCTCGTCAATGAGGTGGCCTCCCCTATCGTTTTTGATGGGACGGATGAAGGCGTGTTGATGGCCGTCAAGAATTTGCAAGAAGATATCCAATCCGTGAGTGGAAAAATGCCTGGCTTGCTGACAAAAATGGATGGCCAAAACAATATTGTCCTCATCGGGCAATTGGGTGAAAGTGAATGGATTGATCAATTGGTTCTCCAAGGGCAAATCAAAATTTCTTCTTTGGCCAATAAATGGGAGACTTTTCAGATCCAGACTATACAAAATCCATTTCCAGGTATAAACCAAGCGCTAGTAATCGTGGGAAGTGACAAGCGAGGGACAATTTTTGGCATTTATGAACTGTCCAAACAAATCGGCGTGTCCCCATGGAATTGGTGGGCCGATGTACCAGTCAAAAACAAGAAAGCGATTTTTATCAATCATGGATTGTATTCCAAAGGAACCCCGGCGGTCAAATACAGAGGTATTTTCATCAATGATGAAGCACCCGCTTTATCAGGATGGGCACATGAGAAATTTGGGGGTTTCAATCATCAATTTTACGGAAATGTTTTTGAACTCATCCTGAGGTTGCATGGGAATTACCTTTGGCCAGCCATGTGGGGCAGGGCTTTTTATGATGATGACCCATTGAATGGCCCATTGGCCGACCAATACGGAATCGTCATCGGCACTTCACATCACGAGCCTATGATGCGGGCCCATGCCGAATGGTCGCGGTATGGAAAAGGCGATTGGAATTATCAATCGAACAAAGAGACTTTGCAGGAATTTTGGAAAACGGGCATGGAACGCCAAAGAAACATGGAAGCCACGGTTTCTTTGGGGATGCGAGGAGATGGGGACGAGCCGATGAGTGAGGAAAACAACATTGCGCTTCTGGAAAAAATCATCGAAGACCAGAGAAAAATCATTGAGGACGTCACGGGAAAACCAGCCTCGGAGACGCCACAGTTTTGGGCTTTGTACAAAGAAGTACAGGAATATTACGAAAAAGGCATGCGCGTTCCGGACGATGTCATGCTCCTGCTTTGTGATGACAACTGGGGCAATGTCCGAAAACTACCGGCAATCGGGGCAAAACCCAGAAAAGGTGGATACGGCATGTACTACCACTTTGACTATGTAGGCGGCCCTCGAAATTATAAATGGATCAATACCAATCCATTGCCGAAGATTTGGGAGCAAATGAACCGCACGTATCAACATGGTGTGGATGAACTTTGGGTGGTCAATGTTGGCGATATCAAACCCATGGAATTTCCGATATCCTTCTTCTTGGATTTTGCCTGGAATCCCGATGCCATACCAGTTTCAGCCATTGCGGATTATACCCATAACTGGGCTGAGGCACAATTTGGTGCTCAGTATGCTGCTGAAATCGGGACTTTATTATCGGGTTTTGGGAAATTGAGTGGAAGGAGAAAGCCTGAGCTTTTGGATCAAAAATCCTACAGTATTCATTTCTACGATGAAATGACTTCCGTTTCCAAAGAATGGAAAGCTCTTGAAGAATTGAGTGCTTTGGTCAAATCCAATCTGGATGCCAAGTACCTCCCGGCATACTACCAACTGGTGGAACATCCCATCATCGCCTCGGCCAATCTCCATCGGCTCTATGAAAGTACAGCTTTGAATCATCTTTATTTTCTTCAAGGCCGAATGCTGACCAACACAATGGCAGCCGATGTCAAAGCATATTTTAAGAAGGATTCATTGATTTCTGATTTCTATAACAATATCCTACTTGATGGCAAATGGTCCCACATGATGGATCAGACCCATATCGGTTATACCTACTGGCAAGAGCCAAAGAAGAATGCAATGCCGGAACTCAAAAATCTCAAAGTGTCCTCCCCAGGCAATTTAGGTGTGGCCATCTCCGAGAGTACAAGCTTTTTTCCAGAAACAAAACAATTGAAATCCGTAGAATTGTCTCCCTTTGATGTCCAGAAAGTAAAATTGGAGCTTTTCAACAGAGGGGGGAAACCGATTGATTTCAAAATAATGAATCAAACCAAGTGGCTAAAAACAACAGTTGAATCAGGTCAAGTGGAAACCCAGATAGAAATCCTGATCGAGGTCGACTGGACTTTGGCCCCAAAAGGCAGGCAAATCAGCGAAATTGAGATTGTGAGTGGGAAAGACAAAGTCAAAGTTTACATTCCGATGCACAACTATGCTGTCGACAAATCATTCAAGGGATATATTGGGTCTTTTGGCGTGGTTTCCATTGAAGCGGATCACTTTACGGCCAAACATGAAGTCAATCCAGTGAGGTGGCAAGTGCTTCCAGACCATGGCAAAACGGGAAATTCCATCATGGCCACTCCAGAAAGCGCATTCACCGAATCAGATTCATTACAGGGAAGTTTTTTGACCTACGATGTCTGGTTTGAAGAAGCAGGGGAATATGAAGTCAATGTATTGGCCAGTCCAACCTTGAATTACCTGAACACGGAAGAAGGCATCCGGTATGGCTTGGCGGTAAATGAAAATGAACCCATTCTGGTGTCTATCCATGAAAATGAAAATGCGCGTACCTGGGACACTTGGGTGGCCAACAGCATCAACATCACCAAAAGAAAGATGAAATTTGAGAAAGGACCCAATCAGCTCAAGTTGTATATGGTCAATCCCGGAGTGGTTTTTCAGAAATTAATCATTGATGCAGGTGGACTGCGGCAGAGTTATTTGGGGCCAAAGGAGAGCTTTTATAAATTTTGAGCTTGAGTACCCAATATTGCCTGTATTCCAATAATCCTAAATTGGACCTGATGCATAAAAGGTGCAGCTTGATTGGTTATCCTGTGCTGAATAAATTAATGAAATCGATTGCATTTTGAATTTATTTTCATGAGGTTTAAAGCGTATTTTATGGATGGGGCAAATTGTACAAATAACCCTCAGGATACATATTGATTAAAATCAACCCAAAATGACCCTCTTCAAACAATTCTTTATTCTTTTTTTAATCCTGGTAATGGGTCAGGTCAGCAGGAGCCATGCCGAAATCCGTCTGCCTTTTTTGATCAGTGATGGAATGGTCCTACAAAGAAATACCGCGATCAATGTCTGGGGATGGAGTGACACTGGAGAGGAAATTCAAATTGAATTCAATGCTGCAAAGTTAACTGGGAGCACTGGGGAAAATGGACAGTGGGAATTTTCACTTCCAGCCATGAAAGCCGGAGGACCCTATCAGATGCGCATTTCCAGCAAAACTGAGCACATAGAAATCAACGATATCTGGGTTGGCGATGTGTACCTATGTTCCGGCCAATCGAATATGGAAACGACGATGGAAAGGGTGTCTCCGATGTTTCCGGATGAATTTACCAACATTTCCAATGCCAATATCCGGTATTTTGATGTGCCCGATGCGTACAGCTTTACCGAAGTCAAATCTAATCTCAAAGGTGGTAAATGGCTGGTGTTGAATCAAGAGAACATCCGGTCATTTGCTGCGGTCTCTTATTTTTTTGCAAAGAACCTCAATGAAAAGTACGATGTCCCCATTGGGATGGTGAATGCGAGTGTCGGCGGTTCACCGATCCAATCATGGCTTAGGGAGGAGGATTTGAAGCAATTCCCAAAAGATTATGCAGAAGCTTTGCATTTTCAGACCCCAGGTGTCATTGAGGAAATTGAGAAAACCGATCAGGAAAAAATGAATTTCTGGAGAAATGAATTGAGCGCCAAAGATCTCGGGTTGAAAAACCCAAATCTCCCCTGGTATTCCATGGATTTTGACCCAAAAGACTGGGAATTGATGGAGAAGGTTGACTTTTGGCCCTTGGGAAATAACAGACCCGTGAATGGCGTTTTTTGGTTCAGAAAGGAAATCACCTTGGATTTTGATCCTTCAACAGGCGCGACGCACCCACTTCTGCTGGGCACTTTGGTCGATAGTGATCAGGCCTATGTAAATGGCGTACTGGTCGGAAGTACAGGGTACCGATATCCTCCAAGAAGGTATTCAATTCCTGAAGGAATATTGAAAAAAGGAAAGAATACTTTGGTCATTAGGATCGTGAATGAAAGTGGAAGGGGTGGATTTACGACCGAGAAACCTTACCAACTGAAAATTGACGACCAAGTAATTGATCTGAGTACATCCTGGCAGTACAAAATTGGAGCAAAAATGCCACAAGCGCCAAGTCAGACAGCGATCCGTTTTAAGCCAATGGGATTGTACAATGCGATGATTGCACCGTTGCACAAGCTTTCATTGAAAGGGATTCTCTGGTACCAAGGGGAATCCAATGCTGGCCAAGCCACCATTTATGAACAGCAAATGACTTCCCTGATTCATGGATGGAGGGAAGAATGGGCGAGACCGGAACTTCCATTTCTGTTTGTGCAACTGCCAAACTTCATGGAAGTCGTCGATCAACCCCAAGAAAGTGACTGGGCGGAAATGAGAGAAATCCAAAGAAAAACGCTGGAAATCCCCCATACTGGCATGGCCATCACCATAGATGTTGGCGAGGCAAATGACATTCACCCATTGGACAAAAAAAGCGTGGGTGATCGGCTGGCTTTGCAAGCGCAAAAGATAATATATGGTGAGCAATCCGGACCGTTTTCGGGGCCACTTTTGGAAAATCTGAACGTTAAAAGAAATCGATTGATCCTCAAATTTTCTGAAACGGGAGCTGGATTGACAACTTCTGATGGGAAAACCTTGACTGGTTTTGCCATCGCGGATGAACTTGGAGCGTTTACTTGGATTGATGCAATTCACAAAAAGGACAAGGTAATAATCAAAATCAAAGGGGCAAAGAACCCGACTAAGCTCCGGTACGCATGGGCAAATAATCCCCAATGGGCCAATTTGATCAATTCTATGGGATTGCCAGCTTCCCCCTTTGAAGTCGCATTGAAATAGTCCTGCGATTCGTCCATTTGGTTTGACCCGTATTATGCATTGCGCACTCAATTCAAGCTTATTATTCATTTTTAAGCAATCCAAGGCTGGAATAAAATTAATAATGCAGGACAGAGACTCAATACTTCACTCACACAGAGATCTCTATTTAGGCCAAGTTATTTCCACAAATATTTATTCCTCAAAGTCTATTTTTTATAAGGAGGAATATCAAATCATGATCAGAAGCAATGTATTGTGATGGGTCAAACCTTTTGATTTTATCGATGGTAAGGGTTCAAAAAATTCGGATAGTCAGGATTCATTTTTTTGGTATTCAGCCATCTCTTCATTCGCTTGAAACAACAGGAAAACACCTAATCGACAACAAAAAACAAAGCATTTAAAACACTTTTAAAATGCTGATTCCTCCTTTTTATACTTTCAATTATTTGTCCAACAGTAAATTCTATTAGCAGATAGGATGATTGGGCAATTATTATTTTTCTACAGTGGCTTTTTAAGGTTGAAATGATAGGCAATTGCTTTATCTGAGGAAATAAAAACAATAAAACTTTTAATTAATCACATTATAAATCATTGAAAATCAGCATGTTCATCTAAGCGAAATACTGATTTTTCATAATTTTAATCAAAAACCTTTCCTAATCGCTTTCAGGGTGCTTTTTCATGGTTTTTTGCGGTTTAAATAAGCGCAATGAGTATTTTAAATCGTTGATTTTCAATTATTTAACACTTAGGATAGAATTCTTTTTTTTCGCTATACTTTTTATATTTGATTCTGTCAATTTTCACAAAACCCAAAATAAAATGTTGCTTCAATCTATTTCATTCTTTACGACAAAAGCGCCTCGCTTGAGAGGAATTTCTTCCCTTGGAAAAAAGAGGATTTTGAAAAGCTTTTGTGAGAGTTACACACCAAGTCCCCTTATCACTATTCCTCTGGCATCAACATCTCTGTTGTCCAAAATCTGAATGCAATGTTTTTCAATGGGGGTGATATTCATCCCCCATCGAATCATCTCTATAAAATAACGGACCATAAAATTTGAGGGGATAGCCTTCCATTTAGCTGAATTGCTATCAGGATTTACAAAAAATTATACGCTAATATAAAACACAACCCAAAACCTAAATCAATGGCCAACAAAAAAATGAATACGAGCTAACAGAAATCTTGCAGGGAGAAATTCTTCCTACAAAGGTGGTCTCAATAGTATTCTTTGGAAAGATGAAGATCACTCAATCTATCAAACCTACAATTAACAATTACCAAAACTATATGGATATACAATTACTAAGGCGATTCTTTTTCTTATCAAGAAACGTTGCGTATGTTCTGGTGGCACAGCTGATATTTGCTCCTGTTTCACTCGTTCACGCAAGAGATGCCAAAGGAATGGCCACGGCTGAATTTCAAAATTCCGCAGTGGCAAGTTCGAGGTCTGTACTTGGTGAACTTAGCCAAGATGCTAAGTTGTCTGTTACTCCCTTAAAGAGTGAATCAAAAAACACACAAAAGGAAAGTTTGAATCTTTCCACTGTGAGTGAGCAATTGGCTTCAAAAAACAAATTTGAATTCAATGCAAATGCCCCAAAGAAATCTTCTGGGACCGAAAACTTACCGGTAAATGCTGATGCAGTCCTGGCTCAGATTACTGGAACCGTAACTGACGGAAAGGATGGCTTGCCCATACCCGGTGTTACTGTTTTGGTAAAGGGCACCACAAGAGGAGTCGCGACAGACATACAGGGTCAGTTTAGGTTGAATGCTGAACCCGGAGAGGTTTTGATTTTTACTTACATAGGATTCAAGTCCCAAGAAATTCAGGTAAGTGCAAGCAGGACCGCTTATAATGTTGTCTTGAATGAAGACGAAACTTCAATGGACGAGGTCGTGATCATTGGATATGGTGAGCAAAGAAGAGAAACCCTAATCGGTGCTGTTTCCCAAACCAATAGCCAAACCCTGCAGCGAACCGGTGGTGTTTCCAACTTGGGTGCAGCTTTGACCGGAAACCTACCTGGGTTGATCACAACTTCTAGCTCCGGTATGCCAGGAGACGAAACGCCTCAGATTTTTATCAGGGGCCAAAATAGCTGGAATGGCAATTCCCCCCTCATTCTAGTTGACGGCGTGGAAAGGCCTGAGTTCTTCAACCAAATGGATGTGGGATCAGTGGAATCGATTTCCGTCCTGAAAGATGCCTCGGCTACAGCGGTTTTTGGTTCAAGAGGCGCAAATGGGGTAATCATCGTCACTACAAAAAGAGGCAAGGAAGGCAAAGCCGAAATCCTTGTTCGGGTAAATGCAACCGTAAAAGCCCCATCAAAGTTGCCCGGCAAAATGGATGCCTATGATGCCATTGGCATCAGAAACCAAGCCATCGAAAGAGAGCTTTCGGTAAGCCCTCAAGCCTGGTCTCAGATGATTCCTGAGGGAATCAGAGAGAAATACAGAAACCCGGCAAACCTGGAGGAATCTGAAAGATACCCGAATATTGATTGGCAGGAGTATCTTTTCAAAGACTATGCAATGGCCTACAATGCCAATGTCTCCATCACTGGAGGTACTAAGCTCACCAAATATTTCACTTCTTTTGATTTTCAGAATGAAGGGGATTTGTTCAAACAAATTGAGAATGACAGAGGGTATTCCCCCGGTTATAATTTCAACAGGCTCAATTTTAGAAACAATTTAGATTTTCAGCTTACCTCTACCACCAACCTAAAAATCAACATGGGGGGTATTTACGGAGTAAGAAAAACTCCGTGGCAAGGTGGCGATGACGCGAATTTTTGGCGGGCGGCTTATAGAAATCCTCCGGATGCTTTTGTTCCTCGATATGACAACGGCCTTTGGGGATATTACCCACTGGACGATTATGGTGCCATCAATTCCGCGAGGGTTCTCGCTATCGGTGGCATAGAAAACATCACCACAACCAGTCTTTCGACAAATCTAGTGCTTGAACAGGATTTGAAGATGATCGTGAAGGGTTTGAATTTCCGCGGTACGATCGCAGTGGACAATACATTCACTGAAGTAGGAAGAGGTGTCAATGATTTATTCAACAACACAGAACAAATGTGGATTGATCCGGTAACGGGAAGGGTGAATTTTAAGAACAACTTTGACAACAGCAATTTTGATTTCTTCCAACCGATAGCCTGGACCACACAAGGAGGATCATTTGATCAAGGTCAAAGGGGTACGCAACGAAGATTATTTTATCAGCTTCAACTCAATTACAACACCACCATTGCCGATGATCACAATTTGAATCTGATGGGCTTGTTCAGCAGACAGGAAGATGCGATTGGAAATATCATACCAAGTTATAGGGAAGATTGGGTATTTAGGACGGTTTATGACTACAAGAGAAAATATCTTGTGGAGTACAATGGTGCCTACAACGGATCGGAAAAATTCGGTATTGATTACAGGTTCGCCTTCTTTTCATCAGGAGGTTTAGGCTGGGTAATCTCAGAAGAAAATTTCATGAAGAGAATATCCGCCGTGGATTTCCTAAAAGTAACGGCTTCTTATGGCCAGGTAGGGGATGACAATATCGGCAGCAGATTTCTATACATGAATCAATGGGCTTTTGGGGGAAGCTCAAGACTTGCCAACATCGGATGGCGCGGCGATAACAGTCAGTATACATGGTACAGAGAACAAGTGATTGGAAATCCAAGTGTAAGGTGGGAAACCGTCTACAAGTACAACTTTAAAACAGAATTCAGTCTTTTTGATGGACTGCTTGACGGTAGTTTTGATGTATTTAAAGATGATAGGGTTGACATCCTCATGGCAGGAGACCGTTCTATTCCAAGTTATTTTGGTGCAAATGCCCCAGCGGCCAACTTGGGAAGAGTAACGACAACCGGATATGAAATACAACTTGGTTTCAATAAAATTCTTAGAAACGGGATTAGAGTTTGGGCTGATTTGGCAGTCACAAGGGCAGTGGACGTGGTCATCAACAGAGATGATCCTGAGTTTTTGGTGGATTACCAAAAGCAAGCTGGTTTCCAATTGGGACAATATCGGTCTCACCTAGATCAGGGGTACTATAACTCGTGGGATGAGCTGTATGCCAGCACAACCCACAACACCAACAATGGAAGCAAATTACCGGGAGGCTACCATATTTCAGATTTTAATGGGGATGGTGTCATTGACGCTTTTGATTCTGCTCCTTATGGTTTTTCCGGAGTTCCTCAAAACACATTCAATTCAAATATAGGCATGGAATGGAGGGGACTTTCATTTTTCGTCCAGCTATATGGGGTCAACAATGTAACAAGAGATGTTCCCTTTACCAATCTTGATGGTCAGAGAAATTTGGTCTACGAAGAGGGGACTTATTGGTCAAAAGACAACCCCAACGCCGATACCCCATTGCCAAGCTGGTTGACGCCTACCTCCTATTATTATGGTACCCGATACCTGTATGATGGGTCATATCTAAGGCTCAAGAACGCTGAAATTGCCTATACCCTAAGACCTGAGAAAGCAAGCAAGCTTGGTTTAGGTGGATTGAGAATGTTTCTAAACGGAAACAACCTGTTGGTTTGGAGTAAAATGCCTGATGACCGAGAATCAAATTTTGGTGTAGGTGCTTCATTCGAAGGTGGTTACCCAATGGTGCGGCGTATTAATTTGGGACTAACAATGACATTTTAAATTGATCTAAAATGAAAAAATTCAATCATATAAAAACAAAACTATCACGCATTTTCTCAATCTGTTTGGTTTTTGCGATAGGTTCTTCCTGTGAAGATTACTTGGAAAGGACACCTGGGTCTGTGGTTTCCGAAGAAATTGCTTTTTTGAATTTCCAAAACTTTCAGGGTTTCACTGAAGAGTTGTACCAATGCGTTCCCAATTTCACTACGACTTATTGGACGAGTTCATGGAATTGGGGAGAAGACGAAATGGTGTCGGCAGCCGGCAATTTCCATGTCACTTTTATGTTTGACAGGGGTAATTTTTGGGCTTGGCAAGCTGAGCACAGTGGCCATGGAGGGCAGTCTAGCTGGATGGATAAAAACATGACCGATACCGGAGACAATCCACGCAATAAGGGATTGTGGCCATTGGCTTGGTATGGGATCAGAAAAGCCAATTTAGGTTTGGCGAATCTTGAAAGAATGACCGAGGCCACTCAAGAAGAAAGAGATTTGATCGAAGGTCAATTGCTTTTCTTTAGAGGCTGGTTTCACTTTATGCTGATCCAATATGTGGGAGGCTTGCCTTACATTGACAGGGTGCTTCCCGGCGATCAGGTGTTAAGAGAGCCAAGACTTTCCTATCATGAAAGTGCCGAGAAAGCAGCTGCGGATTTCAGAAGAGCCGCGGATTTATTGCCCATGAATTGGGACAACACAGTAGCAGGCAGAAGGACATTGGGGAGAAATGAATTGAGGATAAACAAGGCCATGGCGCTCGCTTATCTGGGAAAGAATCTGCTTTATGCGGGAAGTCCCTTGATGAATTTTGAATCCACTGGAAGTAAAATCTACAACGCTACGTACTGCCAAAGATCTGCGGAAGCCTTTGGAGAACTCCTTGCTTTGGTTGAGGGTGGCCAAACACAGTTTTCCTTGGTGCCTTTTGAGCGATGGAATAGTAATTTCTACACCCTTGGACAAAATTGGGCGCTTTCTGGAAGCACAGAGGCTATTTTCAGGTCCTTGTACTGGTCTGGGGATCAATCCAACTTCGGGATCACCAAACAATATTTCCCATCCATCATCGTGGATGGTGACGCGACCAAGTTTGTCCCCACTGCCAATTATGTAAACCAAAATTTTGGGATGGCGAATGGGCATCCACTTCCAAATAATATTTCTAATGCTGACTCGGAATCCGGATATGATCCTGAATATCCTTTCAAAGGAAGAGATCCTAGGTTTTACAGCAGTATTGTATTTGATGGTGTTCAGGTAGTGCAAGGCTCGATGCCACCAAATCAAGAAGACAACCGCCATGCAAATCTTTTTACAGGGGGTACTTACAGAGGTGCGGTTTCCGGTAGCCCTACGGGTTATGTCAACCGTAAATTTGTTCCGCTGCAGGCCAATGCATATGACAATGCTTTTGCTTTCGGAGCGGCTTTGCACCTGAATGTTCCCTATTTGAGATTGGCGGATGTTTATTTGATGTATGCTGAGGCCGCATTAATGGGACAAAACAATGTCGCAGGCAAATCCTCCAATTTTGACAAAACAGCAGTGGATGCAGTCAATGCGATTAGAACCAGAGCAGGCATGCCCAATGTCTTGGAAAAATTCCAAACCTCTGTTCCCGTGTTTTTAAACGAGGTCAGGAGGGAAAGGGCTGTTGAACTGGCCTTCGAAAGACATCGATTCAATGATTTGAGAAGGTGGTTGTTGCTAATAGAAAGACCATACACCCTGAAAACGTCTTTGGAATTCACAAGGGCTCCTGAGTCAGATCTGGATGGAGATCCTACAAATATGAGGGTGCTCAATTTACGGGAAGAGGTGCTTTTGGAAAGGCCTTTGGCAGAAAGACATTACTGGTTGCCCTTGAAGATTTCTGATGTGACTTTGTACCCTGAATTCAAACAGAATCCGGGTTGGTAATTTTTCTAATATAAATCACTCAAAAGAAACTCAGCATGAAATATAAAAATATAATGTGGTTTTTGATGGTAGTGGCCATGTTGTCTCCTATTTGGGTTACAGCACAGTCCGATCAAGCCATACGGATCAAGGCGACAGTGAAAGATCAAACTGGTTTTCCTCTTTCTGTTGTTGAAATTAAGAATGAAGAAGAAGAAGTGATCACCACCACTGATGAAAATGGAATATTTACAATTGATGTACTTCCAAACTCACTTCTTATTGTGACTGCACCCGGGTATGAGACCAAAGTACTTCGTGTGTCCGCTCAGATGGATGAAATAATTCTGTATAGTGAACTGGAATCACGACTTGTAAACACTGCCTATCAAAAACGGGATCAGTCCAATTTAATTGGAGGCATAAGCTTCGTCAATGTTCCAGAATTATTACAGAAGAACTACTTTACTTATTCCTTGGATAACATGGAGGTTTTTGCGCCAGGTTTTCATGGGAATCTATGGGGAAACAATGAATACCTCCTTCTGGTGGATGGTGTTCCTAGAGATGTGGGAAGTGTGATGCCTTTGGAAATCGAGCAGGTGACTTTCCTGAAGGGAATATCTGCAGTAGCACTCTATGGCAGTAGGGCAGCCAAAGGTGTGATCATGATTACCACCAAGCGGGGAGCTGCCGGCAAGCAAAGGATAAATGTCACGACAAACACAGGAATCCATGTACCAAAGGGAATCCCTAAGTATTTAGGCTCTGCTGAATACATGACGCTCTATAATGAAGCGCGTACCAATGATGGTTTGCAACCGCTTTATACCCAAGAGGATGTTTTTAATCATGGCTCAGGTTCAAATCCTTACAGATATCCAAACTTGGATTTTTATTCACCCCAATACCTACAGGAGGCCTATAGCAGACATGACGGGACTCTTGAAATTGCGGGTGGCAATGATAGGGCCAGGTATTATACAAATTTGGGATTCATGTCGGAAGGCTCGCTGTTGAATTTTGGACAGGCTACCCAAAACAGGAATGAGCGGTTCAACATCCGTGGAAACGTGGATATGAACCTGAGTAAAAACATTACGGCTTTTGCTGATGCCGCGGTAATTTTCTACAATGGCAAAGGGGTAAATGCGAATTTCTTTCAAGGTGCAGCTTCCATTAGGCCGCATAGATTCTCTCCCTTGATTCCGATTAGTGCACTTGAAGAAGATGATGAGGCCTCAATGAATTTTGTTAGAAACAGCAGTCACCTGATTGATGGACAATTCCTATTGGGAGGTACGCAGCTTGAACAATCAAATCCCATTGCTGGGATTTATGCAGGGGGTTCCAGTCAATTTACCAGTAGACAATATCAATTCAATACTGGCGTGAATGCTGATTTGAAAAATGTACTTCCAGGTTTGACATTTAGTTCAAGGTTTGGGCTGGACTATGCGACTTCGTATAATTTGTCATTTAACAACAATTATGCAGTGTACCAACCTCAATGGAACAATTATGCGGGTCAAGACCTCATCTCTGGCCTGACTCGATTTGGACAAGATGCCAGCTCAAGAACTCAGAACATCAATAACAGCAGGTTTCAACAGACCATGGCCATGTCTGCACAGCTTAATTACAAAACTGTCATAAATGAGCACCATGAAATCTCTGCAATATTGGTGGCAGGAGGCTTCCAGAGATCGGTTTCAGAGGTTTATCATGCCGTAAGTAATGCCAACGTCGGGCTGCATTTGGCTTACAACTTCAAAAACAAATATCTGGTTGAAATGAATAATGCAATTATTCACTCGGCCAGATTACCGGAAAACAACAGAAGGGCTTTTTCCCCAACCATGTCTTTGGGCTGGAGAATCAGTAACGAAGAGTTTTTGCAAGGGTCTATTTTTGACAACTTATTGCTTTCCGTTTCGGGAGGTATCATCCATACGGATTTGGATATCCAGGATTACTACCTGTATGAGCAGGTTTATACGCAACAAGGGGACGGCACCGTGTTTTATACCTGGAAAGACGGATTGAACAACATCTCCACGATCTCAAGAAGAGGTGCCAACCCAAATATGACCTTCCCAAAACGTGAAGAGGTGAACTTTGGTATTGATGCTTCACTATTCAATAACAGATTGGCATTTACCGGCTCATATTTCTTGAGTAGAATGTCTGGTTTGTTGGTGCAGAGAAGTGATGTGTATCCAAGTTATTTTACTACAGGGTTTCCGGCATCCTCCTTTATCCCTTTTGAGAATTACAACAGTGACCAAAGATCTGGCTTTGATTTCAATCTGAATTGGAACCAAAAATTAGGTGCTGCAAATCTGAATTTTGGAATTGTGGGTACCTATTACAATACCAAGGCACTGCAAAGAGGAGAAAATTGGCAAGACCCATATCAAGAGAGGACGAACAACCCCATCGATGCCATTTGGGGTTTGAGAAATCAAGGGTTCTTCGGAAATACAGAACAAATCAATGCCTCGCCTACCCAGATTTTTGGTGAAGTATTGCCGGGGGATTTGCGCTATGCAGACCAAAACGGAGACGGCAGAGTTACCCCTCAGGATGAAGTGTTTCTGGGAAGAGGTGGCTGGTTTGGTGCTCCTTTGACGTTGGGCTTTAATGTAACTGCTCAGGTGAAAAACTTCACGTTTTTTGCGATGGGCGTGGCCAGAAAAGGAGCTTATGCGATGCAGAACAGTTCGTATTTCTGGGTCTCGGGAGAAGCCAAATATTCTGAAGTAGTAAGAGACAGATGGACAGAAGGCACGGCTGAAAGCGCAACTTTCCCCCGATTGACCACGCTGAATGGGGCCAACAATTTTAGAAACTCTGATTTTTGGCTGTACAGCACAGATCGGTTTGACCTTGCAAGGGTTCAGCTTACCTACAATGTGCCTGCTGAGCAATTCTTTGGCGGTGATTTTATCAAGGGAATGAATGTCTATATCAATGGCTCCAACCTTTTGACTTTAAGTCCCAATCGGAAGATACTGGAAATGAATATTGGTACTGCTCCTCAGACGCGGTTCTTTAATCTTGGTTTGTCAGCACAATTTTAAATCATCGAAAAATGAAAAAGTATACACATAAAATTGTCGTTTTGGCTTTCTTCTCAGCCTTATTTTCAGGCTGTGTAGATTTATTGGAACCTGCCATTCAAAACAACAGGGACTTGGAAAGCAGCTACAATGAGCCAAGGTTTGCACAGGGATTGATCATCAATGGTTATGCGAGAATCCCCAGAAATGGCTGGAGTTTCAATGACATGGCTACCGATGATGCAGTAAGCAACAATGAAAACAACGCTTTCTTCCTTGTTGCAGGTGGGCAATGGGCATCTGACAATAACCCCCTCAACCAATGGAACAATTCCAATGCTGCGATTCAGTATTTGAACATCATGATTGAAACTGCAGATAAGGTTTCATTTACCGTGAGCAATGACTTATTGGACAGAATGTTTGCAGACAGGATCAAAGGGGAGGCCTATGGGTTACGCGCCTTGTTTATGTTCCATCTTCTACAATCCCATGGAGGTGTTGCAGATGGACAATTGTTGGGCGTACAAGTCTTCAATTCTCCACAAGATCTGACCTCTGAATTCAATTTGCCCAGGAGTACTTTTGAAGCATCCATGCAGCAGCTGTATGCTGATGCTGAACAAGCTTTGGAATTGCTTCCGACAGATTACGAGGATGTTTCCAATGATTCGATGGTTCCAGAGAAGTATCGGGCACTTGGAGCAAGTAGAAATGATTACAACCGTGTATTTGGGGAAGATGCAAGGCAATTGCTGAGTGGAAGAATTGCTGCGGCCATCAGGGCCCAAGCGGCTTTGATGGCCGCGAGTCCTGCATTCAGCCAAGGAAACAGCACCACTTGGGAGGATGCCGCTAATTTTGCCGCAGAGATCATTGACATGAATAATGGCGTTTCTGGTTTAGCACCAACAGGTCTTACCTGGTATGCCAATACTTCAGAAATCAATAATCTTGGAGGTGGTGTCAATACCTCCGAAATACTTTGGAGAGCGTCTCTTGGTGGTCCCTCCAGTAATTTGGAAGCAGCCCATTTCCCTCCTACCCAATTTGGCAATGGCTTGTTAAATCCTACCCAAAATTTGGTGGATGCATTTCCGGACGCCAATGGCTATCCGCTTTCCCATCCTTCCAGCAATTACGACCTCAACAATCCTTATGCGAACAGAGATCCTCGATTGAACCACTTCATCATCTCGAATGGCCGTACAGCAGGTCCCAACAACCAAACCATCAACACAAGTGCTGATGGAGGAACCAATGATGGCATCAACAGGGTGGAAGTCTCAACCAGAACGGGGTATTACATGAGAAAACTGCTAAGACAAGATGTCAATTTAAACCCAGTTTCAGTGAATGGTCAGCTCCATATCATGCCGAGAATCAGGTATACGGAAATATATTTGATCTATGCCGAAGCGGCAAATGAAGCATGGGGCCCAACCACTACCGGAGGAAATGGATATTCAGCTTATGACGTGATCAAAGCGATCAGACAGAGGGCTGGAATAGGACTGAATAATGGAGATGCGTATTTGGAATCTATCAAAAATGATCAAAACGCAATGCGCACCCTGATCAGAAATGAAAGAAGACTGGAGCTGTGTTTTGAAGGATTTAGGTTTTGGGATTTGAGGAGATGGGATCTTGATCTGACAGAAACCGCCCGCGGGATCCGAATCCAAAATAATGGATCTCAAATCATAAATGTTCAAAACAGGGTATTCGACAACCACATGAAGTATGGCCCAATCCCTTTGAGCGAAGTCCTGAAATACAGCGCAATCAGTCAAAATACAGGATGGTAAAATTTAGTGTTGTCGTTTATGCAATTCGTTGAAGTCTAAAGAATTTAAAGATGAAAAAAATTATAAAAATAGCATTTGCATCCTTGGTGATAGGAGCTTTTTCCTGTGTGAACCAAGACTGGGAATTTCCTGATTTTGACAAGCAAACGGTGTATTTTGCCCATCAATATCCCGTAAGAACGATCACACTGGGAGAGGACATCTTTGACACCTCCCTTGACAATGAACGGAAGTTCAGGATAATGGCTACAACCGGTGGCGTTTACACAAATCGTCAGGATCTCCGGCTCGAAATCGAGGTTGACCCATCCCTCTCCAATAATCTTTTGTTCTCTGAGGGTGGAGATGAAGTCCTGACATTGCCTTCTGAATATTATCAGCTCGCTGCGTCCCACATCATCATCCCAAAAGGTGAAATCATTGGTGGGGTAGAAATCCAGTTGACAGGCGCCTTCTTCAACGATCCCAATGCGCTTAAAAACACCTATGTGGTTCCATTGAGAATCAAAAGCGTGGACAATGCAGACTCTGTACTTGTGGGCAGGTCCACTTTGGCCAATCCCAATCCGCATGTAATCGGCGACTGGGATGTCATACCGAAGGACTTTGTCCTCTATGCCATTAAATATGTCAATGAATGGCATGGCATCTATCTGAGAAGAGGAAAAGACACCATGACAGGCAAGCCCGGTTTTGAGGGTCTGAGCAAAGAAGTGGTGAGAAGAAGGGAATTTGTGGAGCAAGATGAGTTGAAAAGTCTCCATACCGAATCTTTAAGCGCCATTCAGTTTCCTCTGACCATCCAAGGTTCAGGCGGAGAAAATATTACCGCTGATCTTTTTCTGACTTTTGACAACCAAGGCAACTGTACGGTTACTTCGGCTACTGATGGAATCACCGCTTCCGGATCAGGTTCTTTTGTGAAAAAAGGCGAAAAGAAAAGTTGGGGCAACCAGGATAGAGATGCGATTTACTTACAATATGAGATCAATCATCCTCAATTCAGGCTTAGCGCTGTAGATACTTTGGTAATGAGAAATCGAGGAGTAGGTTTGGAAACCTTCAATCCAGTTTTGAAATAGTGATTTAAAAATTAAAAAGGAATAGGTATGAAAAAATTTCAAAAACTTGGAATATTGGCATTAACGGCGGGTTTGATGACTGCATGTGCTGATTTTGATCCTTTAGCGTTCAATACTGAAAAACCCGAAAGCATCGCTTTGCAGGAAGAGCTTAACAGTTATGCAGCCTTGAGAAGTTTGCTCGACACGGTGGCCTATCCCAATTTCAAATTGGGTGTTGCCATGCCACTGACAGATTACACTTCTGCTGGATTGAAATATAGATTTGTGAATAGGAATTTCAATGAGTTTACGCCAAACACCGGTATGTCCCATAGAAATCTTGTTCAAGACAATGGCACCATCAATTTGGTAAACATCCAGAGTCTTCTGGAGATGGCGGCACAAAAAGACGTTTCCGTATTTGGCTCCTCTTTGATTTCCTACAACAACCAAAATTCAGCTTATCTCAACGGCTTGCTTTCTCCGTTGATTGTAGAATCTCCCGCCTTTGACAATGAATTGGCTTTAGATGGATTAAAAGAGGGTGAGTTGAACGATTGGACTGTCAGTTCAGGAGTGACTATAGCGCAAGGCGATGGCATGGGAAATGGTGTGCCTGCAGTTAAATTGCAAGTGGGTGCTTCTGTAGCTTCACCAAACAGCGTTCGGATCACCTCGCCGGATATCCCGGTCATTCCCGGCAAAACATATGAGGTCATTGCTTATATCAAATCTGATGTTCCCGGTGAAGGCAGATTTACTTTTGAAGGGCTTTCAGAAAATACTCCGGAGCTTGCATGGTTTGGTTCTGGACCTGCCACACCTACATTTTCAACAAGTATTTCTTGGAAGGAAGTCAGGTTTAGGGTGAATGCATTTGAAGGCAATTCCTTTAAATTCCAATTGGAATTGGGATATACGCCTTCCGCAACTTACTATCTCGACATCAACAACCTGTATGTCTATGATGTCGATGGACCCCCAATGATCAGCAATCTCATTTCCAACGGAGATTTCGAGTCTGGTGATTCTTGGGGTGGATGGGGCAATAATTCCACAAGAGGTGTAACAGCCAATGGCCAGGGAGTTGGCGGTTCCGGAAGTGCATTCTTTGTCACCAACCCTTCCACAACAGGGGGTTTCTGGGAAGTCCAGACGGTTTATCAGTTGGCTCAGCCGGTCAAAAACGGCGAAACTTACAACCTGAGTTTTTGGGTAAAAGGAACTGCAGACGGGGTGATCAGGCCTGAATTACAGAGTCCGGATTACTCTTCAAATGGATTTGGTCAAGTGTTCGTGACGCAAGAGTGGCGCTTGGCAAATCTTTCCACTACTGTAAACGCAGACGATAGAGGGAGATTGATTTTTAGTTATGGAGAGTTTGCGGGCACTGTTTACATTGACAATGTGGTGCTGAGCAATGCCAATGCTTCAGGTGGAAGTACCACTGTGGTGGAGAAGACAGCCCAAGAAAAAAATTCCATCATCGGTACACAAATGGAGCGTTGGGTTTCTCAGGTAGTCGGCCAGACCAAAGACCAAATCAAAGCCAGGAATGTACTCGATGAACCGATGGATCAGAACAATCCAGCAGAATTGAGATCCGGTTTGGGTAGGGCTTTGCCAGATGGAGAATTTTATTGGCAAGATTATTTGGGCAAAGACTACGGGGTAAAGGCATTTCAAATGGCTCGTCAACATGGTAATCCAGCAGATTTGTTATTTATCAATGAGAGTGGTCTTGAAGCCAATCTGGATAAATGCCGTGGTCTGATCGATTATGTGACTTATTTGGAAAACAAGGGCGCTCAAGTAGATGGCATCGGGACTAGAATGCAACTTTCTCTGAATTCCAACACATCAGATATCGGTACCATGTTCCAATTGTTGGCAGCTACCGGAAAGATGGTCAGGGTTTCGGGCTTAGAAGTGCGCATCATGTCTGCACAGCCGACAGCAACGATGCTGGAAAGACAAGCCGAAATCTACGGAGAAGTGTTGGCACTTTACGAACAATACGTTCCAGCTGCACAGCGATACGGAATCACATTGGGAAGCGCCATTGACAGTGAATCAGACAATACCTTGAGACAAGGTCTTTGGGATGTCAACCTAACGCGTAAACCTTCTTATGCAGGTTTTGCGGATGGATTAAAAAATCAATAAAATTTAACCCGAAACATGCCTTAAACCACATAATGGGATTATACCTAATACAAAATCAGACTATTAAATTGGAAAATTCAGCTTACACCCGATAAGGTGAAGTCAAAAATTGTAATCAAAGACTGATTTTTAAGTAATCCTAGGCTGGAATAAAATTGGAATTGCGTAAAACGGGTTTAATGGAAAGGTTGACGAAATCTTAATTGTTGACCTTTCCATTTTATTCAAATCATAAAAAAACAAGTCTGTTTTCAGTTTCCCTTCCAATCGAAAGGATCGAGAAAAACCTATACGATAAAATCCATTGTAGATTTCGCAAGCAAAAAAACCGAAAACACCAATTAAGATTTCTCCATCACAGATACTCTGGATGAATTTTAAAGCTTAAAAAATATCAATACAAACCTGTTTGAACCCATTGCTAAATGAAGAACACAAAATGGAATAAATTAAAAAATGGAATATCCCTCACTGCAGTCGTTCTGATTGGATTGGGCTGCGTAGTGCGATCGGAAAAAAATCCTGCAATTACATTGAAGGATGCTTTCGAAGGCAAATTTTATATCGGTGCTGCTATGGGGAGAAACCACATCAACGAGACAGATGCCTCCACGATGGAAGTACTTGGTACCCATTTCAATTCAATTGTTGCGGAAAATGTCATGAAAAGTGGCATGCTTCAAGCCAAAGAAGGGGAATTTAATTTTTCCCAAGCAGACAAGTTTGTTGAATACGGCAAGAAAAACAACCTGCATGTCGTCGGCCATACCTTGATCTGGCATTCGCAGGCGCCGAGATGGTTTTTTACAGATGCAGAGGGGAAAGATGTCAGCCCAGAAGTCCTGGCAAAAAGGATGGAAACCCATATCAAAACCGTAGTGGGCAGATACAAAGGCCAAGTAAAAGGCTGGGATGTGGTCAACGAGGCAATCTTGGATGATGGCTCTTGGAGAAAAAGTAAATTTTTTGAGATCCTTGGTGAGGATTTTATAAAATTGGCATTTCAGTATGCACACGAAGCAGACCCGGAAGCCGAATTGTATTACAACGACTATTCCATGGCCAACTCTGGAAAGAGAGCAGGCGTAGTGAAAATGGTAAAAGATTTACAAGCCCAAGAGATCAAAATCGATGGTATCGGAATGCAAGGGCACTTGGGCTTGGAATATCCCACCATTGAGGAGTTCGAAAAAAGCATTTTGGCCTATTCGGGTCTTGGAGTGACTGTGATGATCACGGAAATGGACCTCAGCGTATTGCCATCACCGAGAGGGGACATGGGCGCTGATGTATCGACCAATGTGGACTATCAACAAAGTCTAAATCCATATACAGAAGGATTGCCCGATGATGTTCAAAAGAAATTTGATGCGCGATATTTAGCCTTCTTCAAACTTTTCCTGGACCACCATGACAAAATCTCAAGGGTAACACTTTGGGGAGTGAATGACGGAGATTCCTGGAAAAACGGCTGGCCTGTCAGAGGCAGAACAGATTATCCCCTACTCTTCAATAGAGACAATTCTCCAAAAACGGTCGTCAACGAAATAATCCAACTTGCAGCAAAATACGAATAGCTCAATTATTAACTTAAACCAACAAAATTATTAACTTCTTGAAAGGCCATGTACTTGATTGTATGTGGCCTATCAAAATTTAATCCTATATGCGCAACCTTCGGTTTACCCTCCTATTCTTCACTTTTTTGAGTTGCTTTTCGAGTCACTCTCTTTATGGTCAAAAAGCCTCCAATCCAATAATCCATGCGGATGTGCCTGACATGTCCATGATCCGGGTTGGGGATACGTATTACATGGGCTCCACGACCATGCACATGAATCCCGGAGTCCCCATCATGAAATCCAAGGATCTGGTCAATTGGGAATTGGTCAATTATGCTTATGAAATATTGAGTTCAAGCGAGGATCTAAAGCTGGAAAATGGAAAACAGATGTATGGAAAAGGTTCTTGGGCAAGTAGCCTTAGATACCACAACGGTGTTTATTACATAGGTACTTTTTCTGGAAACACGGGTAAAACTTACATTTATTCTACCAAAGACATCGAAAAGGGCCCTTGGAAATCCATGGCCTTCGAACCTTCCCTGCATGACCATACCTTGTTTTTTGAAGACGATGGAAAGGTCTATTTGATTTGGGGAGCTGGCACCATCAAAATGGTGGAATTGGAAAGTGATCTGACTGGGATAAAACCAAATACGGAAAGGGTATTGATCCAAAACGCCACCGAACCTTCAGGGAACAATGTCGGCTTGCCGGCTGAAGGGGCACAACTTTTTAAGGTCAATGACAAATATTACCTTTTCAATATCGCCTGGCCCAAAGGGGGAATGCGGACAGTCATCATCCACAGATCGGACAATATCGAAGGCCCTTATGAAGGAAGAGTTGCGCTTCAGGACAAGGGTGTTGCTCAAGGAGGTTTGATTGACACTCCAAATGGAGATTGGTTTGCTTATCTCTTCCGGGACAATGGTGCTGTAGGTAGAGTCCCCTATTTGGTCCCCGTCACTTGGGAAGATGGATGGCCGGTTTTGGGCGTAGCCGGTAAGGTCCCCATGGAACTTGACCTGCCGGAAAGCAAAGGACTTATGCCTGGAATCGTCGCTTCTGATGATTTCAAGAGGAAAAAAAGAGATGCCGATTTGCCCTTGGTCTGGCAATGGAATCACAATCCCGTTCCTGATCTTTGGTCTATCAATGGGAAAAAAGGAACCCTCAGACTGAAAACCGATCGGGTTGACCAAGGTGTTTTATCCGCCAGAAACACCCTTACCCAAAGGACAATTGGTCCCGAAAGTATGGGAACCATCAAAATCGATGTTTCTGGGATGAAAGAAGGTGATTTTGCAGGACTTACTTTGCTGCAGAAAGACTATGGACTGATTGGCGTTCGGGTTCAGGATGGACAAAAAAAGCTGGTCATGAAAAAGGCTTCTGATGCATCTGAAAGTGAAATTGAGACCGTAGCATTCGTTGGGGATTCGGTTTTGCTGAGGGCTGTCTGTGATTTTCACGAAAGGAAAGACGAAGCAAAATTCTATTACAGCCTTGATGAAGGAAAAAACTGGAAGCAATTGGGAGATATTTTGCAAATGAAATACACGCTTCCTCATTTCATGGGGTATCGGTACGGTTTGTTCTATTACTCAACCCAGCAGCCTGGAGGTCATGCTGATTTTGACTATTTCAAAATTGAGGATCAAATAAAATTTTAATCCCTGATGAAAAGACCGTTCGATAGCCAAGAGATGCTCATTCCCCTAAACTGTTTTTGGATAGAGCAGGAAAACAGTGGCCACTTCGGCTGATTGGTGGGATTACCGTAGTGGCGAAATGGCGGAAAAATTTTCCGATGCCATTTGGACGGTAACGGCGGCAAGGCAAGTAAAAAATTGGAGAATAAAGAATAAGCGTGCGAAGGAAAATTTATCGCTTCAAGCATTCCTAAATGAACAACATTATGAAATCAAACCACCTCAAGCCATTCCTCTTGGCTTTTTTACTCTTCAACATTGGCCTATCGGCTTTCGCCCAACAGGATGAAAACTTTTACATCTTCCTGAGTTTTGGACAATCCAATATGGAAGGTGCGGCCAAATTTGAAGATCAGGACACCATTGAGGATGATCGATTCAAGGTTTTGCAAGCCATAGACTGCGACAACCTGAACAGAAAAAAAGGCCAATGGTATCCGGCAACGGCACCTTTGACCAGATGCCATACCGGACTTGGTCCTGCAGATTATTTCGGAAGGACGTTGACAGAACATCTCCCTGAAAATATTAAAATCGGGATCATCAATGTCTCCGTTGGAGGAGCAAAGATCGAACTTTTTGAAAAAGGAAATTTTGAATACTATGTACAGTCTTCACCTGATTGGCTACAGAATATGGTCAAGGAATATGATGGAGATCCCTATGCGAGATTAATCGAATTGGCCAAAATCGCCCAAAAAGACGGCATGATCAAAGGAATATTGCTCCATCAAGGGGAATCCAACACAGGAGATGAAAACTGGCCAAAAAAAACCAAGGGCGTTTATGATACTATTCTAGCGGATCTGGGTTTGGCTCCCAATTCCCTTCCCCTCTTGGCAGGTGAAATGGTCAGTGCCGATCAGGGTGGAAAGTGTGCCAGCATGAATGCCATTATTCAAACATTGCCCACAGTGATTCCACAAGCGTATGTGATTTCCTCCACCGACTGCGAGGCCTTGGAGGATGGGCTCCATTTCTCGGCAGCGGGCTACCGGGAGTTGGGCAGAAGGTATGGCATGAAAATGTTGTCTTTGTTACAGGATTGATAGTGGCCTTCTAACCAATAATTTTAATCATAAAAAATTCATAATCAAACAGATAAAACCAGCAAAATGAAAAGAAAACCAGCAGTTATTTTGGCTTTCCTTTTGGCTTTCATTTCCGTATCAGACGGGTATGGCCAAAAGAAAAAAAACAATCCTCCTATTTTCACAGAAGTGGTATATGAGGGAAAAGACCAAGTTTACATCGACAACCCACTTAAGGAAAATGAATTTTACAATCCCATTCTCCAAGGATGTTATCCTGACCCGGCGATTACCAGAAAAGGAGACGATTATTACATGGTGGTTTCCTCTTTTGCCATGTTTCCCGGGGTGCCGATTTTCCATTCCAAGGATCTGGTGAATTGGAAGCAAATAGGTCATGTTCTGGATCGAAAATCCCAATTGAAGGTTCAGGATACGGGAATAAGCATGGGGATTTATGCCCCTGACATTAAGTACAACCCATACAATGACACCTTTTATATGATCACCACCCAGTTTGCCGGAGGTTTTGGCAATATCGTGGTCAAGACAAAAGATCCGATGCAAGGCTGGAGTGACCCCATTAAACTCAAGTTTGATGGCATCGATCCAGGATTGTTTTTTGATGACAATGGCAAAGCCTATGTGGTGCACAACGATGCGCCAAATAGAGGAGAAGAAAGATACGAAGGTCACCGCGTCATCAAAATTTGGGAATATGATCTCGAGAATGACCAAGTAGTGGCAGGCACAGATAAGATCATTGTAGATGGTGGCGTGGACCCCTCAAAGAATCCGATTTGGATAGAAGCCCCGCACATTTACAAAAAGGATGGGAAATATTTCCTGATGTGCGCAGAAGGGGGTACCGGTGGAAATCACAGTGAAGTGATCTTCAAAAGTGACAGCCCCACGGGACCTTTTATCCCGGCACCTTCCAATCCAATCTTGACACAGAAATATTTTGGAAACAACAGAAGCAATAAAGTGGATTGGGCTGGTCATGCCGATTTGGTCCTTGGACCAGATGACAAATACTACGGTGTGTTCTTGGGCATAAGACCAAATGACAAAAATAGGGTGAATACGGGTAGAGAGACCTTTATTCTTCCGGTAGATTGGTCGGGTGAATTTCCGGTGTTCGAAAACGGATTGATCCCTATGGAGCCAAAATTGAAAATGCCGGCGGGCATCACTGAGAACAAAACCGGTTCAGATGGATTTTTTCCAAATGGCAATTTCACCTACACGGAAAGATTCGATGCCGAAAAACTTGATTTTAGATGGATCGGCTTGCGTGGCCCGAGGGAAGATTTTATTTCCTTCAACAAAAAAGGACTTCAAATCAACCCATTTGCTGTCAATATCAAGGAGGTCAAACCAACTTCCACTTTATTCTACAGACAGCAGCACAAAAACTTTGCCTTTACTACCGCCATCGAATTCAAGCCTGCTTCCGAAAAAGAACTGGCCGGAATCACCACGGTTCAGAGTGAGAAGTTCAATTATGTCTTTGGAATCACCAAAAAAGGGAATGAAGATTTCATTCTCCTTCAAAGAACCGAAAAAGGAGAATCACAAATCATCGGAAGCGCAAAAATTGAAACTAAAGGCCCGATCAGGTTGCAGGTAAAGGCAACCGGAGATGCTTATGCATTTGGTTATGCAATTGGAGAAGGGGATTTCACCTATTTTGAGGTGTCGGGGGACATCCTGTCAACCAATGTGGCTGGAGGATTCACGGGCAATATGATTGGATTGTATGCCACTACAGCCAATGACGCTGTACCAGAATAACCGGGACTTTCAGATCTTCTCATGTTTACAATCAAAAAGGCTACCTTCATCGGGTAGCCTTTTTTGTATTGAGAATGTATTGAAAACCCATTCAGTGTATTCGATCCTTTTTTTCCAAAAATCTTATACCCGAAACATGCACTAAGTCTCCTAATGAGGTTGAAACTGCAAGAAAATGAGCCTATATGGAGAAGAATGCATTTTACCGATAGGATGAAGTCGGAAACAGCAATCAACCGACTGATTTCAAGGCTATTTCAGATTTGAAGTGTTCGAGCATCACACGGGTTAAAAAACCAGGTTTCCCGTTTCATTTTCCTTATAAAGGATCAAACTTTTGGGCTTTTTGTCCAAGTAAAAATTGACGATGTTCTGTTGTCCATCAAACTGATTCAACAGCACCGTGTTTTTGATGCTGACCTGTTTGGGAAAAGGGATTTTGCCTGTCTCCATATAAAACCAAGCAGCATCTTCCTCAATCTCGTATCCCAAGTATCTCAACTCTATCTTTTGCCCATTGACAGTGATCGCATTGGAAGCCAGCAGGTATTCCCTTGCCATTTTATTCAGTTTCTCCGGATTGGAGGGATTCAAAAAATCCACCTTGCTGTTGGAAGATTCCGAAAGGGCCACTTCCAAATCATCCCAAAAAATCTTCTGTGCGATTTCCAGGTTTTGGCCCTGTGCATTGTAGCGGATATCCGTGAGGCTGATATAGAAAGGATGCAAAAGTACCTTCAATCCTATAATGAGTGAGAAAATATAATAATGTAGCATGGATATGGATGATTTTTACTTTTTTTGCAAAATTATACAATTATCTAACGCGCCGGAGAATACTTCGGCCATAAATTTCAACGTAAAATAAGCATGGGTCAGTTTCAACTGTACTTTCAGTTAGGCATCAAACATATTCTTGATTTGGCAGGTTTCGATCATATTCTTTTTGTCATTGCGCTTTGTGCAATTTACATCGGGAGGGATTGGAAAAAAATATTGATCCTGGTCACTGCATTCACCATCGGGCATTCGGTTACTTTGGCCTTGGCCACATTGAATTTGGTCAAGGTGAACAGCAACTTGATCGAGTTTCTGATCCCCGTTACCATCGCGATCACCGCCTTGGTCAATATCTTCAAGCCAAAGGCAAGTACGGGAAGGGGCGTCCAGATCAATTATTTCTTCGCACTTTTCTTCGGATTGGTCCATGGATTGGGCTTTTCCAATTACCTGAAATCATTGTTGGGCAGGGAATCCTCCATCTTTCAACCCTTGTTGGCCTTCAATCTAGGCTTGGAAGTCGGGCAACTCATCATCGTCGCCCTGTTTTTGCTGGCTTCCTCCCTTTTGGTGGGCTTGGTAGGCATCAACCGCAAAGAATGGACTTTGGTCATCTCTGCAATTGTGTTGGGAATGTCCGTGATGATGATGCTTGAAACCAAGTATTGGTAAAGTGGATGTGAGTTTTTTTTAAAAAAAGACCATTTTCCAAGAAAGTGAAATCATAAAACAACCGCTTTTGGAAAAATTACCGGAAAAAGGTTTTCTTCGTCCTATATTTAGTTCTGAAGATTGATAAATTAAGCGATATTTGAAATCCTTGGTTCATTGGATCAGGGACATTTTACTTTAAATTAAAAAGAATGAAAAGATTACTTACTGCGATTGGAATCGGATTATTGACCTCCGTTTCTCTTTTCGCTCAAAAAAGTGTCCAAAACCACGCAGAGCGTTTTGAGCAATTGGGAACCACATTCAGGTCTCCCAACGTCTACAGAACGGCCTCCGGAGCCCCTGGACACATGTATTGGCAACAAAAAGCCGATCACGAAATCGAAGTGGAACTGAACGACGACAACCAGTCCATCAAAGGCTCCCAAAAAATCACCTACCACAACTTCTCCCCGGACGCCCTCACCTATTTATGGATCCAGTTGGACCAAAACGAAAGGGCCAAGGATTCCAACACTCCAAAAATTGCGTCTAGTCAAATCGGCCAAAGAATGTCCATGAGACAATTGGAGTCCATTGTATGGCATGACCTGGACTTGGGTTACAAAATCAATTCCCTCAAGGACATGAGCGGAAATGATATTTCGGTGACCATCAACAAAACCATGATGCGTGTAGACCTTCCTCAGCCTTTGAAAGCAGGTGAGAAATTTGAGTTTACCGTAGATTGGAGCTTCAATATCCACGACCGAATGAGTTTTATCGGCGGCCGTCCCGGATATGAGTTCTTTGAAAAAGACGGGAATTATCTCTACACCATGGCTGAGTGGTTCCCAAGAATGGCTGTTTACTCAGACTTTGAAGGCTGGCAACACAAGCAATTCGTCGGAAGAGGGGAATTTGCCTTGGCATTTGGTGATTACAAAGTGAAAATCACGGTCCCTGCAGACCACATGGTTGGCTCTACCGGTGTACTCCAAAATCCAGAGGAGGTGCTTAGCGCAGTCGAGTTGGACAGATGGAATCTGGCACAAAAAACCTATGACAAACCTGTGGTCATCCGTACCCAGGCGGAAGCAGAAAGATTGGAAAAAGGAAAGGCGAAGAACAAGAAAACCTGGATTTTCCATGCCGAAAACGTAAGGGATTTTGCATGGACTTCTTCCAGAAAGTTTATCTGGGATGCAATGGCCGTCAAGCAAGCTGGCAAAGACGTCATGGCAATGTCCTATTACGGAAAAGAAGGCAATCCACTTTGGGAGCAATATTCCACAAGGGTAGTTGCCCACACGATAGAATCCTATTCAGCAAGGACATTTGATTATCCTTACCCGGTTGCCATCTCTGTGGAGGCTTCCAATGGAATGGAATACCCGATGATCTGCTTCAATTATGGTCGTCCGGATGCCGATGGTACTTATTCCGACGCCGTGAAATACGGCATGATTTCAGTCATCATCCATGAAGTCGGTCACAATTATTTCCCAATGATCGTCAACTCCGACGAAAGACAGTGGTCTTGGATGGACGAAGGCTTGAACACCTTCATGCAGTTTTTGGCTGAGCAAGAGTGGGACAGGGATTATCCTTCCAGAAGAGGTGCCGCCCATAAAATTGTTTCCTACATGGCAAGTGAAAAACACCTGTTGGAGCCGATCATGACCAATTCCGAAAACATCATCCAGTTTGGTCCCAATGCGTATGCAAAACCTGCCACTGCACTCAATATCTTGAGAGAGACCATTATGGGTCGTGAGCTGTTTGACTATGCTTTCAAAGAATATGCGAACAGATGGATGTTCAAACACCCAACGCCTGAAGATTTCTTCAGAACCATAGAGGATGCCTCCGGGGTGGATTTGGATTGGTTTTGGAGAGGTTGGTTTTACGGTGCTGAGCCGGTTGACATTTCTTTGGACCAAGTGAATTGGTTCAAACTGGACAACAGAACGCCAGCAGAAAAGAAAGCCGATGCCAAAAAGGAATTTGACAGAGAGGAATCTTATGTCAGCAAAACCTACAACAAAGAGGATATCCCACAAACCGTATTGGAAGCAAATCCTGCTACCAGGGATTTCTACAACAGCTACAATCCATTCGCAGTCACTCCTGAGGACGAGAAAGCCTACAAGGACTTTATGGCCAGATTGAACCAAAAGGAAAAAGATTTGCTGAACTCCGGTTTGAATTTCTATGAAATGAAATTTAGCAACGTCGGTGGTTTGGTCATGCCTTTGATCATCCAATTCAACTATGTGGATGGAACTTCGGAAATCGAAAGAATTCCAGCCGAAATATGGAGATTGAATGAAAGCGAAGTCACCAAAGTATTTGCAAAGTCCAAGGAAGTGAAAAACATCGTTTTGGACCCCTTCAGAGAAACAGCCGATATCGACGAATCCAACAACTATTGGCCAAGTCAGGCAACACCTACCCGATTTGAGCTTTTCAAAGGCGCTGGTGGTGCCAGAGGAGTTTCTACCGGTGACAATCCGATGAAGAAAGCGCAGAAAAAATAAGAGCGATAAAATACCCTTTGTTTAATTGAAACAATAAAAAAACCCAAGGATTTAGCCCCTTGGGTTTTTTTATTGCTCAGTTTTATAAAGATCAGCCTTGTTTTATTTCCTTCACGGCATGACCCTTTGCTCTGGCTGCCAAGACCATCTAGGTCAGGGACAGATTTTGTGTAGCGATGGAAGTCATACAGGCGTCATCGGTCACGTAGACATTGGTGCAGGCATGGGGCTGGTTGTGTTTGTTGAGCAGGGATGTTTTGGGATCATGCCCCATTCTGACACCTCCCTTTTCGTGGATCCCCAATCTGGACGCCCGGTTATCGCCCCTGGTTTTGATAGATAAAACCGGCTTTTTCAAACCTCTCGGTCATTTGCGCCTACAAAAGTTCAACTTTTCAAAGGAGTAGGAAATGTACATGGTTTAACCCGTTTTATGCATTGCGAACCCCATTCAAGATTGTAATTGCCCGATATTCAATTAGGGATTGCCTATTTTTGACTTTACCCTATTGGTGTTAGGAATTAGTCTTCCAATCGCCTGGTTTTCATGCAGTTTCGATCCCATTAGGAAACCCAATGCATATTTCAGGTTTAACTTCGGCTGTTCATCCCATAAAGCGGATAAACCGAAAATAAAGAATGCTGAGGATATAAATCCTGGTTGATAAACGGATCAGGGTCTTTGTTTTTTTGGCAAGGGCTCATATTCAAAGGGCAATAAATCCCCTATTTTTTCCCAAGCCATATACCCTTCCACAAAAATGTCATAGGGATGAAAATAGCTGCCGTTGACAAATAATTGAACAGCTTTTGCCCGCATGTACAACAGACTCACCTGAGAAAATTTTCCCCGATCATGGAGTTCTTCATTTCCGGACAAACCAAGATCCCTAACAAGGGGGCTGATGTTTCTCAGACTATAAGGATGAAATTCAGGATCTTCGGCTTCGTGCTGATACACCACATAAACGGGCGCTGCATAGGTCATAAATATTTTGCCATCAGAGGTGGTCTGTATCAATTCTTTTGGATCATGAATGGGTTGTTTTGGAAGGTTGATCCATTGGGGAATATAACCCGGAAGAATTGGGGTTTGTCCGATTACTTTTTCGATTCCGCTGGACAATTGGCTAGAATCACTTTTCGGCGCTGTCCAGTTAGGATTCAAGGCTTTCTCTGTGGAATGGACTTCAAAACCCTCCTCACTGGAATTGCCCCGGTACAATGATCTGACAAAGTGCATGATGCTACCCAAATATGCTTTCTCACGTAAATCCGTAACTTTCTTGAGTCTACGTTTTGGTATATCAGCCTCCACAAAGTAAGGATAACCTGAATAGGTGACCTGCTGCGAAGAAAAGTCGTACTCAAAACCCAACAACACATATTTAATTTGAAAACCTAAATTGGGATTCTTTATCTCAAGGATTTCCCTAGCGGTAACTTTTAATTTAGAATTGTTGGATTCCGCATCCAAGATCAATACCTCTGTGTTCTGGATTTTGGATTTTACGCCGTTGCTGCTGTTTCCCAAAAAATACCTTTCAAAAATTTGTAGATTTTTGTGCCAAGTTGCATCCCGGCGACCCATTACCTCACGCTCTTCCAAATCAATTGGCTGTTGCAAAAGGCGGAATTCATAAAAATCCCGGAGTGATCTGGTGGACAGACTATAACTAAATGGCTCGTACCCCATAAAACTGATGACAAGGTTGTGCTCTCCCTCAGGAATTTGGATTTCAAATAAACCCTCTTCGTCTGTAATTTCCCCAAAAGATGAATTGCTCACAAATACGGTCGCAAAAGACAGGGGCTTAAAACTTTCAGCATCTATAATTCTGCCTTTAATGGAATATTGAGCAAGCACAGGCCCTACAGCTGCAAAAAAGTACAGTGCGAAAAAGCTGAGCATTAAAGCTTTTGGTATTTTCAGGCGCATTTATTTTTCTCCCACTTTGATTTTATGCATGACAAATACCGGTTCCCCTGCATCTGATAACCCTTCTAACCTAACCCATACCTCAGAATCACCATCTGACAACTGGAATATAATTTTTGCTTTTCCATTTGCATCAGTCCGGATTTCTGGATTCCAATAAAGTGTGGATCTGTAGTCCATGCCCAAAGGAACTTCCGGATCCGGTCCTATATAAAAATCACGGACAGGCACATATCCTTTGGCAACCATGGTGGCATTCCCCGTTATTGCCAGCTTGGAAAAGTCTGGATTTGGGTTCCCGGATTTGGTAAGCACATTGATCACGCCCTCGCTGTTCGCCCCGTATATCGAAGGCACATTGGGCCCCCTTAAGATGTCGATTCGCTCAATCTGATGTAAGGGCAAGGATGCAGCCAACAGGTTGTTGAAGGTGGGCTTGCCATCAATGATGAACCTAACACCACCCGTGTTTAATGAACCGCTTCGCAATGTCAGGATTGGTGGAGGACTGAGGCTGAATTCATCCCCAATTACCTTATAGCCAAGCTTGGTCTTCAAAAAATGGAATATGTTTTGGTAAGCATGCATTTCTTCAGTTATTTCCAGACTTGTATAAGGACTGTTTTGATAGAATTCTGCTCTTTTGTCGGGAACCAAGTTACTTCTTCGACCGGTTACTGTCACTTCCCCTAGCTCAATATCCCGGAACTTTCTCATCTGATCCAGCATGTCATTGACTTTTTTTACTTTCACCAAATAAGCATCATCATCGGTATAATAAAAAATAGTCGGCAGCGTCGCAAAAGTCCTGTTTTCAAGAACAGGTTTTTCAACCTTCGAAAGGTTCACTTCATGTTTTTTCAGGACTTTCCATGTATTTTTCCCTTTTTCTATGGGAATATAGGCCTGTAAAAATACCCCAACCGAATCATAATATTCCAAGCCTCTGAAACTGAAATTTCCTTCTGGATCCGTGTCACCCTCATGGAAGATGGGTTCTCCAGAAAATGGATTGATCAGGAGAGCCAGTCGATGACTGTTGTCTTTTTTCATGCCGGAGAGGTTACCGGATAAGCTCAAACCTTCTTCAATATAATGAACCGACCGGTTGTCAAGCAAGCGCAGGTTTTCCCAGGAAAATCTTCTCCATCGCTGAGTCAGCAACAGGTCGTCCAAATCACGCGCTGAATGGGGGTTTTCTGGATCAAAATAATGAAATGGGTTTTCTATCTCACTGCTGGTTTCGGAACTGAGGTGAAAATTGGTAAAAATATTATCTTCTTTTAAGGAAGAAATGACTTGGTAAGAATCCAATACAGAAACAGAAAAGTCACCCGGTAATCCTCGCCCAAACTCATCTGTAATTTCAACTTCCAATTCAACAGTGTCTTTGGTTTGATAACTAGATTTATCTGTTAGGAAATTCCCGATTCCATTGGAAAAGGGATGAAGCATGACCAGCCGCTGGGCCAAAATATTGGTCTCTGTATCCATTAAATAAAAAGAAACCAAACCGGGTAAAAAATCATCCTTTGGAATTGAAACCTGTTGATTCCGTTTGGCATCCATTTGCTTTTGATAGACCAATCCTCCCTTAGACATTCCAATCAAAAACAGGTCTCGGGTATCCCCTGAATTGTGTTGAATAGTGATGTTGATGTTTTCTATATTGCTCAAAGGGTCAACTTCCATGACAAAGCCTGTCGCTTGTATCGCAGCGAGCCGAAACTTTTGCCAGGGACCTTTTTTGGTCTTTGCCCTGATTTCATATGTTTCATTTATTTGTGGAACAAAACTTAAACTACCAACACCCATAGGATTGGTTTCGAACCTAAGCAAAGTATCCATTTTGCTGTTGAACAAATACCCGAATGAAGCAATGCCTTTGGCTCCTGGCTCAGAAGCCTTTATCCCAATTTTGCTTTTGATTCCATCCACCAAAACTCCCCCTTCCGGAAAGAATGACAATTGCAGATCTGAACCCTCTGTATAGCCAAGACTTTGACCAGGTATAAAATCCCTTATCCAGATATCCTTGTGAAAAACCGCCTCCCCTCCAAAATTTTTCATGTAATTGGTATATGCGCGGAGGGTATAGGGTCCTGGTGTAAGGTCTTCAGTAATCACCAAATCCCCCCTTCCATTGCCTTGATCCATTTTGATGGTGATCTCAGCAGCTATTCTCTGGAATTTGGGATCAATAAGCTCCACATATAGCGGAACCGAAGAAGTGTTGGCTGTCTTCTCTTCTTTTTCAAGAATTCCATAGGCCTTGATCCAAATGGTGTCCTTGGAATAGTATTGGGGCTTGTCTGTATGTAAATAAACTTTCTCCCAAGGAAAGGCTTGATTGTAGTTCAGGATGAGCTCAGGCAATTTCTCAATCGCTGACTGGCCAAATGAATGGGTTAAAACAAAGAGGTGGAGAAAAAATATTGCCGCTAAACTTTTTGACGAAATTTGCATAGACATGAAAATGGAAATTACATTCCTAATCTACGGAAGAATAAGTTTTTACGGTGTTTTCTTCAAAAAAATGTCATTAAAAAAATACATCTTGTGGGTTGTAAATAGGCCCACAAGATGCATAAGCTAGCTGAGTATCTCTTAATTCAGGACAAAAAGGAGATCCTTATTTTTTCATTTCCTTCACGGCATGATCCGCCGCCCTCGCTGCCAAGGCCATATAGGTCAGGGAGGGGTTTTGTGTTGCGGTGGAAGCCATGCAGGCACCATCGGTCACGTAGACATTGGTGCAGGCATGGAGTTGGTTGTGTTTGTTGAGCAGGGATGTTTTGGGATCATGCCCCATTCTGACTCCTCCCATTTCGTGGATATCCAAACCCGGCGCCCGGTTGTCGTCACGGGTTTTGATATTGATGAAACCTGCCTTTTCGAACATCTCGGTCATTTGCTCCTGATAATCCTTGATCATTTTCTCATCATTGTCATCATAGGCAATGTTGATTCTCAATTGCGGGATTCCCCATGCGTCTTTTTCATTTGGATCCAGGGCGACATAATTCGTTTCTTTTGGGATCGTTTCGCCCATCATATGGGAACCGACTCTCCAAGGGCCATAATTGTTCGCATTCAACAGATTTTCCTTCAATTCCATCCCGATACCACTTTGATCGGCATAGGGTCCACGATAGGCGCTGAATCCTGCAGCATAGCCACGGAGGAAATTCGTTTCCTGTTTTTCAACATTCCGGAACCTTGGAAAATAACCACTGGTGGGCCTGTCGCCCGAAGTGGTATATTCCTGATGGCCTTCATGCTCCGCGGAAACTCCCGCTCGGTAATTGTGGAAAGCGACAAATTTGCCTAACAAGCCATTGTCATTGCCAAGTCCGTTTGGAAAACGACTCGAAGTGGAGTTCAAGAGGATCAGGTTGGTATTGATTGCGGCAGCATTGAGGAAAATGACATCCGCGTAGTATTCTTCTGTTTCTTTGGTAACGGCATCCACGATTCTGACTCCGGTTGCTTTACCTTTTTTCTCATCATAAATAATGGAATGGACCACGGCATCGGTACGCATCGTCATGTTTCCGGTTCGCTCGGCCCAAGGTAGTGTGGAGGAGTTCGCACTGAAATATCCACCAAAAGGACAACCCCGCTGACAAAGGTTTCGATTTTGGCACTGGGCTCTGCCTTGGTCTTTGAAATTCTCGGCATTTCCTGAAATGTGGGCACATCTGGCCACGATCATGTGGCGGTCGTTGCCGTAGTTTTTCTTCAATTGATCCTGAAAATACTTTTCGACAACATTCAGCTTGTAAGCCGGCAAAAACTCCCCATCCGGAAGACTTGCCAAGCCATCTTTGTTGCCCGAAACACCGGCAAATTTTTCCACATGGCTGTACCAGGGTGCCAGATCCTTGTATCGGATAGGCCAATCCACTGCAAAGCCGTCCCTAGCTGGACCTTCAAAATCAAAATCGGAGATCCGCTGGACCTGTCTGGCCCAAAGCAGGGATTTCCCTCCGACTTGATAGCCACGGATCCAGTCGAATGGCTTTTCCTGAATGTAGGGATGCTCTTTGTCCTTCACGAAAAAGTGCTTGGAATCTTCTCTGAAATTATAACATTTGCTGACTATGGGATTTTCCTTTTGTTCTTGCTGGGTGATCTGACCTCTGTGCTCAAACTCGAAAGGAAGCAGATTGGTGGTGGGATAATCTTTGAGATGCTTGACATCTCGGCCACGCTCGATCACTAGGGTTTTCACGCCTTTGTCACACAATTCTTTGGCCGCCCAACTCCCACTGATTCCTGAGCCGATGACGATGGCTTCAAAGGTTCTTTCTTTTGCCGCGTCTATATTTAAATTAGCCATTGATTTTTTCTGATTTAAGGTCGGCGATCAGGACTTCTCCATTGTAATCTCCGGGGATTAGGGAATAGGGCTTCACGTTGGTCATGATGTATTCAGACATCATAAAACCCTGGATGGTAAATCTTTTGGTCGTATTCAGGAATGCACGGATGGTTTTATCTTCCTCGCCTTCCGAGGCCAGTACTGTTTTCAAAACCTGCTCTCTTTGGGGCACCTCCAGTTTGTCAAACACCTTTCCCCCTGTTTTTTTGCTGAATGCATCAAAAGCGGAAAGTCCATCCGAAAATGATTTTTGGCCTTCGGAATCTACACAATCATTGACCATCACGAGGATAAAGTCCTGAACGGCAAGGTCCGAAGCACCTTTGATATATCCTGCCGGGATGATGGTGTCGGCGATCTGCGCCAGTAATTTTTGTTGAGAGGTGGTGACGTTGAGGTTTTTATAAGCGCTGAGGATGTCGTCTTTGCTGAAATCACATGCCGGCACCAACACAAGGCCACCGGTGATCAGCGCAAGACTCCTGAGAGCGTCTCTTCTTTTCATGGTTTGGTCATTAGGGTTGAAGTGAATTGGAAACAAAAGGTAAAACGTTTTAGGAAAAATTCATAACCATTTGTCAAATCGGGGGATTTTTAAGAATCAAAACAATGCGTACGACCTTTCAGAATCCTGCTTTTTGAGGATGTTTATGGGAAGCCGAAGAAGCCTTTCTCTGGTTTTAGTTGATGTTCAGACCTTTCAACATTCCGTATGAAAAAAAATCAGAAAGCGATGACTGCATTTATAAATTATCGCCCTGATTTTTTCTTGAAATAACACCAAGCTCCGCAAAGGCAGCATTTTTCCCATCGCTGGTCTTAATGGCCTTCAACTTGATGAACTTCACCGACACAGGATTGAAGCTGACTTCTTGTTTGATCGGGTTGTTGGCGATATTGGAAAATTCCCCCTTACTGAGCGTTGACCATCTTTTTCCATCGAGGCTCCCTTCAAAAAGGTATTCTTGAATGACCCCCGACATGTACCGATTTTGGGGAGGCAAGTAGGCAAAACCCTGGATTTGGATCACTGCGCCCAAGTCGATCACCGCCTCATTCCCCGTGCTTGTCCAGAAAGTATTTTGGTCCTCGTCGATAAGGTTTTGTGCCTTTTCATCCATGTGGATAACTTTCCAGTTGGCTTTGGCAATGTCCAGATTTTCTTGCACCATCTCGCTGCTTTTCCCTGTTTTGGGGTCTATGGAGATCATTTTTAAAATGGTGGGTTCTTTGATTTGGAAACTTTTTTCAAAACGATGACTGCTTTTATCTGGTGCTGTCCCATCAAGTGTGTAAAAGATATCCACACCTTTCTCCGGGACAAGTAGGTTGATATTTCCGGATTTATCTCTGAGGAGATTGGGCTCGACCACCAATTTTGGTGCATTGAAAATGCCTATGGAAGAAATCGTTGGACTGGCCTTGGCGTCTTGGATCACCAAACGGATTTTACCAGTGGTAAAATCATCCAACCTCAAGATTCTTTTGAATCCAATCGTAGTGCCTTTTGCAATTTCCTTCCAGCCGGTTTCCGTTTCGATTTCTAGGGAAAATGTCTTTACCCTTTGTCCCAAAGGAATATATTCCTGGACCACAAAGCGATTAAAGGTGATCGGTTTTTCGAAGGCCAAGGTGATTGTGTTTTCCAAAACCCCATCTTCGGAAGCCCAATAGGTATCTTTTTCTGAATTCAAAACCTGCTTGCCTTCAAATCCTTTTCCACGGGCATTGCTGGTCGATATTTCTGCATTTTGGGCCAAATCAATTGCAAAATCCTCTTTTATCTTTGTGGATAACTTCAGGATTTGTTCCACATCCCGCTCATGGATCAAGCCTCTTCTGTCGACGGGAAAATTGATCAGCAAGGAGCTGTTTTTTCCGATACTGTTGTAATAAATGTCCAGCAAAGCGGGTAGTGACTTCACTTTGTGGTCCTCATATTCATGGTAATACCAACCCGGCCGGATGGAGACATCCGATTCTGCAGGCACCCAGTGCGAGCCATTTTCCTGCCCGGAAGCGTATTTTTCGGAGTATTCAGGCATTCCCGCATAGACGGAATCCCGCATCAAGTTGGACCAGGTGGTTTCGTAGGCGATGCCTTCCTCATTTCCCACCCAGCGTACATCGGGTCCGGCATCCCCGAAGATCACCGCCTCTGGCTGGAGTTCCCGGACCAATCCAAAAGTGTTTTCCCAGTCATAATAGGACTTTTTATCCACCCTTCTTTCTTCATTGGCACCACCATAATATCCTGTCCCACCGTTTGCCCCGTCAAACCAGACCTCGAAAACATCGCCGTAGTGGGTCAACAATTCCGTCAGTTGATTTCTCATGTAGTCGATGTATTCCGGCTTTCCATAGTCCGCATGATTGCGGTCCCATGGGGAATAATAAATCCCCATTTTCAATCCATATTCGGCACATGCATCCGCCAGTTCCCGGATCAAATCTCCCTTTCCTTCCCGCCAAGGTGAGTTTTTAACGGAATGATCCGTATAGGCCGAAGGCCAAAGACAGAATCCATCATGGTGTTTGGCCGTAATGATGATTCCCTTCATTCCCGCATCCTTGACCGTCTTGGCCCACTGTCGGGTATCCAAGGCAGTTGGGTTGAATTGGGAAGGACTTTCGTCTCCCATTCCCCATTCCATGTCCGAAAAAGTGTTCATGTTGAAATGGACAAATCCATAAAATTCCAGCTCCTGCCAAGCCAGTTGCCGGGCCGTGGGAATGGGTTCAACTGCTGCGGGAGCATCTGTTTTTGGACTCTGACAGGCCACAAAAAGGAGTAGGATGAGTAAATTCTTTTTCATGCATGATGGGATTGCGAGACCATATTAACGAAAATTCCCCTCTTGCAGAAATGATAAAGATGACAGGGCTGCGCTTGGATAAGATTTGGTCGGAAATGGTCAAAATAATACAGTCAAAAGCCTGATTCAAGTTGTGTTCATGGAGGATTTCCCGAGCGTTTGAATTTCACTTATCCAGCCTCACCACAGTTTAAAACATACATCGCTGCTGTTCATAAAATCTATGAAAGCAAAAATCTGTATTATCCTTATCTTTAGCTTCCATATTCCATCCAATAATGAAAAAATTGACCCTACTGTTAGCCCTTTTGTTCCCCTTGTCACTTTTGGCACAAACTAAAATCCTGATTCAAGAAGCAGGGACAAACCAAGCCATTCCCGGCGTCTTGGTGAAGGCGCCCGGACTCAAGCCTCAAGTGTCGGATAGTTCGGGAGAAGTGCTCCTCGAGTTTTCAGCACCGCTGCTCTTCGTTTTTTCACATGTTTCCTTTGAAACCCAGTCCTTGGAAATCGCTCCCGGGACAAATGTTACCATCCAACTGAAAAGCGCTACCAATGCGCTATCTGAAGTGATTGTCATGGGTTTTGAGTCGGAAAGACCCTTGCTGAGGCAGGCAGGATCCGTCAGTCGGGTACTCGAGAATGAACTCTATCGCTTCAACGAAACCTCCATCGTCAATGCCTTCAATACCAAAGCGGGCGTACGCGTAGAAGAAAGGGCACCGGCGAGTTACCGGATTTCCATTCGCGGAAGTTCACTGCGCTCCCCTTTTGGGGTAAGAAACGTAAAGGTCTATTGGAATGAGGTTCCCTTTACCGCTCCGGACGGTACCACCCCATTGAATCTGCTCGATTTGTCCAACATCCAAAACACCGAAATCATCAAAGGCCCAGCCGGGAGCATCTATGGCGCGGGAAATGGTGGCGTGATCAGCCTGACAAGTCGCCAGGAAATCAATGAAAACCGGATTGCCGCGGATGTCGGAGTGGGTGATTTTGGATTGCTTCGGTACAGGTTTGGGCTGGACCAAAAAGTGAATGGTGGGGGATTGAGTGTTTCCTATGTAAAACAAAAATCCGATGGCTATCGGGAACACAGTGCTGTGGACCGGGAGGTTTTTCAATTGTCAGCTCTCCTCAAATCCTCCGACAAACAGAAGTTATCCACACAAATTCTCTACACGGACTTGGACTACCAAATCCCAGGGGCGCTCAATGCCGCGCAATTGGCAGAAGATCCCACACAGGCGAGACCCGGATCCGTAGGCCAAAACAGTTCGATTTCACAGAAATCCCTCTATGGAACATTGTCACATTCCTATACCTTCGGTTCGGAATTGGAAAACGTGACCTCGCTATATATGAACACCACGGATTTCGAAAATCCGTTTATTTTGGATTACAAAAAAGAAACCGCCTTCGGCTATGGGGGAAGAACCAAGTTTGTCCACAACGGAATGTGGGGAAATTTCCCTGTGAGAATGGTTGCGGGTGGGGAATACCAATTTTCCAAAACCTTGGCCCAGAACTTTGGCAACCGTGCCGGTAAGGCAGACACCATCCGCTTCAGCGATGACCTCATCGCTTCCCAAGCGTTCTTGTTTCAGCAACTGGAATTCGAATGGTCACCAAAAGTCCTGATGACCCTTGGTTTCAGTGAGAATTTTTCCCGTTTCGAAATCGACAGGACCATAGATGCAGGCCGCAACAATCCAGCGACAAATGTCAGGAAATTTGACCCGATTATTGTTCCACGGATTGCCTTGTCCGTTCTTTTGAATGCCAATTCCGGGGTGCACGGGAGCATCAGTTCGGGTTTTTCTCCGCCGACCATCGACGAAGTCAGGACCAATGAAGGAAGCATCAACCTGGATTTGGAGGCAGAGCGCGGCGTGAATTATGAACTGGGATACCGTGCCCAATTCGGGAGATTCAATCTTGACTTGACCACATTTTACTTCAAACTTGACCAAACCATCACGACCTTTACCAATGCCCAAGGCGTGGTCTTGTTTCAAAATGCGGGAGCCACAAATCAGAAGGGGATAGAAGCCAGTCTGGACTATGCCCTGATCCGGAACCAGGCTGGTTTAGTGCAGGAATTGAAAATCGCCCATGCCTTTACGGGACATTATTTTAAATTTGCCCAATTCACCAAAGGCAACGATGATTTCTCGGGTAACAAACTGACAGGAGTCGCTCCCAATACACTGGTGAACCAGTTGGATCTCAGAACAAAACCTGGGTTTTACCTGAATTTCACCCACCAGTATGTGGATAAGATCCCCTTGAACGATGCCAATACCGTTTTCCAAGACACCTACAATCTGGTTGGAAGCAGGCTGGGATGGAGGAATACACTTGGAAGCAGGTGGGATTTGGAGTTGTATTCGGGTGTGGATAACTTACTCGACGAAAGCTATAGCCTTGGCAATGACCTGAATGCTTTCGGCGGAAGGTTTTTCCAACCGGCCCCGGGAAGAAATTGGTATGGTGGGTTGAAAGTCGGATTTAGATATTGAAAATCTAAAAGGAAAACAATCCGATTCACCAATCAAGGCTCCTTGAAAATTCGGCTTGAAAGACCAAAAAGAGTCCAGTTGAAAATGCTTATTATTAGAATCCCATGAAAAAAACGCTCCTCTTTCTTGCCGCAATTGTGCTGGTTACACCTGTTTTTGCCCAGGAAACAGAAAAACCAATCCCAGACCTGATTTCATTTGAGACCAGCCATCAAGGGACCTTTAACAAAGTCAACATCAGTTATAAAGCCATTTCTGGAGAAACATTTCTCAGAAACCATGAAGGAGAGCCAGTAGCGGCGTTATGGTCAACTGCTTACCTCAAAAATGAGCAGGGACAATCCAAGCGGCCCGTAACCTTTGTCTTTAACGGCGGCCCTGGATCTGCTTCCGTCTGGCTCCACATGGGTGTACTTGGGCCAAAAATAGTCCAAGTGGATTCTGATGCAAAGGAAGACGATGGAGCAGCCCCCTACCCACTTATCCACAATGACCTGGCACTGCTCGACCTGACGGATTTGGTGTTTATTGATCCAATAGGCACAGGATACAGCAAGGTCATCGGCAAGGGAAAGGAGGAAGATTTTTGGGGCTTGACTGAGGATTCCAAGTCCATTGCACAGTTCATTCGGATGTGGATCACCCAACATCAAAGATGGCAATCTCCAAAATATATCATTGGGGAAAGTTTTGGCACCACCAGGGCTGCAGCTGTGACCGCGGATTTGGAAAAGGGTGGTCAGAGCATGGCGATGAATGGATTGATTTTGATTTCACAGGCCTTGGACTATCAGGGATCGACCTCTGAGCATGACATTATTCCTTCCTATTTCACCTATTTGCCCTCCATGGCCGCCACCGCTTGGTATCATGGCAAAGCGGGACAGGGCAAAACCCTGAAAGATTTCGCCGAGGAAGCCCGTCAGTTTGCTTACAACGAGTATATTTCAGCACTTTATAAGGGAAATCTTTTGCCAGATGGGGAAAAAAAGAAACTTGCAGAAAGGTTGGCTTATTTTACCGGTTTGAACACCAATTATATCCTTCGCTCGGACAACCGTATCCTGATGTCACGTTTCCAAAAGGAACTGATGCGGGAGGAAGGGCTCACCTTGGGAAGGCTGGATGGCCGATATTTGGGAAGTGAAGGAGACTGGGCGGCAGCAAATCCCACCCTGGGAGATGTTGCCAGTTATGCCATAGACGCGGCCTACACTGCAGCCTTGCAGAGTTATTTTGCACAGGAGTTGAAGACAATTGTAGACCGCCCATACCTTACCTCCAACGGCAATATTGGTCAAAAATGGAATTGGAGACCCGTTTCCAAGGACAGTTATTGGGAGCCCGCTTTCGTGAATGTCGCCCGAGGATTGGGGGAATCCATGCGGAGGAACAAAGACCTGAAAATCCTGGTCGCCAACGGCTACTATGATTTGATCACTCCGTTTTTTGATGCGGAATACACCTTTGCCAGACATGACATTCCCATGGAACGGGTAAAGATGACCTATTATGAGGGAGGGCACATGATGTACAACCACCGACCGGATTACGAGAAACTGATGGCGGATATCCGGGAGTTTTTGTCAAATTAATAAAAGGCTGTTTCTTAAAGGAGACAGCCTTTTTTTCTTGGTTGGAATGGCAATGTTAGCAATGCTTTTCGACAATCCAACGTTGAAACAGTTCGTGTTTTCAGGTTCCTCTATCCCTTGGTTTACCCAAAACATGCACTAGGTCGCCTAATGGGCTGGAAACCTCAAAAAAATCAGCACATTTGGGGGATATGGCTTAGTATCAATATGGTAAAGTTAAAAACAGCAAACAACTGACTGATTGTAAATCGATTTCAGACTGAAAAAGAATTGGCAATACACAACAAGGATTCAATTTCTCACCTCATCCATTGCTTATTTTTTCAAAAATTCCGGAATTCAGAAACGATCGAATTGCATATTTAGGTAAAAAAAATGCATCTTGTTATCAGCTTTTTAATCCAAGCCCATATCAAAATGACCGCAACTTTTCTCAAGCCGAAACAAGCCCTCAACAAAGCGTTTCTTAAGGTAAAGCCCAACCGAAATGAAATAGAGATTTTTAAGGCAAATTTGATCAAGCTGATTGATCAAAGCAATGAAATTGAATCCGAAGAGTTTCACAAGAATCTGGTCACCGACTTCCTCAAAAAGACATATTACGACCCCAATCATTACATCAATACCAAAGGCAGAAATGACCTTGTGATCCATAACGGTGACAAAGCAAAATCCACGGTAGGTGTGATTTTGGAAGCCAAAAAGCCGACCAACAAGTCGGAAATGCTCAGCACGGCAAACATCAATTACAGGGCATTCCAGGAATTGGTGCTTTACTATTTGCGGGAACGGATCACGCACAATAATCTGGAAGTAAAGCACTTGATCGTCACCAATATCCATGAGTGGTTCATTTTTGATGGACGGATTTTTGACCGGTTTTTTGCTCAAAACAAGCCTTTGGTGAAGCAATTTGAAGAGTTTGAAGCCGGGAGACTTTCTGAAATCAAAACTGATTTTTTCTACAAGCACATTGCCGAGCCAGAAATTGAAAAGGTAAAAACACAAATTGAATTCACCTATTTTGATATCCGCAGCTATGACAAACCCTTGCGCAATGCGGACAAAAAGGATGATGCCAAACTCATCGCGCTTTATAAGCTCCTCTCTCCCGAGCATCTATTGAAACTTCCTTTTGCCAATGATAGCAATAGCCTGGACAAACGCTTTTATGAGGAATTGCTGCATATCATCGGCCTTACGGAAACCAAAGAGGGAGGAAAGAAAATCATTGGTAGAAACAAGGCAGGCGCACGCAATTCTGGAAGTATTCTCGAAGACGCGATGATACAGCTGGATTCCTTGGACAAGCTGGGACAACTTGAAAAGCCCAGCCAATACGGCAGTACAAATGAGGAGCGGCTTTTTAATGTAGGCCTCGAGCTCAGCATTACATGGATCAACAGGGTATTGTTTCTCAAACTTCTGGAAGCCCAATTGATCACTTACCATAAAGGGGACAAATCCTACGCTTTCCTGAACAAGAAAAACATCCAGGATTGGGATGAACTGAATTCGCTTTTCTTTCAGGTCTTGGCAAAAAAGCTGGAAGAAAGAAACGAGGATGTGAAACATGCATTCGCAAAAGTACCCTACCTGAACTCCTCGCTTTTTGAGCCTACTTCTATGGAGCAAAGGACGATCATGATCAATTTCCTAAAGAATGAAAAAACCATTCCGGTGATTTCTTCCACGGTTTTGAAAAATGAGCAAGGCAAAAAACTGACAGGTTCACTCACCACGCTGGAATACCTGTTCAAGTTCCTTGATGCTTACGATTTCGCCAGTGAAGGATCAGAAGAAATTCAGGAGGACAATAAAACCTTGATCAATGCCGCTGTCTTGGGTCTGATCTTCGAGAAAATCAATGGCTACAAAGACGGCTCTTTCTTCACTCCTGGATTTATCACCATGTACATGTGCAGGGAAACGATCCGAAAAGCTGTTTTGCAGAAGTTTAAGGAAGCTTTAAAAGACCTCACCCCTGGCCCCTCTCCTCAAAGGAGAGGGGAACAACCCCAGAAAATAGATCCAGTGATACTGCAGCATGCCAGGGATATGAGAAAAAATCCTACCAAGGCGGAGGATTTTTTATGGCAACTGGTTAGAAACAGAAAATTACTGGGGTTTAAATTTAGAAGGCAGCATCCTGTAAATCAAAAATTTATTCTTGACTTTTTTTGTCAAGAGTTGATGCTGGGAATCGAACTTGATGGAGATTATCATCTGAATATTGACCAAGCAGAATATGACGAAGGTAGAACATATGAGTTAACAGAATTAGGAATTACCATCATCCGTTTTTCAAACGAGGAGGCAATCTGGGAAACTGAAAAGATATTCGAGGCAGTAAAAATTCATTCGGAAGCCATTCACCCCTCTCTTCAGGGAGAGGGGCCGGGGATGAGGGACTTGAAATCCATAGCTGATGTGTATGATATCATCGGGCCAAATGAAATATTCAGTTATTCGGAAGCAAATAACCTCATCAACTCCATCAAAATCTGTGATCCAGCAGTTGGCTCTGGACATTTCTTGGTATCTGCGTTGAATGAAATTATTGCAGTAAAAAATGACCTCAAAATCCTTCAGGATAGATCTGGAAAAAGACTCAAGGAATATCATGTTGAAGTGGTCAATGATGAACTGATCGTCACCGATGAAGATGGGGAGCTTTTTGAGTACAATCCCAGCAACAAGGAATCCCAACGCATCCAAGAAACCCTCTTCCATGAAAAGCAAACCATCATCGAAAACTGTCTTTTCGGCGTGGACATCAACCCCAACTCCGTCAAAATCTGTCGGCTTCGGCTTTGGATCGAGTTGCTGAAAAGTGCGTATTACAAGTCCCTCACCCCCGCCTCTCCCAAAGGAGAGGAGCAATCACCCCTCTCCTCTGGGAGAGGGGCCGGGGGTGAGGGTACTTGGACGAGAGAATTGGAAACCTTACCCAATATCGACATCAATATCAGATGTGGAAATTCGCTGGTTTCCCGCTTTGCCTTGGATGAAGATCTGAGCCAGGCACTGAAAAAAAGTAAATTCTCCATCGATGCCTATCGAATCGCCGTGGATCGCTATCGCAATGCAGAAAATAAGGAAGAAAAGCGGGAAATGGAGCGGTTGATCAACACAATCAAATCTGACTTCCGTTCCGAAATAGCCAAGAACGATCCCAAAATCAAGCGAAAAGCAGCTTTGGGAGGCGAACTCTACAACCTCACCATGCAAACAGGCCTTTTCGAGGAAGCGCCAAAAGAGAAAAAAGCCAGACTCGCACGGGTCGAAAAAGTCAGTGTAGAGCTCCACAAACTGGATACAGAAATCGATGAAATCAAGGCCAATCAGATTTATGAAAATGCCTTTGAATGGCGGTTTGAATTCCCGGAAGTCTTGAATGATACTGGGGAATTTGTGGGTTTTGATGTGGTGATCGGGAATCCGCCTTATATCCGACAGGAAGAATTTTCTCCACTTAAACCTTATTTACAAAGCCGATTTCAAACATTCACAGGAACTGCCGATCTCTATGTTTACTTTGTGGAGCTGAGCATGAACCTGCTGAAAAATTCCGGAGACTTTATTTTTATCATTCCAAACAAATGGATGAGAGCGGGCTATGGCAAGGCAATGAGGAAATACGTAAAAGGATTTCAAATCAAGGAATTACTCGATTTTGGAGATTTACAGGTGTTTGAAGAAGCCACCACCTATCCTCTGATTATTGGGCTAAGAAAAAATATACCCTCCTCAAACTTCACCGCAGTCAATCTAGACACTTTGGACTTTCCATTGGGAATGGAATCCTATTTACAGGAAAACAGAATTGAAGTACTCACGGAGGGATTGGCTGAAGAAGGATGGACATTGACAGATAGCAAATCGCAGCAACTTTTACTGAAGTTAAAATCCCAAGGCGTACCACTAGCCGAATATGTGAATGGTAAAATCTATAGAGGAGTTTTAACAGGACTAAATGAGGCCTTTGTCATTGATGAGGAAACCAAGGATCGGTTGATTGCGGAAGATGCTAGCAGTGCGGAAGTGATTAAACCATTACTAGCTGGTAGAGAGATAAAAAGATACCAAAACCCAATTGCTGAGAAACACCTAATTCTGTTTCCAAAAGGATTTACGATAAAAAGAAATTTGCCGGAAAACGACCCAAATTATATCAATCAGGTTAGTGAACCTCCTCGGTATGGTTATATGGATTACGATCCTGCCTGGGAATGGATTAGGAAAAATTACCCAGCCATCGCAAATCATCTAAAACCTTTTGAAAAATCAGCCAGAAAAAGAACCGATCAAGGAGATTTTTGGTGGGAATTGAGAGCTTGTGATTATTATGATGAATTTGAAAAGAAAAAAATTGTTTGGCCAGAGACCTCTTATGAAAATCAATTTACAATTGTGGAGGAAGGCATACACTTAAATAAGACAACATTTTTCATCCCAAACATAGATTTTTATTTATTGGGATTATTAAATTCAAAGTTGGCAAAGTTTTATTTTGGATCAATTGTCTCAAAAATGAGAGGAGGTTACTTCTCCATGTCAAAAGCCTATGTTGAAACATTTCGCATTCCGTCACTTAATGAAGAAAATATAATATCAAGTCTGGTTATTGAGATTGATGAAATTAAAAAGCAAAATCCGCTTTTCAGTACCGCTGATATTGAAACCAAAATCGATAATTTAGTTTATGAGTTGTATGGGTTAAATGAAGAAGAAATTGGGATAGTTGAGGGAGGTTTAGTATGAAAGAAAAAAAAGAATTTGCAGGATTTTGGTTTTTATCTGAAAATCCTCAAAAAATAGTCCCGGGAACAGTCAAGTTTGATCCAGATACTTCATTGAATCTTGAGCTTATAGGAAATTTTTTTGAGGAAAAAATTTCATTTTTTGATCATGGTAAAAATTACTCGGAATTAATACATGGAGTTGATTCAGAAGGAAAAAAAATCTCTCTGGTAAAATGCCGAGTATTTAATCATGTAAAAACATATAAATCAAAATTTTCTTTAACAAAATATAAAATAGGTTATTTGTTAGAAGGAATTCATCTTTCTAGTGAAAATGATAAGACATTTTTTCAAGCAAATTTTCATACTGATAAATTAAATGGATGGTTTGCTAGAACCAATATAAAAAATTCATACACATTCAATTCTGATAATGAAATATCAGGTTTCAACTTAAGTTATGACAAGTCAAAGGACGGATTCTCTTTCCAATCAATATTCCAGGGAGATTTTTCCCTGGAAATTTTGAGTAACAGTTGGCAGCATGAGAAAGATTTTGACGGTATAGATATTAAGGAGATCTATACCGTCAAAATAAAACAAAATAGTCAGATTTCATTTGTTGATTTTATTGAATCGATTGAAAAATTAATTTTATTTTTTGAATTCGCCTTTACATCCAGAGTTAAAATTCAAAGTTTATACCTATTTCCATATAAATCCCATTTAAAAAAGGAGACCGATAAATCAATTGGCTTATATTATTTGCAAAGCCGCAATTTAAGGCCAAAATCACCCTATGAAAGACCAATCTTTAATTTTAATTTGATTTCGGAGTCTTTTGATAAAATATTGAATAATTGGATGTCAATCGATAAGAGATTAGAGCCAATATTGAACTATCTAATAAAAAGTTTTCAGAACGATCATAATTTTGATCCAAGCAACTTTATGACAATAATAAATACTTTAGAAGGTTTTCATAGAAGATTCAGAGAAAGCAAAAAAATTGAACTTAAATCAAGATTAAATTCAATTATAGATGAATTTAAAACTATAGATATTATTACGAGACTTGATTTAGATACTTTCAAAATATCGAAGAATAGGCATTATTATTCTCATTTTTATGAAGAGGATTATGAATATCTTTATGAGATAGGTGACCTATTCGGTATAACAGTAAATTTGAGAATTTTATTAATTTGCTGTATACTAAGACATATAGGTTTTGATGATAATCTTTTAAATAATGTTAATTTAGATACTTTATAAATATTAAAAATAATGACGATACCCCCGATACTTTATAAGTATAGAGATTATAATAATGAGTATAATAAAAGAACTCTTTTTAATTTTGAAATATTTTTAGCATCTGCATCAATGTTCAATGATCCATATGAAGGATCAATCCCCTTTGTATATAATTCAGAGGACTTAACAAAGGAAAAACTATTTCAAAAAAGAAAGCTCATTGCAAAAAAACTTCATCCAAGTTGGAATGAGATGCAAATTGATGAATTTTGTAATAAAGCTCAGGAAGAAGATTTAATAAATGATCCAGAACATATAGAAAAAATGAGACTTTTAAATATTATGGAAATTGATAAGACTTTTGGTATTTTCTCGTTGACTCCAAATCACATGAATTATTTAATGTGGTCACATTATGCAAATTGTCATAAAGGTTTTTGTATTGGGTTTGACACCAAAGCTTTATATGACCAAATTGACGGTTCTATTGGACCTGTTAAATATCAAGTTAATATTCCTAAAATGGATTTATTTGGGAATTCTTTTGAATTTTATATAAAACAATTATCTACCAAATCTAAAATTTGGGAGTATGAAGATGAATTTAGAATTGTCAAAGCCAATGGTTCAAGAAAAACAATAAAATACGATAAAGATATTTTAAAAAAAATTGTCCTTGGCTGCCAAATGTCTCAGGATGATAAAAATGAGATAATAAATTTTGTGATTGCGCATCAAATAAATTGTGAAATATCTGAATTGAGTTTAAATAATGAGGAATTCATTCTAAACGAAATGAAAATTTATTAAGCTCTATTTTTTCATTTAATCGAACCTGAACAACCAAATCGAAATATTTCAGGGAAGTGATGGTCAGACTCAAATTGAGGTAAAGTTTGAGAGGGAAACCTTTTGGCTCTCTCTACAGCAAATCTCGGATTTATTCCAAAGGGACAAGTCGGTGATATCCAGACATATTAAAAACATCTACAGGGATGAAGAACTCAATAGAGAGTCAACTGTTGCAAAAAATGCAACAGTTCAAACGGAAGGCAGAAGAAAGGTAGAAAGAGAGGTTGAGTTCTATAATTTGGACCTCATATTATCGGTGGGGTACCGAGTGAATTCTAAACAAGGTACACGGTTTCGAATCTGGGCAACCCAGCGACTAAAAGAATACCTTGTCCAAGGCTATGTCATCAATGAAAAAAGACTTGCTCAAAAGCAGCAGGAAGTTCAAACACTTAAAGACGGAATACGGATATTAAGCCGGGTAATAGAACAAAAAGCAAAAGATCAAAACCTGGATTGGCTCAATCACTTTGCGAAAGGACTGGAGTTGCTGGATGATTACGATCATGAAAATCTAGATAAGAAAGGCTTAAGTATGGGGCCAGCCAAGTATCCGGAACTTGCTGATTACCATAAGATAATCTCAGCAATGAAGTCTGATATTGAATCAGGTATTTTTGCAAGACAGAAAGACGGAAGCTTTGAGAGCGCGGTTTCACAGATCACCAAGGGCTTTGGTGAAGAGGATTTCTATCCCAGCCTGGAGGAAAAAGCAGCTACGCTCCTTTACTTGATCGTGAAAAATCATGGTTTTGTGGATGGAAATAAAAGAATTGCGGCAGCCTGTTTTCTCCTCTTTTTGCAATCTAATGATCTATTGTATAACAATGATGGAATTTCTATCATCAGCAATGATGCATTGGCCAGCTTAACACTCTTCATTGCCTCAAGCAAACCTGAAGAGATGGATACCGTGAAGAAATTGGTGATCAGCGTGCTGAATAGGAACAATAGTTAGAAATCGATGTTTAAGTCGAAATAATTTGAGGCTCATTTAAAATAAATATCTCCCGAAATCAACTGTGAGGTAAAACCAACAATCAGAAAAAATACAACAAAGGTTTACATATTGAAAACTTTCTGTTTATTTTAGAGGTTTACAAAAAAGGATGATTTGAAAAACATCATTGCAATCAAGAATCTGAAAGAGTTCATAAAATGGCATCCTGACTCCAAGTCGAGCATAGAGACTTGGATAGCGGTTGTCAAACATGCTGACTGGAAAAAACCCTCTGATGTAGTCAAAGATTTTCCTGATGCAGATCCTGTCAAAAATAATCGGATTGTTTTTAACATCAGCAGAAATAAGTACCGCCTGATTGTACAAATCAATTATTTAAGACAATGGGTGTTTATAAAGTTTATCGGCACGCATTCAGAATATGACAAAGTAGATGCATCCAGCGTAGATCATTTCTAATTGTAAAACAAATGGTAATCATGAAATGGGAAAAAATAATCACAACAGATCAGGAGTATGAAAAAGCCCTGGCCAGACTTACCAAAGTCTTTGAAGCCAACCCGGACACTGCTGAAGGTATGGAAGCGGAACTTCTCGTAACCCTAATTGAGAAATACGAAAAAGAGCACTATCCGATCTCCCTGCCAGATCCCATTGCCGCCATACGTGAGACAATAGAACGCCTAGGCCTAAAAGACAAAGACTTGATCGAGGCTATTGGCAGCAAAACGGCCGTAAGCTTGGTCCTGAATCGAAAAAGAGCACTCACCATAGAGATGATTAGAAATCTGGAAGTGATGCTTCACCTTCCAGTTGAAGTGCTGATTCAGCCTTACCCTTTACATACCGAAACCAATCGGGTAAAGCCCTGACTTGAAAAAATGTGATTTATTCGGCATCCTAACAGGATTCTCTATATTTGTGGTTAAAACCAATACAATGGAAAAACCGACATTCAACATAGAAGAAGTAAATAAAATCATACGGGGGCGTAGGTCCATGTTCCTGGCACAATTCAAGGAAAATGATCCTGTGGATGACGCCATCATCGAGGAAATGCTGGAAAATGCCAATTGGGCCCCAACCCACAAACTGACCGAACCATGGAGTTTTACCGTGTTTTCGGGCAAAGGATTGGCAACATTGGGGGATTTGACCGCCAAGGTTTACAAGGAAAGGGCTGAAAAAAACGGAAACTTCGTGGAAGCCAATTTCAACAAGTTCAAGGAAAATCCATTGAAAGCTTCCCATATCATCGCCATCATGATGAAGCGGGACATGAGGGCAAACCTGCCGGTGATGGAGGAAATTGCCTCTGTGGCCATGGCGGTCCAAAACATGTACTTGACTGCTTCTGCTCATGGATTGGCTGCGTATTGGGGCACCGGCGGCCTTACTTTTTGGCCTGAGGCAAAGGAATATTTTGATCTCGGCGAAGAAGACATGTTGATGGGATTTTTCTACATCGCCAAACCGGCAACTGACAACTGGCCTGCTGGAAAAAGAAAACCGATAGCAGAAAAAGTAACTTGGGTGAAAGAATAAAACCCAGAAGCGATATACTCAAAAAGGCTGTGGACAATCCACAGCCTTTTTGCATTAAAAGAAACTGGTTTTTTATAATCCCCTGAATGCCGGAGGCGTAATGCCATTTGCCCTGATATAGGAAATCGCAGCGCCACGGTGGTGGGTAGCATGGTCATCGACCAATCCGACCATTTGTCTCCTGGTCACTCTTCCTGCAAACGAATCAATCTGCTCGTTCAATTGCGCTTCGGTCAATTTGCTGAAAGTGCTTTTTCCATAATCAAAACAAGCCGTAACAAATGCCTTCAGTTCTTCCTTGGTTTGCGGTTTTGCATCTGAAGCAAAACCGGGTTCTGCGCCTAGCAAAAATCCTTTGCTGATGCCAACGATGCTGGAAGAGATGTGGGTAACTTGCTCCTTGAAGCTCATCGCTTCAGCCTCAGGCCTGTAGTCAAGCAAATTATCCGGCATTTTGTCTACCACTTCCAGAGTAAACTCTTTTCCATTTTCCCATTTGGCCATAAATTCTTCCATCGTCGTCTGCGCCATTGAGGCGGCTCCTGTGAGCAAATAGGCAAATAGCCCAAATGCTAGCGTGAGAATATTTTTTTTGTTTTTCATAGTATGTTTTTTGATTCTTCCATAAATATCCTGTTTCCTATCCGCAAATCAAACCAATTCGATAACTTTGGAATTATGCGAAAAAGGAATTTAATCTGTTTGTTGGGGGCATTGGTGCTGATTTCCTGCGAAAGCGATTATCTCCCAAAGCCAAAAGGGTACAATAGGATCGACCTGCCTGCACACGCATTTACTGCGGTCGAGGAGGTACTCCCCTATCAATTTGAGGTTTCAAAATACGCAACCGTGGAACCTGATTCTTTCAATTTATCAGAAAAATCCTGGATCAACCTCAATTACAGGGAAATGGGAGCCAAGGTCCACCTCACTTATTTGCCTTTGGGCGGCAAGGACAAGGACCTGAAAATAGTCTTGAAGGACGCCATCAATTTGACGGCGAAGCACCAGATCAAGGCTTATGGGATTGAAGAATCCATCATGCTGACGCCAAAAGGATATACGGGAGTGATCGCCGAACTCAGCGGAGAAGTGCCCACCCAGTTTCAGTTTTTCGTCACCGATTCCACAAGCAATTTTTTGAGAGGTGCGCTTTATTTCAATACCGCCATGAAAAACGATTCCTTGGCACCTGTCATTGAATACATCAAGGTGGACATGGCCCATTTGATGAATACCCTTGAGTTTAAAAAACGTTGAAAAATCCTGCAGATTGAACGATTCAACCCGCAGGATTTCATTTTTTTATTTCATTTTCTTCCAACTCATGATGATAAACAATCCACCGGCGACCGTAATTGCCGTGGCAATCATCGCATAAGGGGTATTGTCATAAATCCAATATCCTACGGCAAACAACGCAGAATAGATCATGACCGACCCCACCAGCATCAAGCCTATTTCCATGGGAAGCTGACCTTGTTCTTGTTTTTCGGCAGGATATTTATCCAATAATTTTTTCCAGCCAAATGATGCCGGCCTGATTTTCCTGTAGAAAGAAAGCAGAACTTCTTCTTTTTCGGGCTTGGTCAGAAACGTGGCCAATACCCAGCCCACAGTCGTAATGCCGACCCCATAAAGCAGCTTCAAATAAGCTTGGTTTTCGGGAATAAGGACCCATTCCACTCTTGGATTGATGACTTCAAAGAAAATGGCCACGGCAAAGGAAATGATCATCGCATAGATTTCTGTATAGGCATTGATCCTCCACCAAAACCATCTCAAGATAAAGATCAATCCCGTACCCGCACCGATTTGGAGCAAAATATTGAAGGCCTCCAAGGCATTCGAAAGGTACAGCGCCAGCATTGCGGCCATTGCCATCAGCAAAACGGTGGAGATTCTTCCCACAGCCACCAACTCCTTGTCTGTCGCTTCCGGCTTCAGGAATCGGAGATAGAAATCATTCACGACGTAAGAAGAACCCCAGTTGAGGTGCGTGGAAAGTGTGGACATCACCGCCGCGATCAAAGAAGCCAACACCAAACCGATCAAACCTTTGGGAAGGAAAGTCAGCATCGCAGAATAGGCCAAGTCATCTCCCAATTTGTCTGCAGGAATATTCGGGAATGCCGTCTGAATGTCACTGATCTGTGGAAATATAATCAAGGACGAAAGGGCAATGATGATCCATGGCCAAGGACGCATGGCATAATGGGCAATATTGAAAAACAAGGTGGCACCGATGGCGTTTTTCTCGTCTTTTGCAGACAGCATCCTTTGTGCGATATAACCTCCGCCGCCTGGCTCTGCACCCGGGTACCAAGTTGCCCACCATTGGATGGCCAAAGGCATGATCAAGAGTGGGATCACCGTGTTCCAATCATTGAAATCGGGAATCAAGGAGAGTTTGTCAGAGACATTGGGGTGGGTAAGCAGATTGTTCAAAGATCCGATTTGAGGCAAATCGAGGATGTAATAGGCTGCGCCAATGGAACCTGCCATGGCAATGAAAAACTGGAAAAAATCGGTCAGCAAAACGCCTCTCAATCCTCCCAAAGAACTATAGACCACAGTGACCACAGAGGCCAAAAGCAAAGTTTCGACGGGACTCAAGCCGAGCATAATGCCACCTATTTTGATGGCGGCAAGGGAAACAGTGGCCATGATGACCACATTGAAGAAAACACCGAGGTAAAGAGCCCTGAATGCCCGAAGAAAAGCAGCAGGCTTTCCTCCGTATCGCAATTCATAAAATTCCAAATCAGTCGTGGCTTCCGATCTTCTCCATAGCTTGGCATAGACGAATACCGTCAACATCCCCGTGAGCAAAAAAGCCCACCAGACCCAGTTGCCCGAGACGCCATCCTTTCTCACGATATCGGTCACCAAATTGGGTGTGTCGGCTGAAAAGGTCGTGGCCACCATGGATACACCCAATAACCACCAAGGCATGTTTCTGCCGGAAAGAAAAAATTCCTTCGCCGAGGAACCCGCTTTTCTGGAGGTGTACACACCTATCAACATGGAAACCACAAAAAAGGCGAGTATAATGCCCCAGTCAAGTATTGATATATTCATTGGCTTTTTGTTTTTTCAGGATGAAAACTTGTGTTTGTTTATTGATTTTTTTTATTTTCTATTCTAAACTTCCTTAATAAATTTCACTAAGGTAAAAAATTATTTAGGAATTGCAAAAGTGGAATCTGAGGAATGAAAATAATTGATCTCGGTCAAGATATTGAATTTTATCAGTCTTTTGTTTTATGGGGATTGAATTAACTTTGCGCCAGCAAGAAAAAAAATCATTCTATGAGCAATTACCCTTGGTTAAAGACAATTGAACAAGCATATGGATTGTCTATCGCCCCTTCTCAAATCCAGAAATTCGGGGGAGGGCATATCCACGCGACATTTTTAGTCGATATTGAAGGGAGCCGCTACATTTTACAACAGTTCAACCAAAGCGTTTTTCAGTTTCCCGAAAGAATTTCACACAATCAGGCTTTGGTCCTTCGGGATTTGGATCGTTCCTCGCTTTCTTTTCAACTTCCTTTGCCAATCGTCAACCTGAGAGGCGAACTGTTTACCAAAACCGAAAACAGCTTGTTCAGGCTTTCTCCTTTTGTTTTTGGGGACTGTGTCAATCAGGTAAAAAGTGAAGAACAGGCTTTTTTGGCAGCTAAGGCCTTTGCTGAATTGATTATCGCAGGGAAGGATGTGGATCCAAACGCATTGCAGGAAGTAATTCCGGATTTCCACAACCTGGAATTCCGGTATCAGCAATTGGAAGAAGCCTTGTCCGAAACCAAATTGGAGATCCAGGGTGAACTCAAAGACTTGGTGGACTTTTATCTCGGACAGTATTCCTTGGTGGAAGAATATTTGGAATGGAAAAAAATATTGCCCAGAAGGCTGACCCATAACGACACCAAAATCAACAACCTGATTTTCTCGGAAGACGGCTCCAAGGTCAATGCCGTGATCGACTTGGACACCTTAATGGCCGGATATGTGTTTTTTGATTTTGGGGATTTGGTCCGAACAGTGGCATGTACCGAGGAAGAGTCCTCCACAGATTGGGAGAATATCAGCTTTGACCAAAAAAAATATAAGGGGCTGTTCTCAGGTTTTGCGGAGGCTGGAAAGGATTTTTTCACAAGGGAGGAATTGGACTCCCTTCCGTTTGGAGGCTTGATGATGACCTATATTATGGGTTTGCGTTTCCTTGCGGATTATCTGCGGGGAAACATGTATTACACCACCCACTATCCTGACCAGAATCTCCACCGCGCCAAAAACCAGATGATCCTATTGAAAGCGATGTCCAATCTTAAACAATCCTAAGAAACTGTTTACGCCACTCCACCGTCAAATTCATCCAAACATCCAATATTCGGTTTCGGCCCTCTCGTCCTACCTTCTTCCAAATTCCGCCTTCGCTTCCTCCAAAAAGGCGATAAAACCCGGGATACTGCTGTCATAGGATTTGGGCCTTATCAGCAATTCGGCATTGTGGTCCAGCAGGACATAGTAGGGCTGGGCATTGTTGTTGAAACGGGTGATTTGGAAATCGGCATTTTGCTTTCCGATTGTTTTTTTCACTTTGTCGTCATATTCAGAAGTGTACCATTCGGATTCCGGCAATTCATAACGCTCATCGATATACAAAGCGACCATCACAAAATCCTCTTTCAGGATTTTAAGCACCTGCGGATCTGACCAGACTCTGGCTTCCATTTCCCTACAGTTGACACAACCATGGCCCGTAAAGTCGATGAAAAGTGGTTTTCCTTGCTTTTTGGCCGCAGCCAATGCTTGGTTATAATCAAAGTATCCTTGGATTCCATGTGGAAAATGAAGGAATTCTGAATATTTAGGGATTTCATCCAGTGTGGTTTCCGCCGCAACTTCACCTCTGTTTTCCAGAATATTGAAATCATGGCTGGACATCGGAGGAAGGTAGCCGCTCAAGGCTTTCAAAGGAGCACCCCACAATCCGGGGATCAAATACACCACAAATACAAAGGTGGCAATCGCCGCCATCAATCTTGGAACGCCGAGATATTCCATTGGAGAATCATGCGCAAGCCGGAGTTTGCCGAGCAAGTACACCCCCAACAAGGCAAAGATCACAATCCAAATCGCAAGGTAAATGTCCCTGTCCAAAAGTCCCCAATGATACACCTGATCCGCTATGGAGAGGAATTTGAATGCCAAGGCCAGTTCCAAAAATCCCAAAACCACCTTGACGGAATTCAACCAGCCGCCTGATTTCGGCAAGGAATTCAACCAGCCCGGAAAAATCGCAAACAAAGTAAATGGAATGGCAAAAGCCAAAGAAAATGCAAACATCCCCAAAATCGGTTTGAGCAATGCCCCACCCGCCGAACTGATCAGAATGGAACCCACGATGGGTCCGGTGCAGGAAAAGGAAACCAAGACCAAGGTGAAGGCCATAAAGAAAATGCCCGTCATTCCTCCCTTGTCGGATTTCTCATCCATTTTGTTCACAAAACTGCTGGGTAAGGTCAATTCGAACATCCCCAAAAAGGCCATGGCGAAGAAAATAAACACCAGGAAGAAAAATACATTCGGCACCCAATGTGTCGAAAGCCAGTTCGCAAACTCAGGGCCTTGGATCGACGCCACCGCAGTGCCGGCAATGGTATAAATGGCAATAATGGAAAACCCATATATAAAGGCATTCCTGATTCCCGCTATCTTGGATTTTGCCCTTCCGGTGAAGAAGGTAACCGTCATCGGGATCATTGGGAAAACGCAGGGGGTCAGCAAAGCTGCCAGTCCTGCCAAAAAGGCAATGAACATAAAACCGATCAGACCAGAAGTTTCGTCTTCATAGTCCAAAGAAATAAAGGATCTTTCGGTGGTGTCTGGGGCCGTAGTACTCGTTTCCGAAATCTCCGTTTCTTCAACCCCTTCCTCCGCTTCAATCCCAAGATTTACTGGTTCCGAATCTTGAGAAGCCACTTCCGGAGCAGTTGGGCTGGTCGCAGCAGCGGTTTTGGCCTGAGCCTGGATCGAAAAATCCTCTTCATAAAGAATGCACTGCCCCGTGATATCGGAGCACATTTGGTATTCAACTGTTCCTTTCAGGGAGATGTTTGGGTCGATAATCTTGATTTTCTGACGAAATTCGCCCGTGCCAGCGAAGTAGGTGACGTCGCCTTCCCATACCTCATCGAATTTCTTTTTGGGGTTGATGGGCTTTAACTTTTCTGCAGCAGAAATTCCTTTGGAACCTTCCAAGGAAAGGCTGGTGAGGATTGGCCCCACGTTTTCATCAAAATCATTGGAATAGATATACCAATTGGTCGGAATGGTGGCTTTCAGGATGATTTCCACCTCCTCACCGACTTGGAGCGCTTGCGTGGAAAGCTTGATGTCCCATTTGGGTGGCTTGATAAGCTGTCCAAAAGACTGGAAAGCAAGCAAAGTCAAAAAAGTGGAAACCAGGAATATTTTTATTGTTTTTGCCATTTCGGATGATGGTGTATGCTAAACTGATTGGTAAAGGTGAAATACCGGAGATTAGTTCCTAAAAATGGAGGGTTTAACCCGTATCATGCAGTACTGATTCTATTGCAGCCTGAAATTGTTTGATAATCAGTCTTGGTTTACAATTTCGTCCTTGGCCTTATCGGCAATAGAGGTTATGGACCAAATAGTCTGATTTACTTGCAGTTTCAACCCCAATAGGAAACCCAATGTGTTTTTGGGGTTAAAGAATCCCGTTTCGCCAGACCACTGAGAAAATGATCTGGCGAAACGGGAATAGCATTATTTGGAAGCTTCTTCCTTGAAATGTTTGAAAAACAAAGAGATCGTTTCGATGCCGATCAAATAGTTTTTCACACCGTAATGCTCATTCGGAGAATGGATGGCGTCGGTATCCAAGCCGAATCCCATCAAAATCGGATCCAATCCCAGTTCTTTCTGGAACAAAGAAGTGATCGGAATGGAACCTCCTTCACGTGTAGGAATGGCTTTTTTTCCAAATGCCTCCATGACGGCGCCTTGTGCCGCGCGGTATCCGGCAGAATCTGTCGGGATCACGGCCGGTTGGCCGCCGTGGTGTGGCGTGACTTTCACTTTCACCGAAGCTGGCGCAATGGATTTGAAATGATCTTCAAAGAGTTGCGCGATTTCCTTGTGCTCTTGATTGGGGACCAATCGCATGGAAATCTTCGCATAGGCTTTGGAAGGAAGCACTGTTTTGGCACCTTCTCCAATATAACCGCCCCAGATTCCATTGACATCCAAGGTCGGACGAATGCCGGTGCGCTCAAGTGTGGTGTAGCCTTTTTCTCCATGGATATCGTCGATGGCCAGAAGCTTTTTGTATTCTTCCAGATCGAAAGGAGCCTTGTTGAGTTCAGCTCTGTATTCGGAAGACAATTCCTCTACCTTATCATAAAAACCAGGAATGGTAATGTGGTTGTTTTCATCCTGCATTGACGCAATCATCTTGCAAAGGATGTTGATCGGATTTGCAACAGCTCCTCCGTAAGATCCACTGTGAAGATCTCTGTTTGGCCCAGTCACTTCGACTTGCATATACGCCAATCCTCTCAAGCCCACCGTTATCGATGGGGTTTCCATCGAAATCATGCTGGTATCGGAAATCAACACCACATCGGATTTCAGTTTTTCCTTGTTTGCCTTTACAAAAATATCCAGGTTTTCCGAGCCAACTTCCTCCTCGCCCTCGATCATAAACTTGATATTACAGGCCAAAGTACCGGTGGACATCATCGCTTCAAAAGCCTTCACGTGCATGAAAAACTGGCCTTTGTCATCGGCAGATCCGCGTGCAAAAATGGCGCCTTCCGGGTGCATTTCGGTTTTTTTGATAACGGGTTCGAATGGCGGGGAATCCCACAAATCATAAGGATCCGCTGGCTGCACATCATAATGGCCATAAACCAACACGGTTGGAAGACTTGGGTCAATGATTTTTTCGCCATAAACAATCGGATAACCTGCAGTTGGGCAGACTTCCACCTTGTCGGCTCCTGCGCTGATCAGGCTATCTTTCACAAATTCGGCAGCGGACAATACATCCCCTTTGAATTTGGGATCGGCACTGACCGAAGGAATGCGCAACAAGTCAAAAAGTTCGTTTAGAAATTTCTCCTGATGGTCTTGAATATACTGTTTTACTGACATATATGGGTTTGTTCTGTTGTCGAATGAAGGCCTCAAAATTACGTTTTAAAAAAGGAATTGCCTATTTTAACCAAAATTTTTCTATATGAAAGCGATACTATGCACCCGGTTTGGCTTGCCCGATCAACTGATTTACACGGAGAAAAAAATCCCTGTTCCCGGAGAGGATGAGGTTCTCATTGCGGTAAAAGCCTGCAGCGTGAATTTTCCCGACATCCTGATCATTCAGAACAAATACCAGTTCAAGCCGGAATTGCCATTTTCACCCGGTGGGGAAGTCTCCGGCCTGGTGGAAGCCGTCGGGACAAAAGTCAAAAACCTGAAAAAGGGCCAAAGGGTCCTGGCGCTTTGTGGCTGGGGTGGATTTGCCGAAAAAGTGGTGGTCAAAGCAGACAGGATCTTCCCGATTCCTCAAGATCTGGATTATTTGACAGCCGCTTCGACGCTTTACACCTTTGGCACCGCCTACCATGCGCTAAAAGACAGGGCAATTCTCCAAGCGGGTGAAACCCTCTTGGTGCTTGGCGCCTCCGGCGGAGTGGGTTTGGCAGCGGTCGAGCTCGGGAAAGCGATGGGTGCAAAAGTCATCGCAGCAGCCTCCTCAGCCGAAAAACTGGCCATTTGCCAAGCAAAGGGAGCTGATGAGCGGATCAACTATGAGCAGGAAAATCTCAAAAAAAGGATAAAAGAAATCACGGAGGGAAAAGGAGTGGATGTGGTGCTGGATGTGGTCGGGGGAAAGTATGCCGAACCAGCATTGCGGGGAATGGCCTGGAAAGGAAGGTATTTGGTAGTGGGCTTTGCTGCCGGGGACATTCCGCAGCTGCCCTTCAATCTGGTGCTCTTGAAAGGCTGTGCGGTAATGGGCGTATTTTGGGGAAGATTTTCCCAGGAAGAACCTAAAAAAAACCAGCAAAATATCATGGAGTTGCTGTCCATGATCCAGTCGGGCAAAATCAGCCAGCACATCCACAAAGTCTATGATTTGGAATCCGCCCCGAATGCCCTACAGGAACTTTTGGATAGAAAAGTGATGGGAAAAGCCATCGTCAAGGTTGGCGATTGGGAAGAAGAAAAGAAAGCCATTCAAAAATCGCTAACCCAGAATACAAAACCCATTGGATCCAATGCATCAATACCTATTTCCTTCAAAACTTTGGGAGATTTGAAAAAGCATGTTGGACAAGAATTGGGGATCAGCAGTTGGACAACGGTTTCCCAGGAGGTCATCCAAAAATTTGCTGAAACCACGGATGACTTTCAATGGATCCATGTGGACACCGAAAAAGCCAAAGCCCTCTTGCCCGGAGGAAAGAACATTGCCCACGGGTACCTCACGCTTTCCTTGGTCCCCAAGTTATTGGTTGATTTGCTTCCATTGGAGGGAATCGAAATGGCCCTCAATTATGGCGTAAACAAAGTGCGCTTCCCAGCACCGGTTTATTCAGGAGACCAGGTTAGGCTAAAGGCAAGATTGATCAATGTGGAGGAAACCAATGATGGCGGATTCAAACTATTTATCCATGCCGAAATGGAGTCCAGGGGTTCGGAGAAGCCAGTTTGTGTGGCAGAGTTGATTACCTTGATAAGGTAAAATGAAGCCGATCTGGTTTTTATTTCCGTAGGAAATCCAGATTCCCAGGGATTAGTTTTTTTAAAAAGAAGAATAAATTGAAACCCGAAGAAAACCGGGTTAAACGAAATGTTATTGACAAATAATTGAGAAGCGATGCTGCCACTGCCCGTAATTTACCCAATCCCCATATTTTCTTGACTTCAAAAAAATAGCGGTTTTTTATTCCCTTCATTTTTTATAATTTGAATCCCTATTTCCATCATCTAAAACCTATTTAACCCTAAGACCCCCAATGAGTAACCTCAATATTAAAGCAGTCGCTGAAAACACCTATGACGCCATCGTGGTGGGCTCCGGGATCAGCGGTGGATTTGCGGCAAAGGAACTTTGTCAAAAAGGCCTGAAAACCCTTGTCCTGGAAAGGGGCCGATTGGTCACCCATGTGGAGGATTATCCCACCATGAACAAGGATCCTTGGGATTTTGAAAACAACAATCGGCTCACCCACAGTGAGCGCGAAGATTATTATATCCAGGCAAGAAGCGGTTTTGTCAGCGAAGAAAACAAACATTTTTACCACAATGACAAAGCCGATCCCTATGAGGAAAAGCAGCGTTTTGATTGGATACGGGCAGATGTAGTCGGTGGTCGGTCCTTGCTTTGGGGCAGACAGTGTTACCGCTGGTCTGATTTGGATTTTGAGGCCAATGCCAAGGAAGGGATTGCTGTGGATTGGCCGATTCGGTACAAGGATTTGGAGCCATGGTACGGCTATGTTGAAAATTACATAGGGGTTTCGGGAGAAAAAATGGGTCTTGCCCATGTTCCGGATGGAAATTTTTTACCCCCGATGGAACTCAACTGCCTGGAAAAGCACATCAAAAAAGAAATTGAAAGCAAATTTGATTACCGGAACATGACCATCGGGCGGGTAGCCAACCTGACCGTACCCCATAACGGCCGCGGCGCTTGCCAATCCAGAAACCGTTGCTCAAGAGGTTGTCCTTACGGCGCCTATTACAGCAGCAATGGCGTTGCTTTGCCGGATGCGGCCAAAACTGGAAACATGACCCTGCGTCCAAACTCCATGGTGCACTCGGTCATCTATGATGCGCAATCCGGAAAAGCCACCGGCGTCCGGATCATCGATCGGGAATCAAAGGAGATGATCGAGTATTATGCAAGAATAATCTTTTTGAACGCATCAGCCCCCGGAACGGCTGCCATCATGCTCAATTCCACCTCCGATCGCTTTCCAAATGGGCTGGGCAATGACAGCGGGGAATTGGGACACAACATCATGGACCATCACTACAGATTGGGTGCTTCGGGTACTTTTGATGGTTTTGAAGACCAGTATTACAAAGGCAGACGCCCAAATGGGATCTACATTCCGAGGTTCAGGAACATCAACGAACAGACCAAGACAAGTGAATTTCTACGTGGCTATGGTTACCAAGGCAGCGCAAGCCGTGGAGGCTGGGGCCGAGGTGCCAACGAGAAGGATTTTGGAGGAGAATTCAAAGACGGATTGATGCAGGCCGGTCCTTGGGGATTTGGCATGACCGGATTCGGCGAAGTATTGCCCTACCATGACAACCTCATGTATCTCGACCAAAACCAAAAGGATCAGTGGGGACTTCCAAAATTGGTGTTTGATGCGGGATACAAAGAAAACGAAATGAAAATGCGGGAATTCATCAAATCCGATGCCGCCGAAATGCTGGAAGCCGCAGGCTTGAAAAACGTCCATACCTATGACAACAGTGGCGCTTTGGGTGTAGGCGTACACGAAATGGGGATGGCCAGAATGGGAAGAGACCCAAAGACATCGGTCTTGAACGGTTTCAACCAAGTCCATTCCGTGCCAAATGTATTCGTGACCGATGGAGCTTGCATGACATCTTCGGGAACCCAAAACCCTTCCATTACCTACATGGCCATGACCGCAAGGGCCGTCGATTATGTAACCAAGGAAATCAACCGCAACAATCTTTAATTCCATGACCATGAACAGAAGAGAAGCCCTCAAAGGCACCGCAATGATACTGGGCTATGCATTTACCGGTTCTACGGTGGCTGCCCTCATGCAATCCTGCGACTCAGGAGCAAAATTGACATGGATCCCACAGGTGCTTTCCGAGACACAAGCCAAAACCCTCTCCGCGATTGTGGACAGAATCCTCCCGAAGACCGAAACACCGGGCGCTTTGGAGGTGGGCGTAGACCAGTTTATCGATAAAATGCTACAAAAAGTCTTCCCAGAAGACATCCAAAAGGGATTTTCCGGAGGATTGGATAGTTTTAATGCCGCTGCAAATACTGCTTTCGGAAAAGATTTCACCAAGGGCAGTGCCGAACAGCAAGACCAACTTATCCGTGAATACGAGGAAAAATCCGGACCGCTTCCCGGTTCGATGTGGGGATTTTCCTTTGGGGAACCCACAGAATTTCCTTTCTACAGGATGATGAAGGAATTGGCCTTGATGGGCTATTTTCAATCCGAAAAAGTGGGCAAGGAAATACTCGCCTACAATCCCATTCCCGGACCTTACGAGGGATGCATCCCCTACAGCGATGTCGGGAAAATCTGGACCGAATAGCAAACAAAAAACCTTCGAAGTCTTCAGGACAGAGAAGGTTTTTTGTTTTATGGATTTTTGTAAAGAAAACCTGGGTTTTAAGGAAATGGAATCCGCTAGAAAAAAAGGTCAAGAATCAGTTGATTTCCAAATTCCATGGGCTTGAAAAACCTGCCCACAAAAGCATTCTCCCTCTTTTCATGCCTACTTGTCAAAACAGGAAGCATTTTAGACCAACCGACATGCCTGAACCCAATGGTTCCGCATCTGATTTTTTCTATTTTTGTACCCTTCTGGAAAAATAATCTTTCAAAATGCAGCGAAAACCATTTGATATCGCAGTGATTGGCTTGGGGGCTTTGGGCTCCTCGGCGCTTTGGCAATTGAGTAAGTCGGGTAAAAGAATTTTGGGTATCGATCAATTTTCCCCGCCCCACACCATGGGATCGACGCACGGCGAATCCAGGATCACCCGCTTGGCTGTTGGTGAGGGAATGGATTTTGTCCCGGTGGTCAAACGCTCCCATGAAATCTGGCGCGAGCTGGAAAGGGAAACCGGGCAGGAAGTCATGATCACCACAGGCGGTTTGCTCTTTGATTCAGGAGGAAAAAGCTGGTCAAAACACGGATCGGAAGGTTTTTTTGCCAGAACCGTCAAGTTTTCTGAGGAAGGAAATATTCCACATGAGGTTTTTGATGGCCGGGAACTGAAAAGAAGGTTCAGGGAATTTAATTTGGAGGATGAAGGCAAGGTGTATTTTGAGCCGTCCGCGGGGATTCTTAAACCAGAACTTGCGGTTTCCCTTCAGTTGTCATTGGCTGAAAAAAATGGGGCGGTGATCAAAACCCATACAAAAGTATTCGGTGTACAGCCCATTTCCGACGGAGGCGTTTTGATCCGGACCAACCATGGGGATTTTGAAGCGGGGAAGGCGCTTATCAGCTCAGGACCCTGGATCAAGGATTTTTTGCCGGCACCCGAAAAAAGCCATTTTAAAATCTGTCGGCAACTTTTGCACTGGATCCCTAAAAACAAGGACTTTTTTGAGCTTGGGAAAACCCCTGTTTTTATGTGGGGGTTTGGGGAAAATCCGGAAGATTTTCTCTATGGATTCCCATCCCTGGACGGCCAGACCATTAAAATGGCATCAGAATCATTTATGGAAAGAGGGCATCCGGATACCGTTTCCCGAGAAGTGACAAGCGAGGAACAGCTTGCGTTTTTGAAGGAAAAAATATCCGGAAGAATCCATGGGATTGAAAATCGGATTGTAGATTCGAAGGTCTGTCTCTACACCATGACTGCCGACGCCAATTTTGTGATCGATGAAATGCCCGACTTTCCTGAGGTCCTGATCGCCTCTGCCTGTAGTGGCCATGGATTCAAGCATTCTGCTGGACTTGGGGAAGCCCTTGCCGAACAGCTTTTGGAAAAGACCACGAAAGTGGACCTGAAGCCATTTCTCCGGAAATAAGAACGTGGGTTGGATGAAAAATCCTTTGGCGAAAAAATTAAGGCATTTATATCTTCAATTCCCCATTTGATTTCCCTTAAAACTGTAGAGAAAGGGTGCTTTGTGTGATTTTCCGCTGTACAATTTTTCATGTCTTTCGAGGATATCCAAGCTTAATATTTTCCTTTGGAAGGTCGTTCTGCGGAGTTTTTCGCCCAAGATCGCCTCATATACCTGCTGCAATTCCTTGATTGTAAACCTTGGCGGAAGAAGGTTCATGCTGACCAATTTCCTGTCTATATTCGATTTTAAAGTTTCCAAAGCCTTCTTGACGATTTCCGAATGGTCCAAGATCAATTCCGGAAGGGCGTCTACATCATACCAAGCGATGGAATCCGATAAGGCATCCGGTTTTGGCTCGACTTCATGGTAATTGATCAGGGCATAATAAGCCACAGAAACAAACCGATCCAGCATCCAATTTTCCGCCGCGACCTGGTGGCCATTGGCTGCCAAAATGGTCTGCATGATCTCGGGCTTGAAACGGGCCAAATCCCCAAAGGTATAGAACTGCTCCAAATAGATTTTGTCCAATCCCGTCCGCTCCTGGAGGCCTCTTCTGACAGCGTCATTGAGATTTTCATTTTTCCCTACAAATCCTCCGGGCAGCGCCAGCCAGGCCGTATTGTGGTATTCCATCAGGAGGATTTTCAACTTTTCTCCCGAAAACCCAAAAATCACCGAATCAAAAGCCAAGTGTGGAATAAAATCGTTTTCTAAAGGAAGACTCATTTTTTGTTCAGGATTGTAAATTGTTGCCAAGTAAGTAGGAATTATCCTCAAATCCAATTACTATTGTTTCATATTGAGACAATAGTAAACCCATTCAACATGAAAAAACAAGCATTTTATATTTTGAGCCTACTTCTCCTTTCTTGTGCTGGGGCATTTGCACAGGGGAAAAACAGTTTCCCTGTGCAAGCCACGCTGACCACTGGTGTCATCGAAGGAGATTATGACACCCATTCGGGCATTCAAAGTTACCTCGGAATTCCCTTTGCCCAACCTCCGGTAGAGGCGCTCAGGTGGAAAGCGCCTCAGCCGATGGAAAATTGGGGGGAAGTAAAAGAGACCAAAAAGTTTGGGCCTAGACCCATGCAGACTGTCGTGTTCGGAGACATGAATTCATGGTCCGACGGGGTGAGTGAAGATTGTCTCTACCTCAATGTCTGGACACCGGCCAAAAGAGACACGAAAGACCTTCCGGTTTTGGTTTACTTCTTTGGTGGAGGTTTTGTAGCCGGTGACGGAGCAGAGCCGAGGTACAATGGAGAAAGCATGGCTAAGAAAGGAATCGTCGCTGTGACGGTCAATTATAGATTAAATGTCTTTGGCTTCCTTGCCCATCCTGAATTGAGTGCAGAAGCGCCTTACAAAGCATCTGGAAATTATGGTCTATTGGACCAATTGGCAGCATTGAAATGGGTGAAGGAAAACATTGCTTCCTTTGGAGGTGACCCCAATAAGGTAACCATTGCCGGTGAATCTGCAGGATCCATCGCGGTAAGTTACCAAATGGCGTCTCCCTTGGCCAAAGGCCTGATAGCAGGTGCCATTGGAGAAAGCGGTGCAGGAATCCATCCAACCTTGGCTCCGGTATCTTTGGCAGAAGCCGAGAAAGCAGGTGCTGAATTTGTCACCAAGGCCGGCATTTCATCGATCGCCGAGCTGCGAAAACTCCCTGCAAGGGACATCTATGAGATTTATAATGAGTCGGGAAGATTTGGATTTCCGATTGCATTGGATGGATATTTCTTGCCCAAAACCCTTCCGGAAATTTTCAACAACAGAGAGCAGGCGCAAGTCCCTTTGCTATTGGGATGGAATTCGGCAGAAATCCCGGGAATGGCATTTATGCAAGGTGCTCCTTATGACGAAAAAAACTACATTGATAAAGTGAAAGAAGCCTATCCAAATGACCATGCGGAAGTCTTGAAACTTTATCCTTACGGGTCGGCAAAGGAAATCGAACAATCGGCTACTGATTTGGCTTCTGACAGATTTATCGCATACAGTACCTGGAAATGGTTTGACCTGCACCGAAAAAATTCTGATCAACCTGTTTACCGGTATTTGTACAGCAAGCTTCGTCCGCCTTTGGTCGATCAAAACCTAACGACCGGACTTGCCGGAGGCACTACTTCCAATGATTCAGGTGCCAAAATGCCGGAGGCAATCGGTGCTCCCCATGCTTGCGAAATAGAATATTGCATGGGAAATCTCCATTTGGTCAAGGATTTTGCCTGGACAGCAGACGATTATAAGGTCTCCGAAGTGATGCAAAATTACTTCGCCAATTTCATCAAAACCGGCAATCCAAACGGAAACGATCAGGTAGAATGGCCGGCTGCCCAAGCGGCAGATCCAAATCCTCCGGTAATGATCCTGGATACGGAATCAAAGGTAATGAAGGCAAATAATGATGCCCGATATCTTTTCTTGGACAAGGCCTACGGCAATAAATAAAAAATGCAGCTGGTGGATTACACCATCAAAATAAAAAGACAATCGCTTTGAATTCAATATTCAAAGCGATTGTCTTTTTTAAACTTCTCTATACTCCAATCAAAGCCACGCTCTCATGGAATGTCAATTGTCATTTTTTTATCTCGTCCCTTTGTCCACATCCTTCACAAATTGGATCAATCCTTTGAAAAAGGTTTTTTGGTCATCATATTGGGAGAGATGGCTACCATTTGGACAATAGAGGTAATGTCCGTTTTTTACCTGAGTAGACATCCACTCCATGTGCTTGGGGTCCATGGTGTCATGTTCTGCCCCGATGACCAATGTAGGAACGGTGATTTTTGGTAAATCCGCCTTTCTATCCCATTCCTTCAAAGTAGCATCCCCTGTAATGCCAAATTCACTGTAGCCCTGCATGTGTATATACACATTCGAATTGAGGTGTTTAAAGGCCCTGTTGATATTTTCAGGCCACTCTTCCAATGGCATTCTGAGAACATGTTCCGTATAATGGTGCTCCATCAACAATTCCTCATACCTCGGATTTTCAAAATCCTGATTGGCTTCAATCTCTTGGATTTCAGCAAAAACGGCAGGAGGCAATTTTGGTCCCAGAACTTCCTGCGCATAGGCATTGTACTCCGGAATGCTGGCCATCATGTTGGAAATAATGAGTCCTTTGAGATTGTCCTGGTACTTCAAGGCATATTCAATGGCCAAGATTCCGCCCCAGGATTGTCCAAACAGATAAAAATTATCCTTATCCAAATTCAGCGCTTGACGGACCTGCTCCACTTCCTCGACAAATCTCTCCGTCGTCCAGAGTTCATCTCCCTCAGGTTGGTCGCTGTAATAGGAGCCCAATTGGTCATAATAAATGTATTCGATGCCTTCCGAAGGAAAGTATCCGTCAAAAGATTCATAGATTTCATGGGTCATTCCCGGCCCTCCATGCAGCAGGAGTACTTTTATCTTGGGATTGTTGCCTACCCTTTTGGTCCAGACCTTGAATTCTCCCTTTTCGGTGGAAATGGGAATCATTTTCACCCCACCGGTAAACTGATCATCCCTTTGGGAAAAATCAAGATAATTCCTCAAGGTTTCGCTTTCGTCCGTTTTCTTATCCGTCGAGACACAGCCAAAGGCAAAAAAACCTAACACAGCAAAAATCAAGAAATACTTGTTCATAAGGTCATGGTTTTTGTCGGGGAAAATAACAATTCCCCCTATGTATAGAATGCGATTTTTGGCAATACTACTCATAGAATCAAAGTGCCTTCAAGGCCGCTTCAGCAATGATCCCATCCTGCACCGAAGTCACCCCGGAAATACCGATGGAACCTACAATGATACCCTCTTTGAAAATAGGCAAACCACCCTCGATTGGAATGGCATTGGGCAAGGAAAGAATTCTGTTTCCTCCCTCATTGACTGCATCTTCGAACACTTTTGTTGACCTCTTGAAATACACTGCTGATTTGGCTTTTGCCTGGGCCACTTCCACACTGCCGATTTGGGTGCCATCCATCTTTTTCAACAACAACAAATGCCCTCCGTTGTCCAAAATGGCAATGACTACATTCCAGTTGTCCTGTCGGGCACGGGCTTCTGCCGCATCGGATATCCTTTCTGCCTCAGCCAGGTTGAGGTAAGGTTGTTGATGATTTTGGGAAAAAGAGGGGTAGGATAAAAAGAGCAAAAACAGGAATGTTAAATTCTTCATGGAATAGGTTTTTATGATTTTGGAAAAGAGACTAAGACTCTAATTTAATGAATTTTTTTGAACAAGTTTTTAAAAACCCTAAATTGAAGTCTACATGCATTTTTAACTATTGATTTCACACAACACAACCAAACCATGAAGAGTTTTTCCAGAAGGGATACCCTCAAAATGATCACATTAGGATCAGGAATCAGCCTATTGTCACCACTTAGCCTCTTGGCTTGTCAAAATGCGCCCAAAAAGGACAAATTGGGCATTGCCCTGGTGGGTTTGGGCTATTACAGCACGGATTTGCTGGCTCCTGGATTGCAGCAAACCGAGCATTGTTACCTTGCGGGAATCGTGACGGGAACACCTTCCAAAGCAGAAGCCTGGAAGGAGAAGTACAACATCCCCGAGAAGAATGTCTACAACTATGAGAACTTTGACACGATCGCTAATAATCCCGATATCGATGTCATCTATATCGTCTTGCCGCCTTCCATGCACATGGAATATGTTGTCAGAGCAGCAAATGCAGGCAAACATGTTTGGTGTGAAAAACCCATGGCGGTGACTGTGGAGGAATGCCAAACCATGATCGATGCCTGCAAGAAAAACAAGGTTTCTCTTTCGATTGGCTACCGCTGCCAGCATGAACCCAACACCTTGGCCTTTCAAAAAATCGTCAAGGAAGGTCAATTGGGGAAAGTCACCAAAGTCGATTGTGCGGCTGGATACCGGGAGGGAAGGACTGATCATTGGAAACAAAAAAGAGAAATGGGCGGTGGTGTGATTTACGACATGGGAGTTTATTCCATTCAGGGTGCACGCTTGGGATCTGGGATGGAACCCATCGCTGTCCAATCCGCGAAAGTCTGGGCAGAGCGGCCTGAAATCTACAAAGACGGTTTGGGCGAAGTAGTAACTGCTGTGCTTGAATTTCCAGGTGGCGTGATCGGAAACATCAAAACCTCCTTTTTTGAAAACACCAATTTTTTGAACATCACCTGCGAAAAAGGAACTATCGAAATGTCCCCGTTCTCATCTTATGCAGGAAACAAAGGAAAAAGCCCCTTGGGAGAAATCAATTTCCCTTATGAGGTGCCATTTCAGCAAGCGAACCAAATGGACCATGATGCCTTGGCAATTATGGCAGGAAAACCAATGCCAGTACCAGGAGAGGAAGGATTGAGGGATATCCGCATCGTGCAGGCGATATTGGAATCTGCAGAGACTGGAAAGAGGGTGGTGATTTAATTTATTTTCCCGCGGATGAGGCGGATTTTCATAGACCCATTCTGCGCCATCTGCGGGAAAAAATTAATTGTCCCGGTCTAAAACTGTACAATTTCTCTATATGCGGAAGAGAGAAGATTTTCCCCATCAAGTAATTCTCTCGTTGTTCCTTCTTTGACAATCAGACCATCCTCTAATATATAAACCCTGTCAGCAATTAATGCAGGTTTGATTTTATGTGTAACAACTAAAATAATCATATTTGATTTTAATTTGATCAATAATTCCAAAACAAGGTTTTCAGTATTCCGATCCATTGCACCGGTAAGTGGCGATGACGTATGTTAACCAAAGCCATTTCCCACGGAACTCAAGCATATTCTGAATTCTGGTATAGGTAAATTTATCTGAGAGATGACTATAGTATACTTCTTCAGAAAGGAAGTGAAAATCAATAAGCAGACCCAAACAAATACCTGTCAGTGCTAATGGGAAAAAATATTTCATAATCTAATTCAAAGAGACAATTTGATTTTTTTTAACGTCTTAATCATCAATAACTAGAAAATAGATTTATTCTTTTTTAAACATCATCCTGCTATTAAATACTGTACCATCCTTTGGATGAATAAGCTTTAAATGAAGCTCATTTGCATCTAATTTTGATATTATGTATTTCTGTAAATATATTTTATTTGTCTGACCAATAATCAAAGTATCAGCATCAATCCAATAGATCCCTTTTAATTCCACAATTTCATGATTTTTGAAATCAGTAAAATAGACAGTGTCTTTTCTAAAATCATAATAGAATCCATTTAAAATTTTATTAAAGGTTTCAAACAAAGCTTTCTGCTGTTGTTCATCCTGCATTTGAAAATTGGGAGAGGTAAGAATATTCTCAAAGGATTCATCCCTTACCATTTTCCACTTGCCTTCTACTGAGGGACGATTCAATAAAATAATTAAAGTAATCAATAATGAAATTGTTCTCATTTTTTGTCTTAGTTAGATGGATAAAATTATTCTCTTTTAAACATCCACCTCATGTCTAGAACAGCACCTTTAGGATCAATCAATTTTAGATGTAACTCTTTCTCATTGATTTTTGAAATCAAATATTTTTGGACTTTTATTTTATCAAATTGACCAATAATCAGTGTATCTGAGTCAATCCAATAGATTCCTTTTAATTCTACTAATTCATAATTTTTGAAATCAGTAAAGTAAACAGTGTCTTTTCTAAAATCGTAATAATAACCATCAAGGATTTTATTAAAAGTTTCAGCCAATGCTTTCTGTTGTTGTTCATCCTGCATTTGAAAATTGTTGGAAGTCAATATTTTTTCAAAAGCTTCACTTCGATTCATTTTCCATTTGCCTTCAATTGATGGTTTGTTGAAGGAAATAACGAGCATTATTAAAACTAATATTGAATTCATTTTTTTTTAATTTAAGTGAAAATAAAAAAGGAGAGCACAAAAGGCTCATCCTTTTTAAATTTGTTTTTCAATTACTGCCAGGAAGATGGTCTGGGCAATTAGCTGCATAACTTGAGGCAAGAAGTAAATACAATTCATCACTCCCCTGAAATCCACCACCGGAAAAGCAGTATCCAAGCTGTGTCACAATAGTTAGACCCTCCGACTAGACTCTCCATTTTTTCTAAGCTTAATGCTTCCATAAAATTTGTTGTTTAAAATGTGAAAAGATTGAATATCAGATAATTCTAGTCTTTAAAATTCAAAAACACAAATATTAGGTATACGAACAACCCTCTTATCCGTTTATAGTCGACTAAATTGCACTATTTCTATAGTGGATTTCAGGACTATCTTTGGATTTCACATTTACCCCCCCCATTTCAAACTAAAAGGATTGTAATTTCATAAAAAACAGAACATAAAATTTATTTTTATAATAACGAAAAATACTTGAGTACAATTTCTGATTTTATGATAAAAATGTACTGGAAGAATCAATATCTTTCCTACTCCTATCTTCGAAATCTGCGTGAGCAAATTCAGTAGTTCAAGCGATTTCTATTAAGAAATCCTGCTCCAGTTTATTTCATGCTTCTTTTGACTCCGGATTTGACGAAGGACCATTGCGCTTCTTGGCTGGGAAAGATCTGGGTCTTCCTGGAGCAATAGCTGCGCAGCATCCCTTGCCATCGTCAAGATCGGGGCATCCTTGCTGAGGTCCGCAATCAAAAGATCCATCAAGCCACTCTGCTGCGTACCCATCAAGTCACCCGGCCCTCTCAATTTGAGGTCAACATCCGCAATTTCAAAACCGTTGTTGGTCCGTACCATCGTCTCCAACCGGATACGGCTGTCCTTGGAAAGTTCATACTTGGTCATCAGCAAGCAATAAGACTGATCAGCGCCCCTTCCTACCCTTCCCCGGAGTTGGTGGAGCTGTGAAAGGCCAAACCTTTCCGCATTTTCGATCACCATGACCGAAGCATTTTGGACATTCACACCCACCTCGATCACTGTGGTGGCGACCATGATTTTGGTTTCCCCTTTCACGAAGCGCTGCATCTCAAAATTCTTGTCCTGAGGTTTCATTTTTCCGTGCACAATGCTGACGGGAAATTCGGGAAACGCCCTGCAAATGCTCTCAAAACCATCCATGAGGTTTTTGAGGTCCAAGGTTTCGGATTCCTCGATAAGGGGGTAGACGATGTAAACTTGCCTGCCTTCGAGAATTTGTTTGCGAATAAAACCGAATACTTTTAGACGGTCTTTGTCATAGCGATGGACAGTCTGTATGGGTTTACGGCCTACCGGAAGCTCGTCGATGACGGAAATATCCAAATCGCCATAGAGTGTCATCGCCAGTGTCCTCGGGATAGGTGTAGCAGTCATCACCAATACATGGGGGATAAATCTCGGGTTTTTGGCCCAAAGTTTGGCCCTTTGCGCCACCCCAAACCGGTGTTGCTCATCTACGATCGCCATGCCCAAATTTCTGAACTGAACAATGTCTTCCAGCAAAGCATGTGTTCCGATGAGGATGGGAAGCTCCCCCGAAAGCAGGGATTCGTGGATGACTTTCCGGGCTGATTTTTTGGTCGACCCAGTCAGCAGCGCAATGTTCAACCCCATCAAGTCCGCATACTCCTTTAACCCTGCATAATGCTGGTTGGCCAGGATCTCTGTGGGTGCCATCAGACAGGCCTGGGCACCCGAACTGATTGCAATCAAAATGCAGATAAAAGCCACCATGGTTTTCCCACTGCCGACATCCCCTTGGATCAGCCGGTTCATTTGTTTTCCGGATTTCATGTCGGCATACGCTTCCCGGACCACCCGTTTTTGTGCTTCGGTAAGCTCAAAGGGAATGTGTTCCTTGTAAAACACGTTCAACAGCTCCGTTTGATTCAGGATCTGGCCCTGGGATTTTTCGGTCCTTGTGAGCTTTAATTTTAGCAACCTCAGCTGCATAAAGAAGAACTCCTCGAATTTCAACCGAAAAATCGCTCTTTTCAGGACTTCTGGATTTTCCGGGAAATGGATTTCCTTGACAGCATCTTTTTTGGGAATCAAATTGAAACGCTGGAGAACCTCTCCGGGTAAGGTTTCCTGGATTTGCGGGAAGGCGGCAGTGACCAATCCCTCCATGATTTTGGAAATCCCTTTGGAATCCAAAAACCTGGACCGGAGTTTTTCTGTGGTTGGGTAGACCGGTTGGAAGAAACTTTTTTCTTCCTGGGCAGCAGACAAGGCTTCCATTTCTGGATGTGCGATGCTGAATTTCCTCCCGTATTTATTGGGTTTCCCGAAAAAAACAAAGGGGATTCCCGGAACCAATTTTTTTACCACATATTGAATTCCCTTGAACCAGGTCAGTTCCATTTCACCTGTTTCGTCAAAAATGGTGGCCACCAATCTTTTTCTTTGGCCCTCGCCGATGGTTTCGGCCGAGCGGATTTTGGCCACGATCTGAACATGTTCCAGATCCTCGGTCAACTCATTGATTTTAAAAAACTGGGTGCGGTCTTCGTATCGAAACGGGTAATGTTGGATCAACTCACCAAAGGTGAAAATATTCAACTCCTTGTTGATCAGGGCAGCTTTTTGGGGACCTACCCCCTTGAGGAATTCTATTTTGGTATCAAAAAAACTGAACAAGGTTACATTGTTTGGATTATAGGCTCAAATTAAAAAGGAAAGGGGGATTAATTTCTTCTTTTTTGACATAATCTTGAAGTTTATTCCAAGGCTATTGGAGAAGAGGGTCTTTGGGGACAAGGATGTGCCTTGGAAAGAGTTTGGTTTTGGAGATCAACCATGGTGGGTTTTTACCTATCTCGGGTTTAAGCGTGCCGGATTCAAGTTATCAAGACAATTTTTGGTTACAGTTCTGTTTTTTATTTCTCACCTCACATTGAGATTAGTCGACTAATTGTTTTTAAGAGTTAGGATTAATTAATAAGTGGGTGGTAATTTAGTTCATGAAAGGTTAAATTACCGGTAAAGCTTACTTTTTGGAGATTTACGCCTGCCCCTATGGTGTGAATGGGGAGAGTCTTTAAATCAAAAAATAATGAAATGGATAAAATCTGTATTTGTGATGGGCTTGATTGTGTGTTCGATGGCGTCATTTTCATGCGGAAGTTCCTCACCAGCGCTTGTCGATGCAATGGATCCCGAAAAAAAAATCTTTTTTGGGGACTTAATTGAGAACATAGAAATAATCCCGCTGGAATTCCACCATTCTTCGGGATTTGGTGAGGTTGAAAGGATTGCTGTTTTTGAAAACCAAATATTTATTCTTGACCCAACTTTCACCAAAAGTGTTCAGGTGTATGGATTGACTGGTGAATACATGAGGACCATCAAGTCATTTGAAAACACGGCGATCTGGGACTTCATCATTGATGAACAAAAAGAGGAGATGGTGTTGTTTGTCTTGGGAAATAAATTTGAACGCTTTTCGATGAGCGGGGAGTATTTGGGCAGTCAAAATTCCGATTTCCCTGTTCTCTCCATGCTTTTTGTGAATGATGGAGGAATGATGTGTGATTTGGGGCAACAAGTGATGGACGATGGCCAAAATTTTAATTTGGCCTATATGGATCGCCAGAAATATACTGTTCAATCTTTTCAAATTCCTTTTAGGGAAGAGCCAATACTCGTGCAGGATAGAATCAGGAACTATGCGATCAATGGAGCTGACACCTACTTTGCCCCACCTTTTGACAATAACATTTATAAGTTGGATGGATCTGGTAATGTTGAAACAGTGGTAAATCTTGATTTTAAATCCAAGCTGTTTTCCATTGAAGCTTTTAACAACTCTAAAATTTCAGGGGAGGATAAATTCATTACGGGTATGGATGGAATGTCTTACGCAAAAGGAAAGCTTTTTTTCCATTTCCTCAACGGGGAGGATACGAATTTTAGGTATTTTGATTTTGAATCCGATAAATTATTTGCTTTGGGATTCGGAAAAGACATCCCTTCTTTCCTGTATCAATTTATATTGATGAATTATAATTTCGAGTATCAGGAAGGGTTGATCACAGTGCTTGACTTGGACTATTTACGCCCCTTGCTTGCCGGTGGGAATCAAGACCTACCCTTTGACTTACAAAATATATTAATGGGTGAGGCACTCTTTGCCATTGTAAAAATCAAATTTCTATAGGATGCAGCTGATTTTTATACTTTTGGCGTTGTGGGGAATCGCGTTGCCACGCGTTCATGGTATTGTGAAAGATCGAGATGGAAGGCCAATTCCAAGTGTTTTGGTGGCCTCAGGAGACCATTTCAGCGTAAGCAACAACTCTGGTGAATTCACGGTGTTGTTGAATGAGGACCGTAATTTAACCTTCCAATCCCTCGGATTTTTCACAAAGGATTTTCTCGTAAAGGACCCAGAGCAACCGATAGAAATAATAATGGAATCATTGACCTATGAGCTGCCTGAATTCGAGCTTGTTTCATTGACGGCGCACCAGATTGTGGAAAACTCGGCAGCCTTATTTTGGAAAGCTTACCATTGGTTTCCTTCCACGACCAGGTACGAGTATGGCAATGAGGTTATTATTCATTCCGGAAGCACAAAAAAAGAGGCAAAACGTTTTGCTGTTTTTGATCGGTACAAAGCACATGTCAGAAAAGGTTTTCCCCAGTTTTCCATTCACGATATGCAGGTAGAGGATAGTAGTTTTTGGAAGGAAAATGAAAACCTCATCCTCAATAATGGATTTTGGCTAAGCAATAATTTTTTTTACGAAGCCGGATCGATGCCAAGTTTCTTTTTTGGTCCCAATATGAAAAAATACGCCTATGAATTGGATGGTGAATTTGAAAATCATTACCGGATTCTCGTGAAGTCAAAAAGCAACAGACAGCATGAGGACGGCGAAATATGGATAGATAGGCATACATTTAAGATCCAGAAAATCACGGTTTGGAAAAATGAAAAGGGACTGAGAGCCTATTTTTTGACGTCCAATCTTGCCTCAAAAAACCTTGCAGGGATAAGCGCACACCTCAAGGAAGAAACCATTCATTTTGAATTGGATGAGGTAGATTCCAAATATGTGATCAAGAACGTCAGTCATAAAAGGAGAATCCAAATGGATTTTAAAGGGCAGCCCAGTGTGACACTTGTTGAAAACTCAAAATTGAACCTCCTCACAATACTTTCCAAAACGCTACTTGTTGGTACAGGTTTTCAAGAGCAAACAGGATCTTTTTTTGATGTATGGGCAAATCCAAATCCATATCCCGGTCTACATGGCTACAGGATTTCCTTTGACAAATAATCAAGGAATAAAGGTGGCCAATAGCCTTTTAGACCTTTGTATATCGGTAGAAAAATTGGGAAAGATGGTCTTTAGGTGAATACCAACAACATGATCTTATTCGGTTTCGGCGAGAAACATTCAACCCGTATTATGCATTGCGAATGGCATTACAGCCTGAGATTGTCTGATTTTCTTTCAGTTTCAATCCCATTTGGAAACCCAATGCATCTCTCGGGTTCAAACCAATCTAGGATCAAATCCTTCCTTTTGGCAGAAAATGCATTCCTGAGGGAATAAAAAAAGCCATTGCCTGAAACGGGCAATGGCTTTTTTTTCCCACCTAAAAACAGGTTATCCGTAAATCTCTTCCAAGACCTTGGCCAATCTGATTCCCGCAGCGGTCAGTCTTTCCTCCACGTGGTGGTAATGTTTGTAGATATATTCATAACCGATTCTCCCATTTTCAGGGATATCATACATGTCCGGCCTCATCGCGGCGGCTTCTCTAAGCCAGTCTGCGGGAGTTGCGGCATTGTATTTTTGGGACACGGTTGGGTTGATCCTTTTTTTCAGTTCGCGAGAGATCTCGGTATAACTCATTTTCTTTCCTTCGATCAGGTCAGAATCCCAAATCGCGTGGATATTCGTCTCTTTGTTGAAAAAACTCACTTTCACGTCATTTCCACCACGGTCACCAGGTTTGCCAACATGAAAAGGTTGGTGCAAATCCCCAACAATGTGGATCAGCATTCTCAACTGGTCTCTTTCCTCTTCTGGAGAAAGGCCTCCTTTTTTTAGATTTGCCTTGATTCTCAGAAAAGCCTCATAAGCATCCCCGCCTTTTTCCTGAATTGCAGGATCGTATTCCCCATCCACAGTGGTGACCCAATGCCAGGTATTGGTATAGTCGTATTTTTTATCCGAACGGATATTGTCCATCCAGACGCCCACTCCAGAGATCGTTTGTTGCTGTAAAATTGCCTCCACCTTTCTGACGGTTTTAGACTTCATTTGCCATTCGGCAATGGCTCCGATCACATAATGTCCAACAGGTCCCCATGCAAAAGACTGGGAGATAAGGGAAATGGAAAGGATAAGGGTGAGGATTGAAATTTTTGATTTCTGCATACTTGGGAGAATATAAAGGGTGATTTTTTTATGGGCGTTTTGTCCGGTTCAAAACATCGGTCAGGAAGCAAGTTCGTTTAAGGCAAGCCAAGCCATCAGACCAGCGCCGATTTCAAGGGCATTTTCATCAATGTCAAAAGTGGGTGTATGGACACCGGAAACAATTCCTTTTGCCTCATTTCTTGTCCCAAGGCGGTAAAAGCAGCCATCAATTTCTTGGGTATAATAGGAAAAGTCTTCTGCAGCCATCCAAATATCGAGATCCAACACATTTTCTTCCCCCAGATAATCTATCGCCGCTTTCTGCGCCCTTCCGGTAAGTTCGGGTGAATTTTTAAGAAATGGATATCCTTTTCTAACTTCAAAATCGACGGTTCCGCCCATTCCTTCCGCTATTCCTGTTGCAATCTTGACCATGTGACCATGGGCTTTTGCTCTCCAAGCTTCATCCAGGGTCCTGAAGGTTCCTTGTATTTTCACTTCATTGGGAATGATGTTGGTTGCTCCAAGTGCTTCAATTCTGCCAAAGGACAGAACAGAAGGGGTTTTTGGGGAAGCATTTCTGCTAACCACCTGTTGGAGGGCGACGATCATGTGTGCCGCGATCAAAACCGGATCCACAAGTGTTTCCGGCATGGCGCCATGGCCACCTTTTCCCTTTACGGTAATGTAGAGTTCATCGGCACTGGCCATGTACATTCCTTTTCTGAAGCCTACCTTTCCCACAGGGATCAATGGCATCACATGCTGCCCAATAATCCCGGAAGGTTTTGGGTTTTCCAGAACCTTGTCCTTGATCATGAGCGAAGCACCGCCGGGAATAAGTTCTTCACCTGGCTGGAAGATAAGCTTAACCGTCCCTTCGAATTGGTCTTTGATTTCATTCAGGATCTTCGCTACTCCCAAAAGGGATGCGGTGTGCACATCATGCCCACAGGCATGCATGACTCCTGGATGAATGGATTTGTAGGGGACATCATTTTGCTCCACAATGGGAAGGGCATCCATATCTCCACGAAGTGCCACTGTTTTTTTGTCGGGATTCTTTCCTTTGATAAGGACCACAATTCCTGTTTCGGCCTTTCGCTCCATTTCAGAGATGCCATAACTTTGGAGTTGGGCCTCTACAAAGGCTGCGGTATTGTGCTCCTGAAACGAAAGCTCAGGATGGGCATGCAGGTGTCTTCGGTTGGAAATTATTTCGGTTTTGAATTCTTGGGCGAGGCTTTTAATCCTGTTTTTCAGCATTCTGATTTTCATCTGAGGAGAAATTTTCATCTCTTTGGAACCGATCTTGAATGATTCGGGCCGAAGGAAAACTATCCTTAAGTTTAAAATAATAGGCTTGGGCTTCGATTCGGTTGATGAACTTACCCACTTTCAACAAATACCGGGGCTGCTGGTACTGCAGGTCGAACTTGATTTCGGGGAAATTTGTATAGAGTTCATTACGGGTTTTGAAAGCAAGGTTCCTGTCCACTCCACTATAAACCAAAACGGTAAATCCACTGTAATACCTTTCCGCTTTATTGTTGTTGGCAAATCGGGTCAGTGCCTGATCCAAATCCTTGTCAATGGCAAGTTCACCGCCTTCAAACCTGCTTTCATCCACCACATTTGGAGCGGGTTGGGTTTCAAAGGTAATTCTGGAATCCGAAAGGTCCTCCTGATATCCTTTGTAGGCATCTGCTGGAGCACTGCTTTTTTTGATAAGATTACATGACCCCATCAATACCAATATGATGATCCCACTCCAAAGCCTATTTTTCATATTGATTTGATTAATGTTCTAAAATCACACATTTCCCCATGGCCACATCTTCTTCGATGCTTTTATACTTGACGTCTTTCTTGAGGTTTCCGTCTTTATATTGGACAGTGACTTTGTCATTTCGGCCATACGCTTTTTCTGATTTTCTTGGAGCCACTACCTGAGGTGCAGGGCTTCTGTTGGCCACTGCTGCAGCGGCTTGTCTGCTTGATCCTGGATTGAGCGAACTTCCGACCTCTGCCTTTGAAGCCTCGATCTTTGGCTCTACCGGTTTTTTGACTTGCGCGGGTGCTGCCTTTACTTGGTTGGGGTCTTGGGTTGGAAGCTCGGCTTTTGCCAAGAAAGAAATGACATCCTCATTCAACTTGCCCAAGAAACGCTTGAACATTTGGAAAGCCTCAAATTTATAGATCAAAAGTGGATCCTTCTGTTCATAAACCGCATTTTGGACAGACTGTTTCAAGTCATCCATATCTCTTAGGTGCTCTTTCCAGTTTTGGTCAATAATGGCTAGGGTTACATTTTTTTCTATCGCCCGAATCAGATCCCTTCCCTCGTTTTCAATGGTGGATCCCAAATTGATCACCACGCCGATTTGTTTGATCCCATCAGTGATAGGAACCATGATTTCCTTCACCGTTCCCCCTCTTTGGGTATGAACGTCTTTCAAGACAGGAAGCGCTTTTTCTAAGATCATCCCGTTTTTGGCCACATAATTTTTATAGGCGGCATTGAACAATTCTTGGGTCAAGGCACCCGCATCTTTCACCTTGATATCGGTTTCCGAGAATTTATAATCAATCCCGAGGGATGTGAATATATTCATTCTGAGATTGTCCATATCTGAAGTGGTTTTCGCCATATCCACGATGTCTGAGCAGACGTCGTACATAATGTTGAGGATATCCAGTTCCAGCCTTTCGCCCATGAGCGCATTTTTTCTTCTTCTGTAGACCACTTCCCTTTGGGAATTCATCACGTCATCGTATTCCAACAAACGCTTTCTTACCCCGAAGTTGTTTTCCTCTACTTTTCGCTGTGCCCGCTCTATGGATTTGGTGATCATGGAATGTTGGATGACTTCTCCTTCTTCCAGACCCATTCTGTCCATCAATTTGGCGATTCTTTCCGAACCGAAAAGGCGCATCAGGTTATCTTCCAAGGACACAAAAAATTGGGTGGAACCCACATCTCCCTGACGACCAGAACGTCCTCTTAGCTGACGATCCACCCTTCGGGATTCGTGTCTTTCCGTTCCGACGATGGCCAAACCACCGGCTTTTTTGGATTCCGGACTCAACTTGATATCCGTTCCCCTACCCGCCATATTGGTGGCGATGGTCACTGTTCCCGATTTACCAGCTTCGGCCACGATATCGGCTTCGCGGGCATGTTGCTTGGCGTTCAATACCTGGTGCTGGATTTTTCTAATGGTGAGCATTCTGCTCAGTACTTCGGAAATCTCCACCGATGTGGTACCCACCAAAACGGGTCTTCCCGCTTCTGTCAATACTTTGATCTCATCCGCCACAGCATTGAATTTTTCCCGGACGGTTTTGAACACCATATCCTCCCGGTCTTCACGGATAATCGGTCTGTTTGTCGGAATCACCACTACATCCAATTTGTAGATTTCCCAGAACTCACCCGCTTCCGTTTCAGCCGTACCGGTCATACCGGCAAGCTTGTGGTACATTCTGAAATAATTCTGAAGGGTGATCGTGGCGTAAGTTTGCGTGGCATCTTCCACTTTCACATTTTCCTTCGCTTCTATTGCTTGGTGAAGGCCATCTGAGTACCTTCTGCCTTCCATTACACGGCCTGTTTGCTCATCGACGATTTTCACCTTTCCATCTACAAGGATGTATTCGGTGTCTTTCTCAAACATACAATAAGCCTTCAGCAATTGGTTTACGGTATGGATTCTTTGGGCTTTTATGCTGTAATCCTTGATAAGTTCTTCTTTTCTGATCAGTTTTTCCCTATCGTCCAAATCTGGATTTTTTTCCATTTCGCCGATTTCCACACCGATATCCGGAAGGATGAAGAAGCTAGGGTTTTCATTTTTCTGGGTAATGACCTCTATGCCGTTGTCGGTCAGTTCAACCGTATTGGTTTTTTCTTCAATAATAAACAAAAGCGGCTCATCGGCCTCTGGCATCATCCGCTTGTTGTCTTGAAGATAATGGTTTTCGGTCCTTTGCAAGATGACCCTTACTCCCGGCTCGGAAAGATATTTAATCAAGGGTTTGTATTTTGGCATTCCCCTGAAAGCCCTGAACAGCGGCAATCCGCCTTCTTTTTCATTCCCTTCGGAGATCAGTTTTTTGGCTGTGGTCAAATAGCCCTGAACCAACTTTCGCTGTTCGTCCACCAAAGTAGAGACCCTTGGTTTCATGTCCATAAACTCATGCTCGTCACCTCTCGGTACTGGGCCCGAAATGATCAATGGCGTTCTTGCATCATCAATCAACACGGAATCGACCTCATCAATCATGGCAAAATGGTGTTTCCCCTGCACCAAATCCCCGGCTTCACGGGCCATATTGTCCCTGAGGTAATCGAAACCAAACTCATTGTTGGTTCCATAGACGATGTCGGAGGCATAGGCCTTTTTCCTGGCATCGGAGTTGGGCTGATATTTGTCGATACAATCCACGGTCAGACCATGGAATTCAAAAATCGGGGCATTCCACTCGGAATCCCTTTTGGCGAGGTAATCATTGACCGTAACGATATGAACTCCTCGGCCTGCAAGCGCATTGAGGTATGCGGGTAGGGTCGAAACCAATGTTTTTCCTTCACCGGTTGCCATCTCGGCTATTTTGCCTTTGTGAAGGACCATTCCTCCGATCAGCTGAACGTCATAATGGACCATGTCCCAAATGACTTCCGTGCCAGCGGCAAGCCACTTGTTGTGCCAAATGGCTTCTTCACCCGATATTTCCACGTTTGCCTTTTTGGCGGCAAGTTCATTGTCTCGAAGATTTGCGGTGACCACCAATTTTCCGTTTTCCTTGAACCTTCGGGCGGTTTCCTTCACCACAGCGAAGGCTTCGGGCAAGACTTTGTCCAAAACTACTTCCAATGCTGCATCCCTTTCCTTTTCGATTTTGTCGATTTCGTTGAAAAGTGCGTCTTTTTGATGCACTTTGTCGGGTGCAAATGCATTTATTTTATCCCTTATTTCGAGGATTTTATCATCGAAGGATTTTAGATCCCCATTGATGATTGCTTTGATTTCAGCGGTTTTTCCCCTCAATTGATCATCCGTCAAGCCTTTTAATTTTTCAAAGGCCTCATTGATGAGTGGTACTCTGGGGGACAACTCTTTTATATCTCTTGCCGACTTGGTTCCAAATACTTTTGCCAGTCCTTTGGCTATTAATTCTAACATATTTTAATCTTGTGTATATAAGGCCTTAAAATTACAGTCTTTTTGTTACAATTGATAATCCAACCGCATCGGATATGGGAGGAAAAGGATTGGAATTCTCACTTTCCCCCATCCACTGTCGGTGGTCAAATGGTTATTTCCCCTGAGAAAACCTGTTCCGCAGGACCGATCAACAGGATGTCTTTAAAACTCCCATCCGCGCTTTTGGTGAATTTTACTTTGAGGTTTCCCCCCAAGGTTTTGATTTTGACCAGATTCAGTGCGTTTTGATACCCAAATACCAACGCACATGCCGTGACGCCGGTTCCACAGGAAAGTGTCTCGTCTTCCACGCCCCTTTCGTAGGTCCGGACATGGATCTCATCCGATGCGATTGGACTTACAAAATTGACGTTGGTGCCTTTTGGGGCATAGGCTTGGCTGTATCTGATGAGGCCGCCCTGCTCGACTACCGGATAATCCAACACATTCTCCACATAGCGGATATGGTGCGGAGACCCTGTATTCACAAAATAATCCTGCCCCATATTGGCAAGACTGCTGACCGGGGACATTCCCAATTCCACCAGTCCATCGTTCAAGGTGGCTTGATGTGGACCATCGATGGCTAAAAAGCTCGTGTTTTTTTCAATTATTCCGAGGAATTTTGAAAAGGCAACCGCGCACCTTGCACCATTTCCACACATGCTCTTGGAACCATCAGCATTGAAATAGATCATCTCGAAGTCAAAATCCGCCTTATTTCTGATCAAAATAAGCCCGTCTGCCCCTATCCCAAACCTTCGGTCGCAAAGCTGCCCAACCAAGGAGAGATCCTGATCAGGAAAACTTTCCGAACGGTCATCGATCATGACAAAATCGTTGCCGGTTCCTTGGTATTTATAAAAAGAGATTTTCATCATGCGGTTTCCCATTTGTGGGACAAATTGATATTTCAAAAACCAAACCAGTAATTGTTTGGTTCTACAAACATAATCATCTTGTCACAAAATCAGACGTATTGTCCGCTACTTGATTTTATTTTCAGGACGAATTGTTTAACTTGATGCCAATTGTTTTCATAAAAAAATTGGAAAAAATTTAATTTCTAAAGGATCAAAACACAAAAAAATGAAAAAAACACCCTTTCACGTTTCCAGAAGATCATTTATATCGCAAAGTTCCAAGGCGACTTTGGCGTTGGGAATTGGCAGTACGATGGTAGGTTCTTCTTTTTTGGCCGCCTGTGGAAGTCCCGGCGAGAAGGAACAAAAAATCACATTGAGTACGGGGTTCGAACAAACTCCGCTTGGGTATGACTACACCTCCTTGGAGCCAAATATTGACGCCATGACCATGGAAATCCACTATACCAAACATGCTGCCGCTTATGCCAAAAACTTGGGAAAAGCTGTTTCGGAGGAAGGTGTGGATGCCTCAAAACCTTTGGAAGATGTTTTGATGAACATTTCAAAGTACTCAACCAAGATGCGCAACAATGGTGGTGGACATTATAATCACGAATTGTATTGGAAAATCATGAAGCCAAATGCAGGAGGAAAACCTGAAGGGGTTTTGGCAGAAGCCATCAACAGCAGCTTTGGCAGCTTCGAAGCTTTTGTGGAACAATTTGAAACCGCCGGCAAAACTAGGTTTGGTTCCGGTTGGGCATGGTTGGTACTGGACAAAAGCAATAAACTTGCAGTTGGCTCTACCCCTAACCAAGACAATCCCTTGATGGATGTTTCGGAATTTCAGGGAATCCCTTTGATGGGCATTGATGTATGGGAACATGCCTATTATCTCAACTACACAAGTGATCGTGCGGGCTACATCAGCAATTGGTGGAATGTCATCAATTGGGACTTGGTTTCCGAACGGTACGAGGCCTTGGTTTAAATTAAAAAAGATCAATTTTACATTGAATAGCGAGGTTTGTCCCTCGCTATTTTTTTTGCCAAAAAAAATCGACTTTTCTTTTAGTTGCACCGTCTTTCCTTTAAGTGGTAAAATAAACCCCTTTTCTGTCCTTTAAGCTATGGATTTAGGCACAAAACAAAGCTACTAATGGCATGGGCATTGCATAGAGGGCCTTTATAAAACCAACTATTCAAAAAAAATCCAGATTATGAAAAACTATCAAAAACTGTTTACACTGCTTACCCTAGGAGCCTTGGCCATGTCTTGTTCTTCTGAGACCGACGAAAATGTAATCACTGAGCCACAGAGCCAAGTTACACTTAGCGCTTCAGCCCAGAGTATTTCATCTGCTTCGGATGCAAAAGGAAGAACAGTTGTCAATGGTTTCGCAACCACCGGATTCACGGTTGGAACCCAGAAGGTATAAATGATGTATGCAGCTCAAGCCGATTTGGTGGCAGGGGTAAATCTAGGTAACATCACTTTTAAGTCAAATGTGAATACCAAACTTCACGCCTCTACAGCGGAATCCAAATCTTTGGTTTTGGTTGCCCAAGGAGATAAAAAATACACTTTGGTAGGTGAAGGAAATACCTCAAAGGGAAATTATTCGGAGGTAAACTTTAAACTGTTCAAAAACACCGGGACGAACGAAAACGATCCGATGTTCAAGAAATCACTTTTGCTGACTGGTGAGGTGAACGGAAAATTAACCAGAATTTGGACGGAATCTGAAATGGAAATAAAGGCATTGACCGAAAGTGCTTTGGGCATCGAGGTAGATGGAAATACAGATTTGGTCATGATGTTTGACATGGACAAATTGTTTCAAGGAATCGACTTCAAGACTGCAGTAGATGCAGATGGTGATGGACGTATAGAAATCAGTCCTAACAGTCCTGACGGAAATGCTGCTATTTTGAGCAAAATCGAAAGCAACTTGAAGTCATCAGTGATTTTGAAAAAGAAATAAACCAACAGTTATTTAAGTATCGAAAAAAAGCCGGAAAATTCCGGCTTTTTTTGTTTTTTTAGGGTTTAGAAACAGATTAAACAACAATAAAAATGCAAGATCCAACCACCTTGACTTCAGTAGCCGCTTTTCACACCACCTTTAAGCATCCTATTTTACCCGAACCGATGATTCCGAACGAAAAAAGATGTCAATTGAGGGTATCCTTGATCGCGGAAGAATTGAGGGAATTGCAGGAGGGTATCGAAAACAAGGATATTGTGGAAATCGCCGATGCATTGTGCGACATACAATATGTATTGGCGGGGGCCATATTGGAATTTGGATTGGCCGACAGTTTCAAATCGCTATTTGACGAGGTTCAAAGGTCAAATATGAGCAAGGCCTGCGAAAATCTAGAGGAGGCTGAAGCGACAGTATCCCATTATCAAAATAAGGGAGTCGATTGTTTCCACGAAAAAGAAGGAAATTTATATTTGGTCTTCAGGACCGAAGACCGGAAAACATTGAAGTCAATCAATTATTCACCTGCGGATTTAAAGAGCATTCTTGAAAGAACCCCCTAAAAAATTGGTGCAAAGGAATGATGTTGGGTCTTAGTCGTCAAACCTTAAAACCTTTACATCCATTCAATAGTTATATTTGTTCGTTTTTATAATGGTATTTATAATTTTAATTTGGGATATTTAAGGTTGTAAATCATCTCCAATACAGTCCGGGCAAATCCGTGCTGGTTTGGTAATCCCAAGTGGGGTTTAAATTATGATGGGCCCCTGTTAAAGAAGCATTTATCAATAAAAATTAAGGGTGCATTAAATGAATATTCCGTATTTGAAAAAAAAATATTGAATTTATTTCGATTCAAAAGCGTTTCCCAAAAGACATCCAGTTTACACAAATTATATCCGCTTACCCCAATAACAAAATAAGTATCATGAGCCAACCCATTAAATTCATTGATTCAGGTAACTCGCTTTTCTTCGTAACAATAAAAAACAGGATTGATGAATACTTCACATCAAATCAAATTTCCAAGAAAGCAAACGGCGCTATGGTTTTCAAGACGGCCGTCTACATTGTCCTCTTTGTTGGATTTTATGCATTGATCATTTCAGATATTTTGCCGCTCTACCTGACATTTTTTGTTGCGATAGGACTAGGGTTCGTAATGGCATTTATTGGTTTTAACATCTGCCACGATGCATTACATGGATCGTATTCAGAAAAGGCATGGGTAAACAAATCCCTTGGTTTTCTCTTCAACTTCATTGGTGCCAATGTATATGTCTGGAACATCACCCACAACAAGGTGCACCATACCTACACCAATATCATCGGTCACGATGGAGATTTGGAAGTAGCTCCGGGTCTGGTCAGGGTTTCCCCAGAAGAAAAGAAAAAAAGCATTCATAATTATCAACATATCTATGCCTTTTTCCTCTATTCTTTGGCCTCAATTTCTTGGTTTTTCAGAAAGGACTATGTGAAATTCTTTCAAAAGAAAATTGGCGCCCATGTGAACAAGCATCCCAAAATTGAATACTTCAATCTTTTCTTTTACAAGGCATTCTATTACACCCTGTTCATTGTGATTCCCTTGGTATTTATGGACATCACGTGGTGGCAATACCTGATTGGCTATTTATCAATGAATTTTGCAATGGGACTGGTTTTAGGACTTGTTTTCCAACTGGCGCACTTGGTGGAAGATACCGATATGCCAAATCCTAAGGAGTTCGAAAACATTGAGGAAGCTTGGGCTGAACACCAAATCAAAACCACTGCAAACTTTGCAAGGAAAAGCAAAATTGCAACGTTCTTGTGTGGTGGGTTGAATTATCAGGTGGAGCATCATCTTTTTCCAAAGATCTGCCACATCCACTACCCTGCCATGTCTGAAATCGTCAAGAAAACCGCACATGAATTTCAACTTCCTTATCACGAAAACGAAACCTTTTATTCAGCGCTAAAATCCCATTACCATTTCCTAAAGCGATTGGGCCAAGCTGCCTAAAACGAATTTCAGTACTGGGCAGAAAGCGAACAATAATGTATTCCCACAAAAAAAGAACCTGGCATCAAATGTCAGGTTCTTTTTTTATGAGGCTGTCTTGATTGACTGTAGTCCATCCAAATCCAATCCAAAGAGCGGGAACCCGAAAAACCAAATTCAGGCTATTTCGTCCTTCCCTCCACTATTTTGTCGTACTCGGTATCATTGGGCTCCCAAAGTTCGATTTTGTTTCCTTCGGGATCCAGGAGATGCACAAATTTCCCATACTCAAACGCCTCGATTTCATCCAAGATCGTGACACCATCCTTTCTGAGTTCCTCCACCAAGCGTGTAATGTCTTCCACCCGGTAGTTGATCATGAATTCCTTTTGAGAAGGATGATAATGTTGGGAGTTTTCGGAGGAGGTGCTCCATTGGGTGAATCCTTTTTTTTCCGAGTGCTCAGCCTGTCTCCATTCGAAGTTGGTCCCATAGGCATCTGTTTGGAGGCCGAGATGATCGGCATACCATTCCTTCATTTTTTGGGGATCCCTACACTTGAAAAAGATTCCTCCTATACCGGTTACTTTTTTCATATTGTACAATCGATGGAGGTGAAATTACAAAAAAACGAAAGAATTTTGAGGGAAATGAATTTTTTTCGGGGAGAAATAGAGTGAAAAAATATGCTCCCTAAAATACAAAAAGCCTCGCAAAATGGCGAAGCTTTTTGTACCAGGAGCGGGAATCGAACCCGCACGAGATTTCTCTCACAAGATTTTAAGTCTTGCGTGTCTACCTATTCCACCATCCCGGCTTCACTGCGGATTTCTCCGAGCTACTTGGTTTTTGTTGTAAACAACAAAGCCCTCTTTCAAGGGCTTTTGGAGCGAAAGACGAGATTCGAACTCGCGACCCCGACCTTGGCAAGGTCGTGCTCTACCAGCTGAGCTACTTTCGCTTTTGTTTAAATTGCGAATCCAGATCGTTTTCTGAATCAATTATGAGTACAAAGGTAAAGCAGAATTCTAAATTTACAAGTTTGTGAACTTAAAAAAATTTAATTTTCGTTTCTTGATTTGCTCATAAATTGAACGTCAACCACTTAAAGGGTCCTTTGATCCATTAATTTTTTTATCATATCCCCTGTATTTTTGGCTTTCAGTTTTTTCATGATCTTTTTCCTATGGGTAAAAACGGTATTTACCGAAATAAAAAGCTTTTCCGCAATCTCTTTGGAATCCAAGCCCTCCAACATCAGGGATCCAATCTCCTTTTCTTTTTTGGTTAACGGAATCTCAACGCTCACCGGCTCGTTCTTGTAACAGGCGATTCTGGTGCCATCATGGGATGTATAGGAATAGCCCCAGTCGAATTCCTTGACAGCCGGTGGACTGGTAAGATGGGCTACAATATGCAAATCCATCACAACATTCCCATTATCGTCTATCCAATAAGGCTTCACTTTTGTCAAGAACCATTTGGCTATTTGTGTTTCTTTATGGAGCCACCGCACGACATAGGTAAACTCAAAGCCTTTTTTTTCTTCAAAATTCAATTTGGAAAGCACGCCAAAAATGATGTCCTGAAACTTATACAGTATTTCACGATCCTCTGGATGGATCATGTCCAAGACTCCTTCAAATCCCCTTTTTTTGAAATACGAGCTCGGATACCCAATAATATCCCCAACATTGTCCGTACAAAAAGCGATGCTGAGGTCCCGATAATCAATGCAAGCAATGATCAACCCCTCCTTCATCCCGATATTATCACTGATCATTGCCAAATCCTCCATCAATTTGGATTCATTTTGCTGGTATGAACAAAAATCCTGTTCTGTCCATTGGATAAATTTTTCTGAAAACTTATTTTGGGTGCTTAACTTATTTATTAAAAATTGATCCATAAAAAACTTTTCCAAAAACGTAACCCCTCAATATACGATATAAAGTTTTATTTATGGAAAAAACCACCTACTTCTCTAATTTTTTCTTTATTTCATTTAGTTTTATGAGCGCCTCAATCGGAGAAATGGTATTGATGTCAATCTTTTCCAACATTTCTTTTGTTTCCTTGAATTTTGGGTCCATTTCAAACAGGCTCAATTGATAGGTGTTTTTTGGGATTTCCCTTATTTTCTCATTTTGGTTATGAATCGCCTTGTCTTTTTCCAGGTGCAACATGATTTCCGACGCTCTTAAAACGACATGGTTAGGCATTCCGGCCATTTGGGCAACATGGATACCAAAACTGTGCTCGCTACCGCCTTCTTTGAGTTTTCGCATGAAGATCACTTTGTTACCGACTTCCTTTACGGAAACGTTGTAATTTTTAACTTTTGGAAAATCATCAGCCAATTGGTTCAATTCATGGTAATGTGTGGCAAACAAAGTCTTCGCCCTAAACTTTGGGTGATTGTGCAGGAATTCTACAATGGACCATGCGATGGAAATGCCGTCGTAGGTAGACGTCCCCCTTCCGATTTCATCCATCAAAACAAGACTTCGGTCCGACAGGTTGTTGAGAATACTGGCTGTTTCGGTCATCTCTACCATAAACGTGGATTCTCCCCGGGAAAGGTTGTCAGAGGCCCCGACACGGGTAAATACCTTGTCGATAATGCCGATCCTGGCATAGGAAGCCGGGACAAAACTCCCCATCTGGGCCATCAGTACGATGAGGGCCGTCTGCCTGAGCAATGCGGACTTACCCGCCATGTTGGGTCCCGTGATGATGATGATTTGCTGGGCATCATTGTCCAGGTAAATGTCATTGGGCACATAGGGTTCTCCGATCGGTAGCTGTTTTTCAATGACAGGATGCCTGCCGTCTTTGATTTCGAGGGAATCGGTATCCGCGATTTTTGGCTTGCAATACTGATTGCTGCGGGCCACCCGGGCAAAGGAAAGGAGACAATCCACCGTGGCCAAAATCCTTGCATTCTGCTGGATTTGGGGGACATACTCAGAAGCATCCTGGATCAGGGCCATAAAATACCTTTGCTCGATCGCAATCATCCTTTCCTCCGCATTCAAGATCTTCTCCTCATACTCCTTAAGCTCAGGCGTAATGTATCTTTCTGCGTTGACCAAGGTTTGTTTCCTGATCCATTCCTGCGGAACCTTGTCTTTATGGGAGTTGGTCACCTCCAGGTAATATCCAAAAACCTTATTGAAGGCGATTTTTAGGGAAGTGATTCCGGTAGCCTGGATTTCTCTTTGTTGGAGTTTGAGCAAATAATCCTTTCCCGTATTGGCCAATCCACGGTATTCATCCAGCTCTGCATCCACGCCATCGTTGATGATGCCACCTTGGTGGATCAGCATTGGGGCCTCCTCCTGCAGTTCCCTTTGAATTTTTTCAAGCAAAAATTCACTGGGATTGATCTGATCTGAAAGTTTTCGGAGTGAATTGTTTTTTCCGGTCTTGAGCAAGCTTTTGATCGGAAGGGTGTTTTTCAAAGCCCTTTTGAGCTGATTCATTTCCCGCGGGTTGATCCTGCCCACAGCGACCTTTGAGATAATCCGTTCCAAATCCCCAATGTGCTTCAGGTGGGCAAGAATTTCCTCTCCAGCTTCCGCTTCATTGTAAAAATGCTCCACCACCTTCAGCCGCTCTTCGATGGGCTCTTTTTCCTTGAGGGGGAGCACCATCCATTTTTTCATCATCCTGGAACCCATTGGAGTGATGCTGTGGTCCAGAATCTGGATCAGCGGAATACCGCCTTCTTGCTGGGGATAAACAAGCTCCAGGTTTCGGATCGTGAATTTGTCTAACCAAACATATTTCTCCTCTGCAATACGCGAAATGGATGCAATGTGCTTTACCTCCCGATGCTCCGTTTCTTCCAGATAAAAAAGGACCGCACCGGCAGCGACAATTCCATGTTCCAAGTTTTCGATACCAAAGCCCTTGAGGTTTTGGGTGGCGAAATGATTGATTAGTTTTTCGTAGGTATAATCAAACTGGAACACCCAATCTTCGCAATGAAAAGTGGAATAATTGTCTTTGAGCACCTCTGCCGCTCTGCTTCTTGCGGCTTTTGAATAGATGACTTCAGAAGGACTGAAACTTTGCAGCAATTTATCAATATAGGATTGGGAACCTTCGGCACACATGAACTCTCCCGTTGAAAGGTCCAAAAAAGCGATGCCAAGAATTTCATTGCCAAAATAAATGGATGCCAAGAAGTTGTTTTTTCTTTTGTCCAAGACATTGTCATTGAAGGACAGGCCCGGAGTGACCAGTTCAGTGACCCCTCTTTTGACAATTCCTTTTGCCTCCTTGGGATCCTCAAGTTGGTCACAGATGGCCACCCTGTGGCCGGCACGCACCAATTTGGGCAAGTAGGTGTCCAGGGAATGGTGTGGGAACCCAGCCAGCTCAATGTGCGAGGCAGAACCATTTGCTCTTTTGGTCAGGACAATGTCCAATACCTTGCTTGCCTTGATGGCGTCCTCCCCAAAAGTTTCATAGAAATCCCCAACCCTAAAAAGCAAAAGTGCCCCAGGGTGTTTTGATTTGATGGCATTGTATTGCTTCATCAATGGGGTTTCCTTCACTTCTTTATCCTTCTCCTTGGCCATATTCGCTCGAAATTAAATCTTTATGTTAATTTTGGATTTGATTTAACACCTGAAATTAAAAGATTAAAAAAGCTAAACAAAACCCAATGAAAAAATTAAGCATGGAGGAGCTCAACAGACTCTCGGTGGAAGAATTCAAGAAGATAGAAAAAAGCCCACTCGTGATTGTGTTGGACAATGTCCGAAGCTTGAACAATGTGGGTTCGGTTTTTAGGACTGCAGATGCTTTCTTGATCGAAAAAATCTATCTCTGCGGCATTACCGGAACACCCCCGCACCGTGAAATCCAAAAAACCGCTTTAGGCGCCACCGAATCCATGGAATGGACCTATGCGCCCACTACCCTGGAAGCACTCGAAACCCTGAAATCCTCCGGATATACCCTATGTGCCTTTGAGCAAGTGGAGCATAGTCTTTCCCTTGATGAATTTAAACCAGAAAAAGGGGAGAAATATGCACTCGTGTTTGGAAATGAAGTCTTCGGCGTGGAAGACGAAGTGATCCAGGCTTGCGACCACATCATCGAGATCCCACAATTGGGTACCAAGCATTCTCTTAATATTTCTGTCAGTTTGGGTATAGCTGTTTGGGATTTTATCTCCAAAATGGGGGTTTTGAAGGGCAATTGAGGAATTTTCCTTTTTTCCCAAACAAAAAAGCCAGACTTGATGGCCTGGCTTTTTATTTAATGAATATTTTTCACCACTTTAATCCTCCTTGAATTTGTCCACGACATAAAGAAACAAATTGAATGATAAAGTGGACATTCCTTCTTTCCTGTTCTCTTTTTCACCACCCTGCTTTAAGATTGGATTTTCCTTTCTTTGGGGAGCGGCATTTAAAACCTGAGGCTTATTTTTTGCCGGGTTGGGTCTGTAAAAATTATCTGATCTTTGGTCTACTGTACCGGATTCTGGACTTTCAAAACTCCCCGAGTGATCAATCGTTTTTGGCAACTCAGGTATATTTCTTTCTTGTTCAACTTGGGCGAATGCATTCATGGAAGCAACAATGCAAAAAACAACGGCAAGAAAAGTTCCTTTTTGGGCATTTAAAGAAATTTTGTTTGGTTTTGTCATTTTGGTGAATGGATTGAGTACTTTCAACACTGTGTTTAAGCAAGTTAAGATTCAAAAATACAAAAAATTACAACACTATGCAAACGATTGATATCACTGATTTTTATAAGATTGAGTTGAGAGTGGGGACGATCACCAAAGCAGAAGTCTTCGGGAAAACCAAAAAACCCGCCTATAAACTCTGGGTGGATTTGGGAGAATTTGGAATCAAAAAATCCTCCGCCCAGATTACCGACCACTATACAACAGATGAGTTGGTCGGCAAGCAGGTCGTCTGTGTTTGCAATTTCAAGCCTAGGCAAATTGCGGATTTCATGTCGGAGATATTGGTGACTGGATTTGATGATGGATCCGGTAAAATTGTCCTGGCCACCGTGGATGTCCCAGTTCCCAACGGGGGAAAATTGCACTGAAAAATCAGATAAAAATCTGCAGCCCCTCCTCGGAAAGCAAATTTTTATAAACCTTGAGTTCTGCACAATTTCCGGATCGGACTTGTCCCGTATGGAGATCAAATCTGAAATGGTGCAAAGGACAAATCACCTCCGCCAAACCAGTGACTTGGCCCTGATGAAGAGGTGTCTTCTGATGGGGACACAGCGTTTCGAAGGCGAAAAATTCATTTCCAAGTCTGGAAACACAGATTTTGACAGTCCCTAATTGGACCAGTTTAATCCCCCTATCCGGGATGAGTGCCATCACCTGTTCCCTACTTTGCCCCAGCGTAAATGTTTTCATAACAGAATTTAAAAATGTACTTTAGTAGACTCAACCAAATATAACCAGAACATGAAAAAAATGATGATACTTCCCCTTTTGTTTTTTGTGGCAACCCTGACCGCACAGCATCTGGAGGGATCATGGAAAATGACCCATCAAAATGGAAAGCCGGTAACCGATAGGGAAATCGTAAAAATTTACCAAGATGGTTATTTTTCATTCGGAGCAAAAGAGCTGGATGGGGATAAATTTATCAGTGCAGGCGGAGGAGAATACATCCTTAAGGACAATTACTACACGGAAAAATTCGATTTCAATACCGAAACACCCGAAATGGTGGGGCAAGTGGCTGATTATTCGCTTGACTTGGTAGATGGAAAGCTTGTGATTTCTGCTGAAATCGAGGGCAAATCCCGGGTGGAAATTTGGAAAAAAATCAGTGATCAAAAAAATGATCTCACCGGAAACTGGGTGATGACGGGAAGAAAAAGAGATGGAGAAATCAGCAGAAGCACACCTGGAGCACGAAGGACTATCAAAATCCTCAGTGGAGGGCATTTCCAATGGGTGGCATTCAATTCCGAAACCAAGGAGTTTATGGGGACTGGTGGCGGAAATTATACGGCAGAAAACGGCAAATATGTCGAAAACATCGCTTTTTTCTCAAGGGACGACAGTCGTGTTGGGGCCACCTTGGGTTTTGATTTTGAAGTGAACGAAGGTGAATGGCACCACAGTGGCGTGAGTTCCACCGGAAACCCCATTTATGAAATCTGGACCAGATACAGGGACGGTTATAAGAAACCAAAGCAATAACCTGAAGCAAAAAGCGCCATTCCCTCAAAACCTAAACCTTGGGGGAATGGCACCTTCAATCTTTTTTCAGCTTTTGTAATTCATTGAGGAATTCCAAAACTTCGTTTGATTCAGCTAAATAAAATAAAAAAGGGCCAAGTTATTTCTGGAGCAACTTCACTTCTTCATGGCGGAAACAATCCACAAAATGGTCATTGACCAAACCCGTGGCCTGCATGTGTGCATAAATAGTCGTGCTTCCCAAAAATTTGAAACCTCTTTTTTTTAGGTCCTTGGCCAAGCGGTCGGATTCGGGAATGGTGGCGACCACTTCTTGTAGTTTCGTCAACTTCCTTTGAATGGGTTGGCCATCAACAAAATCCCAAATATAATTCGAGAAGCTTCCAAATTCGGATTGGATTTCCATAAACCTTTTTGCATTGTTGATGGCAGCTTTGATTTTCAGGACATTTCGGATGATGCCGGGATTTTGCAGCAATTCCTGCACGTAACCATCTGGAAATTCCGCAACAATTTTGTAATCAAAATCGGCAAAAGCATTTCTGTATCCCTCCCTTTTTTTGAGAATTGTCGCCCAGCTCAATCCTGCTTGGGCACTTTCCAGAATCAAGAATTCGAAATGGATGCTGTCCTCATAAACGGGCACGCCCCATTCTTCGTCATGGTATTGGATGTATTGCTCGAAGCCGAGACACCAGGGACACCTGTGCTTTTCCGGATCTTGTGGTCTGTTCATTTTGTTTGCATCAAAGGTTCAAATACCAAATACTCGCATTCAACAACATGGCAAAGCTTACCCAAAGGATATAAGGAATCATCAAATATGCTGCAATTTTATTGATCGGAAAGAAAAGCCTGATGCAGATCAGGATCAAAACCCAAAGCGGAATGATGATCACCAAACCCAGTATCGGGGATTCCAGCCCGAAGAACGCGGGAGACCAAATAGCATTCAAAACAAGCTGTGCGATAAAAACCACCAGAGCCTGTTTTTTAAAGGGGTGCTGCGATTTCCAAATCAGATAAACCGCAAGCCCCATCATCAGGTACAAAAGCGTCCACGCCGGTCCAAAAACCCATGAAGGCGGAGTGAAAAAAGGTTTTTCTATGCTTTGGTACCAGCTCCCAATAGAGGCAACCGTAACTAGCGCGCCCAATCCACCCAACAATTGTGGAACAACGATCGAAATCACCAATTTGAGTGTGTTGTTCATTTATTTTACGATCTCTAACAATGATCTAAAAACAACATATTTATCTTCGAATTTGGCTTTGAAATCTGACTGAAGCTTTGGGCCGTATGTCGAATTGTACTCACTTATTTTTTCCATGCTGTCGGTGAAGTATTGAATGGAATAGTTGACCGTGCCATCATCTGTCTCATGCAACAATTTGTAAAATTTATTTTCATGGAAAATACCCGTAGCCAAAACGTCCGGAATATGCACCTCCTTCATCCATAGGATCCATTCCTGCTCAACTTGCTTTTCAATGTTGACTGTTATATTGTATAATATCATTGTTATTGGGTTTTATCTTTATTTTTGTGGCCCGAAAGAATAACAAATATAGTCTTGTCGGGTTAAAAAAACGCCACGAACAATTAATTGCGATCACCCAAAGGATGAAATTAGAAAAATAATGGAGCGAATCACTGCGGAAGAAACAACCAAAAACCACCAATTGGACAGGATCAATATTTTCAAACTCATCATCCTTGTCTTTCACATCGTGGGGATTGTCGGGATGTCGATTCCTTCCATCAGGCCTTATTTCCAGCTGCTAACCCCATTTCACCTTTTGCTGTGTACGGGTTTATTGCTGGTATTCCACAAAGGATGGAATGTGAATTTCCTGATTTTTTCCCTCTTGGCTTTTGGGATAGGTTTCGGGGCCGAGGTCATTGGCGTCCATACACAATTGCTTTTTGGGGGTTATTCCTATGGTTCGGTTTTGGGAGTTAAGGTTTTTGAGGTCCCTTTGATGATTGGGGTAAATTGGTTTCTCCTTGTGTACCTGAGCGCTGAGATTTTTGAGGGAAGAATCCGCAACTGGTTGGTAGCAGCCATTCTGGGAGCATTGGTCATGGTAATCATGGACTTTCTGATTGAGCCAGTCGCAGTGTCCCTGGATTTTTGGGCCTGGGAAGGCGGCCAAATCCCTTTGTCCAATTATACCAGTTGGTTTATAGTGGCTCTTGTCATTCAATTGATCTATGGAAAACTTGAGTTTAGGAAAAAAAACCCCCTAGCTTTGTTTTTGTTGCTCAATCTGATTGTCTTTTTTGGGATCCTGAATGTCGTACTCAGTTGAGGTGGAAAAAATCCTTTAAACATTGTAATTACTAAAGTGTTATGAATTTTATGAACGCGATCATATTTGTTCTTCTTGGTTTTGCAGCCATGGAATTTTCCGGATGGTTCATTCACAAATACATCATGCATGGGCCTTTGTGGAATGTTCACAAAACCCACCATCAAGCATCCAAATCCTTCTTTGAATTGAATGATTTATTTTCCCTCTTGTTTGGCAGCATCGCCATCGCCTTGATCATTATCGGAGCGGAGGGCTTGGATTTTAGGTTTTGGATCGGAGTGGGGATCAGTCTCTATGGAATCAGCTACTTCTTTCTCCACGACATCCTGATCCACCGAAGGTTGAAATGGCTCAATAAGCCAAAGAACAAATTCATTAAGGGCATATTTAAAGCCCATCAAGCGCATCATGCTACCAACAAAAAGAACGATGCTGTTTCTTTTGGTTTGTTCATCGTTCCTAAAAAATACTTTAAAAATTAAATGACGTGAGCACTTATTCAATAAAAGATCTGGAACAGTTGTCAGGCATCAAAGCCCATACCCTCAGAATTTGGGAACAAAGACACAATCTGCTCAGCCCAAAGCGGACAGAAACGAACATTAGGTACTATGATGATGATGATCTGAAATTGATACTCAATGTTGCCCTTCTCAATGACAATGGTTTCAAGATCAGTAAGATTGCCGTGATGTCAGAGGCCGAAATCAGGCAAAATGTCATTCAACTCACCGAGCGCTCACTGACCCATGATGATCAGATCCATGCCTTGACCATCTGCATGATTGAGATGGATGAGGAGCGATTTGACAAAGTTCTTTCCACCAACATCATTAAAATTGGCTTTGAGCAGACGATGCTCAATATCATCTATCCCTTTATGTCCAAGATTGGGGTACTGTGGCAAACCGGCGCGATCAACCCTGCCCAAGAGCACTTTATCAGCAATCTCATCAGACAAAAACTGATTGTGGCCATCGATGGCCAAATCTATAAAAGTGGGGGCAAAAAATTTCTGCTTTTTCTCCCGGAGGCCGAGCTACACGAAATCTCTCTTTTATTTGCCGCGTATCTAATCAAGCTGAGGGGCCACAAAGTCATCTATCTTGGGCAAAACACGCCCAATGAAGATCTGTTGACCGTATACCGATTGCACCAACCGGATTATCTAATGACGGTGATCACGACATCCCCCAGTTCGGAAAATATCCAGGAATACATCGATTTGCTTTCGGAAAGGTTCAGTCAATCCAAAATCCTTTTGACGGGATACCAAGTGGTCGGCCAAGACTTGAAATTCCCAAAAAATGTCAAGGTCATGAACTATATCCGAAGCATTTTGGAATACCTGGCTGAGATAGAAGAGGTGAAGCAAGAGAAATAGTTTACAAAAACACATTTTTGTTAAACAAGGTGAAAATTTATTTTTCACTTTTTTTATGTCTTTTTTTATTGAATAGTGCCTTTTCTGGTTTAAAACGGATCCTAAAATTTTGGGTATCTATATTTTGTTTAAGAAACATAAAAAAATATTAGACAAAACTATTGCACTTTGTTTAATATGTTCTATATTTGTTTCAACAAAAACACAAAGCCATGACTACTTTAGAATTTAGCTACTCATTGAATAAACTCTCTAGTTCATTAAAGCCTTTTGCGTTGAAACTGACTAGAGACATGGATGATGCCAATGATCTCTTACAGGATACGATGGTAAAAGCCTTCACAAACAAAGACAAGTTTGCGGACGGTACGAACCTAAAGGCATGGTTATATACGATCATGAAAAATACTTTCATCACCAACTATCAGCGTATGGTTAGAAGAGGTACTTTTGTGGACACCACGGACAATCTTCATTACATCAATTCCGGTGGAGCTTTGGTTGAAAACGACGCCTACGGAGATTTTACGATGGACGATATCACCAATGCGATCGACCAATTGGATGATGTGTATAAGACTCCGTTTATGATGCATTACAGAGGTTTTAAATACCATGAAATTGCTGACAAATTGGACATTCCAATTGGAACTGTAAAAAATAGAATTCATATTGCCCGTAAGATTTTGAAAGACCAACTTCACGTTTACAAACATAAAAACTAAATTCATGTTGAATAAAAGGGTGGTCGTCATTGGTGCTGGATTTGCAGGTTTATCGGCCGCAACACACCTTGCTGACCAAGGATATCAGGTCACACTTTTGGAAAAAAATGACACCCCCGGTGGACGAGCAAGAAAGTTCGAAACCGAGGGTTTCGTTTTTGATATGGGGCCGAGTTGGTATTGGATGCCAGATGTTTTCGATACTTACTTTGCACATTTTGGCAAGAAGACTGCTGATTATTACAACCTCGTGCGCCTTGATCCTTCCTATGCAGTGATTTTTGGACAAGACGATTTTGTGAACATACCAGCCAATCCCACGGAATTTAGAAATCTGATGGAAAAAATGGAGCCTGGTGTAGGACCGAAACTTGACGAATTTCTAAAACAAGGAGCTTATAAATACAAGGTGGGTATCCAAAACTTGGTATACAGGCCCAGCAGGTCCATTCTGGAGTTTGTTAGTCCCCGTCTGCTTCTGGACATGGTCCACTTGAATATCTTCCAATCCATGTCCAAACATGTCCGTGAATTTTTCAAGGCAGAAAAAATACTTCGGTTGATGGAATTTCCCGTTCTCTTTTTGGGAGAAACCGCTGAAAACATCCCTGCATTGTACAGCCTGATGAATTATGCGGACATTTCTCTGGGAACATGGTATCCCATGGGAGGAATGCACAAAATCATCGAAGGAATGGTCACTTTAGCGGAAGAAAAAGGAGTCCAAATCAGATACGATTGTGCCGTTTCTAAAATCAACGTGACCAATGGAAAAGCGGAAAGCTTGACGCTTTCTTCGGGTGAAAAAATAGAAGCAGACATCATTATTGCAGGAGCTGATTACCACCACGTGGACACGATGCTTTTGGCTCCTGAATTGAGAAATTACAGTCCTAAATATTGGGACAGTAGAGTGATGGCGCCTTCCAGTCTTTTGTTTTACCTCGGAATAGATAAAAAACTGGAAAATCTCCTTCACCACAATTTATTTTTCGATGAGCCGCTTGGACCCCACGCAGACGCGATTTATAAAAATCCAAGGTGGCCCGAAAAACCTTTGTTCTATGTTTCGGCCCCTTCGGTTACAGACCCTTCGGTAGCGCCGGATGGAAAGGAAAACCTTTTTCTTTTGATTCCTTTGGCACCCGACCTAGTGGATACGGAGGAATTAAGAGAAAAATATTTCAACATGATTATGGATCGATTGGAAAAACTTACCGGTCAGGAAATCAGAAGCCATATCATTTACAAACGCTCTTATGCACTATCTGATTTTAAGGCAGATTACAATGCCTTCAAGGGAAATGCCTATGGTCTGGCCAATACTTTGTGGCAAACTGCTTTTTTGAAGCCCTCTCTTAAAAACAAAAAAGTTAAAAATCTGTATTATACAGGTCAGCTTACCGTTCCCGGCCCAGGAGTTCCTCCTTCCTTAATTTCGGGACACGTAGTGGCCAAAGAGGTAATAAAAGAATATAGTTTACAAAAATAAAGGTATATTATTAGCATGGATGCCAAGGCACTATTTGATCAGACGACATTCGAATGCAGTAAACTGATTACCCAACGCTACAGCACAAGCTTCACTTTGGGAATCAAAACCCTGGACAAGAAATTCCATATGCCCATTTATGCGGTGTATGGGTTTGTCAGGTATGCTGATGAAATTGTGGATACATTCCATGAACACGACAAAAAATCCCTTTTGGAAGCATTTAAGATAGATACTTTTCAATCCATCGAACAAAAAATCAGCCTTAATCCCATCCTGCATGCATTTCAACTCATCGTCAACCAATACAAAATAGGAAATGACCTGATCGAGGCTTTTTTAAAAAGCATGGAAATGGATTTGGATTTTAAGACGTACAACGATTCCAGGTACCATGAATACATATATGGGTCTGCGGAAGTAGTGGGTTTGATGTGTCTCAAGATTTTCTGCGAAGGAGACCAAAACCAATACGAGAAGTTGAGGGAATCCGCTTGTAAACTCGGAGCCGCCTTCCAAAAGGTGAATTTCCTGAGAGACATCAAAAGTGATTACGAGGAACGCGGAAGGGTATATTTCCCTGGAGTGGATTTCAAAAGTTTTGACAAATCCGTCAAATCCCTTATCGAAGAGGATATCCAAAAGGATTTTGACGAGGCATTGGAGGGAATAAAACGTCTCCCCAATGGAGCCAAAATGGGTGTTAAAGTAGCTTATCTATATTATTTGAAACTTTTCGACAAAATAAAGGGCCTTTCTCCCGAGACGATCTGCAATGAAAGGATCCGGATCCCAAATGCTCGGAAATTTTCACTTTTGCTGTTCACTTACTTTGGGATGAAACTTGGACTTGATTAAATCATGGATAAATATCTTTATTTAACACTGATCCTGTTTACGATCTCCTTTCCCCTTATCCGATCCTTTGAACCCAAAATACAGTATGCCAAAAAATGGTATGCACTGTTCCCTGCGATCATCATCACGGGGACACTCTTCGTGATTTGGGACCATTGGTTTACCGTGATGGGTGTTTGGGAATTCAATCCCCGCTATAACATGGGCATCTATATTTTGGATCTTCCGATCGAAGAATGGATGTTTTTTATCGTGGTCCCTTTCTCCTGCGTTTTTATTTATGAGGTGTTGAATTACTTCGTAGAGAAGGACATTTTAGGGAAAATAGCAAAACCCTTAACCGTTATTCTTGTCCTTTGCTTTGTTGGAATAGGTTTAATGAACCTTGACAGAATGTACACTTCAGTCAATTTCCCGATAGCAGCGGCGGTACTGATCATTCATTTCATACTTTTCGGGGTGAAATATCTTGGGAGATTCTACTTGACATATTTGGTCCATCTCATTCCTTTCGCCATCATGAATGGAATATTGACAGGTTCGTTTATCGAAGAGCCAGTAGTGCTCTACAACAATTTAGAAAACCTTTCCATTCGATTTTTTACCATTCCTGTGGAGGATTTCGTATATTCCATGACACTTTTACTCATCAATATTTCCATCTATGAGGCCATAAAGAATCGAAAACATTTTAAGCTTGCAAAAGTTAATACGCTATGATGAATCTCCAAGTCCATATAGATCAAAGTTCCGGATTCTGCTTCGGCGTAGTCTATGCCATAGAGATGGCGGAGGAAATACTGGATGAAAACGGTTACCTCTATTGCCTTGGAGACATTGTACACAATGATGAAGAAGTCAATCGGCTGACTAAGAAAGGTCTCAAAATCATCAATTACGATGAACTGAAAACCTTAAAAAACGAAAGGGTTTTGATCCGTGCCCATGGCGAACCGCCTTCCACATACGAGTTGGCCATCACCAATAACCTTACGCTCATAGACGCAAGTTGTCCGGTTGTATTGAAGCTTCAGAACAGGATCAAGAATTCATTTGACAAGAAAGAAACCATCTACATATACGGAAAACACGGACATGCAGAGGTAATCGGCCTTTTGGGTCAGACCAACAACAAAGCGATTGTCTTCCAAGACATCTCCGAGCTGGATCTTCCCAGTCTGCCAAGAAATATCACGCTGTACAGCCAGACCACTAAAAGCACGGACAAGTTTTACGAGATCAATAAGATTCTGTTTGAAAATGGGATAACGGTCAATACCAACGACACCATTTGCCGGCAAGTGTCGAACAGGGACAAGGAACTCAGGGATTTTGCTGACAAATATGACCACATTGTTTTCGTAAGTGGAACAAAATCTTCGAACGGAAAAGTCTTGTTCAACGTATGCAAAGAAAGAAACCAAAACACTTATTTTGTGTCCAATTCGGAACAGGTGGATAAGGAATGGTTTTTGGAAGGCCAAACCATCGGGATATGCGGCGCTACATCCACGCCAATGTGGTTGATGGAAGAGGTGAAGCGAAGAATCCTCGCTTTTTAGGATTCCATTGGATCTTGAATTAATTTTGCTCCGTGTCCAAATCGATTCCGCAATCTTACTCTTTAGGCAATAAAGGTGTCATCATCGCATTGACGGTCATTGTGCTTTGGTTTACCTCCCTAATTTTTTTGCTAAATACTGAAATGAGTTGGTCCAATCCACTGACTTATTTGGGAATATTGGTGCAAATGCACCTATACACTGGGCTTTTTATCACCGCCCATGATGCCATGCACGGAATCGTCTCACCAAATAAAAAAGTGAATCATGCAATAGGATGGATTTCAGCTATCCTTTTTTCATACAACTTCTATTGGAAGTTATTTCCAAAACACCACGAACACCACCGCTTCGTGGCCACAGAAAAGGACCCTGACTATCACGCGTCGGGAAACTTTTTTCGCTGGTATTTGAGTTTTCTCCTCCAGTATGTCACTATCTGGCAAATCCTCTTGATGGCCGGTACTTTCAACATCCTCAAGCTTTTTTTGCCAACGGAAAACCTGATTGCATTTTGGATGATCCCCGCAATTTTATCCACGCTGCAGTTGTTTTATTTCGGTACTTTCCTTCCACACATGGGAAATGCGCACAACAGACACCATTCTTATAGCCAATCGAAGAATCACATATGGGCATTTTTTTCCTGTTATTTCTTCGGCTATCATTACGAACACCACGATTCCCCGGGGACCCCTTGGTGGAACCTTTGGAAGGTAAAGGAGGAATACACAAAATCCGGGAAGCCAAGTAATGATTGAAGGGGAAACGCGTTTTTTAGAACAAATGTGAAAAAATGAAATTCGGGTTGGTAGCGACCCACTCTAATTGACCAGTTGAAATTGATAATCCCCTTCCATGAGAAAGCTGTTTACTGTTATTTGCCTTTTGTTTGTTTCCTTCCAAATTTTGGGTCAAGGCGGAGTCATCTCCGGCCGGGTATTCAATCCCATCAACAATGATCCCATTCCCTTTGCAAATATCCTGGTTCTAGACACAGAATTGGGAACCGTCTCCGATGAAAATGGGAACTATAGATTGGAAAACATTACACCGGGTCTTTATAATGTGCGTGCAAGTTTTGTCGGATTTCGTTCCAAAACCACCTTTGAAGTACAAGTAACCTTGGCAAAATCGGTTCAGCTTGATTTTGGGCTTCTGGAGGAAGCCTCGGAGCTTGGCGAGGTATTGGTCAGCTCGGAATTTACCAGATCCGAGGAAACACCGCTTTCTGTCCGAAAACTCAATGCCAATGAAATCGAGCGGTATCCCGGCGGAAACAGAGACATCAGCAGGGTGATCCAATCCCTTCCAGGAGTGGCCAGTACCGCCAGTTTTCGCAATGACATCATTATTAGGGGAGGGGCACCCAGCGAAAACAAATTCTATATCGATGAAATCGAGGTTCCGGTCATCAACCATTTTGCAACCCAAGGTTCTTCCGGAGGACCCGTCGGGATTCTCAATGTAAACCTGATCAAAAATGTGGACCTGATCACCGGAGGATTTCCTTCCAACAGGATGAATTCCCTGAGTTCTTTTTTTGAATTTCAACTGAAGGAAGGACGAAGGGACAAAATGGCGACCCAGCTTACCGTAGGCGCAAGCGAACTTACCTTGTCCAATGAAGGTCCTTTGGGGGATAAAACGACCTATTTGGTGTCTGCAAGACGTTCGTATCTGCAGGGATTATTCAGATTGATTGGACTCCCTTTTCTCCCCACTTTCAATGACTTCCAAGTCAAAACGACAACAAAAATCAACGACAAAACCGAACTCACTTTTATCGGAGTAGGGGCAATCGATGATTTCGTACTGAATTTTGACACACCCAAAAATGAATTGGAAGAGGATCGCGAAAACCGACTTTTCCTGTTGGAAAGCCTCCCTATTTCCTCCCAGTGGAATTACGCCACAGGGCTCAAGCTCAAAAAATTCAGGGACAATGGTTTTTGGACATTTGTACTCAGCCGAAACATGCTGAACAACCGCTCCTTCAAATATGCGAGAAACGACGAAAGCAATCCTGAAAATCTATTGTTCGATTATACCTCTCAGGAGAGCGAGAACAAATTCCGGGCAGAAAACAGTGTCTTTGGAAAAGGTTTTACCTTGAAATATGGGGTGAATTATGAATTTGCACGGTATCTCATCCGTGATTTTGACCGGGGAACACTGGCCGGGCAAGGCGAAACCATCAATGTGAATGACAAATCATTTTTCAACAGTTATGGGGCTTTTATCTCCGGGAGCAAAAATTATTTCCAAGACAGGTTGTTGGTGACGGGAGGCGTCCGGTTGGATGGAAGCGATTTTGGAAAAACAGCCCAAAATCCTTTGAACCAAATCAGCCCAAGGATATCGGTATCCTATCAATTGAAACCCAACCTATTCCTAACCGGAAATACGGGTGTTTATTACCAGAAGCCTCCTTACACCGCTTTGGGGTACAGAAACAACGAGGGAGAATTGACCAATCAAATCAATGACATCCGATTCATCCGTTCCGCTCAGGTGATTGCAGGAATTGAAAAGGTCATGCCTGAAAAAAAACGAAGGATCACTGCCGAGGCCTTCTACAAACACTACAGCAACTATCCATCTTCCATCCGAAATGGGATTGCCTTGGCCAATCTCGGGGCTGATTTTGGGGTCATTGGCAATGAGCCCATCAATTCCAATGCACAAGGCAGGGCTTACGGCTTGGAATTATTGGCCCAACAGCGGCTTTTCCAAAATTTTTACGGAATAGCAGCCGTCACCTTGGTCAGAAGTGAGTTTACCAATCCCAACACAGTCGGTTACCTTCCCTCTTCTTGGGACAACCGATTTATCGTCAGCCTGACGGCGGGTAAACGATTCGGCAAAAACTGGGAAATCGGAGGTAGATGGAGATTTTTGGGAGGAACACCGTATACGCCTTTCGATCTGGCATCTTCTTCGCTGATCAGCAACTGGGATTTGAGAGGCCAAGGGCAACTTGATTTTAATCAAATCAATGCGGTACGTTTGCCTGCTTTCCATCAATTGGATTTGAGGATCGATAAAAAATATTTCTTCGAAAAATGGAGCCTGAACTGGTACTTCGACATCCAGAATGCCTATAATTTCCAGGCAGAGCAAGCACCTCGTTTGGTCCCTGTCAGAGATGGTTCGGGCCAGCTAATTGTAAGGACAGACGACCCATCCCGATATCAGTTGCGGACAGTAGAAAACCCTGCAGGGACCATTTTGCCGACGATTGGATTGATTATTGAGTTTTAGATGTAAAGTCTCATCGGCATAACCGGAAATTGCAAGGGGCAAAAAGGTTCTTTCTTTGATTCCTCAAGCATTGCTTATCTTTGCCTCCAATGAAAAAAATACTGATTGGGTTGGCGATGTTTTTATCGTTCGGCGGATATGCCCAGGAATCCTCCAAAGGTGATTCTACGGGAAATCCGGGATTGATAGAAAAGCTGTTTGATTTTGCCGACAATACCATCAACCTGATCTCGGGTGAAAAATGGTCCTTTATTCCGGCAGTGGTCTATTCCCCCGAGACCAGCTTGGGTTTTGGGGCCCGGGCAATCCGAGTTTTTCGGCATAAAAACATCGCGGACTCCCTTTTGAGACCCTCCACCCTGCCCATCACCTTTTTGTACACCTTCAACAACCAGACTTTTCTGACCACCGAGCTGGATCTTTGGGCAAACAAGAATAGGGAACACATGAACGTCCGACTGGAACTGTCCAATTATCCCTTCAAGTTTTATGGGATTGGAAACGAGTTAGATGCCTCCAATGAAGAATTTTATTCCACCAGATTTTTTTATTTTCATGTGGATTACGAGTGGCAAATTTCAAAAGGGCTTTATATTGGCCCCAGATATGAGTTTCGAACAGACAATATCTACAAGAAAAAACCAGATGGGATTTTGGATAGTGATCAGGTTGCAGGGAGTGATGGCCAGCGCATTTCGGGACTGGGATTGGTCCTCAACCAGGACACCCGCGACAATATCTTCCAACCACACAAGGGCTGGTATAACCAATATTCTTGGATGACTTTTCAGCCTTTCCTGGGTAGCAATTTCACCTTCAACCAATACAGACTAGACTTCAGAAGATACCTAAACCTTCACAAAAAACAGGTCCTTGCCCTGCAGAGTTGGTGGAGTTTCACGGCAGGAAATCCACCTTTCCAACACGTTTCCCTTATTGGGGGGAGCCAACTGATGCGGGGTTATTTTGAAGGGCGCTATCGTGACAAGCATGCCATGGTCCATCAGGCAGAATACCGCGTTCCCATTTTCCGGAATTTTGGAATGGTTTTTTTCGGAAGTGCCGGGCAAGTCGCCCATCAAGTCAATTCCTTCGGCTGGGATAGATTTAGGTATGGAGGTGGACTCGGTTTCAGATATCGACTGAATCAAGAAGGCCTCAATATCCGGATGGATATTGCCTTCGGGGACCAGAAAGCGTTCTATTTTGGATTGAATGAGGTTTTTTAGATTCTTGGTTTTACTCCAAGATTTCATTACAGCCGAATACGTTTTTTTTGCAGGCTTTGATTCTTTTCTCTGCGTTCCTTGTGAAAAAACACTTTTGGCTTTTTTTGCCTTACCGGTGAAGAGGTTTTGCGCAAAGATCGGCAAGGGGTTTTCAGAGACCGCAAAGGCCTTTTTCTATACAGTATCGATTTTTTTCCTAGTGTCTTTTTCGAATCACGTTGCGTGCTTTGGAAAAAAACAAAGAGAGCAAGGCATTTTTTGTGCTGGTGAAAACCTCTTTTTCCAAAACCAAGCTTAAGATCTACTTTAGAATGTAGGACAATCCCACGTTTGCGACAAAGTTCTTGCGGTCATAGCCAGGCACAAAGTATTGGTCGGGTTGATTTTCGAGGAACCACTTGTAGTTCAATGTGTTTACATACTGAAATGTACCGCTCACCAGAAGATTGCCAAATCTCCAATCTGCGACTAAAGAGGGAACCAAGTCCACGTATTTGTTCCTTAAATCCTTGGAGGCTTCATATCGGAAATAATAAAAATCATTGTTGTACACGATGCGCTCAAACTGAAAACCCAATCGATTGAAGTCCTTTACCCAGGCAAATTCAACCCAGTTGACATTTGCCGCAGGCCCATATCCGACCCCAAGGACTTGCCCTTTGTGTGTGTATCCGTGGCGCACATGGTCGTGGATGTACCAGGTATCCAAATCTCGGATGGATTCACGGATGGATTGACCGGTTTGCGTCATCTCGGCGCTGATCTGCAAATATTGACCACTGCGTTTCAATGACATCATGTTGGAAAACCCGAGCGTAAAACCACGGTTTCTTTCAGGGGTAATGATAAAGTCACTGATTCGTCTGCTGTTCCCATTGGTGCCATACTCTCCGTAAAATTCAAAGTGGCCCTCAGTGCTCATCCAGCGGAAAAAGCCACTGCTGAATTGCTGTCTTTTGTCGCGAGTGGAATTCACGACATTATTCAGACCTTTTTCTCCATTGAAAACCGGTAGATAATCCGCAAATCTGTCCATATCGGATCGGTACATATGATTCACTGAAGCATAGCCAACCGAAAGTCCCGGAACCCATTTGGGTTGATACGTGAAGATCAATCCCGAAAGGTAGCGGCCATTGTCCTCTCTTTTGGGTATCAATACAGGGTTTTGCTGAATATTGTAATCCGGGTGAGGAGGCAAATAATCTGTGCTTTTTAGAAAGCCGGCAATAAATTGACCTTCAAAATGTCCAATGGGAGTTTCCACCGGTTTCAAAGTGTTGGCCGTGAAATGTAAAAACCCAGGAGCATTATTACTCAACAGCAGTGAATTGCGTTTTGCCGGTCCCCACCAAAGGTTTTCAGTGGATACACCAACCGAAAAGTCCCCGGGATTGTACCGGATACTTGAATTTCCCGGGAGAAGCCGATTATAACCTGCGCCTCCAAATCTTTCGGGCATATCAATCCGGTTCATGTACTCGTAATAAAACAGTATCGTGGCCTGATGTTCCAAGGGGAATCCAAGATAATCCTGGTTTTGGGCAAGCAAAATTTCAGGTTGAAGCTGGAAACTAAAATCCTTGTACTTGACAAAAATCCCCCCGCTCAAAACGGTCTGTAATCCCTTATTTGGGATCATCGCTCCGTCATTCAGCCCAAAAGCATACCGTGAATTAAACTGGGTCCTTATTCCAAATGGCATGGTCAAAATAAGACCTTCCTGCTCCTCTCCAAATTTTCGGTTAAACTGTGAATCCTCGTAATCGGTGAAAGTACTGTCCAAGTCAATCCCATTGTACCTATCAAAGGCGTAAGCGGGATATAGTGGTCTGATGGAAAAGGAACTGAGAGGATCTACCTTGCCCAGCAATTGTTGTCTTCTGATGTATTCTTCCAAAACGGGAGTGTTCAGTGGAAGAGATTGTGCCAAAAGACCTGTATTCAAGGAAGCACCAAGACACAGGAGAAGAAAAATGGATTTGAATACCGTTATTTTCATTTTGTTTTTTTCTGTATCAAATGACGACCATGGAAGTCACTTCTATTTTGGCAATCGACCAACTCTCGTCACAGATGGGATCGGGTGAATTTAGGGCCTTGAGCTCGTCTCCCAGGGTGATTTTCACACTGGAAGAACGGTGGGTAACCAATCTGGAAATACTGTATCGCGTGGTGTAGCTTTGACTCGCCCCAAAAAGGCAAAGTCCTGGTAAGTTCGTCTGTACCGCACCTGTTTTCGGATCGTTTTGCCTAAAATAATCCTGAGGATATGACTGTTTCAAGCAATAGGTCGATGCACAGGGAGAGTTGGAAAAGGTGGTTCTGACCACTTGTTGCCCATCCACCTTCATGTACCATATGTCCGGGCCACTAAGTCCATCGTCTGGATTCCCATCCCAACTGTCGTGGATTAGAATATCTACTGTCACTTTTAAAATATTGTGTCCTGGCAAATCCGGGATCGTCATTGAAACTTCCTCATTGTGATAAAATCCCACAACTGTATCAGATTGGAACACAAAAAGCCTGGCATTTTCAAAGTTGGCCAAATTCAAGGTGGAAAAATCATTGGAATACACCATGACTTCACTTTCAAGTGTGTCCTCACAAGAAGAGGTCAAAATAAATAGAGTCATGAGTCCTAAAAAAGAAGCAAATGGGTTTTTTATTATGCTAAGCATATCTTGCGGAAAAGAGGTAATCGTAATTCAATCAAGCTGTTATGGATAATCAGTTTTTAACTTACCCACAAATAAACGAAATTAAACTTGAAATGGGTCAATTTCTTGTTGGGTATATCATTCGCTGAAATTCAAGAATGAACAGATTTTTCTCTATTTTGCAGCCTCAAATTGCAGCTTTTAAGATGATCAAACTTACTTTAGTGGCTGGTGCAAGGCCCAATTTCATGAAAATCGCACCTATGGTCCATGCCATCCAGGCCCAACAGGCGTTGGGTTCAACCATTTCATTCAGACTTGTCCACACAGGACAACATTATGACAAAAAAATGTCCGGTGATTTTTTTGACCAATTGAATATCCCTGAACCGAATGCAAATTTGGGAGCAGGTGGCGGAACACAAGCAGAACAGACATCTGCGGTAATGATCGCATTTGAAAAGGAATTGATGGAAAACAGGCCGAATTTGGTCATTGTGGTGGGAGACGTCACTTCCACCTTGGCGTGTTCCATCGCTGCGAAAAAACTCAACATCGATGTCGCCCACGTAGAGGGAGGGATTCGTTCCGGAGATTTAAGCATGCCCGAAGAAATCAATCGGATGGTGACAGACAGCATCACGGATCATTTTTTCACCACCTCCGAGATCGCCAATGAAAACCTTAGAAAATCAGGTTTTCCAAAGGCAAGCATCCATTTTGTCGGAAATACCATGATCGATACGCTGATGGCCAACATGGACCGATTCCAAATACCTGAGGGGAAAATTTATGATACATTAAAACCAAAGGAATATTTCGTCATGACCATGCACCGACCTGCCAATGTGGATCAGGAAGAAACGCTCAAGGAAATGATCCAGGCAATTTTGGATGGGACAAAGGGTTTTCCAGTGGTGTTCCCAGTGCATCCAAGGACAGCCAAAATCCTCGAAAACATGGGGATTTCAGACCCTAACCTACACATGACAGATCCCCTGGGCTACCTTGAATTCAATTACTTGGTCAAAAACGCCAAAGGCGTCATCACTGATTCTGGTGGAATTACCGAAGAAGCTTCCGTCATGAACGTACCCTGCATGACACTAAGGAACAATACCGAAAGAGCGGAAACAATTCATTTGGGCACAAATGAATTGGTCGGTACCGATCCCAAAAAACTTGCCCCCTACCTTGAAAAATTGATGAAAGGAGAGTGGAAACAGTATCAGGGAATTCCGATGTGGGATGGGAAGACCGCCCAGCGGATTGTGGATAAAATTATTTCCATTTATTCCTAAAATAGCAAATCCAAATGGTCAGTTTCCACTGCTTTGATTAAAAAAACCTACCCTTCCTTTGCCGAATTCAGCAAAGGAAGGGTACTTTAATGTTCCTGATTGACCTGACCATTCGGATGAATCAAGGACTTGAACAGAAGGCTTCCAAAGGAATACTTTGACAAATCCTGACCTTAAATTCTTCATTTCGGAAACAGGAGATTTTGGAAATAAATAGAAATTGGCTCAATTTATCCCTCATATTAAAGTTGCCCATTATTTTTTCAGGGTCCCAAATCGAACAGACCAGACGCTGTGGAAGTTTAGGCAGTTAGAGGGCTCAAAAAAACAATGTGGACAATTATGCAAAACAGAATCCAAGAATTGATTGAGACATTGGGACTACAACCCCATCCTGAAGGTGGATATTTTGCGGAAACTTACCGTGCTCCACAATGGATCAACACTGAGAACGGGAATCGAAGCCTGGCAACATCCATTTTCTTTTTGCTCACTTCTGAAAACATCTCCAGATTCCATCAGATCAAAAGTGATGAACTCTGGTTTTATCATGAAGGAAGCCCTTTGACCGTGCACATCCTTTCAGAAAATGGGTATAAAAAACTCTTGGTCGGTCCTGCATCCGGAAGTGGTCATTTCCCCCAACAAATGGTGCCTTCGGGAGTTATTTTTGGGTCAACAGTCGATGAACCGGATTCCTATTCTTTGGTTTCTTGCGTCGTCGCCCCTGGGTTTGATTTTCAGGATTTCAAAATGTTTAGCGAGGCAGCACTTTTGGAATTGTTTCCTGAGGAGAAAGCCATCATTGCGCGGATGTCCTAATTGGTCATCAACTGAACTTCAAGCCTTATTCCAACTAAGAATTTATCTTTTGACACAGATAACGATTCCTGTTGCCCAGTGCTGCTTGGTTAAAAAGAGATCTCCTCTGTTTTCCAAAAAAGAAACAAGTTTTTCGGCCTTTTCCTGATGACCTTCCGGCCAATTGTCTTGGGGGAGCATGTCATCTATGATATACAATCCACCTGGATTCAACATGGACAAAACCTCCTCCAAAAGCAGGTATTTTCCATGCCAGGTATCTGCAAAAATGTAATCGAATTTCCGGGACAAATTCTTCCCCACCCAAACCCCGCCATCCGTTTCCACCAGTTCCAACCTGCTGTCTTCTCCCAAATATTCCATGGCGATACCCAAAAAATTTGGGTCATTGTCGATGGAAACCAGAGTGGCGTTCTGATCCATTCCATCCAATATCCAGGCTGTTGAAAGCCCTGTTCCGGTACCCAATTCAAGAAATTTACCTCCTGGTTTGGTTCCGGCCAATGTGCGGAGCAAGGAACATGTCAAGATATCGGAAGCCATATTGAAACCGCAATTTTTGGTTGCTTGGTCGATTTCCACATAGGCATTGGGAAGTGGTTGATTGTTTTCTTTTGTCATATATTTTCGTTTTAATCCGGGATGCCTTTTGATTGGGACAATAAAACAACCCACAACATAGTCGAATTATTTTTGAATTTGATAGGTAATGATAGGCAATTCAATTCAAATACTTTTCGAGTATCGCATTATTTTATGTAGCTTGATTCCTGTTAGGACTCCTTCAAAAAGCCATCGGATATGTTGCCTTCGAACCTCACTTTTATCAAAGAGCAGTTGGATTCCCTTGAATCCAAAATGTTGGCTGAAGTGGACAAAAGGAGTTTTTTACTAAAAACCCTTCATCCCGAACAATTTCATTCTGCCAGAAACCTGATTCATTATCTTACCCTCAGGAAAGAGGAAATTAGGCCTTTGCAGAATGAACTGCATACGCTCGGCTTGTCCTCACTGGCAAGTGCCGAAAGCCATATCCGCAGACAAATCCAAGCGATACAGGAGCGCATTGGGATGGAATATTCCCCCGAACAATTGGAAGTCTGCACCTATGATTTCAGCAAGACAATTTTGGCCAATAAAAACATCCAGCTTTTCGGCCCCAAACCTGGCCTTGACGAGCCTTACATCATGGTCACTTTCGATGTGTCTTTTGCAGAAAACCTTGACCTGATCAAGAATCTACTGAAAAAGGGGATGAATGTTTGCCGCATCAATTGTGCACATGATGACGAAAAGACTTGGTCCAAAATGATCCTAAACCTCAAAAAAGCCTGTCAAAAAACCGGATTGAATTGTAAAATCTATATGGACCTCGCTGGCCCAAAAATCCGGACTCAAATTCTGAACAAGGGTAAAGACAAAGGAAAAGTCAAGATCAAACTGGGACAATTGATTTGGTTGGCTTACGAAAGTGGTGGTTTTGAAAAGGAAGATGTCGTCATCAGTCCAAATGAACCGGGTATCATTCCCTTTCTGAAAATTGGGGAGAGGGTTTTCATCGACGATGGGATCATCCTCGGATTTGTCGAAAAAATCAAAAAAGGGGTCGCTGGTATTCGGATCACAAGGATTTCATCCTCCAAAAGTCATATCAAAAAGGGGAAAGGCATCAATTTTCCGGACACCCATTTGTCCATTCCCTCTCTCACGGATTATGATAAAAAATGCCTGCCTTTCATCTGTTCCCAAGCAGACTTGATTGGGTATTCCTTTGTAAGGACTCCTGAAGATATCACAGAACTTCACAAATTGTTACAAATACAATCCCAGCAACCGCCAAAACTCATTCTGAAAATCGAAACGCATGAGGCTGTTAAAAATCTCCCACATCTTCTCCTTGCGGGTATGCAACAAGCTGCCTTTGGAGTGATGATCGCAAGAGGGGATCTGGCTGTAGAAATTGGATTTGAAAGGACTGGAGAAATCCAGGAAGAAATCCTATGGATCTGCGAAGCTGCGCACACACCTGTGGTTTGGGCCACACAAGTCTTGGAAAGCCTCAACAAATCCGGGATGGCTACCCGTTCGGAAATCACCGATGCCGGGCAAGCCGCCCAAGCCGAATGTGTCATGATCAATAAAGGGGAATATACATTGGAGGTACTCGAAGCCTTCCGAAACATTTTCCATCGAAGTATGGCCCATAAAACAAAAAAACGCTTCATTTTCCGCCCCTTGGGAATTGCGGCCAAGTTTATTGATTCCTAAGTATACTGTATCCCTTGGATAATTTTTCGATTGCCATTAGTACACAAAATTTGAACCGTTTTATACAGTATCAATTTTATTCCGGTTTGTAATTGCTTATTAATCGGCCGGTTGTTTACTGGTTTTGACTTCTCCGTTTTAGGTTTTACATTATTATCCAAATAGCCTGATTTTTTTTGCATTTATAGCCCTATTTGGAAACCTAATGCATATTTCGGGTTTAAGTGAGGGATAGCAGGTAGTCCGTACCCAGATTTTTTTCAAATAAAAAGAGATTTTTTTCTTCTTTTTTATTTAATCATCGTAATATTGCAATATCATATTCACCTTTCTGAGAGTCATTGGTTAGCTTTACTTTGTGCAAAGAAAAGTGCCTGTGCAATTCGGAAACAGATTTCATTTCAACAAAAAATAGCAAGACAATGGGAGTAACAAAATCAGCACTCTTTACGGCCGAGCAAAATCAAATGGCTCAGTTCGCCAAAGTTTTGGGGCATCCTGCAAGAATCGCCATTATCCAATATTTGCTTAAATCCAATACCTGTATCAATGGGGATCTGGTCCTTGAGCTGGGTTTGGCACAGGCAACGATCAGTCAGCATTTGCGGGAATTGAAAGAAATTGGGATTATCCAAGGCACCATCGAAGGAGCTTCAGTAAGTTATTGTATCCATCATGGGAGGTGGATAGAGTTCAAGGAAATATTCAGTGCACTGTTTAACCAATACGAAGGCCCTGACGCAAATACCTGTTGTTGAATAAACCCACTCAAAATCATTGAAAATTCGCTAAAACCAAAATCATGAAAACCTCAGAATTCACCACATTACTCGAACAAAACCCTGGCTTGGCTTTGTATTTTGAATACCAGGAGGGGAAATATGTAAGAACGGACTACCACATCACCGAAATTAAAAATGTCAGTTATGACACAGTGGATTGCGGTGGAATTCAAAATGCGTGGAATGAAGTCCATGTGCAGCTTTGGGAAAACCAAATCCCTGAACCGGATCACCATGTGGATACGACCAAAGCTTTGAAAATCTTCCAAGTGGTAGACAAAGTTCGGTCAACCCTCAAAGACGTCGAGATCAAATTCGAATACGGAAACGCTTCTTTTCCAACAGCAATCCTGCCCATAAGCAACCTCCTAAACAATGGCTCAAGCATCATTGTACAATTGACACCAGACCAAACCTCCTGCAAAGCCAAGGACAGGGCGACCAGCCCAGAAGAAGCGGCAGCGGCCTGCTGTGGTACTCCCGTCAAAAAAAGCATCCAATTGTCTGCGATTTCAGCGGCAGAATGTACTCCTGGCGGGGGATGTTGCTAATAAATTCTAGACAGGGGAAGTAACATTAAAGTGTCATGACCCCTGTCTTTTGATTTTGATTTCACTTAAAAATTCCCTCAAAAACTGATGAATCCCACCCTCCAAACCACCATCAACAAAGCCAAAACGCTTCCAATTTCGGAAGAAAGAAAGGCCATTCTTCAGGAATTCATCCAGTATATCCAACAAAAAGTGGATGCTGGAAAGACCGTCAACCTGAATTTTATCTGTACGCACAATTCCCGACGCAGCCAGTTTTCCCAGATCTGGGCACAGACCGCTGCAGACCTCAATGGCATCGAAGCCGCCTGTTTTTCAGGAGGAGTGGAAGTCACCGAATTCAATGAAAGAGCTGTAAATTCTATCAAACGTGCGGGATTTCGAGTGACCAAAAATGGCCTTGAAAACCCTAAATACTTCATTTTCCATTCGGATGATTCGGAACCAATTGTCGCATTTTCCAAGATTTTTGATGATTCCGCCAATGCGCCTACGGGTTTTGCCGCAATTATGACCTGTTCCCATGCTGACGAGAATTGTCCCTTTATCCCAGGTGCTGAAGCCAGGATTCCGGTCAGGTATGAAGATCCAAAAGCTTTCGATGGCACTCCGGAAGAATCCGAGAAGTATGACGAGAGGAGCTTGCAAATCGCATCCGAAATGTTTTATGTATTTTCCAAAATCAAAAAATAATGAGCCCTGTTTTGGAACAACCTAAAAAGCAAATCGCATTCTTCGAGAGGTATTTGAGTCTTTGGGTAGCCTTGTGTATCGGTTTGGGAATCCTCATTGGGCATTTTGCGGGAGCAGACCTTGCTTTCCTGAGTGGAATGGAGATTTACAATGTCAATATCCCCATCGCCATCCTCATCTGGATGATGATCTATCCGATGATGCTGCAAATCGATTTTTCCAGCTTGAAGAAAATCGGAAAATCTCCAAAAGGACTTTTGCTTACCCTTGTGATCAATTGGCTGATCAAGCCCTTTACCATGGCTTTCTTTGCCTGGATATTCTTCGATCAAATTTATTCGGCTTTCATTTCGCCAGAATTGGCTGGGGAATATATCGCCGGAGCCATTATTTTGGGCGTTGCGCCCTGCACTGCAATGGTCTTTGTATGGTCTTATCTCACCGATGGCGATCCCAATTATACGTTGGTACAAGTCACCGTCAATGATTTGATCATTCTGGTTGCATTTGTTCCCCTCGTTGGCTTATTGCTTGGGATCACGGACATCACGGTCCCCTATGATACTTTGGTCGCCAGTGTTTTGATTTTTGTGGTTGTGCCCTTGGTAGCGGGGATCATCACGAGCAAGACTTTGGTCAAAAGCAAAGGGGAAGTCTGGTTCAAAAAGGAATTTCTCCCCAAATTCAAGCCCGTCAGCATCATTGCCCTTTTGCTTACCTTGGTGTTGCTGTTTGCTTTTCAGGGCCCCAATATCGTGGACAATCCCCTGATCATCCTGCTTATTGCCATTCCCTTGACAATACAGACCTATTTTATTTTCTTTTTGGCATGGTTTGGAGGAAGAAAACTGAAACTTTCCCATGCGATCTGTTCCCCGGCCGCAATGATTGGGGCAAGCAATTTCTTTGAGTTGGCAGTGGCGGTCGCGATTGCCTTATTTGGTTTGCAAAGCCCGGCGGCTTTGGTGACGGTTGTCGGTGTTTTGGTGGAAGTTCCAATCATGCTGTCTCTGGTAGCCTTATCCAATAAGTGGAAGTATTGATGAAAAAGTGAAAAAATCCGAGAAATGTGGATATTCCGGTATTTGCCTGACTTCCGGAGTCAATTTCATCTAAAAATCGGGGCAACTGAAGGATTGAAATCTATCGGTTGCCCCGCTTTTTTGCTTTACATCAATCTCAACTTCACCCCGCCATTGATCACAAATCCATCCAAAGGTGCATAAATGTCCCTAAAGTTGGGATTGTCGAGATTTCCGGTGAAGATGCTGTCAAACCTTGTTTGCCGGGCATCCAGGAAATTTTCGAAATTGATATAGAGGGAGAATTTCTCCCATATTTTCTCCGCCATCAAACCCACAATCCAATAGTCTCGGCCAATCGTACCGTCGCTCAATTTTTGCTCACTGAAATAATAGCCTTCCAGTCCTACTTTCCATTCTTCTTCCACTTCATAGAATAGGACCGTATTGACCCTATGTTTCGGGGTCAGAGGATTTGGGCGTGTCGTTCCATTTTGCCTTAGGCGTGCATCCGTGAATGTATAGCCCAAAAAGAGCTTGAAATCTTGGTATTCCAGCTTGACATTTGTTTCGGTTCCCTTTGATTCACTGGACCCCTCGATATTGACAAATCGGAATCCTGCCTGAACCTCCTCAAGAAACAAAGGATTATCGAGATAGGTGTAGAAAAACAGATGGTTGATACTCAGAAACAATTGGTCATCGAAAAGTCCGGTTTTGTAATTCACATCCCAATTCAACCCGTAGCTTTTTTCAAGCCTGTTGGTATTGGGATCAATCGGCAAGACATTTCGGTATTGGATCCTTTCGCTTTCTTCCGTGAAAATGGTCGGGGCTTTATAGCCCAGTCCTCCACCAATTCGGGAAGTGGCTTTTGGAGAAACACGATAGAGAAGTGCCGCTTTGGGGAGGATTGCCCATCCATAATTCCCCACATAATCTGTTCTTAATCCAGTTTCGAGGGTGGTTTTTGCTGAGGTTTTCCACGTGTTTTGGAGAAAGAGCCCAAAAGTATTCAAGTCATAATCCCTAAGGGAAGCCGAACCAAATTGCTCTTCACGGAAGCTTTCGGTCCAGATATTTCCCCCAAGGACCCAGTCCATTTGTTCCAGATCCATTCCCATGGAAATCTCGCTGAAGGTCGATTGTTGCAATCCCTTGAAGCGATAATCCCCGGAAGTCAATCCCCGGTCGAAGAAATTGACACTGTTTTTCACTTGGAAATGCCGACGATCATCGAATTTGTGGTCTAAGAAAAACTGGCTGCTTACCCGCTGGGTTTTGTTTTCCTCGAAGAAGCCATTCGGGTTTTCCTCAGGATTTTTGATATAGGCCACGTTGCCGCCCAGTCTGTCTTCGAAGGTGGTGTTCAGCCCAAAATTCAATTTTGTTCTTTCAGAAGGATAGAGAAAAATACGGGGGTTGAAGGTGAACCTTTCGAATTTCGGGATGGCAGTTAACCCAATATCAGCAGGATCGTAAGGACTGTTGGTGTTGTAGGCTCCAAAAATGGTGGTTCCGGTCTTGTCGTTTCTTTTGCCATAAAAACCGCTAAGATCCAGTCCCCCTGCATTGGTCCCGTTGAGGAGGAAACTCAATTCTCCATCCGTTTCAGGGGTTTTGGAAATCAAGTTTACCAATCCTGCAATGGCACCTCCACCGTAAAGTGTGGAAGCAGAACCCTTGATGACTTCCACCTGTTTGAGATCCAATGGAGGGATCTGGAGCAGTCCCAGCCCACTTGCCGCACCGGAATAGAGGGGAAACCCGTCCTTCAGGATTTGGGTATATCTTCCGTCCAATCCCTGGATTCTGATTCCGGCATTGGCGCTGGTGGGGGAAGTGATTTGGACTTGGATGCCGGTACTTTCACTGAGCAGCAATCGGATATCACCGGGTTTCATGTTGGCTTTTTCCTCCAGCTCTTCCCCTGCGATAAACTCTACCCGGGTGGGGATGTCCTCGATGGATCTGGAACTCCTTGTGGAAGAAATCGTGACCACATCCATTTCCTGTTCCTGTGGTTGGAGAAAAACGACAATTGGATTTTGGCCCATCTCTGGGATTTCAAAACTCAGGGTTTTTGCTTCATAGCCCATCAAGGAAAAGCGGATGCTGATTTTTCCCGTGGGAATGTTTTCCAGGACAAGAAGTCCTTGCAGGTCAGAAACTGCGCCGGCAGTACTTCCGGTGACCATGGCCAAAACTCCGACGAGTGCTTCTTGGGTGTTTTGGTTTTTAAGTGAAAATGAAATGGATTTTTGGGCAAAGGCATTGCCAAGCAAAAGGCAAAGCCAAAAGGCCAGTATGTACTTTGGCATGTTGGTATTTGATTTTTTGGATGAGTTTCAATAAGTTTTTAAAGGGGTCCGGTGGAATGTGGATCAGTGGATTATCCGGATTCCGGTGTGGTTGGAACCGCGGATTCAACCCGTTTGATGTCCGTATAGTCCTAAACTAAGAAGGCATACGTTTCCAGCAGGTGAAATTCAACCCGAAATATGCATTAGGTTTCTAAATGGAATCGAAACTGCAAGAAAATCAGCCTATTGAGAGAGAAATTTCTGAAACCAATAAGGTAAGGCCAAAATAGTCAAGACCTAATTGATTATCCGTTACTTACAATCTTGAATTGAGTTCGTAATGCATAAAACGGGTTCAACCGAGTTTTGGTGGTTGCCAAATGGAAAAGGAGATTTCCGGAATGGAAAAAAATGGATAAATGGGAGGAATGCTTTTCAAATCTAAAATCTCCGAGCAGGTAGCTGTCAATGCGTTGGGGAAATAAACTGCTGCACAGGTTTGACAAGGTCCAAAAGGATTGCAACAATGGTGATTTTCATGGTCATCCGCCGCTTCCTGTTCCATTGTAATACTGTCATGATGGCAATCCTCCTCCACATGCAAAGGCGCCGAGGCCAAAAACAGCACATAAAGGAGCAATAAGAGCGGCAGCATTTTCACACAAGAAAAGTAATCAATTTTAAGGTGAAATTGGTTTTTTTATGATTGGGAAAATTCTCTTGACGGAATTTTTGATCGAAATCTCAAAATGCATTGTAACTGTTCCATCTCCAATCAATCGGTTAGGCATGGAAGCAAATAATATCCAATGTAGAAAGATTCATCGGTAGTATTGAGCCAATATGGATAGACAACAGTGCTGATGAAAGTTAGAACCTCGGGCCTCGATTGAATCCGTTTTATACATTGCGACTGCCATTCAACACAGTATTTGTCTGATAATTGGTCCGTTGTTGACTTTTATTGACTTCACCATATCGGTTTCAGGAATTGGTCTCCCAATGGTTTGATTTTCTTTCGGTCCCAATATCCATAGTAAGCCTAATGCGTATTTCGGGTTGAAATAGGGGCAATACATAAAAAACCCTTCTGAAGTATAATCAGAGGGGTTTTTATTTTGAAATTAAAAAAATCACATTTCAAATAGGTCCATTCCCTTCATTATCCATCTTCTTTCCTTGATGTCGAAAGTTACTTTCTGGTCGGGAAACTCAATAAATTCTTCTTTTCCGGAATTTTGTGGATAGTAGGGGCTCAGGTCTTCGCCTTTCACCATTTTATCAAAAAGCATAAAGCCCTTCTCTTTCATTTCGGGTACTTCAAATTTCCAGGTCCTAAAAACCTCTTCATAGTAGGTGAGTTCGCCATTGGCATTTCTTTGCATTTTGACTCCGATTGCTATTTTTTTCTCTTTTAGGGAGGGGGCGATCCTGCTGGTCAATACATATTCATAATCATCTTTTTGATGATATGCTTCCACTGTATATTCTTTGGCAAGCGTGCTGTAGTGTTCATCAAAATCCGCATCAAACTTATTTTCTTGGGTACCTTTTTTTGGAAGGTGCCCCATATAACGAATGGTTGTCAACAAGAGCTGGCTTTTTTCCACTTCTGTTAAATGCTTGTCGGCCTCGTATTTATTCTCAGTAGAACAAGCAGAAACCAATAGCATCAGGGCAGCAAGGATTGGAAATAGGAATTTCATTGCTTTTTGAGATTTAGGGATAAAGATAAAAAGACTTGCCATTGGCATCAAGCCAATGACAAGTCTTTCACTAGGTTTAAGAAATCTTATTTTGCGTAAACAATATTCAATGGAGAGAACTCAGCCCATCCATCCGTCCAATCCGTTGTGCCAAATGCACCAACGAAAGGAACATTCTTGTCAAAGAAAGCAGTTCTTGTGGCTTCTGAAAATTTAGCATCTTCAAAAGAAGCTCCCGTCAAGAGTGTTCCATTTGCCACCAAAGAAAAGTTGGGATTGTTTGGATAATTGGCTACGGTATATTTTGCAAAGAAATTGTCTGGGTTCAGACCATATCCTCTGTAGAAAGCTTCCCATGGACCATCAGCTGCAGGAAGTGAAACAGAGGTGTTTTTGGATTCCCAATAAGCTTTTACATTGGCCACATCAGCACCACCACCAGCTGCATAGTCCGTATTTGGGTTGATCAGGATATTGTTTGTCAATACTCCTGTACCAGATTGGTACTGTTGGGTGACCGAAGCAGTATTGAACCTCAAGCCTACAGGGAAACCTGCAATAACTGAATTGGCAATGGAAACCGCAGTTCTTCTTCTCATATCCATTCCGTGGAAGTTGTTTCCGGAAATTGATCTTCCGACTCTGTCTCTTGGTCCATAAATCGTGATGTTGGAGAAGGTTCCGGTGGTATATGGCTGCACGTCATTGTCGTTTGGTCCATTGTCGGTTTCAAAGCCATTTGACTGAGACTGATCCGCATAGAAAGGATTCCTTACGGCCAAACCAAACTGAACATTTCCTGAATAACCGTAATCTACATCGAAATCATCATCCCAAGTAGAATGGGAAATCAAATATCTTCCATTCACTGTACCGCCAAACCATTCAAATCCGTCATCTCCACCAAAGGATACCATCAGGTGTTCCATGAAGGTGCCTCTTCCAACACCACCCATCGTGATGGAGTTGGTTTCATTGTTTGGCGTCAATTCAATTCCTGCATATTCCACTCTAAGGAATTCATATTCTCCGGAACTGTCAGCATCGTCCTCTCCACCAAAATTGGCGACAGGATCGATTCCTTCCACAGCTGGATTCGCCTGGTTGGTTTTAGCCCTTCCCAAGATCACCAAGCCACCCCAGTCAGAGCGGTCTCTTTCACCTGGAGCCTGTGCGGAGGTCATGATGATAGGAAGTGCTTTTGTACCTCTTGCAATCAATTTACCGCCTCTGTTTACGATCAATGTGCCTTTTGATCTTTTCTCGCCGTAGATAACTGTTCCTGGCTGAATAGTGACCGTTTGGCCAGTTTGGATAAATACTTGTCCTTTTAACAAATACTGCTTGTCAGCAGTCAGTGTTCTGGTCGACAAGTCACCTATAAGTTCTACAAGGGTTTCTTCCGGTTCCGGTGTAACGGGTGTTGGGTTGTCTTCTCCACAAGAGAAAGAGAAGGCCAGCAATGCCGCAAAAGCAGCGAATTTCAGGGTCTTTTTCATTTTTAATGTCAATTAAGTAATTGGTTAAGTAATGTTTTTGCTATTTAATCCTGTAGCTAAGAGAGGCACTGAAAAGGCTTCCTTTTTTCCACAGGTACATGGGATCATCCACTTTGGTGTCGATTTTCCTGTCGAAGTTTGAATCTTGGTAAAAACGATATTGGAAATTAAGTAGGTCCTGTACACCAAACTTGAAGGTGGTCCTGTCACGGAAAGTCTTGGAGACGGTCAAGTCAATTGCCTGTCTTGGCATTTCATAGATCTCGGGATTGTTGGCATTTCCTGCCACAAAGATTCTTGGACCGGTCACATTATAAGCCGCGCTTATTTGGACATTACTGTTTGGATTGATGTAGTACAATGCGGCGTTCACAACATAAGGCGATTGGCCTTGTAATGCCCTTCTGCTATCCTGAAAAGACACATCATCCCCCAAAAAGACTTCCGACCAGATCAAAGAAGCGTTGACGTTGAAGGAAAGATCCCTTAAAAACGGTGCTGATGTGAAGGAACTGAATGCCTTTCTGGCTTCCAACTCCACTCCGTATACCGTTGCGTCCACTGCATTGGCATATGTAAATTGGAGCTGCTCTGTTACGTTCTGCTGAACCGTTTCGATAGGCTTATCAAAGAATTTGTAAAACGCGCCGAAGCTGAATGTTTCTCCCTCATTCGGGTAAAATTCATACCGGAGATCAAAATTGTCGATCCGTGCCATTTCCAGATTTGGATTGCCAAAGAAACCAGCGAGGTATTCAAAACTGTAGTAAAGAAAAGGAGCGAATTCCCTGAATTCCGGCCTGTTCAACGTCTTTCCATAGCCCCCTCTGATCAAGGATTTTTTGTTGATGTTATAATCCATGTTGAAGGAAGGAAGCACTGCCAGCTCTCTTTTGTCCACTCGAACCAATCCGCCATCATTGCGACTGTCAAGTTGCTGGATGCTGTATTCGGTTCTTACGCCACCGGAAAAGTTAAATGCTCCCAATGGATACACTCCACCAATGTACCCTGCAGACACCAAAGTGGAAGCATCGTAACTGTCTGTCGGACGGGTACCTTCCTGAATCAACCAGCCATCATTGTTTCTGTAATTTTCAGGAGCGAAGGATTGGTCTATCGGGAGACGGATTAAATTCTCCTTAGAACCAGTTTCGTGAAAACCTGGATAGTATGTTGTGATGTAGCGGGCATTGAAATTTCTTGCCTTGTAATCCACCAAATACCCTGCTCTCAAAATCCTTGGTCTGTCTTTTTCTACACCTTTGAATTTTTTCTCGAAATTGACGCCGTTGCTGATGCCATAATCTTTGAGGTAACCATAAAACCTGCCCAAATCCTGGGGACTGGACGCTGGAGGGTCATTGATTACATATTGTCCTTCTGAACCTTCAGTACTGAAATAACTCCTCAACCTTCTGAAATCAGGCTCTTCTTGGTACATGTAATTGCCTCCCAAAACCCAATTCAACTTCGTTTGCTCATCGTTGAAAAAATGTGTTCCTTCCAGTTGACCTGAATAGATCAGTTTGGATTCATAGCGGAAAGCATAGTCCCTTGCACCTTCAGTTCTTTGCACAAAATCTTTGCCCTCTCTAAGAACGGTTTCGTTCAAACCTGTTTGGTTGAAGAGATTTCGGAATTCGATTTTATTGTCCTTGTTCAATCTCAAAAGCCAGTTGGACATGATCCCCACTTCGTTGCTTTTGGAGTAATAATCATCAAAGTACTCATCCCTTTTTTCAGTGATCGCGCCTGGCACCGGGAAGAAATATCTGTTTCTTTCGGCTTGATAATATTGCTGGTTTTGGGCCCAAGTAAAACTTGTAACGGTGGAGAGTCTTTTGCCTCCAAGGCTCCAATTTTTCCCGAATGACAAGCCCGAACTTAGGTTTGGCAATGCAGTACTGGTGTTCACCCCATAATTATTGTCCAAAAGCCTTCCCGCTTCTGCTCTGAGTGGACTGCCTCCTGAGGCGTTTAACAATTGATCGGTAGTTGGGAAATTTTTTGGCAAATCCCTGGAAGTATCGAATCCGAGAACATCTGTTTTAGAGCCTCTTGTTTGCTTGTAGTCTTGAAGTGAAGTCCCGTTTCTGAAACCAACACCCATTCCAAAATTGATGAAGTCCTCATCAGGGGCATTTTTGGTAAAAACCTTCACCAAACCGCCCGCAAAATCTCCAGGAACTTCCGGAGAAGGGGATTTGTAGATCATCATCCTGTCCAGGTTTTCGCTTGGGATCAGGTCGAAAGAAAAAGTTCTCTTATCCACTTGGGTGCTCGGCGCAATGGCATTGTTGATCATGACCACATTGTATCGGTCATCCACACCCCTTACTCTTACAAATTTATTGTCGACGATGGTAACACCCGAAACCCTTTTCATCACTTGGGCGGCATTGCCATCTTGTGAAAGCTTGATTTGGTCAGCAGAGATGCCACTGACTACTTGAAGGGATTTTCTGATTTCGGAAACAATGGCCACATTAGAGCCTGTTTCCCGGGTGGCCATGACGACCACTTCTCCCAAATCCCCAAGATCTTCTTCCAATTTTACATTCAATACAGTGGCTTTTTCTGCCACTACCTGAATGTCTTCAAATCGAATGCTTTTGTAGGAAATGAATGAGATCACCAAGGTGTAACTCCCTGGCTCGACTCTGGTGATTTCAAAATCACCATCCAAGCCGGTGGCCACACCAAGACTGGTGCCTTCCAATCTGACATTGGCTCCGATGATGGTTTCTCCGGATGCAGCATCCGATACGACTCCTCTTATGCTTCCGGATTGGGCTTGCAGTCCCAATGCGAAAAAGAAGGTCAACAGCAATAAACAAAGATTTTTCTTCATGTGGAAATACGTGTTTTTACGAACACCACAAAGGTCAGAAGAGAATGTTAACTGATAGGGTAGTAAAAATTATCAATTCATTAATTAGGGGGTATTTAAAAAGTTTCAGCCATCACAATAATTTAATATTGTGATGGCTGAGCAATGGATTTGAATCAATTTAAATCGCTATTTCTTTGGAATGAAGCTTATTTCAATGTTACGCTTTTGTTAATGGGGATTTTGTCCAAAATAATCCTGACCAGATCGCGGCTATTGACCCGGTCCGCTTCAGCCTCATAATTGAGTATCAATCTGTGATTGAGCACATCTTCGGCGATTTCCTTGATGTCCTCAGGCAATACATAATCCCTTCCGTCCATATAAGCAACAGCCCTTGCAGCAAGGTTGAGGTTTATACTGGCCCTAGGCGAAACGCCAAATTGGATGTACTTGGATTCTTCTTTCAATCCGTATTTTTCAGGGAATCTTGTCGCAAATACCAATTCGATGATATAGTTTTCCAAAGGCTCTGCGATTTTCACTTCATTGATCTGGGAACGAATTGCAAAAATATCCTCCTTGGTGAGTATCGCGTTGACTTCGGATTTAAAATGCATGTTTGCCATCCTTCTCATCACTTCCAATTCATCTGATTTGGAAGGATAGTCAATATGGACCTTCATCATAAATCTATCTACTTGGGCTTCCGGAAGCGGATAGGTTCCTTCTTGGTCCACCGGATTTTGCGTAGCCAAAACCAAAAAAGGCCTGTCCAACATGTACGTGGTTTCCCCAATGGTGACCTGTTTTTCCTGCATGGCTTCCAGCAAGGCAGACTGAACCTTGGCCGGAGAACGGTTGATCTCATCCGCCAAAATAATATTGGAAAAAATCGGACCCCTTTTGACCTTAAAATCAGCTTCCTGCTGGTTGTAGATCATCGTTCCGATCAAATCCGAAGGCAAAAGATCCGGGGTGAATTGTATCCTTTTGAAATCAAGGTGAAGCACTTTTGCCAGTGTGTTCACCGTCAATGTCTTCGCCAATCCAGGAACGCCTTCCAATAAAATATGGCCATTGGTAAAAAGACCGATCAAAAGTCTGTTGACCATCCGGTCCTGACCAACGACGATTTTCCTAACTTCTTCTATTACCTCTTGAATTTTCTGTTGATGCATGGTTTGGTTATTGGTTGATTGGAATGCTCACAAAGTGAGAAGAATACCCAAAGGTACGGAATCCAAAAGGCTTATCCTTTGGGAACGGGACGGATTGCCCAGTAACAACCCATTTTCTGAATGGTCTCCTTTGAAATAGGATTGAAAATGAATTGGTGCCAAAATTAGAATAAAATAGATGCTATCCCAATACCTATTTTGGGTAATTTATCAGCGGTAAAATGCAGCCAAGAATCCGACTATTTTTCACCTTTTCTTCTTAACGGCAGATTTTCCAATAAATTTAAAATTTGTGGTTTTTTTACCATCCGACAATTGCCCTACCCGAAGATGCAACAGTCGATAGATTTCCTCCTGGGAAAATTCCCGGACTTCTCCCACATCAAATCCACTGATGGTGAGCTCCTCCATCGACCAGCGAACCAATCTCAAAGTCGGGAATCCGACCGCTGCGGTCATCTTGCGCACCTGTCGATTTTTTCCTTCAGTCAACTTCAACTCAATCCAGCTGTCGGGAACATTTTTTCTGTACCTGATCGGTGGGTTTCTTGGAGGCAATTGCGGTTCCTCATCCAACAATCGGGCCTCTGCTTTTTGTGTGGCATACATTTTCCCATCCACATTAATTTCCACCCCATTTTGCAAAGCAGCGATCGCCTCAGGTGAAGGAATCCCCTCCACTTGTGCCAAGTAAGTCCTTTGGTGCTTAAATTGAGGATTGAGCAGGTGGTGGTTCAGCGGCTTGTCATCTGTGATCAAGAGCAAGCCTTCGCTGTCTTTGTCCAATCTGCCGACGGGATAGACCTCTTTCGGGAAATCCGAAACTTCTTTCAAGGAATCCTTTTCGCCGCTAAATTGGCTAAGGATTCCAAAGGGTTTGTAAAGAATAAAATAACGAGGACTGGACATTTGTAATAGAAAGGGGCAAAAATTTTGATTACAATCAGGAAATGGATTTGGAAAACAGAAATGGATTTGTTCAAAAAAAGAATCGTTGTGAAACGGAGAAAAAAGAGGGTCGAAATCTTGCCTTTTATGCAATCTTAAGGACCCTCAATATGTTTTTTCAGCCGATCAACTCCCACATCCTATGCAATCAAAATGGCTGTCCATTGGTTTGACGCCCATGCGTTGCATTTTTAGATTATGGATCTGATCACGGATTTCCATGTCCTGAAACATGTCTCCGGTAAGGGACCCTTCCAGACGTTCTATTTCAGTGTCCAAAGCGGTGGTTTGTTCTGTATTCATAAGGCCTTTGTTTTGGGGATTAGCAAAATTCAAGATATAAAAGTTCAGGGATTTTCGTCAATTTTTTTTAGCCACTGAATAGCAAAGATTTAAATTTCCTTTTTTAAAACGTTCTTAAATTTTCCAAAAAGGAACAATTCCAACCATTATTTTGTCATTATTACATTAAAAGCATCTCCTTTTTTGATTTTAACCCAAAGCACATGAAGCAAACAGACCTTAAATCACTTTTGGCGCTCCGCAAAACCCTGCACAAAAACCCAGAAGTTTCCGGCCGGGAAATTGAAACCTCTAAAAGGATAAAGGAATTTTTTATACCCTTGAAGCCCGATCTAATCATCGAAAAACTAGGAGGTGAGGGGATTGCATTCGTATTTGAAGGTTTGGAAAAAGGTCCTGTTTCGCTTTACCGCTGCGAGTTGGATGGCTTGCCTATCCAGGAGAAAAACGACATTCCCCATATTTCAACACTTCCCGGAAAGTCCCATGTATGTGGGCACGATGGACATATGGCCATCATATCCGGATTGGGTTTGGAATTGTCCAAAAATCGACCACAAAAAGGGAAAGTGGTTCTGCTTTTTCAGCCTGCTGAGGAAACCGGGGAAGGCGCAGCCGCCATCCTGAAAGACCCCAAGTTTCAACAGATCAAGCCCGATTATGCCTTTGCCCTCCATAATCTTCCTGGATATGAACTGAATCAGGTCATCATCAAGAAAGGTGCGTTTGCAGCTTCTTCCGTGGGAATGATTGTCAAATTGCATGGCAGAACCTCCCATTCTGCCCACCCAGAGGCTGGAAACAGCCCCGCTGAAGCGATGTGCAAAATTATTTTGGCCTTGGAAAGACTTCCGGATGCCATGAAAAAATTCACATTGGTGACCGTTGGCCATGCCCAGCTTGGAAATGTTGCCTTCGGAACCACGCCAGGGGAAGCGGTGGTGATGGCCACGCTGAGATCCTTTGACAATGAAACAAGGGATAAGTTGGTTGGTTACGCCGAAAAACTCATCGCTTTGATCGCAAAGGAATACGGACTGACATTTGAAATCACCTATACCGAATCTTTTGCCGCCACCCACAACGATCCTGACGCCTGGCATTTGGGAAATGAAGCCGCCAAAAAATTGAAGTTGAAAACCAAACATATTCGGGTTCCTTTCCGCTGGTCGGAAGATTTCGGCTTATTTTCCGATTATACCAAAACCCTGCTCTTCGGCTTGGGATCAGGCAAAAAACAACCGCAACTCCACGAACCCAATTTTGACTTTCCAGATGAAATTATCCCTACAGGAATCCAAATGTTTTTGGAAATCATGGCACAAATCCACGGCAAACCAGAAGTAGCCCAATCCTAAAATCAAAACGCAATCGTCCAAGAATGAACCACTTGGTTCACCGGAATTCCTGGAACAGCAATTCGCCCTATTTAAATCCCTTTATGAACCACACTTCTTACATTGAAATCAGTAAATCCTCCTACAAAAAAAACATTCAATTTATACGGTCGGAGGTGGGTCCGGGACCCACGATTTCGGCTGTGGTAAAGGGAAATGCCTACGGTCACGGAATAGAAAATATCGTCCAAATCGCAGAAGCGGCAAACATAAGACATTTCAGCACTTTTAGCTCAGATGAGGCCCTCCGGGTTTACCAAAGCAGCAAAAAAAACAGCGAAGTCATGATCATGGGGATGCTCGCCAATGAGGACCTGGAAGAAATCATCAAAAAGGGGATCGGTTTTTTCGTTTTTGAATTCGACAGATTGAACGCCGCTACAGAGGTAGCAAGAAAGATCGGTGTGAAGGCCAAAATCCATATCGAGGTAGAGACCGGTTTTCACCGGACGGGATTTGAATGGGAGGAAAGGGAAAAACTCGAACTGTTTCTCAAAAACAACCTTGAATTTCTGGACTTAAAAGGACTGTGTACGCATTATGCCGGTGCGGAAAGCATCAGCAATTATGTGCGGGTTATGGATCAGATCAAAAGATACCACCAATTCAAAGATTGGTTTGCCGAAAAGCAAATCGAATTTGAAAAGTACCACACAGCCTGTTCTGCAGCTACATTGAATTATCCGGAAACGATCATGGACTTGGTCCGGATCGGAATTGCCTCTTACGGCTTTTGGCCGACACAGGAAACCTACATGAGCAAGTTCAAACAACTGCCTGAAAACAACAAAAACCCATTGAAAAGGCTCATTTCTTGGAAAAGCTCCATCATGAGCACCAAAAAAGTCAAAATGGGAGACTTCATCGGCTATGGCTCCAGTTATATGGCTCCGCGAAACATGACCATTGCCTTGGTGCCGATTGGGTATTCCCATGGATACAGCAGGATGTTGAGCAATTTGGGCAAGGTGCTTATTGGCGGCCAACTCGTATCAGTGGTAGGAACGGTCACGATGAACAGCATTGCGGTGGACATTACAGATCTGAAAGGGGTCGGGAAAGGGGACGAGGTCGTCCTGATCGGAAAACAGAAAAAAGGAGAAGTCACGGTAGCTTCCTTTGGAGAATCCACACAACAGGTAAATTATGAATTGCTGACCCGCTTGCCTCAGGATATTCCAAGGAAAATCATTGCCTGATTATTGGGGTTACAGATCTCCAAGCTAATTTTCAGATTCGGGATCAATAAAATATAACGGTTTTGTTCCCAAAAGGGAAGATTTTTCTCCCCAAATGATATCTAATGGCCTTGGAAAGGACAACTTTTTCCACGTCTTGGCCCATTTGAACCAAGTCAGAAACGCTGTTATGGTGCCTGACCCGCGCCACGTCCTGTTCGATGATCGGACCTGCATCCAATACCTCAGTCACATAATGGGCGGTGGCGCCAATGATTTTCACACCCCTTTCATAGGCGGCATGGTAGGGTTTGGCTCCGACAAATGCCGGCAGGAAAGAGTGATGGATATTGATGATCTGATTGGGATAATGCTGGATGAAATCCCCGCTCAGGATCTGCATGTATCTGGCCAGCACGATAAAATCCACATCATGGGATTTCAACAAATCCAATTGTTTTTTTTCCGCCTCAGCCTTGTTGGCATTGGAAGTGGGGATGTGGTGAAAGGGAATTCCAAAATTGTCCACTACTTCTTTCAGGTCCAAATGGTTGGATATGACCAAGGGGATTTCTACCTCAAACTGTCCGGAATAATACCTGCTTAGGATATCAAATAGGCAATGGGAGAGTTTGGAGACAAACAAGGCCATTTTTGGTTTGGGGGAATTGAAATGTAGATTGTACTCCATCCGAAAATCTTTCCCAACCTTTTCCCAGAAAACAGCCCCAATTTCTTCTTTTGCCAAGGCAAAACTTTCAAGTTCCCAGGCTGCGCGCATAAAGAACATCCCCATGGCTTGGTCCACATGCTGGTCTATTTCAAGAATATTGCCTTTGTTCACAAACAAAAAATCAGAAACCGCCGCTACGATCCCCTTTTGGTCTGGGCATTGGATGATTAAAATCGCTGTTTTCATCGGAAGTAATTAGGATTCAAAAATAAAAATATCCAAAATGAATGTTGTTTTTCCAAATATTTTCAAAAAAAGCATGAAATAGATAATAAAAACACAATGGAACAACCGAAAATCGGTTATTCCAACAATGCCTGAATGTCATCCTTGCTGAGGGTCTTCATGAAGCTTTCCTCGGTACTGATCAATTCCCCGGCAAGGGCCATTTTTCTTTCCTGCAGGGCCATAATTTTTTCCTCCACGGTATTGTGGGTAATAAATTTATAGATCATGACCTTATTTTCCTGACCGATCCTGTGCGCCCTATCGATCGCCTGTGACTCAACTGCAGGATTCCACCAAGGATCCAACAAGAACACATATTCCGCTTTGGTTAGGTTTAGACCCACTCCACCGGCCTTTAGGGAAATCAGGAATATTTTGATTTTGTCATTTTCCTGAAAGGATTCCACCTGGGCTTGTCGGTCCTTGGTCGTTCCGTCTAGGTAAGCATAGGGGATTTGTTTTTCCTCCAAATATTCCTTCACAATGGCCAAATGCCGAACAAATTGACTGAAAACCAAAACCTTATGCCCCTCACTCGCCGTGGCATTGAGCATGTGGATCACATCCTCCAGTTTCCCGGAATCTCCCGTATAGTCTTTGTTGGTCAAGCGGGGATGGTTGGCAATCTGTCGCAGCTGGGTCAAACCCCGAAGCAGCATGAATTGTTGGTTTTTAAGTCCCGGAAGACTATTTTCATTGACGATTTTTTCCCTGTAATAGCTCTTCACTTCCTCATAGGCCTTTTCCTGATCGGGTGTCATGGTGGAATATTTCACATTGACAACCTTCTCGGGAAGGTCGGTGGCCACTTGGGTTTTCAACCTCCTTAGGACAAAGGGTTTGATCATCGCATTCAATTTGATGGCCTTGTCCCGGTCGTTCTTTTTCTCAATCGGCAATAAAAACTGTTTTTTAAACATGCTCTGATTGCCCAGAAGTCCATTGTTGATGAAATTCATCTGGGACCAAAGATCCATGGTGCCATTCTCCACGGGCGTTCCTGTGAGGATGAGTTTGTGCTTGCATTTCAACTCATTGACTGCCTTGGAAATGATACTTCCCGGATTTTTGATGGCCTGGGATTCATCCAAGATGATGTAGTTGAAATAAAAATCCTGTAGGAGTGAAAGGTCCATCCTTGTGATCCCATAGGAGGTCAATACCAAATCATATTTGGCAAATCGACTGTTGTCTTTTAGTCTTTGCGTGCCGGTATAGACCAAAATCTTCAATTCGGGCGTAAATTTCTTGGCCTCAAGTTCCCAGTTGTAAATCAGGGAGGTTGGCATCACCAAGAGTGATGTCGCGCCTGAAGTCCTTTGTTTTTCGTGGGCCAGAAGCGCCAGTGTTTGGACAGTTTTTCCAAGACCCATGTCATCTGCCAGGCAACCTCCAAACCGGTATTCATTCAGAAACCGCAACCAATTGTACCCCGCTTTTTGATAAGGTCTGAGTGTTCCATGAAAAGTCTCAGGAAGATCATAGTCTTCAATGGTGTCAAAGTCCTTCAGTTTTTCCAGTTTTTTGCTCAGGGAAAGCTGGACAAGGTTGTGGTTTTGCAGTTCCAAGGCCAGTGCGATGTGGTGTTTTTTCAACTTCAGCACGGGGTCGTTCTTTTCCTGATCTTCCAAAAAGGAGAAAATCTCTGAATAATTGACAAACCACGCCTCGGGGATAACGGCGATTTCTCCATTGGGCAACTCAAACTCCGATTTTCCCTGAAGCAAAAGTTTCCGGATTTTGGAGAACGGGATTTCGTAGGTGCCAAACCGGATCAAAGCGTTGACATCAAACCAGTCGATGTTTTCCTTTACCTCCACACTGATGTGTGCATGGCCTATAAAGTAACGTTTTCCTTTAAAAATGGCAGATTGGCGGATTTTGATCCCCATTTCTTCCAAGTTGTCCTTATGGGTATTGATCCATCCAAAGGCTTTTGACTTGGTCAGGGAAAAACGGGAAGATTTAACCGGAAGACCCAAATCCTTCAGATAATCTCCATAGGACTTTTCCTTTTCCAAGTCACGGATGACTTTGTGAAAAACATAGTTGTTTCCCAATTCCTCGAGTTCGACATTGTTGGAAGCCTTTTCTTCTGAGCGAAACGCATAGTCACCATATTGGAACTGGAGGTCAAAAACGATCTGGTCTTCGTCCTCATTTTCCAATTTGTTGCCAAACAGGTCCAATTTTGGGGTTCCGGGAAGGTCACTGAGACTCAGGACTGGTTCTGGCTGACTTCTCTCCACCTTGATGTCAAAACCTTGGGCATAGACGTCAAAGGAGGCCACTAGCTGGGTGACAAACTTTTTGTAGTATTGTTGCTCGATTTTTTTGGGAATGACAATGAATTTTTTGTTCAGAAATGGCTGTAGCTTTTTTCCATCCACACCTTTCGCAAAACTAAAAAGATTGTTGTCCACCACCAGCCAGGCGGGGTCGTGACAGACCAGATAGCCATTCCGATATTGCCATTCCAGTTTTTCTCCCCGGTATTTGATCGTTGGGAAATAATGCGTGTTTTCCTCATTTCTTCGGAAATGGAAAAGCACTTTGGCTTTTTCCGGCATGATCTCAATTTCCCTCCAAATCGGATTGCCATCATTTCCCATCTCAAACAACCGTTTTCCCTGGAGGTTTTCAAGGACCTTAGCCCTCAATCCTTCCACTTTGACCTCGATCAGTTCTTGGATGGTTTTGTTTCCGGTTTTTTCATCATAGATCTTCCGAAGATATTCCTTGGCTTTAAGTTTCTTGGTATTGAGTTTTTTCACCAAGGCATCCTGTTGCATTTCATCCATCCACTGAATCAGTGCATAGTCCTTCTCATCAAGACCTGCAGCAAACTCGGGTGCATTGACATGCGAAATATTTTGGTGGGCAAACGAAAGCCTGCCCTTTTCATCCAGCTGAATCACAAAGGATTCGAAAAGCAATCCAAGGTATTCGTGGCTAAATAGGGAGTATACAATCTCAAAAGGCTTCTCGGAAGAAACTTTCATAGTTTTCTGGGAAAATAATCAACGGAGCAAAACTGTCCAATCAACAGTTTTTTTGAATTTAAACTAGCTCGAAAATTAAACAATAAAATTTATAATAAGGGGTTTTCCCAGAAAGAATGGGAAATAAATAGGAGAAATAAGACAAATTATAAGAGGTTGGGAAGAATTTAATCATCCGGAAAGTCCAAATATGCAAAAAATGAGGTGTGGATAGGTTTTTATTGCCCTTTCCTACCCGTAAACCGATCGACCAATTTTCACCCAAATATCCAGGAATGCGATGGCCAATGACATTATCTTTTCTTCCGTTTTTTGGGAAAAACGGCTGTTCTTACTTTGGGATTGCCCTGAGTTGGTTTTTGTATTGCAGCCACTTTCTCACTCTTAAAAACTGTTCCCATTTGGGAAAAAGCGTAATGTCCTGGATGCCATGGATTTCAGCGTAGAGTCTTTCAGCAAGCGGATAATTCCCAACTTTGAAAGCCTGAAAGGCATATTTTACAGCGACCATTGCCCGGGCATGTTCAAGTTCCTGTTCTATATAGGCATCTCCCGATTTTTGCAAGGCGAATTCGATTGAATCGGGGCTGGTTTTCACCGAATTGGACTGGATTTTGTTTTTCAGGACCAAACCTTCCAAAGTTGTACAGCGACTCAAGGCCACATAGACTTGTCCGGACTCGAAAGAGCGACTGATGTCCAAGATCGCCCGTTCAAAAGTCAAGCCTTGGCTTTTGTGGATGGTAATGGCCCAGGCGAGTTTCAGTGGGAATTGAGAAAAGGTACCGATCACTTCGGATTCTACATGATCCTCTTTTTCGTTGTATTTGAATTCCACGTTTTCCCAAAGCTCCCTTTCCACCTCGTAAATCCGTCCTGGCATGGATTGTACCTGAATAGAATTCTTTTCGATCTTCGTGATCTTCCCGATCATGCCATTGTAATAGCCCAAAAAGGAGTTATTTTTCATGAAGATTACTTGGGCACCCACCTTGAAGGTGAGATCCATCGGGTCAAAAGGAGCCATGTTCGGCGGAAAATTGTCCTTGATTATCCCGGGAAAATGATGTTCTGTCCCCTTCAGTTCTTCCAGCTTTTTGCTGTTGATTTCTGCGATGGTCTGATTGTGCGTTCCCAGCAACACATATCCCTGGTCCAAAAGGTCAAAGGAATATTTTTTGACCGTTTGGTTCAACAAGGCAATATCGTCAAAGGTGTGTGAAGATTCACGGACCCTGTTGAGCAAGGCCTTGAACTCTTCGTCCTTTTGCCGATAGATTTTCTGAAGCTCGATATGAATGGGCTGCAGGCTTTTGAATGCATGGGAGCCAAAGAAAAATCTGGTATTGTAATGTTGGGACAAATGCTGCCAGTCCTCATTTCGGACCACGGGCGGCAATTGGAAAGGATCTCCGATGAGAATCAATTGGACTCCCCCAAAAGGCAGGTGCAATTTTTTTCTGAATACCCGAAGGATTTGATCGATCACGTCCAAAAGCTCCACACGGACCATGGATACTTCATCGATGATCAGGATGTCGAGCCTTCTGATCACATCCAGCTGGGGTTTTGCAAATGAAAAAGTCTTGAATATGGAGGTCTTTTTGTCACGGGCATTGGGCTGAAGCCGGGGATCTCCAGGCAGGAAGAGCTGCCTTGGATCAATCCTGAAGAAGGAGTGAATCGTTTTTCCCTTGGCATTGATGGCAGCGACTCCTGTAGGAGCGATCACAGCCATATTTTTATCCAGGTTGATTCTTTTTAGCGTATGGAGGAAAGTGGTTTTGCCAGTTCCTGCCCTTCCGGTGAGAAAAAGGGATCTTTCGGAGAAAAGCGCAATCTCCAAAGCCTGAATAAATGCCTTGTTTTCGGTGTCGAGATTGTTCTTTTTAAACTCGTCATAAAAAAACTGCTTCAAAGAAAAAGAGGACATTCGACTGGGTTTTGATGAATCCCCCAAGGTAAGGAGAAATTGAATGATTCCCATTGACAGCCTCCACAAACAGCCTAAAATTAAAGCCTATTACCGCCCAGACTCACATCTTGCTGCCAATTTATCTCACGCAATTTCATTGGAAAAAAAACTTTGTTTCATAAAAGCCTGGTCTAAAATATCCAAAAAACACATCGACGGCATATTCCTGCCAAAAAAAGGCCTTGCTGGATTTTAAATCCAGCAAGGCCCAAATTTCCAAAAACCCGGCAAGTTTATGCCGTATGGATTGATGGATTCAATTGGCTACAAATCATCATCCTCTTCGAAATCGTCATCGTCCGGAGCGCCCATGTCAAACATGGAGCTGAAGAGGTCCTTGAACTGCATCCCTGTTTCAAGCAATTTTTTGCTCAACTGGCTGTACTCCGCCAAACCGTGGAGTGCAAATTCCATGAAGAACTCCTTTTCTCTTTCCGGAAGGTTTTTCACCGTCTGGGTAATGACGGTTTCAAGTCCCGGAACCCCATGCAGAAGGGATTTGTACGTTTTGTCATTTTGGGAAGCCAAAATGTCCAGGGAATTTCCTTCCCCAAACCATGCCACCGTTGCCTCATAAGGATTGGCCAATTTTTCTTTTTTGTTCTGCTCAGGTGATGGGAAATAATCCGTGAACAGGGTCCTGATGGCTTTTCCAATCAAATTATAGGCGACCAAACCGGCACCTTCCTGTTCTCCTTCATACACCAACTCCACTTTTCCGGTAATTGCTGGAATGACGCCAATCAAATCTGCGATTCTGATGACGGTACTTTCCTCATTGTTCAGATAAAGGCGTCGCTCTGCCGCACTGATGAGGTTTTCATAGGCGGAAATCGTCAAGCGGGCAGAAACGCCACTTTTTTCGTCCACATATTCGCTACTTCTTGCCTCAACTGCAATCTGCTCGATCAGGTCCTTCATCAATTCGGGAACATGAATTTTGTCCAAGGGCTTGCCGTCCAGTCTTGCTTCCTGTGCAGTGATCCTCTTTCCGATTTCGATGGATTTTGGATAGTGCGTGATGATCTGGCTTTCGATACGGTCCTTGAGTGGCGTGACGATACTTCCTCGATTGGTGTAATCTTCTGGGTTGGCCGTGAAGACAAATTGGATGTCCAAGGGCAATCTCAGCTTGAAACCACGGATCTGAATATCGCCTTCCTGCAGGATATTGAACAGGGCAACCTGAATCCTTGCCTGCAAATCGGGGAGTTCGTTGATCACAAAAATGGAACGGTGAGACCTTGGCACCAGGCCATAATGGATCACCCTTTCGTCATTGTAGGAAAGCTTCAGTGTAGCGGCTTTTATGGGATCCACATCACCGATCAGGTCAGCAACAGAAACATCCGGGGTAGCGAGTTTTTCGGTGTAGCGGTCGTGTCGATGCCACCAAGAAATGGGTGTATGGTCGCCCTTTGAGGCGATAAGGTCATGCGCATAGGCAGTCAAGGGCTGAAGTGGGTCGTCATTCAACTCTGCTCCATCCACCACTGGCACATATTCATCCAATAAATGGGTCATCAATCGGGCAATTCTTGTTTTGGCCTGTCCTCTCAATCCCAAAAGGTTGATGTTGTGCCGTGAGAGTATGGCGCGCTCGATATCCGGGATTACAGTATCTTCAAATCCCCAAATGCCTTCGAACACGTTCTCTTTTTTCTGGATTTTTTTGATGAGGTTTTGGCGAAGTTCTTCTTTGATCGAGCGGGGCTGGTAGCCGGACGCTTTCAATTCCCCCAAAGTCTTTATTTTCAATAATTCTTTTGCTGTCAATTTCTGATAGTCCATGCTATACACGTTTTGTTCTGTTTCTTTTATAATCTTCAAAAATAAGGTCTCCCAGACCTTTCAAACTGCTGTAATAAGCATTGCCATTGTTCACCTTGGTGAATTCTTTGACGAATTCCTTGAGATAGGGATCCGTTGCGATCATGAAGGTGGTCACAGGGATTTTGATCTTGCGGCATTGAGCAGCCAATTTTAGCGTCTCGCTGAGAATTTTGCTGTCGATACCAAATGCGTTTTTATAATATTTGATGCCGACTTTCAAACAGGTTGGTTTACCGTCGGTGATCATGAAGATCTGTTTGTTGGGATTTTTTCTCCTTCGGAGCAAATCCATGGCGAGTTCAAGTCCCGCTACTGTATTGGTGTGGTACGGCCCGACTTGTAGGTAGGGCAAATCCTTGATTTCAATCTGCCAAGCATCGTTTCCGAACACGATAATGTCCAAGGTGTCTTTTGGATATCGGGTTTTGATCAATTCGGCCAAGGCCATGGCCACTTTTTTGGCCGGGGTGATCCTATCTTCCCCATAGAGAATCATCGAATGCGATATATCGATCATCAGGACTGTGGAGGTTTGGGTTCGGAATTCATTTTCATTGATTTCCAAATCCCCTTCCGTCAACAGGTAATCCCCAGAAAGTCCATGGTTGATCTGTGCATTCCGCAAAGAATCCGTCAGGGCTATCTGATCCAGATTGTCTCCAAATTCATAGGCACGACGATCCGTTCCCTTTTCTTCCCCTTGTCCCGAATGGGTTGTCTTGTGGGTTCCTCCCTTGGCTTTTTTGAGTTTTCCGAAAATTTCTTCCAGGGCACTCTTCCGAATGGTTTGCTCCGCTTTGCCAGTGATTTTGAAACCACCTTTTTGGTTTTCTTCCGTCAGGTAGCCCTTGGACTTCATCTCTTCGATAAAATCCCCGATGCCGTACTCCGGATTGGTCATTTTGTAGCGCTTGTCCAGGTTACTCAGCCAATTGAGGGCCTCCGACACATCTCCTCCCGTCATGGTCACCAATTGAAGAAAAATGTTCAACAGGTTTTCGAAAGCATTTTTCTCAGGGTCCTGCGGGGGTATATATTGTGTAAATCTAAATCCTTTCATAACACGGTCATAACCAAAATAGGGGAAAACTGGTTTAAATCTTGTACGATTAATATGAAAATATATGAAAAACTATCTCTTTCCCGTCTACCTGGTCACAGGCTTTCTCTTGATCTATGTGACCTCCGTCCAGGTGAATTTAAGCACAGGACTGATCCTATTTATGTTTTCCATTTCACCGGTTTTGGTGCTTTGGATGGTTTATAAAGTATTGACGGCCGATGTGGAGGTCAAACATACTTTCGAAGAAAAGTGGTATGAGGACTACGATGCGCCTCTTTTGGAAAAAAAATAATCCTAAACCAATTGCGATGAATAAAAAAATAAGGGTAACCGGAAATGTTCAAGGAGTTTTTTTCAGAAAGTGTACTCAACAAAAAGCCCTGGAATTGGGGATAAAGGGTTGGGTCAAAAATGAGCCAGACGGATCTGTATTGACGGAAATCGAAGGTGAGTTCTATGCCGTGATGGCAATGGAAGAATGGCTGAGGAAAGGACCTCCGAATGCAAAAGTGGACGCCCTCTGGGAAGAAGAAGGAGAAAAACAGGGGTATGCGGATTTTTCAATCCTGTATTAATTCCCGAAGGCGAAAAGTATTACTTTTCACATGCCCCTTTCACAAAGGAGGTTACGCCGCTATTGGTGGCCAGACAGTCATTGGAATAAGTCTTTCCGTCGCAGCCGCAGACAGGATCAAAAAGCATATAACAAACTGCTTCAGTATTGATTTTTGCGGGATCAATACAGTTCACTATTTCCTTGGGTTGCTGGTCCTCACACTGGAAAGCTAAAAATATTCCTGAAATGGCCAGAATGATTATTGACAATGTCTTTTTCATGAATTTGCGATTTGTTATAAAGACGTAAAACCGAGGAGAAACGCTACAATTTCTTCAGATTTTTCACTCGGGTCTCGGATAAGGGGCTTTTCCACCCACAGTCAATCTGATAAAGTACGAATACTCACGCTCCTGATTCAATAAAAAATAATCTTTTGTATGCATTTTCTTCAAATAAATTTCGATTGATTATTTTTGACCGCATTCAAAAACCGACGCAAATGAATCCCTCAATAGATCCGATTCTTCACCTGAAAAAAACATTTTCCAATATAAGTTACGCTGAAAAAAAGCTGAGAAACAGGGAGTTTATCAAATGTGAATTTATCGCTTGTGATTTTGCGAAAAGTGATTTGAGAGACAATGATTTTGAGGATTGTACTTTTAAAAACTGCAATTTTTCCATGGCTTTGATCGAAGGGGCGGGTTTTAGAAATGCCACTTTCATTGGATGCAAATTGCTTGGGGTAGATTTCACGAGATGTAACAGGTTTCTGTTTTCCTTCAGTTTCCAAGACTGTTATCTGGATTACTGCACTTTTTTTGGCACAAAACTTCGAAAAACGAAATTCACAGGTTGCTCACTCAAAGAAACGGATTTCACGGAGACGGATTTGACAGAAGCTGTTTTTGATGCTTGTGACCTGAGCGGGACAAAGTTTTCCAACACGATTCTGGAGAAAGCGGATTTTCGTTCGGCCAATAATTTTGCCATTGACCCCGACAGGAACAAAATGAAAAAGGCGAAATTTTCAGCCTTGAACCTTGGAGGCTTGTTATTCAAACACCAATTGGAGATCACCAATGATGGATAGGTTGCAATTCAATACTCCATTGCTAAAAGTGTTGTTATTTTGGTCGCAAGAGGTCTTATTCCCAAATGCAAACCTCTGAATTTTTGAAAAAGGTTTGCTGCCCTTTTCAAGTGATTTTTTCAACCCGTTTTATGCATTACAAACGCTATTCAATATTGTAATGAACTGATAATCAATTGGGTGTTGACTATTATTAACTTCACCCTATTGGAGTCAGGAATTATTCTCCCAATAGTCTGATTTTCTTTCAGTTTCAATCCCATTTGGAAACCTAATGCATATTTCGGGTTCAAGAGTCGTTCAGTCTCTGTTCCCCCAAGTTTGGAAAGGGCTTCATTTTTCGTTTCCTCCTGCGACTCTCGATAATTTTCTTAATTTTGTCAATCAAAAAAAGAAAACAATATGCTTGACAAATTACAAGCACTCAAAGATAGATTTGAAGATGTGGGTCAGCTGATCATTCAGCCGGATGCGATGTCGGACATGGGCAAATACACCAAGCTAACCAAAGAGTACAAGGACTTGGAAAAAATTGTGGAATTGTATGACGAGTACAAACTGGTTTTGGATAACATCACCAGCTCCAAGCAAATTCTGGACAAGGAAAAAGATCCGGATTTTAGGGAAATGGCCAAGGCGGAGATCGAGGAGTTGAAAAACAGGCAAGAGGAATTGGAGGAAAAACTCAAGCAACAATTGATTCCCAAAGATCCAAATGATTCCAAAAACTGTATCCTGGAAGTAAGGGCAGGTACCGGAGGGGATGAGGCCGCGATTTTTGCCGGAGATCTCTTCAGGATGTACCAACGCTTTTGTGAAAAACAGGGCTGGCAGCTTACCGTACTGGATCTAACCTTTGGCTCCTCAGGAGGATACAAAGAAATCATCAGCACCATCACGGGACCTGATGTCTACGGGATGATGAAGTATGAATCCGGAGTCCACCGCGTACAGCGCGTGCCCGCCACCGAAACACAAGGTCGGGTCCACACCTCCGCAGCTTCCGTTGCCGTCCTCCCAGAAATGGATGAGGTCGAGGTGAATATCAACATGAATGAAATCCGAAAAGACACCTACTGTTCCTCCGGTCCTGGTGGACAATCGGTCAACACCACCTATTCGGCGGTAAGGCTTACCCACCTTCCCACAGGAATGATCGTGACCTGTCAGGATGAAAAATCCCAGATCAAAAACTTTGAAAAAGCGCTGAAAGTATTGCGTTCCAGGCTTTACGAAATTGAATTGAACAGGCACAACGATGCCGTGGGCGCACAAAGAAGGTCAATGGTAGGAAGTGGAGACAGGTCTGACAAAATCCGGACTTACAACTATTCCCAAAGCCGCGTGACGGATCATCGTATCAACAAAACCGTCTATAACCTTCCCGATTTCATGGAAGGAAATATCGAGGAATTCATTTCCGCCCTGAGATTTGCAGAGAATCTTGATAAAATGAAGACCAATGGCATGGAAGAATAGCCATTTGCTGAAAAAAGAAGGATAATAATTGCAGAATGCTAATAATTTTAGGCGTTAAACTGTAATATTTTGGTTTTTAGTACAGAAAATCACAAAAGGGCGTTAACTTAAAGAAAACTAAAACCAACCTGCATGATTATTAGTGGAAATAAAAGCATAAGTCTGGTTTCTTGGCAAGATGGACATTTCCATAGCTTATATCCCTTGGCCAACAATCCAAATATAGCCAAGAACCTCAAAGACAGTTATCCTCAGCCCTATACGATTCACGATGCACGGTTTTGGATCGAGCACAACCAAAAATTCAATCCCCCACAAAACTTTGCCATTGAGTTTGAAGGCAAATTAGCAGGATCGATTGGCTGTGAGATCGGGAAAAATGAATTGAGCACAAATTTAGAGCTGGGCTTCTGGATCGGAGAACCATTCTGGGGAAAGGGTATCGCGACTGAAGCGGTCCAGCTTTATAGCGAATACGTGATTGAAAAATTTCCGGAAATCAAAAGGATTTACGCGCAGGTATACGATTTCAATTTTGCCTGCATGAAGGTGTTGGAAAATGCCGGATATGTTCCCGAAGCCATTTTGAAACATGGCTATATAAAAAATGGTGAAGTTGGAGATCTTTTCCAATATGTGATGATTCGCGATGACGTAGAAAAACACGCGTAAAACAAACGGCCTGGTTCTTGGGAAATCCTTCCCGCTTTTGAACCAGGCCATTTATTTTTAGATATCGATGGCCAAAGCCTGTTCAATATCCCAGATAATGTCGGAATAATGCTCTACTCCAATGGAAATCCTAACCAGTTTTTCACTGATTCCCAGCAAATTTCTGTCCTCCTCGCTTACATCGCTGTGGGTCATGGTCGCTGGATGCTCTACAAGCGATTCAGTACTTCCCAGTGAAACCGCCAGTTTGATAAGTTTCAAATTGTTCAAAAAAGAAAAGGCTTCCTTTTCTCCTCCGACGATGTCAAATGACAACATCGCTCCTGCTGAGGTCATTTGTTTTTTGAAAACAGCATATTGAGGATCCCCAGGCATTAGATTTCCGAGGTAATAGACTTTTTCCACCTTAGGATGATTTTGAAGGAATCCCGCTACTTTCTCGGCATTTTCAGCCTGCTTGGTCATCCTTACCTTTAAAGTTTCCAGACTTCTCATCAGCAACCAACCCGTCCAAGGTCCAGTCATATTTCCCAAAAAGGTCCTAAGGGTCCTTACACGCTTCATGAGCGATACATTACCCAATACTGCACCAGCAATAAGATCAGAGTGACCCCCGATATATTTGGTGGCGGAATAGACGACCAAGTCCGCCCCGTGCGCCAAAGGATGTTGCCAAAGTGGCCCCATATAGGTATTGTCGACGCAAACGATCACCTTATCATCATTTCTGGAATGCTGGTCAGCTACCATTCGGCAAACTTCCAAGTCAAACAGCGTATTGGTGGGATTCGCTGGCGTCTCCACAAATACCATCTTGACCTTGTCTTCAGCCCCTTTGGACTTTACCATTTCGGTGATTTCTTCCAATGACTGGGAACTTGTAAATCCAATGCCATTGATTCCGTATTGTGGCAAAACCTTATTGATGAAATGATCTGTACCGCCATAGACGGGCTTGCTGTAAAGAAGAACATCGCCAGGCCGCAAAAACTCCAGCATAACTGTAGAAATGGCCGACATGCCGCTTTCAAACACAGCACATTCCTCTGCCTGATCCCAAAGACAGAGTCTTTCTTCCAAAATTTGAAGATCCGGATTGTTCAATCTGCTATAGATCAATCCCAATTCCTCGTTAGGTTCTTTTTCCCTTTTGCCATAGGCAACCTGAAAAAAGGATTTGCCCTCTTCAGCAGATTTGAATACGAAAGTGGAGGTTTGGAAAATAGGACATTTGATCGCCCCTTCGGACAATTCCGGCTTGTATCCATGGGTCATCATCAGACTTTCCGGATGAAAATTTCTTTGGTCCATTACATTTGGGTTTAGGAGTGCAAATGACATAAAATCTTCCAATAAAATCAAGAAGACTCATAAAATATTATTTTGAATCACTTAAAAATATATGGATTTTATTTTATAAAAATGGATCAGGAATATATTTTATTCCATTTTACCAAAATAAAATTTTGTTTGGCTTTTTGAATAACGAGGTCCGCCTCCAAAAAATATGGGGGGAAACCCAAAAAGAAATTTCTCATCAATTTCCTTTTGGGTTTCATCAAGACCCCGATGAATGAGGAGGGTACCCCAGTAGGGGGTTGAAAATTAATTCACGATTATTTTCCTGTAATATTCCCGCTCTCGGGTGCGGATCGCCACGGTATGGAGTCCCCGTGGCAAATTGTAGATTGCGTATTCAAAAACCCCTGGTCTTCCCTTGATTTGATTCAAAGTTTGTCCCAAGGCATTCACGATTGAAATTTCCTGGACATCGCCTAGGCCCAGCAATCTTAAATTGAGGTTTCCTTGCGACGGGTTTGGATAAAGTTCGATTTTGGCATCGAAATTTTCCTCTCCTATACTGGTAATGAGATTCACATTGACCTTCAAACTTCTTTCTTCACCCTTGTTGCAGCCGTTCATTGGAGAGACGATCAAGTCGAAATTCCCCTCCTTTTTCCAAGTCACCTTGACTTTACTTGTCCCTTGCCCTTCCGAAATTTCTCCTCCACCATCACTTACACTCCACTGGTAGTTGACATTTGGCACTTTCACCACTTGGTATTCTTCTTCGGATAAGGCGACCATAACAGGCCCGGAAATTACTGAGGGAAGTTCGGGAACATTTTGCACCAAGATGCTTTTAGAAAAAGCCAATCCATTTCCACAAGGGTTTTTGGGGGTAACTTTTAGCTGCTGGGCATTCAATCCTGTCCATTGCACTTTGACCTTGGAAGTTCCCTGGCCTTCCAGGATAAGTCCACCAGTCAATTCCCATAAAAAATCGGTCCCTGGAACATCGAAAACTTCATATTCTGCAAAACTATTCAAGCAGACCGCCCCTTCGCCGGTAATTTCGGGGATTTTTACAGGCTCGGTGGAAACCAACACCTCAAGTCCACGGGTACTTCCATTTCCACAATTGTTTTTCCCCCTAACCAATACTGCATTTCTTCCCGGACTGTCCCATCTGACGATAACTTTGTTGGTTCCCTGACCTTCCAAAATGGTCCCCCCATCCACTCTCCAGTCAAATTCCTCTCCCTGAAGCAAATCGGACTGGACGGTGTAAATCTGCTGACTGAGGCAAATATTGCTTTCCCCAAAGATGACTGTTGGGGTTTCCGGGACTTGGCAGCTGTAACTGAAAAGCGTTCCCTTCGCACCGACAGCATACCCCCGGCTCAGGTCGCCGAAACTGATCCCCGAAAAATTCTGGAAGGTCCCCGTGGGCATTCTTTCCCAGGTCTCACCGGCATCGATCGTCCTAAGCATCAATCCTTTTTCGCCGGCAATAAATCCAACAGACTCATCCAAAAAATCAATAGCAGTCATGTTTTGTGTAAACGATGTGGTGATCTTTTTCCAGGTTTTCCCTTGGTCCGAACTTTTCAGAATACTGCCTTTGTCTCCGACAACGATGGCATTTTGCACGTCCAATAATTTCATCGCATTTAGGTTTTCTGTGGTAGGAAGGGTGATTTTCTCCCATTGTTGCCCGCCAAAAGACCATCCCAAATACCCGTTTTTTCCGATTACGATCCCAACCGCAAAATCAAAATAGGCGATGTCCCTTAAATCCACATTCGTATTGCTGCCAGTGACTTCCTTCCAATTCACACCAGAATCTGTCGTCGAAGAGATAAATCCACCATTTCCGACTACATAACCCACACTGTTGGCAAAAAAGAAAAGTCCATTGATGTTTACCTCCGTGTTGAGGTTGAGGGAGGTCCAGTTGGAGCCGGAATTTCCCGTCCTGAGGACAATCCCGTTTTCTCCGGCGAGATAACCAAAGTTGTTTGTGGGAAAAGACAAACCGTTGAAAGCAATGGACAAAGGCCTGGAGCGATCCACCAAGGAGGTTCCACCATTGGAGGTCACCAAGAACCTGCCCGCCTTTCCAATGATATAACCAAGATTTGCCGTTTTGAATTTTGTTCCCGTATAGTCATTGTCCACACCCGATAACCGAAGTGTCCAGCTTCCTCCAGAATTGATGGAAGAAATGACAAAGCCGTTGGTTCCTACAGCAAACACAACATTAGAACCCGTCCTAAAGCTTGCTGCGGCATAATTCTCGGAATTGTTGATGTTGATGCCATCGAAGGTCAGGCCTCCATTGACGGTCCTAAGCAGCGTTCCGGAGTTGCCCACTATCACCCCGGCATTGGAATTGGTTTTGTTGAAAGAAACGCTGATCAGGTCCCTTTCGGTACCGCTGTTGACAACTGTCCAAGATTGGGCGGCATCAATTGTTTTTAGAATTATTCCCTTTTCACCCACGGCATAACCCGTTTTGCCTGACACAAAATAAATGTCATTCAATGATTTACTTTCACCGGTATTGCCCAAGGTCCATGCATTACCTCCATTGAAGGTTTTGAGAACCTGTCCGGAAGACGTTGCAATATAGCCGGTGTCAGAATTGACAAAATAAAGACTGTTCAAATCCGTGGTGTTATTCACTTGTTGCTTCGACCAATTTTGTCCGCCATTGGTGGAGCGGAACACTTCGCCTTTTTCTCCGACGATGTAAGCCCTATTTTCATTCAGAAACTTTACTTTTTTCAAAGTGGCTGCAGTAGCCAAATTTTTCAGCTGCCAGGTGCTCCCGCCATCGGTTGTCAGATAGACTTGTCCATTTTCACCCACAATGAGTCCTCTGTTTTGATTGAAAAAATCCACGGCGAGCATTTTATTGTCCGTCGGAGGTTCCAATTCAGTCCAACTCAATCCCCCATCAATGGTTTTCAGGATAATCTGTTCCCCTGAAACAAAACCTATTTCGTCAGTTACCCATGAAATTCCAGTCAGTTTATTTCCCCAACCCCCAAGCCTTCTCCAGGTTTGGGCAAAAAGCGAATGCCCTACGATTACGAAAAAAAGCAATAGCAGTAGAAGTTTCTTCATAATGGGGAAGTCTATTTCAGGGATTTTAGCGCACTAAAACGAAATTAAATATAAGAATAGTCTAGAGGTTTACAAGGTGTCGATTTGAGCCCTAGAGTCAAGCCATTGCGAAATTTGCATAAACAGCATTAAACTTTTGAGGAAAGGTGAATTTCTTGCTGTTATGGTTTAGAAAATAAATTGAATTTTTCGAATAATTTCAAATTGGTTTTTGGAAAACCTCACCAAACTAACAATTTTCATTAAAACACCCCTTTTACTAGTCTTTAGATCGCTGCGGAAATGGACACTTATGGGCAGATTGGGGAATGAGAATTGGCCCTTGCCTCTTGATGGAATCACCTATTCTCAACCAACGCCACAACGCTTCTTTTGAAACTATTCCCAATCCTGCAGGTCCTGATTTTTGGCGGTTACATGGGGTTTTCGCTTTCGTCAAATTGAGTTTTTGGTTGGTCCTTATAGTGAACAGCCCGTCCGCTGGGATCCCAATTGAATGTACCGTCGATTTCACAATGGAATTTTAAAGGCATATCGTATATTTACAATAACCAAGATTTTTACTTCCAGCTATCGGGGATAAACCAAAAAAAAGATGAAAAAAACAATATTTAGCCTAGCCCTCTATTTGGCTTTGAGTGCTTGCGGTTCCAATGAACGGGTGAGCAAGGAAGTTTTTGAGCAGGTTAATAGAAGCATGGAAGTCAAGAAACTGAGTGAATCCGAAATCATTCAGGCGGCCATGGTTTGGGGGGAAGAAATCAGCAAAGAAAGCCAGGAACAGTTGATGGCAGCGCTGAAGAAAGCAATTGCCGATGAAGGGGTTCCGGGTGCCATCGAATTTTGCAACGTGAATGCCTTGCCAATTGTAAGGGAAGTTGGGGAAAAACATGGTGTAACTGTCAGAAGGGTCTCCATGAAATACAGAAACCCCGAGGACAAACCCTTGCCTGAGGAAGAAGCGCTTCTAGATGCTTATACCTACAATTCCGAAAACGGGATCAAGAACGAGCCCAACATCCAGAGAATCCAAAATGGCGATATTTTGCTTTTCACAAAAGCGATTGTAATTCCCGATGCCTTTTGCCTGAACTGTCACGGGTCGATCGACAAAGAGATCAGTCCGGAGACTGCCCAAAAATTGAAAAATCTATACCCAGAAGACAAAGCCACCGGACATAAAGTGGGCGACCTTCGGGGAATGTGGAGCATAGGCCTCCCAAAAAAGGAATTGATAAAAAGACTTTAATTCCCAAAAGCAGAAATACGATCTTGGTAGGTAATGGAAAATTCGCCTGTGTGAGGAGGCTCGGGGACGTCCCTTCAAATCTCAAGCTCAATTTATCATCAATCTGTATATTCCAAAACATGCATTGGGCTTCCCATTGGGGTTGAAACTACAAGAAAATCAGACTATTTGGAGAATAAGGAGAAGTACCGAGTCGGTGACGTTAAATACGGCAAACAACTCACTGATTTTTAAGCAATTTCAGGATTGAATTGAATTTGTAATGCACAAAACGGGTTAAAAAAGGTGCGGGCTAGTTTTTGCACTTGGGTTTTGCGGTGATATTCAATGCTTCACGTCTTTCGCCCTAAATCATCACGAAGGATTTTAAAAAATTCAAGGTTGTTTTTTGGATCAAAAATCTCTATCAAAATTTCGGTTCACCCATTCAAGTTTTTCCTTCTTCTGTCGATGAAAAAGCTTGAGCGAGTGAACCGTATTTTTGGAATATATATCCCTTAAACCCAAAATATGCATTAGGTTTCCAAATGAGATCGAAATTGCAAGAAAATCAGCCTATTGTGAGACTAATTCCTGACACCAATAAAATGAAATCAAAAACAATCAACAACTAATTGAATATCAGTTAATTATACCATTGAATTGAGTTCGTAATGCATAAAACGGGTTCAATTACTTTTTTTGTTATCCAAACACAATCATTTGGATTAGGCTTGGTTTTATAAATACATTCTCTATAATCAGAGAATTATTTGCCAAAAGTATCCTGTTTTTTACTCTACAGTTACGGATTTGGCCAAGTTTCTTGGCTGATCCACATTACATCCTCTCATCACGGCGATGTGATAGGACAAAATCTGAAGAGGTACTACAGCCAGCAAAGGAACAAATGCCTCTTCTGTAGCAGGAATCTCGATCACGTGGTCCGCTAGATTTCTTACCGAAGTATCTCCCTCTGTCACTACCGCAATGATTTTTCCTTTCCTTGCCTTAACTTCCTGTATGTTACTTACTACCTTTTCGTAAGAACTGTCCTTGGTCGCGATAAATACGACTGGCATTTCTTCATCAATCAAGGCAATCGGACCATGCTTCATCTCTGCAGCTGGATATCCTTCTGCGTGGATATAGGAAATTTCCTTCAGTTTCAAAGCACCTTCCAGGGCAACGGGGAAATTATAACCACGTCCCAAATAGAGGAAGTTTCTGGAATCCTTATATTCTGCTGCAATTTTTTCTATCTGATCGTTTAGCTTCAAAGCCTTTTCCACCTTCCCCGGAATAGTTTCCAGTTCACTCAACAGTTGGATATATCTGCTTTCAGGCAAAGTTCCTCTTTGATAGCCAAGTTTCAAGGCCATCATCGTCAAGACAGAAATCTGTGCCGTAAACGCCTTTGTGGAAGCCACCCCGATTTCCGGGCCTGCGTGGGTATAAGAACCTGCGTGGGTCGCCCTTGCAATGGAAGAACCCACAACGTTACAAACCCCAAAAATGGTCGCTCCTTTAGATTTTGCCAATTCTATCGCTGCCAGGGTATCTGCCGTTTCGCCCGACTGGGAAATGGCGATGACGAAATCCTTTTCACTCACGACAGGGTTTCTGTAACGAAACTCTGATGCATATTCTACTTCCACCGGAATTCTCGCAAATTCCTCAAAAAGATACTCTGCTACGAGACCTGCGTGCCATGAAGTACCACAAGCCGTAATGATGATTCTTTCTGCGTTTTGGAATTTATTCATATAATCCCTCAAACCGCCCAATACCAATCGGCCATTTTTGGCATCCAACCTTCCTCGCATACAATCTGCGATCGATCTTGGCTGCTCATTGATTTCCTTAAGCATAAAATGCTCGTAACCACCTTTCTCTATCGCTTCCAACTGCATTTCCAGTTGGTTGATATAGGGATTGGTTTCTACATTTTCAATCGTCTTGATTTGAAGTTTATTGTCCCTGATCACAGCGATTTCATAATCATCCAGGTAAATCACCTGGTTGGTATATTCGATGATCGGAGTAGCATCAGAAGCGAGAAAATACTCGTTTTTCCCAACACCAATAACCAAAGGGGATCCTTTTCGCGCCGCGATGAGCGTATCGGGCTCTTCTATATTCATGATAACAATCGCATAGGCGCCCACCACTTTGTGCAGAGCCAATCTCACAGCCTCTTCCAGGCTACAGTCATTGTTGTCGTAGATATCTTCGATAAACTTGATGAATACCTCGGAATCTGTTTCACTTTGAAACTGATATCCTTTGTTGACGAGGTCGGTTTTCAACACTTCATAGTTTTCTATGATCCCGTTGTGGATCATCGCAAACTTTTCGTTGGAAGAATAATGAGGATGTGCATTGACGTCATTGGGTTCTCCGTGAGTTGCCCATCGGGTATGCCCAATCCCTATTGTAGAATTGAGATTTTTGAGATCAACCAGATGGTTTTCCAATTCAGAGACTTTTCCCTTCTTTTTGTAAATGCTTAGGCCTTCCTTGTTGAGGAGGGCTACGCCGGCACTGTCATAGCCCCGGTATTCTAATCTTTTGAGACCTTTGATGATGATAGGCAAAGCTTCTTGCATGCCTACGTATGCTACTATTCCGCACATAAGTAAAAATATTGAGGATTAAAGGTAATGTTTTATAATAATGGCAATCAAAAATGCAACCAAAAACCAATCTTCAATAAAAAATTCAGTTTTTACGCTTTTCAATTGCGGTAATCATTTACAATGCTCTAATTTTAGAGTAATATATTTTTAATTTGATATTGTTTTTATTGACCACAAATTCTTTAAAAGATTTCTTAAAATCATCTCCCGCTGTTCCGGGTGAGTTTGGGTAAAGGATCCAATCATTCCTTTGCAGATTGGATCTATACACTGAATTGATATAAGAAGTGATTCTTTGATTGTAAACCTTTGATTCAGAGAAATAAGCCAAAAGAGCAGGGGCCAATACAGCCGGAACGATGTTTCCATTGGGATCAACGCCCTGTTGTGCTTGGCCATCGGCCTGTATAGACAGTGGTTCACCATCGAATCTGGTAAGCACCCTGTTGGTTTCATTGGTGAAATTCATCACCATAAAAGTGGGAGGGAGATTGTCTGCAGAAGCTGATTCCAATGGGCCTATTTCAAAGGAAATATCGTTAAAGGTGACATTTGTTATGCTATCAAGGAATGCATCAATGGGACTCGTGTCTATTTTCAAGACCAAACCAACACCAGATTTGGATCCTACTTTTTCCCCGGTGTCATAAGCTTTGCCTGATTGAGTGATGATTTCTGTTGGCGTACCTTGACGGTCATTCTTCACATAATTGAAATGACGGGATTGTGCAGTACTAATTGGATAAACCGTTGGAACGGTATCGCCTTGGTAGTGATAAAAAACCGAAATTCCAGTCGTGTTCCCCACTCTTAGACTGATGGAAGCTTCTTGTTCAGGGTTTCCGGTAATCGCTATGCCCTGAATCAATCGCCTGAAGGAAAATATATCCTTGAATGCGTCACCTTTTTTCATTTCCTGAAAAAGGAAAGCCGCAAATTCATCCTTCACCTTCGTGCTTACCATGGTATCTTTTCTAGCGGAAAAATTAAAACTATTTTCGGCTATTGAGACAGGATCAAATTCCAATCTATCAAAACTATAATAAGATGTGTCTTGGATTCCTTCTGTCAACAAATGGACTTTAAGGGATTTTGGTGTGCTGAAATTCTTTCCGGTTGCAGATTCTACCTGAAAATTGAACTTGACAGAATCCAAAATCGCCTCTTGCCTTGGCAAAGGGGCAGTGACATTGATGGCAAGTCTACTAAAACCAATACCTTCAGTTTTACCAAAGAAAGCACTGGTTTCTCCTCCCACCACAAAACTTCCCTGATTGGTCGTGTTGAATGAATCCAACAAGACCATAGACGCAGATAGGGGTATCTCCGTAAAGAAAACCCCTATTTGATTATTGTTTGGATCCAAGTCTAATCCTATATTGGAAGGATCGCTACATGAACTCGCAATGGTCAAGGAAATGAACAAACCTCCAGCCAGTTTAGCCGGCAAGGTCTGTATAGATGTTGTAATAACTTTCAAAAAGCTGTTCTTCTTCTTCGCTGTTAATTTCACACTTTTTATCTTTAGAGCACTCTTCAATGAGTTGGGTAAGATGTTCTGAGATGTCATTGCTCTTGATGACTACGTCGGCATATGCCATTCCGATTTTAAGGAAACCTTCGTAATCTTTTGATTTCAAGGGCGCAAGAATGGAATCATCGATATCCACCATTTTGACCTTCTCAAACAAATCATCGCCAAATTTATGGTTAAATCCGGTATTATAAATAGCGAATACAGATTTTGTATCTTTAAATAGAGGTTCGTTCTTGTATGTGGTCTTCAGATACATTGGAATCAAACTTGTCATCCAATCATTGCAATGAACCACATCTGGAGCCCAGCCCAGTTTTTTTACTGTTTCAATGACTCCTTTACAAAAGAAAATCGCTCTTTCGTCGTTGTCTTCATAGAATTTTTCCTGCTTGTCATGGAAAACGCTTTTCCTCTGGAAATAGTCTTCGTTGTCAATAAAATAGACCTGAAGCTTGGCATTAGGTATGGAAGCAACCTTGATGATCAAAGGTTTTTCTTCCTCTCCAACAGAAATATTGATACCTGAAAGTCTCACTACCTCATGCAATCTATTCTTTCTTTCGTTGATCAAACCAAATCTGGGAACAAGAATACGGATTTCCATTCCTTTTTCCTGCATGGCTTGAGGCAATGCCCTTACAAAGTTGGCAACCTCTGAAGTTTCAAGGAATGGATTGATTTCACTGGCTACGTAAAGAATACGAAGTTTGGACATATCTTGTTTATTTATGTTTAGGGATAATACGGGACTACAAACTTACGAAAAAAAAGCGGTAAATCCATTGTTTTTCTAAAGAATACCCTACTTTTGCGACTATTTTACAATTTGCAAACACAAGAAAGGTGCATATCCTCCGGACAAAAAACGAAATATCAGACAGTCTACATCCATTGAGAATTGACAATAAAACAATCGGTTTTGTGCCTACAATGGGCGCTTTACACGAAGGACATTTGTCTTTGATCCATCAGGCAAAATTATCTTCTGACTCTGTTTTAGTCTCCATATTTATAAACCCAACCCAATTCAATAGCAAAGAGGATTTTGAAAAATACCCCCAAACACTAGAGGAGGACCTTCAGGTTTTGGCTGCTTCTGGTGTTGATTACGTGTTTTTGCCTCACCTGAACGAAATTTATCCTGAGCCAACCACCTTAAATTTTGACTTCGGAGACTTGGAAAGGACCCTTGAAGGGACCTTTAGACCTGGCCATTTCAATGGTGTTGGACTGGTGGTTTCCAAACTGTTAAATATTGTTAAACCCAACAAAGCCTACTTTGGACAGAAGGACTTGCAACAAGTAGCCATTATCAAAAGACTGGTAAAAGACCTCTCCTTTGATGTGGAAATCATCGTGGTGGAAACCAAAAGGGAGCAGGATGGCTTGGCCATGTCTTCCCGGAACCTAAGGCTCAGTTTGGAGGAAAGGACCATCGCGACGCTTCTCTATAAGTGTTTGATTTTTGGCAAAGATGAACTATTGGCAGGAAAAGATTGGTTTGAGGTAAAAGACAGGATTACAAATAGGTTCCACAATGAGCCCCAAGCCCGATTGGAATACTATGAATGGATCGAATCGGATACATTTGGCAGAGTAACCCAAATCCAAAATTCACAAAAAACATCCATCTGCATAGCGGCTTATATTGGCGAAGTCAGATTGATCGATAACCTTACTATTACTGAATAATTATATCATCCATGCATATTCAAGTATTAAAATCCAAAATACATCGGGTAAAAATCATGCAGGCAGAACTCCATTATGTGGGGAGTATCACCGTAGATGAGGACCTTATGGACGCTGCTAATCTCATTGAAAATGAAAAAGTACAGATCGTCAACATCAATAACGGCGAACGTCTGGAAACCTATGTTATCAAAGGAGTAAGGGGAAGTGGAATGGTTTGCTTGAATGGCCCAGCCGCAAGGAAAGCCCAAGTAGGGGACATCGTCATCATTATTTCCTATGCTTCCATGGAATTCGAAGAAGCCAAAAAACATAAACCGGTGATTGTCTTTCCAGATGACCACAATAAAATAATCTGAGTTGAAACTTACTCTTAAACAATGGATCCAGGTGTTTCTCTCTTTTGGGGTGGCCATCTGGATTTTTTGGTTTTTATATAAGGACATCAGCCAAGAGGCACTTTTAGAAGGACTTCGGGAAACCTCGGGTTTTTGGCTCGGACTGTCTATTTTGATTTCCATAATAGGCTTTTGGTTGAGAGCTTGGCGCTGGAAACTGTTGATCCAAGTTGGTGAGTCCGACAGCATTCCTACCAAAAGAGTATTATTGGCATTGATGATCGGTTATTTGGCGAATTTACTCGTTCCACGGGCTGGTGAGATTGCACGATGCGGAGCATTGAAAAAAACCGAAGGCATCCAAATCGGGAAACTTTTCGGAACTGTCATTCTAGAACGAACCATAGATTTGATTTTTCTGGTCTCCACCATTTCTATTGCCTTCCTGATTGAAAAAGACCTCTTCCTCAGCCTATTATCCGATTTGGTTTCCTTGGAAACACTCGGGGACAAAATCTCAAGCGCCCTGCCACTCCTTTTGGGAGGAGCATTTGTCGCATCGATTTTTATCTATTTGGTTTTTCAAAAATACAGGGATCATGGCCTGTTCCAAAAATTCCAGCATTTCATCAGGGATATCATAAAGGGGTTCATCAGTCTCAAACAAGTTCGGAATCAATTTGGCTTCTGGTCATCTTCTGTACTTATTTGGGCAATCTATTATCTGACCATGTATTTTGTGGCCCTTGCCATCCCTTCCACTGCCAGTCTGTCAGCCGGTTCGGTTCTCATGGTGATGGTCATGGGAAGTATTGGCATGATCGCACCTGTTCAAGGGGGCATTGGGACATTCCATGCACTCGTGGCCTTTATTTTGATGGCATATGGTTTGACGAATGAGGAAGGTAAAATCTTTGCCGTGATTGTCCATGGAAGTCAGGTACTCACAGTGATTGTCTTGGGAACAATTGCATCAGCCGTTTTCCTGAAACTTTCAGCTAAGAAAGAACCTAAATCCTCTTAACTTCGTATTCAGAAAGCAATAAAAAAATAAAACTATGATCATACTCATTGTCGTTGTCTTTGCAATTCTTGGATTTGTCGTCAGCCGAAGGCTTAAAAGCAAGTTCAAAAAATATTCTCAAACCTCATTGAAGGCCAATCTTTCCGGAAAGGAGATTGCCGAATTGATGTTGGCGGATAATAATATCCATGACGTAAAGGTAAATTGTGTGGAGGGCCAATTGAGCGACCACTACAATCCGATGAATAGAACGGTGAATTTAAGCCCGGATGTATATTATGGAAGAAATGCTGCTTCAACCGCCGTTTCAGCACATGAGTGTGGTCACGCAGTACAGCATGCGACTTCTTACACTTGGCTGAAAATGAGATCTGCCATGGTGCCTATTCAAAACGCCAGCAGCAAGATTCTAAACATCGTCTTGATCGCATCTCTTTTGGGAGGATACCTGATCGGCTTGCCTTATGAATTTATAGGAACCATTGTAGTCGGTTCTTATGGAATCATGACACTCTTTACCTTGATCACTTTACCAGTGGAATTTGATGCCAGTAACAGGGCCTTGGCTTGGGTGAAGGAAAGAAACGTGGTTACCACTGCTGAATACGCCATGTCAAAAGATGCACTCAAATGGGCTGCCATGACTTATGTAGTTGCAGCATTGGCCTCTTTGGCCACATTGGCTTACTATATCTTTGTGTTCTTTGGAAACAGGGATTAATCGGAAACTGAAATCAGTGAAATGAGTTTACAATAAAGGGGCAAGAAATTGTCCCTTTTGTTTTTTTCAGCTATATTCCTGCAATCATTCAATAAAACCCAAATATTCATATGAATTTCGAATACACGGAGGAGCATCTTGCAGTAAGGGATGCCGCTAGGGAATTTGCCCAAACAGAACTTTTACCAGGTGTCATTGAAAGGGATACCCATGCCACTTTTCCACACGCGCAGATCAAGGAGATGGGAGCCCTTGGCTTTATGGGCATGATGGTGGACCCTAAATACAACGGTGGTGGAATGGATACCATTTCCTATGTATTGGCTATGGAGGAAATTTCCAAAATCGATGCTTCGGCCTCAGTTGCCATGTCTGTAAACAATTCCTTGGTTTGCTGGGGTTTGGAGAAATACGGCAATGAAGAACAAAAAGAAAAATACCTAAAAAGGTTGGCCAAAGGCGAAATCATTGGAGCCTTTTGTCTTTCAGAACCGGAAGCGGGATCAGATGCGACTTCCCAGAAAACCACAGCCGAACGCAACGGGAATCATTATCTCCTGAATGGGACCAAAAATTGGATCACCAATGGAAATACCGCCAGTGTGTATATTATAATCGCCCAAACAGATCCTTTAAAAGGACATAAAGGGATTTCAGCCTTTATCGTCGAAAAGGATTGGGAAGGTTTTGTGGTCGGCAAAAAAGAAGATAAGCTTGGAATAAGGGGTTCTGATACACATTCCCTAATGTTTACCGATGTAAAGATTCCTGTGGAAAATAGGATTGGGGAGGAAGGTTTTGGTTTTCGCCTAGCGATGGAGACCCTGAATGGTGGCCGTTTGGGAATTGCAGCCCAAGCCTTGGGCATTGCTGCCGGAGCCTATGAGTTGGCCTTGGCCTATTCCAAAGAAAGAAAAACTTTTGGCAAACCCATCTGTCAGCACCAGGCGATTCAGTTCAAATTGGCAGATATGGCCACTGAAATCGAAGCTGCCCGACTGTTGGTTTTGAAAGCTGCGTGGCTAAAAGACCAAGGAAAAGAATTTTCTCAAGCAAGTGCAATGGCAAAACTCTATGCCTCAAAAGTAGCAATGGACGTGACAATTGAAGCGATTCAAGTACATGGAGGTTATGGATATGTCAAAGAATACCATGTAGAACGCCTGATGAGAGATGCAAAAATTACACAGATTTATGAAGGAACCAGCGAAATTCAAAAAATAGTCATATCGAGAGGCATTTTAAGCTAATCGTATTTTCATTGGCAAAAGAGACATTTATTTTAGATTTTATACCCATATTTATTTATTTTTCAATATATATTGAATTATTGCATGCGTGTTTCAAAAAATATTATATTTTTACAAAAAATATAAGCAGAATTTCGTCATGGAATATTACAATAAAGTCATAGAATCTGTAGGTGTTCGCTTTGTAAAAGGGAATAATTACAAAATTGAAAAACCTGTTTTTGTTACTGACTACCAAGATATAGAAAATACTGCCATCCTTTTGCACAAAGGTTCATTGAAGTTCTCGGATGACCAAGAAGGAGTAAACGAAGGCGAGATCCTTTTTATTCCCGCTGGCAGGTCGAGCAGCATTTCTTTTGGTTCAGCAACCAAGAAAAATGAAATCAACAACGAAAACTTCCTTGACAATAAAAGAAAATATCTTCAGACGGTTAGTTTCAAAGAGATAAAAAATCTTGAGGAGGATTGTATCACATTGGTCACCTTCGAAGCGAAGGTTTTTGATGTAGTCAATTTCTTCAATTCACTCGGAATCCCTCCTTTTGTAATCAGATTCAATGACAAAATTGCTTCTATCGTAGAAGACATCGTCAAAGAATCCGAACAAAATACGCCTGGAAAAGAAAGGGTTATCAAGCTTCATACCGAGTTATTGGTGGTGGAGATTGTGAGACACATTCTGAAAAACAGGTTGTTCGTTGAGGAATTGTCCACAAACAGCACCTATTTCAAGGATCCCCGACTAATCGACATGTTCACCTATATCAAAAAGAACATCGGTGGAGATCTTTCAAACAAGGTTCTGGCCTTGGTGGCGAATGTTTCCGAGGACTATGTGGGCCAATATTTCAAAATGCTTACCGGCATCAATCCACAAGATTATATAGAATACCAGAGAATGGAGGCTGCTGTAGAATTACTCAGAACTTCCAAGAAAAGTATCCGGGATATCGGCAAGGAAGTCGGCTATAAGGACACTGCCTATTTCTGCCGAAGATTCAAAATGATGTACGGTTTGCCTGCAGGTAAAATGAGAAGAAGAGAATCCCTAATTAACGTTCAGGGATAAGTTAAATACCGCTATATATTCCAAAACCTCGGTCAAAAAGCCGGGGTTTTTTTCTGCCCCGTTTCCAATAACCACCAAGTCCGCTCCCGATGTGAACGCTTCTTTCACTTTGGGAAGACTATTCAGTCCTCCACCCACGATAAGTGGCGCAGGAATGTGTTTTTTAAGGGCATGGATGATTTTGGAAGAGACTGGATTTTTTGCCCCACTCCCTGCATCGACATAAAAATATTGAAGCCCCAAGAGATGACCCGCAAAAGCGGTGGCAACACTTAGGTCTGGCTTGGTGTTGGGCAAGGGGATGGTTTGGCTGATGTACTGTACGCTTGTCGGCGCACCACTATCAATGAGCAAATATCCGGTTGGCAAAATTTCAACCTTTGTTTTCATCAGCAAGGGAGCTATTGTGACGTGCTGACCAATCAGAAATTCCGGATTTCTCCCCGATATCAATGATAGAAATAAAAGACCGTCAGCTTTTTCTGAAAACTGAATGACATTCCCAGGAAAAATCACAACAGGAATCTCGGTGGTGAGGGACTTGATAAGACTCACGATCGAATCAATCGAATTTTCCTGGATTAGACTCCCTCCCACGAAAAAAAAATCAAGGTCGAGCCGAATAGCCTCCTTGATTTGGTTTTCCAATGATTCTGTGGATTTGACCTTGTCAGGATCAATCAACCAAGCCACTGCTTTTTTACCTGAAGAATTGAGACCTTTCAGCCTTTCTTCAATTTTGCGTGGCCTCATCAATTTCCTCCAATTTGGATTTCTCCAAGCTATTCATCAACATATCCTTTCCATACGCCAAAATAATAGGCAATAACAAAGGGCCAAATCGGCTTAAAAAACCGGAACGGCTGTTATGGGTAAGTTTGTTTTTAATGTCATCATCCAGCAAACCTTCTTTTTCCAAAGCCCTCAATACTTTGACCGTCTTCCTGGTTTTCTTTTTCTGAACCATGCGCACAAGCGCATAAGAAACCAATCCACCGATCAGAACCGCTCCACCAACCTTGAACCAGTCACCTGATTCACTTTTGACAAGATTCAACTGCATCTCCAGTGTTTGTTCCAGTTCTTCCGCCTTTCTTTTCATGTCATCCATCATATCCATTATTTTTTCATTTTAAAAATAAACTCCCTAAGATTTTCCTGAAGTGAACCTTTCATTCTTCTCGAATTTCTGATCAGGTATAGCAAAAACAAAACCAACAAATAAATAAAGCCAACGTAAAAAAATCCTTTGTAGGTCGAATAGGTCAATTCACTGATATAAAAAGCGAGTGAAATACTTAAAAACAGCAACACCAATAACGAAACCATTGCCATACTTACCAGGATCAATATTCTGGTGAGAATGGAAGAAAATTGATCCTGAACCTCATCCCGAATAATATTGAACCGGACTTCAATAAGCTTTTTTATTGTTTGTACTATTTCAGAAACGTTTAACATAAATCTCGCTTTTATTGTGCCAAAAATTAGTTGAAAATAATCACAATATACGGCAAAAACCCGGGTTCAAAAATTTACGGGGATTTCAGGCTCTTGATTCCGCTCATAAAACTCAAATCTCAAAACCGCTTCCAGGGCATTTTTAATGGCAATATTGACCGTAAACTGAGCCGATGTCAAATCAAAATCAAGGTTCGATAGTTTTGAGTAATTGTTTGCGCTGGAAGGAACTTGCATATCCTTTTTAATCGCTAAAGACACCTCATTGAACAACTCCGGCTTGCCAACTTTTATCTTGTTGCACACCAGCAATTCATTTTCGTTGTATTTGTTTTTTCGGGAAGATGTCCCAAATAGTCGGCAGATCAAACCCCTGTTTTGATAATCAGAACAAAATCCGGCATGACCATCTTCACTGGTTTTTTTATAGAGGACACAAGCATCATCATCCAGTGTTTCCAGCTTTTCCAAAACACTTTCCGCCTTTCCTTCTTCAAACAATTTGAACGCCAAGGGTAAAAATTCAATGACAGAGGCATTCACCTTTGGGTTGGAACAACAGAGTCCACAGCCTGAGAAACAGGTCAACTGGCTTTCATCCAAATAAGACTTTATCTCCATCCCCAATTCGTCAAACACTTGCCTGACCCCCAGAGCCTTATCCTGTAAATTCATTTGTCCTATTTAAAAGTTTGTGAAGGTAGACACTTTCGCATTCAAAACAACATCCTGGTCACAATGCAACTTTTTTATCTTTTTATATATTATTTAAAACCGTTCTTGCCCAATTGAAATGGAAAAACCTAACTTTGATTGCTTGAATACATCACTATTTAAGCAATCATATACTGTACTTTTTACAAAAAACGTGATCTTATGAATGAGCAATTAGAGGATTTTGAAAAAAGACAAGAAGAGAAAATATTACAGGCGTTCAAGGAACGGGATTGGAGTGAAATAAAAAGTGCCGATTCCTGGGTAATATTTAAGGTCATGTCTGAGTTTGTGGAGGGTTTTGAAAAATTGTCGAAAATCGGACCCTGTGTTTCAATCTTTGGATCGGCAAGGACGCCCAGAGAGAATAAATTTTATCTCATGGCTGAGGAAATCGCAGCCAAACTGGTAAGACATGGATATGGCGTAATCACCGGTGGTGGTCCCGGAATCATGGAAGCTGGAAACAAAGGTGCACATTCCCAAAACGGTAAATCCGTGGGCCTCAATATCGTACTCCCCTTTGAACAGTTCAATAACATCTATATCGATCAGGACAAACTGATTACATTCGATTATTTCTTTGTCAGAAAGGTCATGTTCACGAAATATGCACAAGGCTTCGTGGTTCTGCCAGGGGGTTTTGGGACTTTGGATGAGCTTTTTGAAGCTTTGACCTTGATCCAAACCAATAAAATCGGAAGATTCCCGATCGTGTTGGTTGGCAGGGAATATTGGCAGGGACTGATCGATTGGATAAAAAACACCATGCTGGATCAGCACAAAAATGTAAACGCCGAAGATCTTTTCCTCTTTTCTCTCGTAGATGAACCATCAGAAGCCGTAAAGGTAATCGATGATTTCTACAGCAAGTACCTCCTTTCCCCAAATTTCTAAACTTGAAAAACTACCATCTTTACATTATATATACTTTGGTTGCCATTTTGTTTGGAGTTGCTTTTCACCTGCACAATTCTAAAGAAAAGTCAATTGTGGATTACAATGAGGTGATCATCCACCAATCTTCGGGAGAGGAAATGAAAATCCTTATACCAGAAGCACATGCAAGGATTTTTGCAATCCCCGAAAAAATCTCGTTTTCTGGTGAAAAGGTTCCAATGGATCTTCCGGACGTAAGAGAGAGATTTGAAAGGGAAATATATGTCAATGCCTACTGGCAATCAAACATGATCCTTTTGATGAAAAGGGCCAATAAATTCCTTCCAATCATAGAAGAAATCCTACTCCAAAATGGCATTCCGGAAGACTTCAAATATTTGGCCATGGTTGAATCTGGACTTTTGAACGTTGCCTCACCTGCTGGCGCCAGAGGATTTTGGCAATTTATGCCAGAGACTGCAAAGGAAAACAAATTGGAGGTCAATGATGATGTGGATGAGCGGTATCATTTGGAAAAATCCACCTTGGCGGCAACACGCTACCTCAAGGCTTCCTATGGGAGATTTGGGAATTGGACATCCGTAGCGGCTAGTTACAATATGGGAATGTCCGGCTTGGGAAAAAGAAAGGTGGAGCAAAAAATGACCAGTTATTATGACCTTTTACTGAATGAAGAAACCAGCCGATACCTCTTTAGAATCCTTGCCTTTAAAGAAATTTTTGAACACCCCAGTAAATATGGTTTTAAGCTCGTTGAAAATGATCTCTATAGACTCCCGAATTTCCGTGAACTTAAAGTGACCCAATCCATTCCAAATTTGGCGGATTGGGCACTTCGTCACAATACAAATTACAAAGAATTGAAAATCCACAATCCATGGTTAAGGTCATCAAAATTGACTGTGGCAAATGGAAAAGAATACATCTTAAAAATCCCCGTGAATTGACATCTTCTGGCTTTTGATTTTAGGTACTCCCATATTTGGGAATTTGGTTAAATTATCCTTCATTTAAACCTATTTTCACCGGTGACTTCATGAAGAAACTCTTAATTTGGGTAATTGCATTACTCCTTTTGATCCTACTTGTTTTTAAAGGTCTACCGGTTTTGGTCAACCTCTACCTCAATGAGAATGCGGACAGGATTGTCAGCAACATGATCACACGAACCAGTGGTTTTGGGGATCACGAAATTACCTTCGGCGAGATCAAATTGGACTACAATTACTCAGGTACTTATTTACAGCTGGAAGACATCCAAATCACCCCCGCAGACAATATCAGCGAAAACCAACTCAAGGTTACACTTTCTGCAAAACAAGTGAGGGTCTCGGGGTTTAGATGGAAGGATTTCCTGATGGAAAATTCTATCGTTGTTGATTCTGCCACGATTGACAACATCACCATCAAAACCCTTTCTCCAGCATTGGATTCCATGCATTTTTCAGAATCCAAACCCAATCGGAAAGCACACAGGGACTACAAAATCATCAGTGTCAAGCATTTTGGATTGAATCATCTCTCAGTGGAAAACAGGGACAGTTATTCTGATTCCTTACGGCTTGAACTTTTCGATCTTTCAGTGGGTGCTTCAGGATTTAGGCTTACAGAAGAATACATACAAAATAAAGAAGCACTTTTTGACGTAGACATGATCCAGGGAACAATTTCAAAGGCAAATTTACATTTTGACGAATACCGTCAAATGGTAATTGTAGATAGTCTGGCTTTCAATACAGAAGACAACACGTTGGGAATCGGGAATTTCTCCCTTATACACAAGCTAGATAGATATACCTATACTGGATTGCAGGACAAAAGAATGAGTTGGATCGAGATTGGAGACACCAAATTAAAGGTCAGGGGAATGGATTTCAATTCTTATTTCAGAAATGGGACGGTTGAAATCGATTCGTTGATCGCCTCAAATCTGAAACTATCTGTATTTACGGACAAGCGGAAATCTGAAGACTTGTCAAAACGCCCCCCCATGTTTCATGAGAGTTTAAACAAACTTGAACAAGTACTGCATATAAAAAACACACTGTTGAGGAATGGGTATTTGAGAATAGAGGAGAGGGCGGACAACAATGCGCCCCAATCCGGAGCACTATTTTTTACGGAGTTAAATGCGCACATCAAGAACATTTCCAATCACAAAGAAATGATGGCCGGAAATTCTCAATTGGTCATGAATGTAAAGGCCAAGCTGATGGACATTGGCCCTGTGGATTTAAGCATGGATTACGATTTGGCAAGTGAAAATGGCACCTTCAAATTAAAGGGGACTCTCGGAAAAATGCCGTTGCGAACCTTGAACAACATGATAGAGCCTGAGGCCAAAATCAGCTTGAAATCCGGGGTGATCAACCGGTTGGATTTTAACATTATCGCAAATGATTACGAGGGCAGTGGTGAGGCGATCGTCAGGTATGAAGACCTTGAACTCGAATTATTGAACAAGGATTTTGGCAAAGATCAAAATGTATTCAGAAAAATAGGCTCTTTTCTTGCCAATAAAGTGGTCATCAAATCCAACAACCCAAACAAGAGGGGAGATTTGAAAAAAGGAACGGTTTATTATCTCCGAGAGCCCCATAAATCCATTTATAACTATTGGTGGAAACTGATTTTCAGCGGATTGAAATCTACATTGACGGGAGAAGATCTTGAGGAAATGAAGAAAAAAGAACTTGAAAATAGAAATGGGACTCCTAAAAAGGCAAAATGAGGTTTTTCAATGCCTAAGGAGGGAAAGAATACAGCCCAATCCAAAACTTAAATCAAACCCTTCAGTTTAGCAACAAAGAATTAACATGGGAAACCCAAGTTAAAATTCTTATTTTTGCATGTTAAGAAATAATGATTTAGTCCTTCATGACAGATTCAATAGCCGAGAAAGAAGAGTGGATAGAGATTTACGGAGCGCGTGAGCACAATCTGAAAAACGTAGACATCAATATTCCGAGGAACAAATTGGTCGTCATCACAGGCCTGAGTGGAAGTGGGAAAAGCTCATTGGCATTTGACACCATTTATGCCGAAGGTCAGCGCCGGTATATGGAAAGTTTTTCTGCTTACGCTCGTTCTTTTTTGGGAGGAATGGAACGCCCCGACGTCGATAAAATCAACGGGCTTTCTCCCGTAATCTCCATCGAACAAAAAACCACCTCCAAAAACCCACGGTCAACAGTCGGCACTGTGACGGAGATCTATGACTTCATGAGATTGCTGTATGCCCGAGCGGGAGAGGCTTTTTCTTACCTGTCTGGTCATAAAATGATTCGGCAAACGGAGGACCAGATTTTGGAGCAACTTTTTGAAAATTTTAGGGGCAAAAAACTTTATATCCTCGCTCCAGTGGTAAAGGGCCGAAAAGGACATTACCGAGAACTTTTCGAACAAATCAGAAAAATGGGTTTCCTGAGAGTTCGAGTGGATGGTGTGGTCATGGAAGTGGTGCCGAAAATGCAGCTGGACCGATACAAGATCCATGATATAGAAATCGTAATCGACAGGATTGTAGCCGATGAAGAAGATCGCTTCAGGATCAGCCAGTCTCTCAAAACAGCTTTGCAACATGGAAAAGGGATCATCATGCTGCGGGATGAAGAAGGGAACCTTTACCATTTTTCTAAATACCTGATGGACCCGACCACCGGGCTATCCTATGATGAACCGGCACCCAACAATTTTTCCTTTAACAGTCCCTATGGAGCTTGCCCTACCTGCAACGGTCTGGGTCAAATCGAAGAAATCACAAAAGAAAGCATTATCCCCAACCCAAAGCTGAGCATCAGTAGAGGTGGGATTGCACCATTGGGTGAGTTTCGTGACATCTGGATTTTCAAAAAAATCGATGCCATTCTCAAGCATTACAAATGTGCCATCACGACACCTATCGAAAATCTGCCCATTGAAGTGATTGACATTCTCCTTTATGGAGATCAAATTGAGATCGCCGTAGATTCTGTCAAATACCCGGGCACAATGTGGAACACTACTTTTGAAGGCATTGTCAATTTCCTCCAGAAGCACCAAGAAGGGAGCTCCGACAAAATCCAGAAATGGGTAAGCGAGTTTACCGTTGTGAATGTATGCCCAGACTGCCAAGGTTACCGGTTGAAAAAGGAATCCCTCCACTTCAAAATAGGAGAAAAACATATCGGAGAATTGGCCATGATGGATATCACCTCCCTTTCCAATTGGTTTGAGGATGTAGAAAGCAGAATGACCGAAAGGCAGCGCTTGATCGGAAAAGAGGTATTGAAAGAAATCCGAAAGAGAATCGGTTTTCTCTTGGATATCGGGTTGGATTATCTCTCGCTCAACCGTCCCCTAAAAACACTTTCCGGTGGAGAGGCGCAGAGGATTCGGTTGGCCACACAAATCGGAACCCAACTCGTCGGCGTACTTTACATATTGGATGAACCCAGTATAGGCCTCCACCAAAGGGACAACGTGAAGCTGATCAAAGCTCTTAAAAACCTAAGGGACTTAGGGAATTCAGTTCTTGTGGTGGAGCATGACAAAGACATGATGTTGGATTCGGATTATGTGGTGGATATAGGGCCAGGTGCAGGCAGGCATGGTGGGCATATCGTTGCTGCCGGAAAGCCTGATGATTTTTTAAAACAAAAAAGCCTCACGGCAAAATACCTTTCTGGGGATCTGAACATCCAAGTTCCAAAAACAAGGAGAAAGGGAAATGGAAGTTACCTTTCGCTCAAAGGAGCAAGTGGCAACAATCTTAAAAAAGTGGATATAAACCTACCTCTTGGGTCCATGATTTGCGTGACGGGAGTTTCCGGAAGCGGAAAAAGCACCTTGATCCATGACACGCTGTACCCTTTGCTCAACCAGCATTTTTACAACTCAAAGAAGGATCCCTTGCCTTATGAAAAATTTGAGGGTTTGTCCGAAATCGATAAAGTCATAGAAGTTGACCAATCACCCATCGGAAGAACTCCCAGATCCAATCCCGCCACTTATACGGGCGTATTTTCAGACATCAGGACTTTATTTACAGAGTTGCCCGAATCAAAAATCCGAGGATATAAACCGGGAAGATTCAGTTTTAACGTCAAAGGAGGAAGATGCGAGGGATGTGAAGGCGCTGGAATGAAGTTGGTGGAAATGGATTTCCTTCCAGATGTTCATATTCCCTGCGAAACCTGTAAGGGAAAAAGATACAATAGGGAAACACTGGAAGTGAGGTTCAAGGGAAAATCCATTTCGGATGTTCTGGAAATGACTGTAGAACAAGCCGTCGAATTCTTTGACTTCCAACCCAAGATCCTTCGGAAAATCCAAACCCTCAATGATGTCGGATTGGGGTATATCACTTTGGGTCAACACGCCACCACACTTTCCGGAGGTGAGGCACAAAGGGTTAAACTTGCTACAGAACTTTCCAAAAAAGACACCGGAAAGACCTTCTATATTTTAGATGAACCAACTACAGGCCTTCATTTCCAGGATATTGAACATTTATTGGAAGTTTTGAACAGGCTGGTTGAAAAAGGCAATACCGTGTTGATCATCGAGCATAACTTGGATGTCATCAAAGTGTCGGATTATATCATCGACATTGGTCCGGAAGGCGGGAAAAATGGGGGAGAAGTCGTTGTACGGGGCACTCCGGAACAAGTGGCAAAGCATCCAACAAGTTACACCGCCAAATTCCTAAAACCTGAATTGGCTTAAATTGGCTTTTGACTATAAAAATGCTGTTTGTCCCCTTTTATAAAATTAACGTCACTAAGCTTGACTTTACTTCTTACCTTTGAAGTAAGGGAATGAACAGAAACAAACTATATTGGATATTGCAGATCTTGGGTTGGTTGAGCTTTGGCTTGATCAACCTGTTTTTTGTATCTCTAGAAAGAGGTCTTTCTGCTGTTCAGATCGGTGCTTTTTTATCCTTAGCGGGTTTTTACCTGGTCTCTACCCACTCCCTGCGGTATGTCATAAAAAAGTACGGTTGGCTGAATCGTAATTTTACGCAGCTCATCACCAATACCCTTTTTGCCTTGGCAATATTGAGTGTATTAAATACCTCCGCACAAATTCTGATCAACCTGGTTTTTGACACACTCAATCCTGACCAAGATTTCAGGCTTGTGGTGATTTCAGTCAATATCTTTGTCAGTTTCCTGTTCTATTCGCTCTGGGCAATGCTTTATTTTTTGATTCACTTTCTGGACAATTATAACCAATCCCTAAAATATCAGGCCAAAATCAATGAAATCCAGCTCAACCATCTCAAAAGCCAACTCAATCCACATTTCATTTTTAATGCACTGAACAGTGTCCGTGCATTGGTGGACGAAGACCCCAAAAAAGCCAAATTGGCCATCACCCAATTGTCCAATATCCTGAGATTTTCATTGATGATGGACAAAAAGAGAACCATAGAATTTGAAAATGAAATCAACACCGTCAAGGATTATCTGAATCTTGAAACGATTCGGTTTGAAGAGCGCATCCGGGTGTTTTATGACATCGATCCGGTAGCTTATGAATATAAAATCCCACCGATGATGCTCCAAACAATTGTGGAAAATGCCATCAAACATGGAATATCCAATAGGGTCAAAGGCGGTACCATAGAGATTAAATGCTATGAGGGTCTCACGGATGATTTATACATACAGGTAAAAAACAGTGGACAGCTCCAATTCCCTTCCCAAACCAAAAAGAAAGAAAGGGAGGGGCACGGGATCGACAACACGATACAAAGACTAAAATTGATTTATGGAAATCGCGCTTCCTTTAAAATATTCAATTCCGGCAGCGATTTTGTCATAACAGAAATAAAAATTCCAAAACAAACCCTTACATTGGGTTAAAATTAAAAAAATAATGCGTGCACTTGTAATTGACGATGAAAGATTGGCAAGAAAAGAACTCATCACTTTGTTATCACAATTTGATCAGGTTGAGGTGATCGGTGAAGCCAACAATGTAGATGATGCCAAGGAAAAGATCGATTCACTTCTACCCGATGTGGTGTTCTTGGATATTCAAATGCCAGAAAAAACAGGTTTTGACCTTCTTGAGGAGCTTGATAACGTTCCTCATGTCATCTTCACGACCGCCTACGATGAATATGCCTTGAAGGCATTCCAAGTCAATGCGCTTGATTATTTGTTGAAACCCATCGAACCAAAAAGATTGGGCGAGGCCATTGAGCGCTTACAAAAAAAATTAACCGAGTCTACTGCCAAAACCGAAGGAGCTGAATTTCCCTCAAATTCAAAAAAGCTTACTTTAGAAGACCAAGTCTTTGTCAAAGACGGAGACAGATGTTGGTTTGTGAAACTTGTCAATATTCGACTTTTTGAATCAGATGGGAATTACATCAAGGTGTACTTTGAAAATTTCAAACCCATGATTCACAAATCCTTAAATGCATTGGATGAGCGACTGGATGAGAAATCATTCTTCAGGGCGAGTAGAAAACACATCATTAACCTAAGCTGGGTAGAGGGAATAGAGCCTTGGTTCAACGGAGGACTGGTCGTGACGCTAAAAGGTGGGGATAGGATAGAAGTAAGCAGAAGGCAGGCCGCCCGGTTCAAAGACATGATGAGCCTTTAATAAATAATTAAATCGCCAATTAAGATAATTTAACGGAATAATTGATTCTAATAATATTTTTGCGTAAATAGTAACTAATACTTATTTTGAATACAAGAAAACCTATTTGTTTCACTTATTAACGCATTATTTCCAGCAAAAGCATTTATGAAAGAGGAAAGAATTCTTATCGTTGAAGATGATGTCAATATTGCAGAAAATATTGAAGAAATATTGCAACTTTTAGGATATGTGAATATCGACATTGCCAATTCCGCAAACCAAGCCATCAAAATAGTAAAGAAATATCGGCCCGATATGATCTTTATGGATATCAAACTTAAGGGCGATAAGGATGGTATAGAATTGGGGGAAATTCTGAAGCAAATGGTGGATGCACCCTTGGTTTATGTAACTTCCTACAGTGATCCCACAATCATCGAAAGGGCAAAAAGAGTAAATCCAGCCGGGTTTATCGTGAAGCCTTTTAATACCAATGACATTCACGCTATCGTGGAGATTGTTCTCTACAACAGACGATCAAAACCTGCATCAGAATCCGCTATGTCCAAAACAAAGGACGAAAGTCCTTATTTGGTTTCAGATGCTGTTTTCATAAAAGCCGATAATGCTTTTGAAAGGGTTCCGTACCCAGAAATCTACTATGTGGAAGCAAACGGAAACATGGTAACCATTTTTACAAAAAACCGAAACTATACCATTCGGAAATCAATGAAGGACATGGAGGAAAAACTCCCGTCAAACCTGTTTCTTAGGGTTCAAAAATCATTTATAGTCCAACTCGCCCAGATTGAAAATTTCAATACCAAAGAAATCAATTTACAAATGGGTGCTGTTTTACAAGTAGGAAGACAATATTACAACAGCTTCTTAGCAAAATTGAATACAATTACAGAAAGTTAAGGAAGGTTGAGAACCACTCAACTTTCCTCAACTCCCCAAGGTTGGCCAATTATCCTATGAGATAAAACTCTTGTTTGCCATAGGCTGTGATAAGGTGGCATTTTTTAAACGCGTCCATAAATTTTTCCTGTATTTCGGATTTTTCTCCATAAAACGCGGCGATTACCTCACCATATTTATTGATAACCGTTATGGTTGGCATTTTAGCCATTTCTGAAAAATCCACTTCAATTGGGGCAAGGGATACTTCTTGGATCGAATCAAGATTTTCTTTCTGGTGCATCAAATCACTTATGACCTGCTGCTGCGGTCTTCCATCGGTTGCATTTGCCTTGAAAACGATCGTAAATGCCATGATTAAACCTAATAAGGCACATACATTTTTCTGGGTTAAAATTGATGCTTTCATTTTTGTGGTATTTAGTTGTTTATTTATCGCTTGTTGACCCGAGGTGAAACCTCCAATTTGGATTTCAGCAATCAGGCTGTATAAGCAATAAATCAAACGTCAATCCATATTTTTAAAGAGCTGATTTACAGAGTATTAATGATTTCATATTAAAAAAGATGTTCGATTTTGGACACAAAAGCATCCAGTTTGATACAACATAAAAACCGGCTAAACAATTGATTAACGGAAAGACAATAGAGGTGAAAAATCAACAACCCGGTAATGCAGATAGGGCTGCACTACCGGTTGATCATAATGAATTTTTATAGAAGATCATTTGCCAAATTGGCCAATTCCGATCTTTCCCCCTTTTCCAGTTTTATATGGGCATATAGGGGATGGTCTTTTGCCCTGTCGATGAGATAGGATAGTCCATTACTTTGGCTGTCCAAATAGGGCGTATCAATCTGGAAAACGTCACCCGTGAAGACAATTTTTGTGTTTTCCCCTGCCCTACTGATGATGGTCTTGATTTCGTGTGGGGTTAGGTTCTGGGCTTCGTCCACAATGAAAAATATATTGGACAATGACCTTCCCCGGATATAGGCCAGCGGTTGGATAACCAATTTCTCCTGATTGACCAGTTCTGAGATTTTCTGGAACTCTTTGTCGGTTTCATGGAACTGATTTTGGATGAATTTCAGATTGTCCCAAAGGGGTTCCATATAGGGGTTCAACTTCGATTTAATATCCCCTGGCAAATATCCAATATCTTTATTGCTCAAAGGGACGATGGGCCTTGCCAAGAATATCTGCTTATACTCCCGTCTTTGTTCAAGTGCTGCCGCCAATGCAAGAAGCGTTTTTCCGGTTCCGGCAACACCCTGGATAGAAACCAATTTTATCTTGGGATTGAGCAAGGCGTGCAGCGCAAATGTCTGTTCCGCATTTTTGGGTTTGATATTATAAGCCAGCTTTTTATCCACCCGCTCCATGGAATTGTCTTCAGAATTGTAAAAGGCCAAGACCGAATTCTTTTCACTCCTTAAAATATAAAAAGCATTCGCTTTCCTTTTTTTGGTGCCAAGAATCAATTTTGATTCCACCGAATGGGATTCGTAAAGCTTGTCGATTAGATCTCCCTCAATTCCATCCATGTGGAACATACCGGTATTTTCCAATTCGTCTATATTCTTCACTTTCCCTGTTTCATAATCCTCAGCAAAAAGATCCAGTGATTTGGCCTTAAGTCTTAGATTGATATCCTTGCTGACAAGGATGACCTTTCTTCCCTGCTCTACTTGCTTCAGGTGTAAGGCTGCATTCAGAATTTTATGGTCATTCTTTTCTTCCCCAAAGATTTCATTGGCATTCATGGCGTTTTCCGGATTCATCAACACCTTGAAAAAGCCCTTTGATTTCCCATTCAGGGGGGTCCAATTGTGAATCATATTGTCCATGGACAATTTATCCAACAGGCGAATAAATTCCCTTGCCTCAAAATTTTTGGAATCATTCCCTTTTTTGAAGTGATCGAGCTCTTCCAGTACCGTAATCGGAATGACCACATCGTGTTCTGCAAAAGTCATTATGGAGTTATGAGCGTACAGGATCACGGAGGTATCCAACACAAATATTTTTCGGTCTTTGTCGGATTTTGATTTTGCCATGGGAAGAGCTGATAAAATAGTTAGGTAGGAATAAGTTAGAAAATTATAATTTGGATTTCCATTTTATGAAAAGAAATAAAAATTCAATATCAAAAACACAAGCTTAAAAATTTGATTTTCAGCGAGAAAAATTTTGGGTGGGTGTGAAGTTCACAAATTCACATTCGGAATTAAACATATAGGCATGAATTGGACGCATGGCTTACAATTCATGCCTATATAGTATGCATTAGGATTCTTAATCGGACTTGAAATTGCATAAAAGTCCGCCTATTGGGAGAATAAAGAGTAATAACGATATGAGGAAGACTAGAACAGTAAACAACTGACTAATTCATAATTTAGCAATTTCAGACTGGAATGGGATTGGCAATGCGTAACACGGGTTGCATCATCAAAACACTTCCCCAATACAATACGGAGATTCAGAGCGCAACCCCAAAAAAATTCTAATAATGATCTACCAAATGAAACCATGGGTCTTTTCTCCTTCTCGATTTTCACTTTCCCAGAATAAAAAAGCCACCTTTAAGCCCGATTTGTGGGGCATAAGGTGGTTTTTTTATAATCTTATGGTTTTATGAAAGCTTGTTTATCCTACTTTGGACCCTTTCAATTCCGCCTCGACTTCCATCAAGAAGGTATCAACTGTCCCTTGCTTTACATGTGGCATCACCACGATTTTGAACCATTTTGGATCAAATTCATACGAATCTGCAACCAATTGATACTTATGGGCCAGTTTTTTGGAAATATATTGGGCCTCTATCGCAATGATGTTGAGGTGTGGGTTCCTGAAATAAACCACACCCATTCCCTCTAGTTTTTTGCAAATTCTTTCAGTCTTGTCACAAAGACTTTCCATTTTATACTTCCAGCCTTCTGAGCCGTGGATTTGCAATATCATCCACATTGAAATCGCGTTGGCACCGGATCGACTGCCGCTTATGGTGTAATCCTTTCCAGGGATATATTGAGCCTCTTCGGTCTTCACGTATTCAATCAATCCTTTCCTTACCAAAAAAAGTCCGGTTCCGTAAGGGGTCTGAAGCATTTTGTGACCGTCAGCTGTAATGGAGCTCAGGTAAGGATTCTGGAAAGTAAATCTACTCGTGGGGTTGGTAAATGGGTAGATAAATCCGCCGTATGCTGCGTCTACGTGAATCTTAAACGGCACATTCTGGTTGGAAAAATAATCTCCCAACATATCGATATCATCTACAGACCCAAACATTGTGGTAGAAAGATTGGCGATGACGATGAAAAACTTGACGCCTTCATTTCGGGCTTTTGTGATTTGCTCCCCCAATGCTGCCCATAAAATCTCCCTAGACTCTGGATCAACTTTCAGAATTATACTTGAAAGGTTCAGGATATTTGCACCCTTGGGCATGGAGTAGTGTGAATCCTCAGAATAGACCACTGCTATTTCACCAATTCTTGCCTCATATTCCTTGATGAAGAAGTTTCGGTAGATCCACATTGCCTCAATGTTGGCCTCAGTTCCTCCTGTCGCCACATATCCATCTTGTTCTCCAGGGTTTCCATTGAAAATCTCTTCAGCGACCAATTTGATCAGCGCTCGTTCGATTTTCTGTGTCCCCTGAAAAACCTCTAAAACGGATTCTTCGCTTAGGGTATGGACCCCAATATGGTTGGGATTGCTGACCATGGCCGACATATAAGGCGCATCCTTTAGGAACGGTGCATCAGGATAGAATTCTGTCGTGTCGAGATAGGTGCCGGGAATACCCAATATGGGATGCTCTCCTCGATAATCAAGATTTTCCTCAATGGATTTGAATACGGTTTCTTTGATCTGCTCGTGTGATAATTTTTTCCAATACATGATAGTTGAATAAATGGTGAAATCAGTTCCAAATTTTCCAAGCCGCTTCGGCTTGAAGATGAAGCATTTCCAATCCATTTTTCACAACTGCACCACGGGCCTCCAAGGACCGCATCAAAAAGGTTTTTTCGGGATTATAAACCAAGTCGTAGACTTTGTGTTGACTCGTTATCCAATCCACATTGATTTTGGGCATTTCCTCCGTGTTGGGATAGGTTCCCACTGGAGTCGTATTGATGATCAAGTGATGGTTTTTCAAAATATCTTCTTCTTGAGCCAAAACCTCGTAACTGATCAGGTTGGGGTTTTTGGTGTCATTTCTGGAAACCATCAAGAATTCCATACCCAAGTCGTTTAAGGCTTGCACCACAGCCTTAGAAGCACCGCCAGTGCCCAATACGAGGGCTTTTGGCTTCTCATTGCCCAACCATTGTTCTAAGGATTGTTTGAACCCAATATAATCCGTGTTGAATCCCGTAAGCTTTCCTTCTTTGATCCGAATACAATTGACCGCACCAATTTCTGCACAAGCCGGGTCCAAGGCATCGAGGAAAGGGATTATTTTCTCTTTATAGGGAATGGTCACATTTATTCCCTCTAATTCCGGATTTTGCCCGATTATACTTGGGAAAAGGGATTCGTGTTCAATTTCAAACAAATCGTATTGGCAATCTGTAAGGCCCTCTTTCTCGAATTTGGAAGTAAAATACTTCTTGGAAAAAGAATGGGTGAGTGGAAAACCAATAAGTCCAAATTTCCTCATCTTATTTTCATATAATTTGCTCCCTTTTCAATTCCGATGACCAAAAGGATTCCAAATAAAAAGGACAAGATGGCAATTAAAAATAAAGATTCCTGACCCGTTACAGATAAGTAATGGTGCGGAAGAATATTTTCCGTCATAAAGGGTTTTTGAATCCCTTTGGAGGAAACCGTATAAGACAGCACTTTTTTCCACGGCCATATTTTATTGATCGACCCCAGCATAAATCCTGACAATAAACCGATGGTGATGGCGTGGTGGTTTTTCAACAACCAAGTGATCAACCTACTGAAGGACAGGATTCCCACAATACATCCCGCTGCAAAAAGACCCAATACAAGAATGTCTTTTTCGGCCACCGCAGCAAGGATCCGCTCATACTGCCCCATGATCAAGAGCAGAAAGCTACCAGAAATCCCGGGCAATATCATGGCACAAATTGCGATCGCACCAGCAACGAAAGTAAACCATAGCGTATCAGGAGAACTCATCGGCGGAAGACCCGTAATCCAGAATGCCAACCCGGCACCGATCAGAATGGCTAAAACTACTCCAATCGTCCAGCGTTTGATATCCCTCAAAATTACCACCGCAGAGACGAGAATCAACCCGCAGAAAAATGACCACACGGGAATGGGATGGTATTCCAACAAATATGAAATCAATTTTGAAAGCGTAAAGATGCTGGTCAAAATCCCAAACAACAGCGTAAAGAGGAAACTTCCATTGATATGTTCCCATAGAGACTTCCATTGGAATTTGAAAAGAAGTTTCAGGGCTTCTTTGTTTATGGAATTGATGCTCTCTAGCAAATCTTCATAAATACCGGTAATCAAAGCAATAGAGCCCCCGGAAACCCCAGGCACAATATCTGCTGCTCCCATAGACATCCCTTTAAGGTAAGTCAGGATGTAATCTTTAAGATTTTTCATCGATTTTAACACAAAAGGGACTGCCTTTTTAAATGAGGCAGTCCCTTAACGTTTAGAGTTTTAGATCTCCCAAAAAGTGGTCGAAAGTATCCCCTCTTAATCCCAGTCGGATTGTTTCAAGTGGGATCAGTTCATTTGGGGCAATGTTTCCAAGATTGACATTTGCTCCCAAAAGTTTGACAAACCAAACTTGCTGTTCTTTTTGGGGAGCCTCCCAAATGATTTTTTCTTCTGGGATTTTGGTCAGGATTTCCTCAACAAGACCTTGTCTGACCTCTCCTGAATCCCTAAATAAACCGACATTTCCACCTTCTCGGGCTTCTCCGATGACTTTCCAAGAACCCGCATCGAGTTCTTTTTGCATCTGTTCGATCCATTTGTAGGGAGGGATAATCTTTGCTGCATCCTTTGATCCAACTTCGGAAAGAACCGTCACCTCTTTAGAAAGCAATTTGATGTAATCGCATTTTTTTTCGTGCGAAAGCGTGATGGATCCATCCGAAACCTCCACAAAACTCAGGTTAAATTCTTGAACGACCTTTCTGTAATCGTCAAATTGGTCGCGGATGACAAATGCTTCAAACAAGGTTCCACCCAAATACACGGGAATCCCTGCATCTTGATAAAGATTGATTTTTTGAGCAAGATTTTTTGTCAAATAAGATGTCGCCCACCCTAATTTAACAATATCCACAAAATCACTATTGGCACTTATAAAATCTTCAACTTCTCGGATACTGAGGCCCTTGTCCATGACCATCGTTAGGCCAGAGGCACGCGGTTTCTCTGTACGTACAGGAATGTTATTGAGTACGTAATTCATTATTTTAAAATTTTCGGGTAAATAAGGTTTAAAATCAAGCTTTCTTAGAGCTATCCTTAAATTGAGTAATGATTTTGAAAATGGCCTTTTGATGTTTGATTTCTGGCATCAATTCATACAGCAGGGTGTGTTTTTCAAAGTCCAAAGTTAATGCATTTTCCAGATTTGTAAAGGCTTCTTTGTATTTACCGATTTTGATATGGAAAACCACCAATCGATAATAGAATTCAGCCTCCTCTGGTAACTCTTCAAGCCCTTCATTGATGACATCAATTGCCTCCTCAAACCTATTTTGATCAAAATAAATAATAGAAAGATTTACATAGGTCTCCAAAATACCCGGCTCCAGGTTGATGGCTTCCTCGTAGGCTTCCGCACTGGCCTGAAGGTTTCCAAGATTATATTCGGCATCTGCCAATCCTACCCAAAAATTGGCATTTTCGTTGGAAAGTTTGATGGCCTTTTTGAAATAATGGATGGATTCAAAAAACTTATCTCTTTTGAGCATGCACATGCCCAATCCAAACCAAGCATCCTCATATTCGGGATCCAGTTTGGCGGATTTCTTAAAATATTTGAAAGCCTGATCAATCTGGTCGAGTTTTTCGTATGCCGCTGCCATGTAACAACAATTCTCGGAATTTATTCCCTCGCAATTGATCGTGTTTTGGTAGGCTTCAAGTGCCAACTCAAACTCTTGGGTGTTCATGTACGCATTGCCCAAATTGAAATATGCCGAAGAAAATGAATCATCGATGATCAGTGCATAATCATAGGCTTTAATGGCTTCTTCAAATCGGCCCAATCGATTGTATACCACACCCAGATTATACCAAGCACCCGCACTGTAAGGATCTTGGTCTATGAATTCTTGATAAAACTGAAGGATTTCATCAAATGAGCCTTCTTCCTCCGTAATCATGGCCAGCTGGAACAAGGCGTCTTCATGATTGATCTTCATTTTGACACATTCCTTGTAATAATACAGCGCTTTTTCGGTGTTGTCTTCTGCCCTGTAGAAATTGCCAAGCGAGTAAAATATTTCAGCCTTATCCACTGCCAAGGGGAGAAAATCCTCAAGGATGGATATGGCCTCCTTCACGTTGCCCGCCAAAAGCATGGCATTGGTCAGCGCCAATATGATTTCCTCATTGTTGGGGGAAAGGTTGTTGATGTTTTCCAGAATTTCCAAACCTTCATCCAGCTCATCATTGAAGATCAGGCATTGGCCTTTCATCAACTTGATCTCAATACTGTAGGGGAATTTTTCCAGTGCATGATTGCTGGCTTTGAGTGCCTTCATGAACTTTTGCTGGTCAAAGTAGAAACGGATGATATCCTCTAGTTCTTCTTCTTCAAAATAGAGATCCAAATTGGACTTAAGTGAGTTTTCAAATCGCTCAACTAATTCCTTATCGTTTTCCCATTCGTTTTCAAAATCTCCGGTCATCGATTTTCTTTTTAATTCTCGATTAAGATACCAAATATAATGGTGGGTCAAAATCTTAAATTGATTAATTTATTCTTAAAGGTGATTCGCATTTTAACTTGATGTGGCAATTTTCTAAAGATTTGAAAACAACCCTTTCATCAAAACGAAGTCCTAGATTTTTTCGTTCGCTACCGCCCAAGCAAATGTTTCTTCCAGCGGAGTATATTGGAACTGAAGCAGATTTTGGACCTTCTGGTTGTCCATAAAAACTCCGATTTGGGCAAGATTTAAAGTTTTGGTGTTTAATTCGCTCTTGGTAAATCCTAGCTTTTTACCAAGCCAAATCCCTGCCAATAGGATTTTGAGCATCGAAGGAGTGATTTTTTTTTCTGGTGCATTTTTCCCAAATACCCCTGCCATTTTATCAAAAAAACTTTTGTAGGATAGGGATTGCTGATTCAATATGAACTTTTCGCCCCAAACAGCTTTCTCATAAAGCTGAAAAATCAATTCGGCAGCATCCCTAACATCCAAAAAATTGATGGAACCTGCCGGATAATAATGGCCACCCGTCAATACATGTTCGTAAAGACCATTACTTTTACTTCTGTCGGAAATCTTCCCGAGCAATACAGAAGGCAAGACCACGAGAACATCCAACCCTTCTTGAGCAGCTCTCCAGACCTCCAGTTCCCCTAGATATTTGGAAATGGCATAGGAGGTATTTAGGGGAGAAGTCGTCCATTTGTGTGCTTCGTCCAAGATGTCCAAATCGGGAGTTTTTCCCAAAGCGGAAACTGAACTGATGTGAATTAATTTTTTCACTCCCTTTTCCAGCATGACATTCACCACATTGGTCGTTCCTTCCAGATTGACTTTCATCAAATTTTTATCATCGGAAGGATTGAAACTGACCAATCCAGCCGCGTGGATAATCAGATCTATTCCTACAAAGGCTTCCTCTAAAGAAAGAACATCGGTGACATCCCCTTCTGTCCAATGGATCCGGTCAACCAGCCCCCCCAAAAGTCGAAGATCACTGTTCGGTCTTTTCAATCCATGGATTTCACCTATGGCTGAAAACTTCTTGGCCAGGTACGCGCCCAAAAAACCCGTGATTCCTGTGATCAGAATTTTCATAATTGCTGGTTCAGCAAATCCAATTGCTTCAGCTTATCTAAATATTTGGTTCTTGGCAAGGTCTCGAGCATGTCTAAATAACGCTCGTTGTGACAATCTGTTCCAAGTAATTTGACCTTTTTTTCATCGATCAACAGTTCTGCAAAAGTCTTGATCTGTTTGGAATAAAACCCTGTCAAAGAAAGCAGGTTCATCTGAAAATAAATATCCCTATCGATCAGATCACTGACCAGTTTTTTGTCCTGTACCAAATATTGATAGCGCTCTGGATGTGCAAGAACCGGTTTATAGCCCTGCATTTCCATCTCAAAAAGAATTTCAAGCAACATTTGGGGTTTACTGATAAACCCAGTTTCCACCAACACATAATTGTTGGAAATCGTCAACAGTTTTTGCCCTCCCTGAACCTTTTCAAGAAAAATCTCATCCATATAGTACTCTGCAGCGGCATGGATTTCTATGTCCACACCCTCCTCAGATAGCGTGTGTTTAAGTTCTGACAAACCAATTTGGATGATTTCCGGAGTGTTTTTGTAAAACTCGGACATGATATGGGGAGTCGTGATGACCTTCCTATATCCGTACCCCTTCAACCTTTTGATCAAGGTAATGGATTCCTCCAAGGTTTTGGATCCATCGTCTATTCCGGGAATCAGATGGGAATGCATGTCCACTTCCAGCCAACTCATATCCAGAGATTCCTGATTTTCTTTTTTGCTTTTTTTGAATAAGTCAAAGAATGCCATTATAATCCTCCTTTACTTAACTTTCTGAACGCTTCGAGTGTAGGCCACTGCATGTCTTTTTCGGAAAGAATCGGCGAAGAAACCATCCAGTCAATTTCCAATTCAGGATCATTCCATAGGATTCCCCCCTCGCATTCCTTGTTGTAATATTCAGAACATTTGTAGGAAAAGACGGCGTCTTCCAAAACGGAAAACCCATGCGCAAAGCCCTCGGGTAAAAGCAACATGTTGTGGTCTTTTGTATCCAATATCTTTGAAAAAACTTTTCCGAATGTTTTTGAGTCCTTTCTCAAATCCACGCCAATATCCAATACCTTTCCCTGAATCACCCTTACCAACTTGGCTTGTGCAAAGGGTTTCCGCTGAAAATGAAGTCCTCGGACCGTACCTGCCTTAGAAAAAGATTGATTTTCTTGGACCCAATTTGTCGGTATTCCGTTTTTCTCCAATTGGTCCTTGCGAAAGGACTCAAAAAAATAACCTCTATTGTCTTCAAATACACTTGGGTAAATTTCAACAACACCTTCTATGGGTGTATTTACAATTTTCATGAATTTATTTTCAATTTGGGTTATAGAAGATGATAAATAAGTTTTTTTTCCCAGGAAAGCCAAATACTATTTACCACCATATTTCACTTGAAATATGCTTTTTGGAAAGATTTTTTATCATTCCTTGGATAAGTACCTCAAATATAGCATGATTTCGGCCCAGGTTGGTAAATTTGTAGAAGATTCCTTTTGGAACTTATTACAATTCCATAGCCTTTTAAAAAAAAGCAAGTCCATTCATGACCAAATATTCAAAAAAATTACAAAAATTACATGATACCGCGCCTCAACCGGAGACTGCGGTACTGGTAGCGCTACTTCGACAAGGGCAATCCGACCAAAAGGCCAAGGAATACTTGGAAGAATTGGCTTTTTTAACCGAGACACTGGGAGCAAAATCAGTCTATACCTTTACCCAAAGGATGGAAAGGCCGGATGTCAAAACTTTTGTAGGCTCGGGTAAATTGGAAGAGATCAAAAATTATGTGACGCATTTTGAGGTAAACATGGTGGTCTTCGATGACGATTTGTCGCCTTCCCAAATGCGTAACCTTGAAAATGAACTCAAAGTAAAGGTCTATGACCGCTCCTTGCTGATCTTGGATATTTTTTTAAATAGGGCCCAATCTGCACAAGCCAAAACCCAGGTTGAACTTGCCAGGTTCCAATATCTGCTTCCAAGACTGACCAATATGTGGACACACTTGGAACGCCAAAGGGGTGGCACGGGCACAAGGGGTGGAGCCGGAGAAAAAGAAATTGAGACAGACAAAAGGGATATCCGAAGTAAAATCACCCTTTTAAAGGCAAAATTAGAAGAAATAGAAAAGCAGGGTGCCACACAAAGAAAAGGCAGAAAAGGGGTTGTCAGGGTGACTTTGGTGGGATATACCAACGTAGGAAAAAGCACGCTCATGAACCTGATTACAAAGTCCAATATCTTAGCAGAAAACAAATTGTTTGCTACAGTGGATTCCACTGTCCGAAAAGTTGTGCTGAACAACATTCCTTTTCTATTGTCCGATACGGTTGGATTTATTCGGAAACTCCCTACGCACTTGATCGAATCGTTTAAATCTACCTTGGATGAGATTCGGGAAGCTGAGCTATTGGTCCATGTGGTGGATATTTCGCACCCAAATTTTGAGGATCACATTACGGTGGTCAACCAAACACTCGATGAAATCGGCGCTGGGGAAAAGCCCATGATTTTGGTTTTCAATAAAGTAGACTTGGTCAAAAAAATGCCTACCGAAGTGGAAAGGCAAAACATGAGTGATTTTGAGTTTGAGGAGGCAAATTTCCTTGATTTGGAAAAACTCTCAGAAGCATATGCTAAAAAAACAGGAATTGAACCTGTATTTATGGCCGCCCATGACGGCACCAACGTGGAGCTGTTCAGGGAAGTTCTCATCAAAGAAGTCAAGAAACAACATATGAAAATGTATCCGCATTATTTGGAGGATGAGGTGATCGACATGTCACAATTCAAGGATATGGAATAGTGCAGAATATTGATTCCCTGGGGAAATTTGGGAACTTCAAGGATCAATCCACTTTGGTTTTCACAAGAACCTGAAATGAATAAAAAAAGCCTCCTTAGGGAGGCTTTTTTTATTCATTTTTTGTGATTTTTTATTTATTCTTAACCCATTTTTCCAACCACTCATGCTGCTCATAAAGTGTATGAAGTATGGATTCTTTGGCTGAATAGCCGTGACTTTCATGGGGAAGAAAAACCAATCGGGTGGTTGCTCCATGTCCTTTGAGTGCATTGTAATACCTTTCGCTCTGGATTGGAAAAGTCCCTGAATTATTGTCAGCCTCTCCATGGACCAATAGAATCGGGGTTTTTACCTTGTGCGCATTCATGAACGGAGACATCGTATTGTAGACATCCGGAGCCTCCCAATAGGTTCTTTGTTCATACTGGAAACCAAATGGTGTCAGCGTCCTGTTGTAGGCACCGCTCCTCGCTATTCCCGCTGCAAAAAGCTGGCTGTGGGAAAGTAGGTTTGCAGTCATAAAAGCCCCGTAAGAATGCCCGCCAACTGCAATTTTGTCTCTGTCTCCCACACCACTATTGACGATATAATCGATGGCGGCCTCTGCATTGCCGACCAGCTGATCCACAAAGGTATCGTTTGGTTCGTCTGCTCCTTCACCCACAATGGGCATTTCGGTTTGATCCATGATGGCATACCCTTGCGTCACCCAATAAATCGGGGAGCCCCAGTTCAATCTCGTGAACTGATACTTTGACCCCCTTACCTGGGAGGCGATTTCCGCTGATTTGTATTCCCTTGGATAAGCCCACATCAATACTGGCAATCTACCATCCTTGGCAGCATCATAACCCGACGGGGTATAGACAACTGCAGAAAGATCCAAACCATCCTTTCTTTTGTACCTCACCAATTCCTTGCTGATTCCCTTTATGGAAGCATAAGGATGAGAAAATTCCGTAATTTGCATTGGGGCAATTCTTTTCCGGGTATTTACAATCCAATAATTGGGTTGAATATCTGTACTTTCCTTGACAGTAATGAACTCAGTCGCATTCTCATTGAGGACTTTTACGACCCTTTCATAATAAGGAGCCTGACTTCTCCAAAGGATTTTCTGTGCTTTCGTTTTAACATTGTAAGAAGACAAGAATGGCATGCTTCCTTCAGAAGACCCACCTTCACTCGTCATAAAAACCTCATCTCCATTTCTCAAAAGAACGTTTTTACCATATTGATTTAGTGTGAAAACAGGATTTCCTGGATCGTTATAAATATCGTCGGAGGAACGTGAGAAAATTTCTTTTTTATTTTCTCCAGGTTTTGAAGGGTTGATCAAAGAGATTTTTTCCTGTCTAGTCGAAAACCAACGTTCGTTCAACAGTGCAAAATTGTCGTCGGACCAATTGATTCCAGAAAAACGATATGCGGTGCTGACAAGCTTGCTTTTTTCGTTTGTAAAAGGGGCGTCAAGTGTAAAAACGATCTCTCTTTCCTCCATCGCAACTTTTGGATCTCCTCCATCTTGCGCCTCTACCCAATACAGCATGGCTGGCTTGTCTGCCCTCCAGTTGATGGATCTTGGCCCGGTAACTGTAGCATCAAACCCTGATGGCCTGTTTTCATCCAAAGGAATTTGAGCAAGCGTCTTGATCTTATTTCCTTCCATATCCCAAATTTCAACATCATAAGGGAAACGGGAAGCAGGAACGAGATATGAAAAAGGTCTCTTGATCACATCCACCATGATGTACTTTCCGTCAGGGGAAAGATCCATGGATTTGATCATTCCCGAGGGCCCGACAGCATTTTGGCTACCATCCAACCCAAGCGAGATGAGTTGCGAATTCATGAAGTATTCAAAAAGTGCCTCATCATGTGGATTGCTCAACAAATCTTGATAGGTTCTGGAAGGAGCTGCATTTCCTGCAGTCTCCTGCATATTGGGTCCAGATGGCGCTAAAGGTGTTTTTGGCATTTGCCCCCTTTTGGGATGAATGGCTTTGAGTAAAATGCGGTTGTCTGGAGTCCAAACTACCGCGCCACCATTGGCTAGATTGACTATTTCATCCGTGAGTTTTTTCGCTTGAAAAGTAGTCAGATCCACCAGCCAGAGGCTGATCCCTGTATTGGAAGCATTGGTGAATACCATGTGTTTTTCATCTTTGGAAAGGGAAAAACCACTCATTTTCGGGTTTTGGGGTAAACCGGATATTTCTTTTTCGGATGCTTCCTTTAGCTTCTTGATTTTAATGCTTTCATAGGTAATGCCTCTGCTTGGACTGTTGGTCGCTGGGTTAATCCTTACTCCCGCTATCCTTAACTCTGGCTGGGAAAGCTCTTCAATGGATGGATTTCCTGATCTTTCGAGAATCAGCATAAAATCACCCATTCGGCTAAAACTAACGGAGGGAGTGACAGGGGCATTTACAAGATCTGCAATCGCCTTGGGAGGTGTTTTGTAATTTCCATTACTTTGTGCTTGTATTGAGCCGGTATTCCCTAACCAAAAAACTATAACGAAACACCACAGCTTTGGTAACCTTCTTAAAGTATTTTTCATAATCAAAATTTTGATGTCCCTAAATTTAAAGATTTCTTAATGGATAATCTTGATATTTCGGTCTATGGTAGACATCCGTTATAAACGGCTGGATGTCGATGGTTTTAAACAAAAAAAGGAGCCTGATGGCTCCTTTTTTTATGTTTTTTATTATTTGTTATTTCCCTTTTGCCCCGATGGAAATCATGGCACAACGGAAGCCAATGCTGTTTGTTGCTGAATCCTGGTGCATAAATCGTCTAGTTCCTGGTGCAAGCCAGTAGGCCACATCTCTCCAAGATCCACCTTTGTAAACCCTGAAATTATCATCGATCAACATGGTCGTGTAATTTTCTTGTTCATCGTAAATCCCATCTTTTCTTAACGGATTCAAATCGTCAAAATCCTGAAATGAGAGTGGTCTGTAAACATCTTGTACCCACTCATTCATATTTCCAGCCATGTGATAAAGTCCAAAATCATTCGGAGGCATGTCATATACGTTGGTTGGTAGAATTTCTCCATCATTGGATTCTCCACCAGCGATACCCGCATAATCCCCACGCCCTCTCTTGAAGTTGGCCAAGAAGTCGCCCTGTTTCCCTTTTCTTTTTACGTCATATGGATTTCTGACTCCTCTTCCGTCCCAAGGGTAAATTCTTCCATTTTCCTGGTTTTCATCCATGTACTGCGTTCCGATCATGGCTTTTGCAGCATATTCCCATTCTGCTTCATTGGGAAGTCTATATTCCGCAAGGGCAACTCCTCTTTCAATTAATTGTCTTTTTGACAAGGTACTGTCAAGTCCTTCCTTTTCACGAAGAATATTACCAACAATATCTGTTCTCCATTTGGAGTAGGCGACTGCCTGACTCCACGATACCCCAGCTACCGGGTAAAAATTGAATCCCGGGAATCTGAAATAATAGGTGTCATACAAATCATTGTAGGACATCGCTCCCGCCCAGACCTTGTCCTTCGGCTCAAGCTTAAGGACCGAATCAGCGCTCACACTTTTTTTGATGTAGAACAGAAATTCCTTGTAATCATTGTTGGTGACTTCCGTCTCGTCCATATAAAAAGACGCGATGGTTACCGTTCTTTCCACGTTATCCCTAAATGCCATTACATCCTGTTCTTGAGAACCTACTACGGTCCTCCCACCTTGGATATATTTCAGTCTTGGGCCCACCACCTGCTGCGCAAGTTTGGTTACCTGAAACTTAGAACTGTCATTGGGATCGAAGCTGAATTCCGCACCTGTAGATGCACTTGCTTTTCCAGGTTTTGCAGCAGTTCTTCTGCCGTATCCCGGTGTTTTGTTACAAGAAGATAGGATACCACCCATTACGATCAGGGCCGACACGGCTATCATACTTAGTTTGTTTTTTGCAAAAGCCATTTGAGAAAAGTATTTTTTGTGCACAAATTACAACGCTAATATAGAATCAATAATATTTTATCACAATATTATTTTTTCTTCAAAATTCCTTTCTTGGAATGGATTTACCCATTTCCGGCGAAGGAATACAAATATAGCTGACCCAAAAGCAATTTTCGAGCCATTTAATTTTATTCTTATTTATGATTATTTATCTCCAAAAGCCACTGTTTGGCTTTTTTGATGCTTTTCACACCCGTAATGGTGAGAATCAAACGATTTTTATGCTCCTTTATTTTACAGAATTTTGGATGCTTGGGGATGAAAGCCAATATTCTTCCAAATATTTCTGACTTATAATACTTTTCCTTGTGGGCTGGAAGAAAATAACATTTCATCACCTCATTTTTCAAAACCAATTTTTCAAAACCCAAGCCCTGAGCTATCCATCTTATCCTTACCGTTTCAAAGAGGTCGTGAACAACCTCTGGAATCGGACCAAAACGATCTAGAATAGAAACAATGTAGGCGGCTAGATCTTCCTCTTGTTTAATATTGTCCAATTTGGAATACAGATTGAGTCGCTCAGAAATATTGCTCACATAACTTTCCGGTATGAGAAGCTCCATATCCGTCTCGATGACACAATCCTGCACCAACACCTCCACTTTTTCCTTCAAATCATCTTCAAAAAGGGCAGCAAATTCATTTTCTTTCAATTCCTGAACCGCCTCATCCAGGATTTTGTGATACATTTCAAAACCCAGATCCGTAACAAAGCCACTCTGTTCCGCACCCAGCAAATTCCCAGCTCCTCGAATATCCAGGTCCCGCATCGCCACTTTTATTCCATCACCGAGGTCCGAAAACTCCTCCAGGGTCTGAAGTCTTTTCCTTGCCTCGGAGGTAAGTCCTGAAGTAGGTGTGGTGAGTAAGTAACAAAAAGCCTTTTTGTTACTTCTTCCCACACGTCCCCGCATTTGGTGGAGGTCACTCAAGCCGAACATGTGTGCCCTATTGATGATGATCGTATTGGCATTGGGGATGTCCAAACCTGATTCAATGATATTGGTGGAAACCAAAACATCGTATTCTCCCTCAATAAAACTGACCATGATTTTCTCCAACTTCTTGCCATCCATTTGTCCATGTGCTCCGGCTACCCTTGCATCCGGTACCAATCGCATGATTAGGTTGGCAATGGAGTCAATTTCACCTACACGATTGTGGACAAAAAACACCTGACCGCCTCTTCTCAGCTCAAAGGCGATGGCATCTCTGATGATTTCCTCCTCGAAAGAATGAATCTCTGTCGTGACGGGCTGGCGGTTGGGCGGTGGGGTGGCAATCACCGAAAGATCCCTGGCCCCCATCAAGGAGAAGTGCAAGGTCCTTGGTATAGGTGTGGCTGTAAGTGTCAGCACATCTACATTCAATTTCAATTCCTTGAGTTGGTCTTTTACCTTGACGCCGAATTTTTGTTCCTCGTCAATCACGAGCAGTCCCAAATCCCGGAATTTGATGTCCTTGTTGACAATCCTGTGCGTCCCCACCAGAATATCGATTTCTCCGGATGCCACCTGTTTGATGATTTCCTTGATCTCCTTTGCGGTGCGGAAACGGTTTATGTAATCTACTCTTACAGGAAAAGCTGCCAATCGATCTTTGAAAGTATGGTAATGCTGCATGGCCAAAATGGTCGTGGGAACCAGGATAGCAACTTGCTTTCGGTCATTGAGTGCCTTGAAAGCTGCTCGGATAGCGACCTCTGTTTTTCCAAAACCCACATCACCGCAGACCAAGCGGTCCATCGGATAAGGTTTTTCCATATCGGCTTTTACATCCACGGTAGCGGAGGCCTGATCCGGTGTGTCTTCGTAAATAAAGGAGCTTTCCAATTCGATCTGCAACACAGAGTCTTGGGCAAAACTGAATCCTGGTGCAGTTCTTCTTTTGGAATAAAGGGCAATCAATTCCTTTGCAATGTCCTTGACCTTGCTTTTGACCCTTTTCTTTTTGTTTTCCCAATCTGGAGAGCCCAATTTGGACATGGCAGGTGCCGTTCCTTCCTGACCGGAATATTTCGATATCTTATGAAGAGAATGGATATTGACAAAAAGAAGATCATCATCCCTGAAAATCAACCTTACTGCTTCTTGTAATTTTCCGTTGACTTCGATTTTCTCCAAACCTGCAAACCTCCCCACACCATATTCTACATGCACCACATAGTCTCCTGGATGGAGCATTTTGAGTTCATTGAGGGTAAGCGCTTTTGATTTGGTGGATTTGTTTTTTGTTTTGTACCGGTGAAAACGCTCAAATATCTGGTGATCGGTGTAGCAAGCAATCTTGAGCGAACGGTCCACAAATCCTTCCCTTAAGCCAATCATAAGGGATTGGAATTTTAAAGTGGGATCCAATTCATGGAAAATATTTTCGAGTCGATTGATCTGTTTATCATTTTCAGAACAGATGATGTTGAGCAACCCATTTTTCTCGTTTTCCACCAAATTCGCCACCAGCAAGTCAAAATCCTTGTTGAAGGAGGGTTGGGGTTTGGAGTCAAAGTGAAAAACCTGACACTCCTTAAAATAAAATTTATGTCCAAATTCCACTTTTGTAAACCTCCCGATCTTGTCTACAAAAGTTTCAGAGCGGTCAAAAAGGTCCTTGGGTTGGATCAACAATCTGTCTTTTTCGACATCGTGCACAATTTTTGAAAATTGTAGACTGGCTTTATCATAGGACTCATCCAATACATCCAAGGTGAATTGATAATCCTTGAACCAAATGGTCGCTTTTTCCGGCAAAAAATCAGTGAATGACTGTCTAACCTCTTGGAGCAATCTGGTTTGGATATTGGGAATAATACTGATTTTATCGACGGGGCCTAAGGAAAGCTGCGTTTCCGGATCAAAAGTCCTGATGCTTTCCAATTCCCTTCCGAAAAGCTCAAGCCTGAAGGGATATTCATTTGCATAGGAAAAAACATCAAGAATGCCTCCCCTTATGGAGAATTGACCAGGTTCGTAAACGAAGTCAGATTTCTCAAAATCATAGGTAGACAATAATTCCGCAATAAATTCAAGATCGACTTTTTCACCCACGCGGGCCGTAAAAGTATTGTCCTTCAATGATTTTTTATTGATCACCTTTTCATACAGCGCCTCAGCATACGTGACGATGATCTCATTTTTGTTCCCTTTGACAAGGATTTTGTTGAGAATCTCCGCCCGCATCAGCACATTGGCATTCTCTACCTCATCAAATTGATAGGGCCTCTTGTAGCTTGAGGGAAAAAGCAAAAGGTCTTTTGTGTCCAAAAGCTCCTGAAGATCACTGTTGAGATAAGCCGCTTCTTCTTTGTCATGGGCAATGATCAAATGAAACCCACCAATTTCTTTGAAGATGCTGGAAAACAGAACCAAGTCAAGACTTCCTGAAAGACCTTTTACTTGAAAACTTTTTCCCTTCTCCGTTTGGAGTGCATGGGCCATGGTACGCACAAAAGGATCCTGATGATAAAGGGATTGAAATGCTTTTTTATCCAAAATTTTTGAACTGGGTTTTGACGGTAAGAAGTGCAAAGTTACAGAAATGATTTGTTTCCGCCTTAAAAAGACAATTATCAAATTGTCATCGAATATCTTGAACCTATGGATGATTTAAATGTTTATGAAAATAAAGAATTGTCCTGATATGCAAAAATCGAGCGGAACATGGTTCCAAAAAATAGAAAACATGCACCCTTATCAAACCCTGATGTATTTGGGGATGTTCGGAAGCGGTTTGATTTTCACGTTTATGACCTTGGCCTTTCTTTTATCTGGAGTCGGTAATATGGACGGAATCGGTTTCAGGATGCCCAAAGCCTTTATCGGGAGTACATTCATCCTTCTGATCAGTGGATATTCGGTTTCCAAGATGATGTTACATTTCAGGGAGGAAGAAATTTCAAAATTGAAAAACAGCCTATTGGCCACTTTTTTATCCGGACTTCTTTTTACGGTACTTCAGTTTATCGGGTGGAAGGAACTTACCGCCATGGGGATAGATTTCACAGGGCTTCCAAGGGGAAGCTTTTTATATGTCCTCAGCGGCATTCATGTCTTTCACTTGCTCGTGGCGATGGTTTTTGCCTTGATCATGTTGGTCCAGTATTCCAGAAAAGAAAAGGACCAAATCCAACATCTCATTCTATTGACCAATCCTTTTGAGAAAATGAGAATACACCTTTTTACCACCTATTGGCATTTTATGGACCTAATATGGATTGTGTTGTTTTTCACGTTTGTATTAGCCTTTTAGGCAAAAATTTTAGTTCTTGGAGATTTTAGACAAAACCTTACTTTATCAATAATAAATATGGCTGATCAAAATTACGAAATCAATATTAACCCCGATTGGATCAAGAAATATCTTGGGAAAATCATCATTGGACTAATCGTTTTGGCTGGCATCTTTTCCGGCGTCAAGACAGTGGGGCCTGAGGAAGAAGGAGTGGTTGTCCAGTTGGGTGAATATAACCGAACAGTTCAACCCGGACTAAGTTTTATCATCCCTTATGGCTTTGAAAAAATGTTTAAAATACCCGTCCAGCGTCAGTTGAAACAAGAATTTGGCTTTCGGACGGCCCAAGCCAGTCAGCGATCTGAATATGTGAAAACCGGCTATGCCGATGAGAGCATGATGCTGACAGGAGACCTGAATCTAACCGACGTGGAATGGGTGGTACAATATCGGATTACCGATTCATTCAAATACCTCTTCAAGGTCAGAAATGCTGACAAAACCCTAAGAGACATGTCAGAGGCGGCCATGCGAAAAATCGTCGGGGACAGAACTGTCAATGAGGTACTGACCGTGGGTCGTCAGGAAGTTGCTTCCAGTGTCGAAGTCTTGTTGCAGAAAATGTGTGACGATTATGAAAACGGCATTCGGATCGATCAGGTCGTATTGCAGGATGTCAACCCTCCCGAAGCGGTAAAACCTTCTTTCAATGCTGTAAATGAAGCCCAGCAAGAAAGAGAAACACTGATTAACCAGGCGGAAGCTGAATACAACCGGGTGATCCCAAGAGCTAGGGGTGAGGCGGAAGAAACCGTTCAACTCGCAGAAGCCTACGCTCTTAACCGTGTAAACCGCGCAAAAGGTGAGGCAGAAAGATTCAATTCTTTGTATGAAGCCTACATCCAGTCCCCAGAAGTAACAAAACAACGGATTTACCTGGAAACAATGGAGCGCATTATGCCAAAAATTGGCAACAAAATCATTGTGGATGACAAAGGAAACAGTGTGTTGCCTTTATTGAATATTGACAAAGCTAAAGTCCTAAAACCATGAGAAAAAGTATAATAGGATACATTGTAGTCGCATTTATCGCTGTATTGTTATTAATGAACAGCGTGTATATCCTCGATGAAACACAGCAAGCCATCGTTACACAATTTGGAAAACCTGTAGGAGATCCCAGAACCACTCCGGGTTTGAATTTTAAAACCCCCTTTTTGCACAAAGTACAGTTCTTTGACAAACGTTATTTGGAATGGGATGGGGACAGAAACCAAGTGCCCACCAAGGACAAAAAATTCATATTTGTCGATACATATGCCCGTTGGGAAATCACTGACCCGCTTCAGTTTTTTATCCGACTGAGAGATGAAAGGTCCGCCCAATCCAGGTTGGACGACATATTGGATGGGGAAACCAGAAATGCGATCGCCAGCCACGAGCTTCTGGATCTTGTTCGCTCCACCAACAGGGATCCCGAAGTCACGGAAGAGTTTATGGAGGAAATAGAAATTCTTTCCGATATCTCGGTAGGTAGAGATAAAATTGAAAAGATCGTGTTGGAGAAAGCAAATCTTAGGACAACTGACTTGGGCGTAAGGATTCTAGACTTTAGATTCAAACGGATGAATTACGTCGATGATGTCAGGGATAGGGTTTATGACAGGATGATCAGTGAAAGAAATAGGATTGCTGACCAGTTTCGATCAGAAGGCCAAGGTGAGGCTAGGGTCACGGAAGGAAACAAGGAAAGGGATTTGGCACAAATCCAATCCGAAGCTTTTAGACTTGCAGAAGAAATCAAAGGTAAAGCCGATGCAGAAGCGACCAAGATCTATGCCGCAGCCTTCAACAAAAACAGAACCTCTGTTGACTTATACAAATTCGTCAGGTCCATGGAAAGTTTGGAGAAATCTCTGGATGAAAACACAAGCCTAATTCTTTCCTCAGAAAGCGAGTTTTTCAAATATTTCAAAAAATTGAATTGACAAAAAAAAACCACTTGGTAATCTAATAACCAAGTGGTTTTTTTTCTAACAAGGAGTATCTTTAATTGCTTTTCTTCAGAAAATGAAAATAAACATATCCACTAAAGTTGAGCAGGACTACCTACAGGTAAAAGAGGGGTTTACTGAACATCTATTTTCCAAACTTAGCCCTCCATTCCCACCTGTAAAACTCTTGAGATTTGACGGGTCAAAAAAAGGAGATGTTGTCAGCCTTGAGTTGGATTTTTTGTTGTTCAAACAGGTCTGGACAAGTGAAATCACGGATGATCAGACAAGCGAAAGTGAATTTTTCTTTGTGGACAAAGGAATAAAGCTGCCATTTTTCTTAAAATCTTGGGAGCACAGACATCGAATCGTCAAAGATGGTGACTCGAGTATTATCAAAGATGAGATCACGTATGAAGGTCCAAACGGTGTCATGACCTTTTTGCTTTTTCCTGCACTTTGGCTCCAGTTTCTGTACCGTAAGCCCGTTTATAAAAAAATATTCAAAGGGTCTGCAATCAACCCAAGAACTTCAGGTTGACGCAATCGGGAATTTTACAATCTCCATAAAGGACCAAAGAATGGCTGGTGATACCAGATTGAAACTCGATACCGATCGCTTCTTTGATGAAATTGATGCGTTCATCGGAAAACTCACGAATTTTCCTGCATTGGTTGCAGACATGGTGGTCATGGTGTTTATAAGTCAATGCCTGCTCATAAAGGGCCACTTTGTCCTTAAATTGGTGTTTGACAGCCAATCCACATTCCACCAAAAGATCAAGTGTGTTGTAGATGGTTGCTCGGCTCAACGTATATCCATTGTTCCGCATCGAAAGGAATAAACCCTCGACATCAATGTGCTCATCTTGGGGCAGGGCATAGAGTTCGTCAAGGACAGAAAACCGCTCAGGGGTTTTCCTGCTTCCCTGTCTTAAGAGGAAATTCTCAAAAATCTTTTTCGCTTTTTCAACTAGTGACTTCTCTGCCATACCTTCAAGATCTAAAAATTAAAGATGCGGGATTTTTTAGATTTTTTCAAATCGAAGCCGCACAATGGTCAAAGATGGTACTTATTTGCTATTATTCTAAATTGGTCGTTGATTTTCGGAAGAAATACAGTTTAAATCTAAGCATTTAAAGATTTTACGAAACAAATTTATCCGCCTGTATATTATGCTTATATTAAGGAGTGATTTTCTCAAATATCAGCCCACATATGGCTTTAAAAATTCTGGTTCTGATTTTACCCTTGTATTTGGCCATTTCTAGTTTTGGAACCGCACAGGTACCGGGATTCTACATGAAGGAACCTTCGAGAAAAACTGAACTCCCATTTTTAGCATCGAATAATCTTATCATCATTCCGATTTCCATCAACGGAAGTCCTGCTATAAATTTTTTGGTTGATACCGGGGTTAAAACCAACCTCCTGTTTAGCAAGACCATTGGTGAGCAAATTGGTCTTGTCTTTACCAGAAAACTTGATCTGGTCGGTGCGGACGGCAAAACGGTGATCACCGCTTCTGTCTCACCAAACAACCACATGGATGCAGGCAATCTAGAGGGGATCAGCCAAACATTACTGGTTCTTGACGATGATTTCTTTGAGTTGGAAATGATCATCGGTGTTCCGGTATATGGCGTCATCGGGTATGAGTTTTTCAAATACAATCCTGTCAAAATCGACTACAATACAAGCAAGATCACTTTTTACGATTCCAACGTCATGAAATGGCGGCCTTTTGGATTCAAAAAAATATCCATGAAAGTGGAAAACAACAAACCCTACATCAACACAAAAATAAAGCAGGTTCAGGGAGAAGATCTCGATGCGAAGCTATTGATTGATACCGGTGCCAACCATGGCTTGCTCCTGAACATGGAAACTTCTGATAAAATCATATTGCCTCCTGTGTTTATTGAAACAGAATTGGGCAGGTCCTTGGGTGGTGATTTATTTGGTTTTGTGGGAAGAGTGAAGCAATTGTCCATCGATGGCATGAAATTCTCAAACGTGATTGCCTCCTATCCAGAAGAGACGGAGTACAGTTATGTGATCAAAGAGACTGGACGGCAGGGTAGTCTGGGGTCAGAAATCCTTGGACGAACGCGGATGATTTTGGATTACAGAAGGGAACGCTTATACTTGAAAAAAGGGGCTACTTTCAATAATCCTTTTGAACATGACATGAGTGGAATTACCGTAAAAATGTATCCCTTGGATGAAAAACGTTTTTATATTTCAAAAATCAGAGAAGGTTCTCCTGCTGCTGTGGCAGGTATCAAACTTCGGGACGAAATCATGACGATAAATAAAATACCCCTTGATTTTTGGGAATTATCAGACTTGGTAAAGCTCTTTCGATCGGAACCTAACCGGGAAATATTTTTGGAAATTAAGCGATTTTCAAATGACGAACTTGAGACTTTTGAAATGCTGCAAGTGAGTTTTAAACTTAAAAAGCAGATATAAATCTTCCAAAAATTGATGAGAACTGTTTTGTACAGACAGTTTTCATTAAAATTTTTAAAATTCCCTTTTCAATTTGTACATTTGGTACAAGATTTTTGACTTTTAATTAACTATAATACAATAATATAAATTACAATTGCTCACTCTTTTAAGAGAAAAATGTCAGACAGATTAAATTCTTCTTTTCAAAATATTTTACTTACTCTAAAAAAGTACAACGATCAAACTTTTGAATTGCTTTATGTTTCATCCGAAATCAAGCAGGTGATCTCGGGAAAGGAAAAGTTTTTTCAAGAAACTTTCTTCAACAGGATTTTTCCAACTTTGGAAACGAAGGTATTCGAATATTTATTCAAAACACTTGGAAATGGAGACAAATTTATTTGTCCACTGATTATCGGCAAGGATTTTTTCCACCTTGTCCAAATAGAGGGTTATGTGATCGCCCAAGAAGACCAATCCTATCTGATCAATGCACTGATCACACCTGTTCAGCAGGAAAATCCTGGGAAATTCAGCTGGTTGATGGATCCCTCAAATGGCATAGTATACTCCGGAAAAAATTCTGGAAAACCCGTCCAGAATATAACGAAATGGAATTCCTTTCTTATTGAAAAATTTCCATTTCTGGAGCTTGAAAAACTGACCGCCTTCCAGGAATCCCGCTCTGAGGAGGTATTGGCCGTATTTCCAGAACATATTTACCTGAGTCGAAAACCACTGAGCAATGGTTTTTTGCTTTTCCAATTGGAATATTTTCAATCCTTGCCGTCTGAAAAAGAATCAACATCCTCTTTTCTAGAATCCACAAAGCTTAGATTGATCTATTACGACTATTACCCAGAGAGAGCAGAAATACGGTGGTCTGGTGGATTGGAGGAGATCTTGGGTTATCCAGCTTCATTTTTTGAGGGATTGTCCAAAGAAGGTTGGAAAAACCTGATCCACCCTGAAGATCGGGGTATTTACAAAAAGGGATTGTCCCATTCGCCATCCATCGTTTACAGGATGTTGCACAGAAATGGATATTACATTTTCGTTCAGGAAGAAATAAAAGAATACGGAAAAAGTAAGGACCAAGAAAAAATGATCCTTGGCATTATCCGCGATATTTCCGAAATAAAAGAAATAGAAAAGGACCTGCTCGAAAACAAGACCATGGTGGAAGAGCTTACCGGAGTGGTCCCCGGAATGGTTTATATGCTCAAAACATTTCCTGATTTAAGCCATGAATTTATTTTCGTAAGTGAAAACATACGGCAACTAGCTGAAATTGAACCCCAAGAACTTCTTGAAGATGAGAAAAAATTCATGGACTTGGTACATCCTGAGGATATTGCGACGCTACTTCAAATAGATAAAGAATCTTACGAGAAAGGAACTAAATTTGAATGCTCTTTTCGTATTGTAACGGCCTCGGGGAAAACCAAATGGATTTACGGTGCTTCCAATCGACTTGAAAAATACCAGCAGGAATCAATCTGGGCAGGAATTTTTATAGATATCACTTATACCAAAGACAAAGAGAAGGAATCTTCCATCAACCTTCGAAAATATAAATCCCTTTTTGAAGAAAATCCTTTGCCGATTTTTCAATATGACAGGGATGGTTTCGTCTTGGACATCAACAATAGTTTTCTTCAAAAAATCGATCTTGATGACCCACTTAAAATCATTGGAAAAAACATATTTGATTTGATCGGGGATCAGCCCATCAAAAATGCATATCTGGAGAGTTTCCTAAAAGGCTATGGGTTTTATGAGGGTCCTTATATCAGTTATTTTAACAACAAACTTTTCTATTTGCGGCTCACCGCAAAAACAATGGATGATGGGAACAGCTTTCAAGCCATCCTGGAGGATATCAGTGAGCAGGAATACGTGCACAACATCTTGTCCCATCTTACCGAAAGCACTTCCAGGTTTAGCGGGCAATCGTTTTTGGATAAACTCACCGCCATTCTTTCGGAAAGATTCCAGATGGACCATTGTTTCATTGCAGAAGTAAACGAAGAGATCACCGAAGCCAAAATTATATCCTATTCCAAAAAAGGTCAAAAAGCCTCCAATTATTCCTATTCTATTTCCCAAACTCCCTGTTTGGAATGTTTGAATTCATCTAGCCCTATTATTTATACCAAAGACGTTTACAAGCATTTCCCCAACTCCAAGATCTTGGTAGAAGGACAAATATCTTCCTACTTGGGTGTACCGATCACGGATATGGAGAATAAGCGTGTGGGTTTGTTGGTTTTGATGGACGAAAAACCCCTTTTGTCCGGAACCTCCATTTCGCCTGTGCTCACCATTCTTGCAGACCGTATTGGTTCGGAGCTCGACAGAATGTATTATGAAAACAAGTTGGTCAACTCAGAACTTTTATTCAGGAGCATCGCTGAGAATTTTCCAAAGGGAACCGTAGAGGTATTGGACAAGAAACTGACCTACATCTATGCCGAGGGAAAAGAATTCAAGACATCAGGAATGGATCCCAAAAAACTGATCGGAACACCACACCTCTCCAAATATGAAAGTTTTGTTTCCAATGAAGTCCGCGAATATCTGGACAAAATCCTGAATGGGGAATCCGTAATGTTTGAGGTTATCATTGGAAATCAATATTACCTGAAGAGCGGAGTACCACTGATGGACAAATCAGGAGAAATTGACAGAATTCTCTTGGTGACCCAGAATATAACCGAAACCAAAATCGCAGAGGAGGAAAGAGAACAACTTATTCGAGACCTGAAATCCCAAAATGAGGAGCTTCAAAGATTTGCCTATATTATCTCGCACAATTTAAGGGCCCCAATTGTCAACATTTCTTCCTTGCTGGAACTTTATGACGAAGAGAAATCAGTCGACCCAGACAACAAGGAAATAATCGATAACCTGAAGATCTCCACATCTATTTTGAATAGCACTTTGCAAGATTTGATAGACGTCGTCTCCATCAAAAAAAACAAGCTCCCAAAAATAGAAAAAGTGGATTTCCTCCTCCTTTGCCATAACATTGAGATGAGTCTTCATAAACAAATCCGTGAATCCGGTGCGCTTATCCAGAAAGACTTTTCCAAAGTACCCAATATCAGTTATATCTATTCCCACCTTGAAAACTTTCTTACCAACCTGACTACCAACGCGATAAAATACAAACACCCCGATAGAAAGCCGGTCATAAACATCCGCAGTGAAGAAGAAGGGGGTTTTACAGTCATCCATTTTGAAGACAACGGCATAGGGTTGGACTTGGATCGGTACGGGGAGCGTTTGTTTGGCCTTTATCAAAGATTTCACTCCCATGTAGAGGGTAAAGGCCTTGGGCTCTACCTTGTTAGAGAACAAATCAGATCCCATGATGGCAACTTAAAAGTAAGAAGCCAAGTTGGGGTTGGCACCACCTTCTCAATCTACCTCAACCAATTGAAATCAAATATTGAAGATTTGAAAAAAGGAAAGTCCAATCCCCACAATTGATTTCATTTTGGTCTTTTGGAAAAACCTTTAAATTCAAAAACCAGAAGTTCCTATAAAAAATCCGGTTTTCGACAGTGGATACAAATTATAAGAACCGTTTAAGTTAGATTTGCGTTTAGAAACTGTTTAAAAAATAAAAACACAATGAAAAAATTCTTGATTCCCATTATTGTCCTGGTACTGATCGGGATTTTTGTTTACACAAAAGCAGTCGGTGTTTATAACCAATTTGTCCAAACTGAAGAAACAATTAATGGAGAGTGGGCGGAAGTTGAAACCCAATATCAAAGACGGGCAGATCTGATTCCCAACTTGGTGAATACTGTAAAAGGTTATGCTGATTTTGAACAAGAAACACTGACAGGAGTCATTGAGGCGCGATCTAAAGCCACCTCCATCAACATCAATGCGGAGAACCTTACACCTGAAAAAATCGCGGAATTCCAACAGGCTCAGGACCAATTGAGTGGCGCTTTGAGCAGATTGCTTGTCACTGTAGAACGCTACCCTGACTTGAAGGCAAACCAAAACTTTCTTGAATTACAGGCACAACTTGAGGGGACGGAAAATAGAATTGCGGTAGCAAGAAGGAACTTCAACCAATCTGTACAGGCTTATAATTCAAATCTCAGAACCTTCCCGAACAATATCTTTGCCGGCTGGTATGGATTTGATCGTAAGGGATATTTCGAGGCCTCCGAAGGCTCAGAAAATGCTCCAACAGTACAATTTTAATCAAATTTGATCCATGGCCGAGAAATTATTTAGTCCTGAGGACAGATCCATAATCATTGGAGCCATCCAGTCTGCTGAAAACGAAACTTCTGGAGAAATCCAGGTGCACATAGAAAACCATTGCAGTGGCGAGGTCTTGGACCGCGCCGCTGAGGTTTTCGAAACCCTGAAGATGCACAAAACCCAGTTCCGCAATGCGGTTCTGTTTTACCTCGCGGTTGAAGATCATAAATTTGCCATTTTGGGAGATGCCGGGATCAACAGTGTGGTTCCTAAAAATTTTTGGGAAAACATTAAGGAAGAAATGGCTGTGAGCTTCAAAAAGAAACATTTCACCGAGGGGCTTCGCAAAGGTATAGAAATGTCCGGCCAGCAATTGAAAGCCCACTTCCCCTACGACCAAAAAGGTGATGCCAACGAACTTCCAAATGAGATCTCATTTGGGTAATTAATTATGCAAAAAAGAATCCTACTTCTCTTCTTAATAAATATCATTTCCATTTCCTTCTTATGGGCACAAAATGATTTTCCACCTTCGCCAAATCCACCGAGATTGGTGAATGATTTTACCCAAACACTTTCTCCCTCCGAAATTTCACAACTGGAAAACAAATTGGTGGCCTATAATGACAGCACCTCTTCCCAGGTGAGTATCGTCATGATCAGGTCAATTGGGCCATATGACATCAGTGATTATGCTTTCAAGCTGGGTGATTTGTGGGGAATTGGAAGAAAGGACAAAGAGAACGGCATCCTTATCCTCGCTGCGATGGAGGATAGAAAAGTATTTATAGCCACAGGATATGGAATGGAAGGTGCCGTCCCGGATATCTTGGCAAAACGGATCGTGGATCAGTTGATTGTTCCAAATTTTAAAATGGAGCAATATTATACGGGCTTGGACAAAGCCACTGATATGATCTTTAAACTTGCTTCAGGAGAATATCAGGCAGATAAAGTCATCTCAAAAGGGAACCATGGAGGAGCAATCGTATTCTTCCTGTTTTTTCTTTTCCTTTTCGTGATTCTTCCCATGCTCAAAAACAGAAAAGACAACGACAACCATATGGGTGGAAAAGGTGGTGGAATCGATTTGTTCACCAGCATCATGCTTGCCAATTTGCTCAGAGGCGGCGGAGGAGGGAAATTTGGCGATTTTTCTTCTGGGCGTGGAGGATTTGGCGGCCGCAGCGGCGGCGGCGGATTTGGTGGATTCGGTGGAGGATCTTTTGGTGGTGGTGGAGCTGGTGGCAGTTGGTAATCCAACACCATCAAATACCAAGGTTATCCACTCTCCTCACCAAGCTATTTCCCTGCAGCAATTACTGCCAAGTCGACCGTAACTGCACCAGACATCAGCAGGCTGTTGGCACAAGAGGTAAGGGTGGCTCCAGTTGTCATGACATCATCCACCAAGAGTATTCTTTTTCCTTTGATTTCGTCAAAATAACGGGCGGAAAAAACATTGGCTACATTTTCTAAGCGCTCCATTCTCGATTTCTGCGTTTGCGTATCGGTAAATTGATCTCTTTGCAAACCCCTTGAAATGGGGACTCCCAGTATTTCACTCAAGCCCAAAGCAAATTGTTCGCTTTGGTTGTATCCTCTCCTTTTTAATTTTATGGGATGTAAGGGCACAGGTATGATATAATCCCAATGGGAACCAAAACCCCATTCGCTAAGAATGTGGGCATATATCCTTCCAAGTTCAACCCCTATTTCGGGTTTATTCCTGTATTTGAGCTGGTGAAGCAATTTTTGACTGGTCCCTTTTTTGGTGAATTGGAGAAAGGAAATGACCAAGTTTGGCTTGGTAAGCCCCAAGATTTTTAGGGAAAGTTCGTTGTTTTGGGGCCTTTGGTGGTAATTGGTGATCGGAAGAGATCCAATGCACACCTTACAGAGTTGGTTTTCAAAAACAAAAAGACTCCTCTTGCAAACACAACAGGTTTTTGGGAAAACCAAGGACAGAAAATCTTCAAAAAAAGTGAAACGCATCTCGAAAAAGGGTTGTTACAAACAATGGGCGGAAAATACCTGTTATATTTGCCAGTTAATTAAAATTTTAATTAAAAGTTAATGAATTTAATAGAAGAATTCAACACCTATAGAGGCCAAATGAACGAAAAGATCATGGCCGCAGACAACAAAGTAATAAAAAGATTCTTCAATTTGGACACCAATACCTACGCAGCAGGTGCTGTTAATGTCAAAACAAAAGAAATGATCGGGTTGGCATGCTCTATGGTCTTGAGATGCGATGATTGTATCAAGTACCATTTGGGTAAATCCTTTGAAGAAGGCTTGAGCAAGGAAGAATTGTTTGAGGTATTTTCCATTGCAACTGTTATTGGCGGATCCATTGTAATCCCACATTTGAGAAGAGCCGTAGAATACTGGGAAGAACTAGAAAACACAGTAAAATAACATGTTCAAAAAAGATCTCGATCTCGACAAACGATTCAACAAACTCCTCTTTGGAATACAAGAATTGGTTGGAAAAAAGCCCGCCGATCTCAACGGAGTGTTGTTCCTGATTGGCGTCCAGGAATTGGGGCAGGGGCAACGGAATTTTACAAAAGAACAAAAACAAGACCTGATGCATATCGCAGTCTGCAAGGTACTGAGTCTATCGGGTTTTTATGAATTGGACTTCATTGATCAAGACGGATGGCCACATTGGAAACTGTTGAAAAAACTTCCCCATTTCAATGCCTTGGAACAAGAAAAACTACTCAAAATCCACACGCTGGATTATTTCGAGCAAGAATTCCAGATAGAAATCAAATAATTTACTTGATTTGGGAACAAAAACAATCAATTGCAAATGAAATTCGTATCCTATAATGTAAATGGCATCCGGGCAGCCTTAAACAAGGGTTTTAGAGACTGGTTAATAGCCGTGAACCCAGATGTAGTCGGCCTCCAAGAGGTAAAGGCTTTGGAAAACCAAATCGACCGAAGCCAATTTGAAGACCTAGGTTATCACATCTATTGGCACCCTGCCGTCAAAAAAGGATACAGTGGAGTGGCTATCCTTAGCAAAATCAAACCCAACCACGTCGAATATGGAATGGATCATTCCCTATATGACGATGAGGGGAGAATTATAAGAGCAGATTTTGACGGGGTTTCCTTCCTTTCTGCCTATTTCCCTTCTGGCACTACAGGTGATGTAAGACAGGATTTTAAATATCGTTTTCTGGATGACATATATGGCTATTCTCAAGATTTGATAAAAAAAATTCCTAATTTGATATTGAGTGGAGACTATAACATCTGCCATAAGCCAATCGATATCCATAACCCGATATCCAACAAAAATTCCTCGGGATTCTTACCCGAAGAAAGGGCTTGGATGGATAAGTTTACCAGTACAGGATTTGAAGACAGTTTCAGGTTGTTCAATCAGGACCCCCACAAATATACCTGGTGGAGTTACAGAGCGGGATCCCGAGGTAAAAATTTGGGTTGGCGGATTGATTATCATATGACGACAAGTCCACTTAGGGAGAAGATCAAAAGGTCGTTGATTTTACCAGACGCCATTCATTCCGATCATTGTCCCATTTTAATAGAATTGAACTAAAAATAAATAAGTAATTTATCAATTTTACCATAAAAGCTTCATGAAATCTATTAAAATTTCAATTCCCTCTTTGATTGAAAACATAAAAATCGTAGAAAGCTTCATTGACAACGCAAGAGACAGATTTCAAATCAATGATGACATTTACGGAAACATCATGATTTCGGTAACAGAATGTGTAAGCAACGCGATTCTCCATGGAAACGGTGCTGATAGCGCCAAAAACGTGGGCCTTGAGTTGTTTTTTGAAGAAGACCAAGTTCGGTTTATCGTAAAAGACGAAGGAAAAGGATTTGATTTTGAAAACATCAAAGACCCAACATCACCAGAAAACCTAGAGAAAATGGGGGGTAGGGGAATTTTTATCATGAAGCACCTGTCTGATGATGTAAAGTATGAAGACGAAGGAAGAAGAACCATCTTGACATTTTACATCTCTTAATATGGCGATTCAGTTTTTTGAAGAGGAAATCAAATTCCAGCTTAAAGAAAAGAACAAACACAAAAAATGGTTGAAGAAAATCGCCGAAGAAGGTGGGTACTCTATAGGGGAAATAAACTATGTATTTTGCTCTGACGAATACCTTCACCAAAAAAACCTGGAGTACCTCAATCACGACACACTCACAGACATCATCACTTTCGACAATTCTGAAGGGGATAACAAAATAGAGGCAGACATCTTTATCAGCATAGACAGGGTAATAGACAATTCCCAAAGAATGGACATTCTGTTTGAGACAGAATTGTTGCGCGTAATGAGCCACGGGATTTTACACCTAATGGGCTACAAAGACAAAAAAGAAGAAGAAGTGCTGAAAATGAGAAAAATGGAGGAAGTCTGCATCCATCATTTTCAAAACATGTAAATGTTTCACGTGAAACATTTACAAATACACCACGTGGAAAACACACTAAAATCCATAACAAACGGAAGTGTTCCACGTGAAACAATTAAGAAAACAATTTATGTTTCCAATATACGACGTAATAGTAATAGGGGCGGGTCATGCAGGTTGTGAGGCTGCGCATGCCGCGGCAAAAATGGGATCAAAGGTATTGTTGTGTACCATGAACATGAACACCATTGCCCAGATGTCCTGCAACCCAGCCATGGGCGGTGTGGCCAAAGGTCAAATCGTGCGAGAAATCGATGCGTTGGGAGGAATGTCAGGCATTGTTTCAGACAAGTCGACCATTCAGTTCCGAATGCTCAACAGATCAAAAGGGCCTGCCATGTGGTCCCCGAGAGCCCAGAATGACAGAATGCGTTTTGCTGAAGAATGGAGGCTAGCCCTAGAACGAACACCAAATGTTGATTTCTGGCAGGAAATGATCAGTGGAATTGTGGTAAAAGACAATAGAGTGGTCGGGGTCAGAACAAATATAGGCATTGAAATTCAAGCAAAATCCGTCGTTCTTACAAATGGCACCTTCCTGAATGGGATCATACACATTGGGGAAAAACAATTTGGTGGTGGAAGGACCGGCGAATCCGCTTCAAAAGGAATTACAGAGCAACTTGTAGGCCTTGGCTTTGAAGCTGGGAGAATGAAGACCGGAACACCGCCTCGTGTGGATGGCAGGAGTTTGGATTATACCAAAATGGAAATCCAACACGGAGACGAGAACCCAGAAAAGTTCTCCTATTCTGATGAAACCAAGCCGATAAAAGAACAAAGACCGTGTTGGATTACCTACACAAATACAAATGTCCACAAGGCCTTAGAAAAAGGCTTCGACAGATCTCCAATGTTTAATGGACGTATCCAAGGTCTGGGCCCGAGATATTGTCCATCCATTGAAGATAAAATCAACCGTTTTGCCGAAAGGGAGAGACATCAAATATTTGTAGAACCTGAGGGTTGGGATACAGTTGAAATCTATGTCAATGGTTTTTCAACCTCATTGCCACAAGATGTGCAGTACGATGCAATCAGAAAAATAGAAGGTTTTGAGCAAGCCAAGATGTTCCGTCCTGGATATGCTATAGAATATGATTTTTTTCCTCCAACCCAACTTAAGGCCACCCTGGAGACTCATTTGATAGAAAACCTGTATTTCGCAGGGCAGATCAACGGGACAACAGGATATGAGGAAGCCGCTTCACAGGGATTGATGGCAGGAATAAACGCATCATTAAAAACTGATGAAAAAGATCCTTTCGTGTTGAAAAGATCTGAAGCCTATATCGGTGTATTGATCGACGATCTTATCAACAAAGGCACAGAAGAACCCTATCGCATGTTTACATCCAGAGCGGAGTTTCGATTGCTTTTGAGACAGGACAATGCAGATTTGAGATTGACCCAATTGGGACATCAAATCGGTCTGGCAGATGATATCCGTATGGAAAAAATGCTTGACAAAAAAGCAGATACCGCCAGATTGATCAATGACCTCAAACAAAAAAAACTCGCTCCAGAAGAGATCAATATCAGCCTAGAAGGTTTGGATACGGCAACTATAAAGGAAAAAATAACCTTGGAAAAGCTATTGAAAAGGCCTCAAATAGGATTGACACAAATTATGGAATTGGATGCTAATCTAAAGCAATATCTATCCAAATACAGCAAAGACGCTTTGGAGCAGGCAGAGATTCTGATCAAATACGACAGCTATATAGAGAAAGAACAACAGATGGTCGAAAAACTCAACAATATGGAAAATTACAAAATCCCCATAGAATTCGATTATCTGGGAATAACAGCCTTATCAGCGGAAGGTAAACAAAAACTCAACAAAATAAGGCCCGAAACATTAGGGCAAGCATCAAGAATAAGTGGTGTGTCACCAGCAGATCTATCCATACTAACGGTTTACCTAGGAAGATGAGAGAAAGATTAACCAAATGCCCACTTTGTAAAAGTGGGCTTTTTCTTAATCATACAGAAGTTAAAGACTTTGCTGTTAGCCAAGAAAAATTTTTGCTTTGCCATTGTTCCTCTTGTAAGTTGATATTTACAAACCCAAGGCCAGAAGAAAAAGACATAGGAAAGTATTATGATTTTGAGGGGTATATTTCACACCAAGACAAATCAAATAACCTAACCAACATTATATACAAGTGGGTGAGGAAAATAACCCTAAAAACCAAAATTTCATGGATTCATGACAGATGCCCACAACCTGGTAGATTGTTGGATTATGGGTGTGGAACTGGTTATTTTTTAAAAACAGCAAAAAGATCGGGATGGGAAGTAACTGGCATTGAACCCAACCAAGATGCAAGAAAAATAGGAAAAGATTTTGGACTCAACATCTTAAAAACCATCGATAATCTTGATGAGGAAAAGAAATTTGATGCCATAACATTGTTCCATGTATTGGAACACATTCACTCATTGAGGAAAACGAGTAAGAAATTAATCAAAAAACTCAAAAATGACGGCTTCCTCTATATTGCTGTTCCCAATTATGATTCATTTGATTCCATACAATACAAAAACAATTGGGCTTCCTTGGATGTACCGAGACATTTGTATCATTTCACCAAAGAAAGCATACAGCACTTTGCCAATGAAATGAGCATGGAGATTATAGATCAAAAACCTATGGTTTTTGATAGCTATTATGTTTCTCTTTTATCAGAAAGTTATGTCCATCCGAAAACAGCCAAATTGAAAAACTTGATGAAAGCACTTACAATGGGCTGGAAATCAAATAGATGGGCAAAAAATAATGATGGAAAATATTCAAGTATTTTGTTTATTTTGAAGAAAAAATGAAATTAATCCATAAATTATTAATATTTATAGCAGTATTCATACTTCATTCATGTGCTAAACAAAGCACGCCAATGGGAGGTCCAAAAGACCTGGATCCTCCAAAACTATTGGAAACAAATCCTAAAAACAATGCGGTCAATATAAGACCATCGACCATCATTCTCGATTTCGATGAATACATAAACATCGAAAACCCCAACAAGCAAGTGATTATCACACCGAGAATAAAAAAGGATGAGATGCAGGTCTTAGCGGTAAAAAACCGTGTGACCATGAAACTAAATCAAGAACTTGAGGACAACACCACATATGTGTTCAATTTCCAAAAAAGCATTACAGACATCACAGAAAAAAACCCAGCGGAAAATCTTAAACTCGTCTTTTCTACGGGTGAGAATATAGACAGTTTAACATTTTCGGGAAAAGTAAATTTCTTGTTTCCACAAAGAGAAAGAAACATGAAAGATGTACTGGTAGGATTGTATCCATTATCAGACACGACAGATGTACTGAGCGGGCCTCCCTATTACATAGGACAAGCTGATACGTTGGGAAGATTCGAAATCACAAATATCAAGGCAGGAGCATACAGTGCTTATGCCTGGCATGATACTAACAACTCCCTTAAAGCTGAAGATAAAACAGAGCCATATGGGTTCTTGGATACTGAGGTCAACATAACAGACAATATTGACGACGCACAATTTTATATATCAAAAGCTGATCTATCTCCAATTAAGATTAATAGGAGTTCGCCTGTAGGCACCAATTATGATATCATTCTAAGCAAGACTATCACAGAAGTAGAGGTAGAGCATCCAGACATTCATAAAAAATTGTTTTATAGAATCAAGGACAAAAATATGCGTTTTTACCACACTGATTTTGAAGGAGACAGTACGGCCATTGGGTTGGTTTTCAAAGATTCCGTAGGTTTCAAAAAGGATACAATGGTCTTTGCCAAGTTCCAAGAGAGTGATAGATCAAAAGAGAAACTGGAAAGCACAATCAATTCTGGGACTAATTTTGTCAGAAAATTTACCTCGGAGATAACTTTCAACAAGCCCATAAAGAAAATAACACTGGATTCCTTATTTGTCAAATATGATACAGCATCAATTTTACCGATAAAACGAGAGTGGATATATTTAAAAGACAGCTCAGATTTTACAAAAATATACATTGATATCGCTATTCCAGATTCCTTAAAGAATGAAGTATTCACAGTTTATTCAGCAGATTCAACCTTTTTTGATGTAGAAGGACTTACAAACGAAAATAAAATTGAGGGAACGTACAGGAAACTAAAAAAGGAAGTTCTTGCGGATGCTTTGAGAGTAAAGATAAACAGCAATAGATATCCACTCATCATCCAATTATTGAACAACAAAGATCAGTTGGTCAAGGAAGAATACCTAAAGGACAAAAATGAGATTGTATTTATGGAATTGGAAGCGGGAACCTATCGAGTAAGGATTATCGAAGACCTAAACGGAAATAGGAGATGGGATCCATCAAATCTCACGGAAAAAAGACAAGCCGAGCCGATATATTACCATATCAATTCCGAAAATGACAACTCACGGGACATCATCTTAAAAGCAGGATGGGACAATGAAATCACCATCAATCCTTTAAATCCCATTGGACTAGGCCTTTTGAAAAATGGAGAAAACGAACCCTCGCCAACAAAAGATGAAGAAAATCAACCCACAATACTGTAGACAAGTACCCATAGGACTGTGCATAAGTAAGGATAAAATGGGTACAAAAAGAGGTTTGTCCCCAAATGAGATTTTTAAAAAGAGTAAAAGTTTTTAAAGTATGGACAACTCTATGTTTGTACACCCTTGTCAACAATTACAAACACAAGTTTTTATGAACAGCTATCTTTTTCGGGATTGTTCACAACTTTATCGGTTTTTTACAAGGGTAGATGATAATGAAGAAGTTATCAAAGAAAAAAATGTGGGTAAGAGGTGCATAACATTCATCGATTCAAAAAAAATCCTGTGGGAAACTATTTGAACAATTGTTATCCACATATCCACCCTATAATAACTTTAATAGTTCTCTTCTTAAATTAATCAAATAAATATACAATAGGGTGGATAACTTATTTTGATCGCTTTTGCTTTCCTCAAAGCTTTTTGATACCTTAAAAAAACATTAAGCCCATTTCCACATGCAGATCAACAGACTCTTTGACATCATCGATTATCAGATTTTAAAATACAACAAAGAGGTCGCCCTAGGCCATAAAGTAAATGGAGAATGGGTAACCTTTTCATCCAAGGATTTGAAAAAGATAGTGGATCAACTGAGCATGGCTTTTTTATCGTCCAATATTGGGTCAGGAGACAAAGTTGCCATTATTTCAAACAACCGTCCAGAATGGAATTTTATAGATTTGGCGCTCCAGCAAATAGGCGCCATATCTGTTCCGATGTATCCAACCATCTCAGCAGAGGACTATAAGTACATTTTTGAGCATGCAGAGGTGAAAATGGTTTTTGTGGGTGATGAGGAAATATTAGCCAAAGCAAAGGAAGCATCCCTTGGAATTGAAAGGCAGATATTCTCTTTTGACAAATTAGAATCCTGTATCCATTGGGAGGATTTTATGTCAAAAGGAAAGAATGGAGATTTGAGTGCGCTAGAGACGGCTAAATCATTTGTAATGGAAGAGAGTCTCTTTACCATTATCTATACCTCAGGAACGACCGGAACACCCAAAGGAGTTATGTTGTCGCATGGCAACGTGCTACACAATGTATCTGCAGTGGAAGACCGGATCATTGTACCTGCTGGAAATTCGAAGGCATTAAGTTTCTTACCCCTTTGTCATATCTATGAAAGAACAGGCTCTTTTTGTTATCTATTCATGGGTATTTCCATTTATTACGCTGAAAGTATGGAATCAATTGGGGAAAATTTAAAAGAAATCCAGCCTCAAATGTTCAATACAGTCCCCAGATTACTGGAAAAAGTATATGATAAAATTGTTTCCAAAGGCTACGGGCTAACCGGTATAAAAAAATCGCTCTTTTTCTGGGCCTTAAACCTTGGTCTGCAATATGAACCCTCCAAGGATCAGGGATCATGGTACAATTTTCAATTGAAATTGGCCAATAAAATCATTTTCAACAAATGGAGAGAGGCGCTTGGAGGCAATATTATGCAGATCAATTCAGGCGCATCTGCACTTCAACCAAGATTGGCCCGGGTTTTTTGGAGTGCTGGCATTCCTATTTGTGAGGGTTATGGGCTTACCGAAACTTCTCCCGTTATATCCACTTCCGTATGTAATCTAAAGGAAATTAGAATAGGATTTGTAGGAAAATTGGTCAAGGAGGTCGAAGTCAAAATTGCTGAAGATGGAGAAATCTTGGTCAAGGGACCAAATGTCATGAAAGGCTACTACAAGAATGCAGCATTGACCGCAGAGGTACTCAAGGATGGCTGGTTCCATACAGGCGATATTGGAGAGCTACACGAAGGCAATTACCTAAAGATCACTGATAGGAAGAAGGAAATGTTCAAAACTTCCGGAGGTAAATATATTGCTCCACAGCCTTTGGAAAACAAATTCAAGGAATCTGTTCTAATCGACCAATTGATTGTGGTGGGAGAAAACAAAAATTACCCAACGGCACTGATTGTTCCGAGTTTTGATGCACTAAAGGATTATTGTAAACACAAAGATATCCCCTACACCCATGACGAGGAGATGATCGCAAAGGATGAAATTTTGGAGAAATTTCAAAGGGAAATAGATGATCTAAACAAGTATTTTGGGAAATGGGAGCAAATCAAGAGGTTCAAATTGCTTTCAAAATCCTGGAGCGTGGAATCCGGTGAACTTACTCCAACCATGAAACTGAAGAGAAAAGTGATACATGAAAAATATGCGAAAGAAATGGAAGATTTATACAAATAAAATTTTCAGAAACTTATTTTGATATTTCAGTTTTCTAATCCAAAATTCAATACTTAATGGCCCTAAATTGATAACGGAAAAATAATATTCCGTTATTTTAAAATTTATGTTTTTTTAATTTCCTCTGCATGCATAACTTTTTTAGGAAATAGTATGCATGCATACAATATTTTTCTTACATTAGAAGTGTAAAATATTGTCTATGAAACGAGAAGAAACGGTAGATCATCACATCAAGAGTGCTTGGCATGCCATTTCCAGGATGTACAATCAAAAAGCAGCCCAGGAAGATTTTACCACGGCCATGGGATTTGTTCTGATCAACATCAACTCCAAGGAAGGGACTGCTGCCACCAAAATTGCCCCATTGATTGGACTGGAGGCAAGAAGTCTCACCAGGATGCTCAAGACTATGGAGGAAAAAGGATTCATTTTTAAAAAAGCGGATCCAAATGACAAAAGATCCGTGAGGATATTTTTGACGCCGGAGGGTAAACGCAAAAAGGCAATTTCAGTGGAGACCATCAAAAATTTTAATCTTCAGGTAAGGGAATTGGCCAGTGAAAGTGAGCTGGAAATTTTCTATTCAGTGTTCCAGAAAATCAATAAAGTCATTGAAAATATTCAATCAGAACCAATAAACCCCAATTCGTACAGTGATAAGGTGTACGAACTTTAATAAAAAAACTTTATGAAAAGAGCCATTAAAAAAATTGCCATTTTAGGTTCGGGAGTAATGGGATCGAGGATTGCCTGCCATTTCGCCAATATTGGCGTTCAGGTATTGTTGCTCGATATAGTGCCCAAAGAACCGAGTGAGGAAGAAAAGAAAAAAGGTTTAACTATCTCTGACAAGGCAGTCAGGAATAGAATTGTTGAAACCGCTTTAACCAACACATTAAAATCAAAACCAGCTTCTCTTTACGATGCTGGGTTTATTTCCAGGATCACCACAGGTAATTTTGATGATGATTTGCCAAAAATCAAGGATTACGATTGGGTGATGGAAGTAGTAGTGGAAAGACTGGATATCAAACAGTCACTTTTTGAGAAGGTGGAAAAATTCAGGAAACCAGGCACCTTAATTACCTCAAATACCTCCGGAATTCCGATGCACCTCATGTGCGAAGGAAGGTCTGAAGATTTTCAGGCGAATTTTGCCGGAACCCACTTTTTCAATCCCCCGAGGTACTTGAGATTATTGGAAATTATTCCGGCTCCCAAGACCAATCCTGAAATCATCGATTTCTTGATGGATTTTGGGGACAGGATTTTGGGTAAGGAAACTGTGCTCTGCAAGGATACCCCTGCATTTATCGCCAATAGAATAGGTGTCTATGCCATTATTTCGGGGATGCATGCTGTTGAGAAAATGGGACTCAGTGTATCTGAGGTGGACAAACTCACAGGAACACTCATTGGAAGGGCCAAATCTGCTACTTTTCGTACCATGGATGTAGTGGGATTGGATACTACGGTGAACGTTGCCAATAACCTTTACAAGGCGCTCTCGCATGATGAATCCAGGGATAAATTCAAATTACCTAAGATTGTCGAAGTATTGAACGAGAACAAATGGTGGGGTGATAAAACCGGCCAGGGTTATTTTAAAATGATCCGTCATGAAGATGGCACCAAGGAACTTAAGGAATTGGACCTTAAGACATTTGAATATAAGGATGTAGAGAAGCCAAAGTTCAAGGCATTGGAAGCCTCCAAGGAAATCGATGACTTGAAGAAAAGAATTAAATTCCTCGTGAATTTTGAGGATAGGGCAGGTGAATTTTACAGAGCTACTTTCTACGATCTGTTTCAATACTGTGCAAATAGGATTCCTGAAATATCCGACGAACTCTATCGTATCGATCAAGCAGTTTGTGCTGGGTTTGGTTGGGAGTTGGGTCCATTTGAAACCTGGGATGTTTTGGGTTTACAAGAAACCGTCGAGAAGATGAAAGCTGCCGGAGAAATTGCAGCTCCATGGGTTCATGAAATGTTGGATGCAGGCCATACGGCTTTTTACAAGGTTGAAAACGGACAGAAAAAGTACTACGATATTCATTCAAAATCATACTTGCCAGTTCCGGGTGCGGAAGAATTTATTCTCTTGGATACACTTAAAGCGGCCAATAAAAAACTTTGGGGCAATGCTGGAGCCACGATCTATGACATGGGCGATGAGGTGATTGGATTGGAATTCCATACCAAGATGAATTCCCTGGGTGCGGAAGTGATAGAAGGAATCAATACCGCCATCAGCATGGCTGAAAAATCCTACAAAGGATTGGTGATTGGAAACGAAGGTGGAAATTTCTCCGCAGGGGCAAATTTGGCCATGTTGTTCATGTTTGCAGGTGATCAGGAATACGACGAAATCAACCTGATGATTGCACAGTTTCAAAACACCATGATGAAGGTGCGCTATTCTTCTATTCCAGTGGTGGTTGCTCCACACAATATGGCATTGGGGGGAGGTTGTGAAATGTCTCTTCATGCAGATGCGGTTCAGGCACACGCGGAATTGTATATGGGTTTGGTAGAAGTAGGTGTCGGTTTGATTCCAGCAGGTGGAGGAACCAAGGAGATGACGCTGAGATTTTCCAACAGACTGATTGCCGGAGATGTGGAACTCAACCAACTTCAGGACTACTTTATGAACATCGCCACTGCCAAGGTTTCTACCTCAGCACATGAGGCAAGGGCTTTGGGATATTTGCAGACCAAGGACGCCATCACCCTGAACAGAAAAAGGGTGTTGGCAGATGCCAAGGAAAAAGTACTGGCCTTATCCGATGCGGGTTATATCCAGCCGATACAGCAAACCAATATCAAGGTACTTGGAAAAACTTCTTTGGCCTTGTTTGAAGCTGGGATTACCGGGATGCAGTACGGTGCTTACATCTCTGATCACGATGCAAAAATCGCTAGAAAACTTGCCTGGGTAATGTCTGGAGGGGATTTGTCTTCTCCGACAGAAGTGACTGAGCAATATCTTTTGGATTTGGAAAGGGAGGCCTTCTTGAGCTTGACTGGTGAGAAAAAGACCCTAGAGCGGATTCACTCCATTCTATTCAAAGGAAAACCACTTAGAAATTAGTGTCTGTTCCCAGACAATTTGGATCGATTGGCCAGGATCAAGATTTGGTCACCTTAAATTTTCAGTTAACCCAATAAAAAATAAAATGGAAGCATATATAGTAAATGGATATAGATCGGCAGTTGGCAAAGCCAAAAAAGGAGGTTTTCGTTTTTATCGGCCCGATGATTTGGCTTCTGATGTCATCAAGCATTTGGTCGCCAACACACCGGGTTTGGAATCCAAAATGGTTGAGGACCTCATTGTAGGCAATGCCGTTCCGGAAGCCGAACAGGGCATGCAGATGGGGAGAATGATTTCACTACTTGCCTTGGGAGTAGACAATCCTGGATTTATTGTCAACAGATATTGTGGCTCGGGATTGGAAGCCATTGCTTTGGCGGTTGGCAAGATCAAGGCAGGAATGGCAGATTGCATTATCGCCGGCGGTACGGAATCCATGTCAATGGTCCCGATGATGGGTTATAAAACAGCGCTCAACTGGAACATTGCCTCCAAAACTCCGGATTATTACCTCAGCATGGGGCTTACTGCGGAAGAATTGGCAAAGGATTATAACATCACCAGAGAGGAATCTGATTTGTTCTCCGTAAAGTCACATGAAAAGGCTTTTGCAGCCATTGCCGCTGGAAAGTTCAAGGATGAAATTGTGCCTGTGGAAGTAGAAGAAACTTATCTTGACGAAAAGGGAAAGAAGAAAACCCGAAAATACATCGTCGATACAGATGAGGGTCCTCGAAAAGGAACATCAATGGAAATCCTTTCCAACCTAAAACCTGCATTCAAAAACGGAGGTCAAGTGACTGCGGGAAATTCTTCCCAGACTTCTGATGGTGCCGCATTTGTGGTCGTGATGTCGGAAAGAATGGTCAAGGAATTGAATATTGAACCCATCGCCAGGCTGATGTCCTACGCTGTCGCCGGTGTTGAACCTCGAATCATGGGGATAGGTCCAAAAGTGGCAATCCCAAAAGCGGTGAAGCAAGCCGGTCTTTCCATCAATGACATTGAATTGATTGAATTGAACGAGGCATTTGCAGCCCAAAGCTTGGCGGTTATCAAATCCCTAGACCTTAACCCTGATATCATCAATGTCAATGGCGGTGCTGTGGCCATGGGTCATCCCCTAGGTTGCACCGGAGCCAAGCTATCCGTCCAACTTTTCAACGAGCTCCGCCGTCAGAATAAAAAATACGGAATGGTAACCGCTTGTGTTGGAGGTGGGCAAGGAGTGGCAGGGGTTTTTGAACTCTTGAAATAGGTGAATGTGATCGGTTTCAATTGTTTACCGGTTGTTGCTTGAACACAAAACAATACGCGTCAGAATGCCTATCCTTTTAAAACTGAAACAAAATGGAAACCATAAAAAAATCAATCAATGGCGGTGAATTCCTAATTAAGGAAACAGCTGCAGAGGACATCTTTATTTTTGAGGAGTTCTCGGAAGAACAAAAAATGATGGCTCAAGCTTGTCAAGACTTTGTTGATACAGAGATTACTCCCAGGATCGAGGAGATAGACAGCATGAAAAACCCGGATTTGGTACCCCAGATTTTCAAAAAAGCTGGAGAACTGGGTCTTTTGGGCATTTCCGTTCCCGAAGTCTTTGGTGGAATGGGCATGAGTTTCAATACCTCTATGCTGATCGCCGACATTATCGGGGCTGCGGGATCATTTTCCACTACCTATGGTGCGCACACCGGAATCGGTACCTTGCCCATTCTTTATTACGGTACGGAAGAACAAAAGAACAAATACTTGCCCAAGTTGGCAACCGGTCAATGGGCTGCCTGTTACTGTCTGACTGAGCCAGACGCTGGCTCAGATGCCAACAGTGGTAAAACAAAGGCAACGCTCTCTGCTGATGGAAAACATTATGTCCTCAACGGGCAAAAAATGTGGATCTCCAATGCGGGTTTTGCGGATTTGTTCATTGTCTTTGCCAAGATTGAAGACGATAAAAACCTGACTGCCTTCATTGTCGAAAAGTCCTTTGGTGGTATCACGATGAATGAAGAGGAGAAAAAGATGGGAATCAAAGGCTCGTCTACCCGTCAAGTATTCTTCAATGATTGTCAGGTGCCTGTGGAAAACATGCTTTCCGATCGTCAAAACGGATTTAAAATCGCCGTGAATATCCTTAATATCGGAAGGGTAAAACTTGGTGCAGGTGTTTTGGGAGGTGTGAGAACCGTTACAAGCCTTGCCATCAAGTATTCTACCGAAAGAAAACAATTTGGTGTGAGCATCAATACTTTTGGTGCCATCAAGGCTAAGTTGGCAGAAATGGCGATTCGAACTTTTGCTACAGAAGCCCTTTGCTACCGTGCAGGGCAGGATATAGAGGATCGAATCAACAGTCTGATCGCTGAAGGAATGCAAGATTCCGAAGCAAAACTCAAGGGTGTGGAGCAATTTGCCATCGAATGTGCCATTGCCAAGGTTCATGGGTCTGAAGTGCTTGACTATGTCGTGGATCAGGGAGTTCAGGTCTATGGTGGAATGGGATATTCTGCAGATGCACCAATGGAAAGGGCCTATAGAGATGCAAGGATTTCCAGGATATATGAAGGGACCAACGAAATCAACAGAATGCTGATGGTTGGGATGCTTTTGAAAAGGGCAATGAAAGGGGAAGTCAACATTTTTGAACCGGCAATGGCTGTTTCCAAGGAATTGATTTCTGTACCAAGTTTCGAATCTCTCGATACCTCAACACTTTTTGCTGCCGAAAAAGATGTTCTGAATAAATTGAAGAAAGTATTCCTGATGGTTGGAGGAAAAGCCGCCATGTCACTTCAGGACAGGATCGAGGATGAACAGGAGGTGATGATGAATCTGGCAGATGTCATGATTGAAATTTATGCGGCAGAATCCGCTATCCTGAGAGCTGAGAAATTGGTGGGACTGAGAGGCGAGGAAAGTTGTCAACAGCAGATCGCAATGGCCAAGGTTTATCTGTCTGAGGCGGCAGAAAAAATAAACATCGCTGCGAAGGAAGCAATCGCTTCGTTTACTTCTGGAGATGAGCAAAAAGTCATGTTGATGGGATTGAAGCGTTTCACCAAAATGGATTTGGTAGATACCAAAAGCCTGAGAAGACAAATCGCTGATTTTATGATTGAAAAAGGACATTATCCTTTTTCCTAAGCAAAATACCAACCGATCGCTCCAAAATCCACGATATTGGAACGATCGGTTTTTTTTAATTTGTAGCTTTCTCCACGAAGACCCGAAAGACAAAATAAAAAGATAGCTAAAAGACGTCAGCTTAAAGCTACCTTTGTATATGCAAAATAATTTGGAAGAGACAACCGCGGAGTTTCTAAAAAATCTTTCCATCGCGGAACTCAATGACATGCAGAAAGCGGTCATTGGAAAGGCAGCTTCTTCAGAAAACTTGATGTTGCTCGCCCCCACAGGATCTGGTAAAACCATCGCTTTTTTGATTCCTCTTGTAAACCAACTTCAAAAAGACAGTCCTGGGGTGCAGGCATTGGTTGTGGTTCCATCAAGAGAGTTGGCCCTTCAGATCGAGCAGGTATTCAAGGCAATGAAAACTTCTTACAAAGTAAGTTGCTGCTACGGTGGACACTCTGTCAAAATCGAACAAAACAGCCTAAATGAGGCCCCTGCTGTGATTATTGGTACACCAGGAAGATTGGCAGATCATATCTTCAGAAAATCATTTGACCCAAAGACCGTCAATATGGTGGTTTTGGATGAATTTGACAAATCCCTACAAATGGGATTTCATGATCAATTGACCTTGATCTTTAAGGCCCTAAACGGCAAGCAAAAGCACCTGCTCACTTCTGCTACAAAATTGAAATTGTGGCCTGAGTTTCTTCCTTTCTCCAAACCCGAAGCACTCAATTACCTGAAGGACGAAGTGGATTCCAAACTGGAATTGAAGCTGGTACACACCCGAAGTATTGAAAAAGTGGAAACCTTGATGAGGTTGGTCGCTGAATTCAACGACGAAGTGTGTTTGGTCTTTTGTAACCACCGAGATGCTGTGGACCGAATCAGCACCTTGTTTACAGACCATCGATTTGCGCATGGTGTCCTTCATGGAGGAATGGAGCAGATCGATCGGGAAAAAAACCTGATCAAATTCAGGGGCGGAGCACACAATGTGCTTATCGCAACAGACCTTGCCTCAAGGGGATTGGATATCCCAGAGATCAAACATGTGGTACATTACCAATTGCCACCAAAGGAAGATGCCTTTATCCACAGAAATGGGCGGACAGCAAGGATGCACGCCGAAGGTCAGGCCTACCTGGTTTTGGCCAATGACGAAGCTTTGCCTGAATACGTTGAAAAATCCGTTACGGAGATTACACTTCAGGAAGAATTGGTGCTACCGCCTCCTCCCATTTTTGCGTGCTTATACATCAGTGCAGGGAAAAAGGATAAAATCAGCAAGGGCGATATTGTCGGACTATTGACCAAAAATGCGGGTATTTCGGGAGAAGACATCGGCCTGATTACCATCTTGGATTTCGCATCTTATGTCTCTGTGAAGAGAACTCAGGTAAATAAAGTCCTTGCCAAATTGAAAAACGAAAAGCTTAAAAAAATCAAGGTGAAGATTGAGGAGGCGAATTAGGGACACACTCTTGTTCCATAGTGTTTTTAGAATTCATTGAACAGCTCATTTTTACCATTATCCCTTTAAAATCAAAATTTATGAAATTTCAAATAAAAATAAATAGCATTCTTACCGTTGACGAAATAAGAGAATATTGGACTTCAGAGGATTACATCCAGTTGTTGGAAAAATTCGATTATCCCGATGCAGAAAAAGCACCGAAGGAAACCCTGAGAGAATTGCTTTTGATGGCCATTACCGATTTTGAGCCCCAAGAAGCAGCTGTGAAGGTTTTGGAATACAAGTTGTCCGATCATCTTGCTGATGGACAAATCGAACAGATTTCAAATGACATGCTTTTGGACAAGGTTTGTGAGGAATATCCGGAAATTGGATTGCAGTCTACCTTGTTTCACGTCAACCAACTCCTGTTTAAAGCCTTCAATGGAAAATTTCCCGATGCAAAGGCAAGCGTGATCGATTGCTCCATCGCTCGGGTTGACAAAAAGCCAAATCCGGTGCTTACCAAAGAGGATATTCTTAAGTTATTCAGTGTGGGCTTGTCCGACAGGAGTCTTTTGGAGAGACTTTTTGAGCCTCAGATGAAAACGGAGATCGATTTTCCAGAGGCTGAAAATATTCTATGGGATGTGAATGCCTCCGAAGACAATAATTTCAGTATCACGACATCCGAATATTGGTTAAAAGAAGAGGATTTCGAATTTTCTGAATTTGAATCCGAATTGAATCAAAAAGAAGCTGAGTCCTAAAAAGATCAATTTCTTCAAATCTTTGCACTCAAGGTCAGAAGGCGAAATCCAATAGGGTTTCGCCTTTTTTGTGCCAACTGATTCAAATTTTTCCATTCAACCCGTTTTATGCAATTTCAATTCATTTCCGGACTGAAATTGCTCAATAATCAGTCGGTTGTTCATTGTTTTTGACTTCACCATACTGGACGATTCATTATTATCCAAATAATCTGATTTTCTAGTAGTTATAGCCCTATTTGGAAGCCTATTGCATATTTCTTCTTACTTCAACCCGTTTTAGGCATTTCCAATTCAATTCCAACCTATAATAGCTTAATAAGCATTCAGCTATTTACTGCTTTTACCTTCATCAATTCGGTACTTCACTTGGTCTGATTTTCTTGTAGTTTCAAGACCTTTTAGGGAACCTAATGTATATTTCGGGTTCAAGTTAGATGCTTTGCGTTATTTTTTCGGTGTCTTACAATTCGGGTTTGAGTTTTCGGGATGGGGTTCTCTCTGCAGTGTTTGGTTTTCCAATTTTTGAAAAAGGTAAGTCCAAATGCGTTTAAGAAATTTTGAGGAAGGATATGATTTAAGTAACTTATTTCGATTTAGAAGTGAAAAAACTCAATGCTGTTCAAATTATGACTTATAAGGGGTTTTGAGCCAATAAGGTAGGAAAAAACTTCAAAACCGAATCGGCTCAGGTCATCTCCAAATATTGGGCTTGAAGACGTTAAATATTGCCAGCTGGATTCAGTGTGGAGAGACTGTGTTATTAAAGAATTCCAATGCAATATCTCTTGGGAAACTTTGGATCTTCTTTTCTATCCAATATTCATTTAAAAAAATGCAAAAATCTATGATGACAAGCAACGGAGTACTTCTACATGAATTTTATACTGCCTTTGCTAAAGCAGATGCCGACAGAATGTCCGCTTGTTATCATTCAGAGGTGGTTTTTACGGATCCTGCATTTGGGGAACTTAAGGGCCGGGATGTCGAAATGATGTGGAGGATGCTGATCAAAAGAAGCAAAGGGAACCTCAAGATCACCTTTCGGAATGTCCATGCGGATGAAAAAAATGGGACTGTAGATTGGATTGCCGAGTATGTTTATGGGGGAACGGGAAGAAAGGTTGTCAATACCATTCATGCAAGTTTCGAATTCATGGATGGAAAAATTATCAGGCACAACGATCAATTTGATTTGTGGGCATGGACAAGACAAGCTTTGGGTTGGAAGGGCTTTTTATTGGGTTGGACACCTTTTATGAAAGCCAAAATCCAAAAGCAAACCAATAAACTTTTAAAGGCATTCAAAGAAAAAAATTAGCCCTTGGCAAATCTACCAAGGGCTGGATGTTTTATGCTACTGCACTTACATTTACCTCTATATTTCCTCTGGTTGCATTGGAATATGGACAAACCTCATGTGCTGCATCCACTAATTTTTGGGCATCTTCCAAGGAATTGGCCTGCGGAATTTTGACAAAAATGTCCACTGCCAGTCCGAATCCTCCATCACCTGTTTTGCCAATATGGGTTTTAACGGTGATTTCAGCATCGTCCAATTTCACACCATTGGCAACTGCTCCCAGAGCCCCACCAAAACAGGCGGCATAGCCTGCAGCAAACAATTGTTCTGGGTTGGTCTTTCCTCCCGGACCCCCTATTTCTTTTGGCATGGCTACTTCCATGTCGAGCAAGCCATCATCTGTCTTGATTTTTCCTTTTCTTCCTCCCGTATTTACGGCAATTGCTGTATAATCAATTGTGATTTTTTTCATGGTAATCTCAATGTTTAAGCGTTTCTATTAGTTTATTGACTTGAATCTTAAACAGTGATAACTCCCCTTCTTCCCATTGGTTTAAGAGAGAATGAATTTTTTCTGGAATAGGTGTTGCTTTTGCTTGCAGAGATTTTCCTGGATATGTCAATTCAATTTCAACTTTTCTTTCGTCTTTGTCGCTTCGATTTCTTTTTATGAAATTATTGGCCTCCAATCTTTTTAGCACTGGGGTAAGTGTTCCGGAATCCAAAAAGAGCTTCTCTCCTATCTGGCTGACCGTCAATCCATCTTTTTCCCATAAAATAAGCATGACCAAATACTGTGGATAAGTCAGGCCGAGCTCTTCCAAAGGTTCTCTGTAAGCCTGAATCAGTATTCTGGATGCCGCATAGAGCGGAAAGCAAACTTGGTTTTTCAACAATAAGGAATCATCTGAAATGGACATATCGGCGGCTTTAAATTGTAAACAATTAAATTTAGTAATCTTTATTTAGTTTCCCAAAAAATTTTTCAATCCTTCACAGCCAATATCTTCCTGCCGATCATTTCGGCGTTTGATTTTTTTTATCTAACCGAATTGAGTACTTAACTTTTATTTTTCAATAGTATCTTCCAATCATGGGATGGTCAACAATTGCACGTTTTAGCTTATGTGGATTGATTTCTCCTAAAACCTTATAAGCCACCCTTCCGCCGGGTTCGATGAGCAATGTGATCGGCAAACTTCCATCCCAGTCATTATTGACCACGTTTATGACGGCATACTTGTCTTCGGTATCGATCAGGTAATTGGGAATGGCAGAATACTTGGCTTTAAGGAATTTGAGAACTTTTGCCTCTTGTACAGGGCTGTCCAAGCTCAGGGAGATGAATTGGAAATCTCTTTCTCCATACATCCTTTGGATTTCAATAAATTCCGGATATTCGATCACACAGGGTCCACACCAAGTTGCCCAAAAATTGATCAGCAACAACTCATCTGTATCATTTTTCAGAATTTCGGCCAATTGCGCTGTACTGATTTTTTTGACTTCCACGGTCTTTTCCTTCCATTCCGCATTTACTTTTTTGGCGTATTCATTTTTCCAAGCCCATTTGATCGAACAGCCGAAAGCTGGTGTAATCGCCTTTTCCGGTTCCAGGACTTCCCCAGCGAGGGTTCTGTCGATGGCGTTGCGAAGGTCCTCCGCTTTACCTGTTCCGGGCTTTTCCGACGCATCAATTCTTCCGGAATAAGCGAGTTTTCTTTCTTTGTCAAATACGAATACATGTGGAGTCGTCGTCGGCCCATACGCCAGGGAATAGGCATGGTCATCGCCGTCATAGAGATAAGGGAAATTGTATTTCTGGTCTTCATGGCGGATTTGCATACTTTTGAAATCATCGCTGAGGTCTGTATATCCGAGTTCTTCGGGAAGAATCCCGATTGGACTATTAGGGGAGATGGCCAAAAATCCCACCGATTTGTCCGAATATTCATCCACCAACTGGATATAGCGATCTTCGTAAGCCTGCGCTGTAGGGCAATGGTTACAAGTAAAATTGATAACCAATACCTCTGCTTCCCGAAAATCATCTATTGAAATGAGTTTTCCATCCACGTTTGGCAAATTAAAAAAGGGAGCCTTCTCCCCTATTTTAAGTTTTGGTACTTGCTTTTCCGCAACCTCTTGAGGATTTGGGACAAAAATTGAGGCCATCTCTTTGGCGCTTTTCTCCGGGGAGGGCTTGTTGCATGAAACAGAAAACAGGATTGTCCAACACAGACCCAAAGAAAGCAATTGTGTTTTTTCCATGGTTTCAAGAAATTTGAGGTTTATCAAAATCAAATTGATTGGTAATTAAAGATACCATTTTGAATTCGAAAAAAATTCTCTTTCTCCTCAAAATGAATGGCTTATCAAAACCAATTTTCGACTGAGGACAAATATGGGGCCGAAGATCAGCGGTTTTCGATCAACCGAGTTTCAGTGATATTTTGAATCGAAATTAGAAAGGCCTTGGAATGGAAAATTCCCAAATCCAAGACCTTTGTATTTTAGGCTGCTGGGGAAGGTTACTTTACGTAAGCAGCATTGTTTAGGTATTCAAAACTTTTTTGGACGCTATCGATTGGATCGAAATTATACCGCTCCACCTCAACAAAGAAGTCTTTCATGCCTTGGGCATAAGCCGCTTCAAAAATCGGTTTGAAATCCATGTCTCCACTGGCGCCGATTTCCTCTTCATCCTTTATATGCAAAAGGGGGAATCTTCCGGGATATTTTTTCAAATAATCAACCGAATCATAACCACCTTTTTTGGACCAGTACACATCCAATTCAAAACAAACCAGCTTTGGATCGGTCTTGGCCAGCATGTGGTCGTACATGACCACACCTTCAATTTTTTCAAATTCACGGGCGTGGTTGTGAAAGCCAAATTTCAGACCCGATTTAGCGGCCAAAGCTCCGATGGCATTGTAGTAATCACACCAAATATCCAATTCAGCCAAAGTCTTTGGTATCGGCATCGAAGGCTTGATGATATACTTTGCTCCCATGGCTTTGTGGTCGGTGATTGCTTTTTTCCACCATTCCATTGCCTCCTCCTTTTTCTCAGGGGTATATTGCGGCCCGCCCAAGTGGGCACTGTTTAGCTTCATTCCAAGATCTTCAATAAATTTCCTAAACATTTTTGGTTCCATGCCATAAACCTTTCCATCCTGATAGTTGGCTGTCTCGAGTGACTTGTAGCCTATTGAGGCCACCTTTCTTAGTGTACCTTGAGGATCTGAAGCCATATCGTTTCTTAAGGAATAGAGTTGTAGACCAATCGGTCTTTTGGCGAATACCGAATTAGCCAATAGGCTGGTCGGGCTCAACAAACTTCCAATGGCTATCGCCCCGGATAGTTTTAAAAAATCTCGTCTTTTATTCATTTTTGCTGGGTTTAAAGTGTGAATGCTTTTTCGTAATTGTAATGAAGTTTTGTGCTTGCTTCCCAATCCTCTGGGAATGTTTCTGTTTTTGGGTCCCAGACCAAGGGCCTTTGGAGTTCATTGGCAATGTTTCCCAAAGTACAGACAATACAGGTACTGTGACCTATTTCAACTGGAACCATAGGGTCTCTTCTTTTCTGAACGGAATCGATGAAGTCAAAAAGGTGTGGCGGAAACCCTAGGTTTGGGCGTTCCATGATTGGATTTAAGGTTTCATCTGAGGCGGCGAATTTGCCTCTTGAAACTTGTATCCATCCCTTTTCACCGACAAATTTTACTGCCTGTGTGGGGCCATCAAAAGCCCCCACGACCATTTCCACACCAGTTGTATATTGGTAGGTCAGAGGTTTGCCATTCATGGCAGGAAGAATTTTTGAAGGTCCGTTGCGGTCCATACCCATTCCCCACTGCGCAATGTCAAACATATGAGCTCCCCAATCCGTCATGTATCCTCCCCCTGTTTCTTTGTATTTTCTCCAAGCTCCCCAAAAAGTTTCGTTCTTTTCTGGATTTAGGCTGATGGATGGGTTCAATTGCTCGTTGTAATGAATTGGTTTCAATGGTCCCAACCAGGATTTCCAATCCAACCCATCGGGAATTTTTTGTTCAGGCAAATCATAAGAGATGGGATGCTCCGGTTGTCCTACATTGACCAAAACCTGCTCGAGTTTTCCGATTCTTCCTTTTTGAACCATCCTCACGGCGTGTTGAAAATTCAAGTCTGATCGCTGCTGACTGCCTACGGCGAGGATGATTCCGTTGGTCCTAACCGCCTTTACCAATTCTTGGCCTTCTCTGATGGTCAGTGTAAGTGGCTTTTCCAAATAGATATCCTTTCCTGCTTTGCAGGCATCTATGGCCATCAGGGCATGCCAATGATCGGGAGAGGCGATAACAACCGCATCTATGTCCGGTCTTGCCAAAAGGTCCTTGTAATTTTCATAGAGGGTCACTTTTTGGGAGGGCTTGCCATTTTCGGAGTAGGCCTTGGAAACGCGAAGTTCAAATCGCTCCCTTTTTACCTGATAGACATCCGCACCTGCCACCACTTCTACCCCAGGGATTTTTATCATGCCATTGAGGAGACCCATGGATTGTCTGCCCAATCCGATAAACCCAAGTCTTATCTGATGAATATCTGCAAGGGGCTTAATATTTTCTGCCCAACTCATTCCTGGCAAGGCCGCCAATCCTGCGGTGGTCAATAGGGATGTCCCCAGAAATTTCCTTCTGGAAAAAGTGGTTTTGTTGTTTTTCATGTTCGTTGGGTTTAATGTCAATCCAAAAAAGGGTGATGCATCCCATTTATTCAGAAATACAGCTGAATATTCTTTTTTCGGCATCGCCTTCAGTATAATATTACTTTAAAACGATTTATCTAAAAAATTTAAGGGTCCAAAAAATAGCCTTCGTATGCCAATGTTTGATAAAGGGCCTGATTTCTTCTTTGTGAGGCAATTTGGGAGGAATGCTAGCATGAAAGATTTATCCCAATCCTCTGGAAAAAAGGGAGGCTCCTGTTGATTAGAAGGAATTTGCGTAGTAAAACGAAGCTTGTCTCTCCCATACCCGAAGTCAATATTCCGCCAATTCCTGAGGGACAAAATCAGTGTTTTCGGTTTTATGGAATTTACTGAAAAAGCAGGTAGGAAATCAATGCGTAAAACAAAATCATTCACTAAAATCTGCTTTTTCGGGTTCATATGGCGACCAAATTTGAATTGGAGCACAAAATTACCAATACCATGAAAAAGAGGCTTTTAATTCAAATATAATTCCGCTTGGCTGGCCACGCCGGGTAAAATGAAAATAAAAATGAAATCGGTTGCATTTATTCTTATTTTTTTAGAGGTTTAGCAAATTATTGGCTTTTTCAGTGCTTTGCCTAAAAACAAAGGTGTGAAGAAAAGTGGTAATCAACCTATTTAACAAACCCTCAAAATAATCAAACTTATGGAAACAACATCCGCCATTATTTTCAGTAAGGTCAAAAAAATACCGATTGGAAATTGGCTTGTTCGCATGACAGCTGCACTGATATTTATTTTTATCAGCAATCTGTCAATGGCTCAGAGCGTAAGTGTTTCGGGAACTGTTCTCGACGAAAATGAAATTGGATTGCCTGGTGCTTCAATTCAAGAAAAAGGAACTACCAATGGGGTGGTAACAGGTATAGATGGAGAGTATAGGATCAATGTAAAGCCAGGAGCCACATTGGTCTTTTCATTTATTGGTTTTACTACTCAGGAATTACTGGTGGGCAATCGGTCTTCTATAACCGTAAATATGAAACCTGATATCAGTTCACTCCAAGAGGTGGTCGTCGTTGGATACGGGACCATGCGCCAAGAGGCGGTGACTGGATCTGTGGCTTCAATAGGAGGGGACGTCATGAGGGAAGTAGCTTCGGCAAATATCACACAGGCCCTTCAGGGTCGTCTCCCAGGTGTGGAAATATCCCAGACCTCTTCTCAGCCGGGCGCTACCATGCGTATTAGAATAAGGGGCAATCGGTCACTTACGGCAAGTAACGATCCCTTGGTCGTATTGAATGGAATTCCATTTTCTGGTTCCATTGGAGATATCAATCCGGAGGATATCGCAAGTATTGATATCCTAAAGGATGCATCGGCAACGGCGATTTATGGATCGAGAGGTGCCAATGGTGTGGTATTGGTGACAACCAAGAAAGGTTTTAAGGGGCAGGAGGCGAAAGTGAGTTATAGCGGTTTTCACGGCCCAAAAACAGTCTTCTCTCCATATCCCATGATGAATGGACCGGAATTTATCCAAATGAGAGAAGCCGCAGGCATGTTTACCAATGGACCGAGTGAGTCCAATGAAATCAATACAGATTGGCAGGATTTGTTTTACCAAAACGGCGTAATGTCCAACCATGATATAAACGTTACTGGTGGTGGAGAGAAAAGCACATACAGTTTTGGTTTGGGATACTACCACGATGAAGGAGTCGTCCCTACCCAGCAGTATGATAGAATCTCCATGAGGGCTGCAGTTGACCAGGAAATTGGGAATTACTTTAGAATAGGATTCAATACCAACAATAATTTTAATACCACGCAAGGTTCTCAAGTTGGTTTGTACAATGTCCTGAGTATGTCTCCCATCGCATCTCCGTTTAATGCGGACGGAACCAGGAGGAGGACAATCACCATGCCTTTGGATGAATCATTTGTAACCACTCGTGAAACTGTGAGAGACTTAGAGGGTCAATGGCTGAACGAAACGCGCGCATTTGCAACATACAATGCAATCTATGCAGAAGCGAAAATCCCAGGAGTGGATGGCTTGAAATACAGAGTCAATTTAGGTTTGGATTACCGTCAAAGCAACCAAGGTGACTATACGGGAAGAGGCATCAACACCGCAAACCCTACTACTCCTTCCACGGCAGGTGTGGGAAATTCCCATAACTACCATTGGATTGTGGAAAACTTGATCACCTACGATAAAATATTCGCAGATAAACATTTTGTCAATGTAACAGCCTTATACTCAACCGAACAAAATAAATTTCATAGTTCCAGAATGACGGCAAGAGATATCCCAGCCGATCAGTTTCAGTTTTATAACATTGGTCTTGCCAATGGAGAGATTCAAGTTAACCCAGGCGATCAAAGCTATGAACTGTGGGGTTTGATGTCCTATATGGGTAGGGTAATGTATTCTTATGACGATCGGTACATGATCTCAGCAACTTTACGTTCTGATGGTTCTTCTAGACTAGCACCGGGCTATAAGTGGCATACTTATCCTGCTGTATCAGCTGGGTGGAATTTGCGAAAGGAAGGTTTTATGAATAATGCCGCCTCTGTGGACTTGTTGAAATTGAGAGTCGGCTATGGCCAGACCTCAAATCAGGCAATCGCACCTTATGCGACATTGGGAGGCTTAGGAACTAGACCCTATAATTTTGGAAACGATACCTATGCTACCGGTTATTTTGTCAATTCACTCCCCAATGCGGATCTGGGTTGGGAATACTCGGAGACCTATAACATAGGGGTTGACTTCGGTTTGTTTAACAATCGTCTGACAGGTAGTGCAGAATATTACATTACGAACACAAAGGATATTTTGCTGGGTGTGAATTTACCAGCAACTTCTGGAGTAGGAAGTTACACTGCAAATATTGGTGAAACCCAAAACAAAGGGGTTGAACTATCCTTGAATGGATTGATATTCGAAAATAAAGATTGGAGCTGGGAAGCAGGATTGAATGTTTATGCCAACCGAAACAAACTAGTCTCCTTAGCGTCCGGACAGACGAGAGACGAAGGAAACTGGTGGTTTGTGGGTTCTCCAATTGATGTAATTTTTGATTATCAGTATCAAGGCTTGTGGCAGGAAAATGATATGCACCGGAATATTTTGGAGCCAGGAGGAAATCCGGGAATGATCAAAGTTACCTATACAGGTGAATTTAATGATGAGGGAGTACCTACCCGGGCGGTTGGGCCTGCTGATCGTCAAATTCTTGATTTGCAACCCAACTTCATGGGAGGATTCAATACCCGCGTTGGATACAAAAACTTTGATTTGAGTATTGTTGGGACCTTCAAAAGCGGTGGAGTGCTTATTAGCTCCCTTCATTCTTCTTCAGGATATCTCAACATGATGAATGGAAGAAGAAATAATGTTAAAGTGGATTATTGGACTCCTGAAAATCAAGATGCTAGATATCCTGCACCAGGAGGCTTGGCGAGTGGTGACAATCCTAAGTATGGCAGCACGCTGGGCTACTTCGATGGCTCCTATTTGAAAATCAGAACCATGACCCTTGGTTACAACTTTGACAATGCAAGCAATTGGATGACCAAAGCGGGATTGAGTCGATTTAGAGTTTATGGTGCTGTACAGAATCCATTTGTATTGTTTTCTCCATTCCATAAGGAAACAGGCTTGGATCCTGAAACCAATTCATTCGCCAACCAAAATACCGCAATTACCAATGCGCTCCCAAGTCGATTGTTGACTATTGGCACCAATGCGCCAGCAACACGTAATTTTATATTGGGTATTAACTTGACATTTTAATTTAATATGAAAAAGATACAGCTATATAAAAATTCAATAAAGGGCTTGTTTTTGACAGCGCTTTTCCTTGTATCATGCTCTGAAATATTGGATGAAAAACCCCGGAGTATATTTGAACCTGGATTTTTCCAAACCGAAGAAGGCATTCAAGGTGGATTGACATCGATGTATGCGCACCTTCGCTACATTTATGGACAAGCATATTATTTCAACACCACCCTAACCGGGACTGATGAAGTAACATATGCCCAGAGTGCGGACCAAAATTTCTTGGTGATGGATATCAGTGGCCAAGGAGATATTGATCCGAACAACAGCCGTGCAGATGCTTTATGGGGAGCCGCATATTCGAATATAAACACCGCAAGCGGTATCATAAAGTTCGCTCAAAATGCGGGTGTATCCGATGCCCTCGTGGCAGAAGCCAGGTTCTTTAGGGCTTTTGATTACTTCTTGTTGGTTCAGACTTTCGGCGGTGTGCCGCTTGATTTAGGCGCTGGGGAATTGGAATTTAATGTTGTCCCAACCAGGACCTCCGTAAGGAATACTGTGCCTGAAGTATACACGAGGGGAATCTTCCCAGACTTGGTCAGAGCTGTAAATGAACTGCCCGAGGTAAGTAGGCTTACAGGTACCGCGACCAAAACCTTGGCCCGTCTTTATTTGGCAAAGGCCTACCTTACTTATGCTTGGTGGTTGGAAAATCCAAACAACATTCCTACGTATCCAGAAACTTCCAGAGTAGATCCGGATGGAAATAATGCACAATGGTATTTCCAGCGGGCCTATGATATTGCGAACGAAGCAATAGACAATCCGGGACCTTTTGGCCTTCAAGAGACATTTTATGATGTCAATTTGGCGCAAAATGACCGCAACAAGGAAATGTTATTGTATGCAGATCATACTGAAACCAGTGAGTTTTACAATGGTGGAAGTCTCACTTTTGGAGGTGGAGGCGCACCTGATAACTTCGCGGGTTGGATGATGACTTGGAATTATACCGTGATCAGAAGTAGTGCATCGGCCACCCAATGGGCCAATAATATCGAGTCTGTAAGGCGGGAAGCTGCTCAAGCGACAGGTCGACCATGGACGCGTATGTGTCCGACAATAGGTGTGATTACCAATACCTTTGCGGATAAGAGCAATGATTCTCGCTATGACGGTACCTTTACTACGGTATACCGTGCCAATACTGACAAAGCACCAGCCATCAGTAGCCCCATTTATAATGCGAATTTGATCCAAGTGCAGCCAGGTGACGCGATTCTAACATTTTTGAATGAGGAGCCTGATCAAGCGATTGTGTATCCTACTCCAGCGAGTTTGGGTGGAAATATTGGTGCAGGGATATTGCCGGGAAGATCCGATTTTGTGGTTTCTCCAAAAGGAATAAGCAGAATCGTCTATCCAGGTCTTTGGAAATTGGGGCCTTATCGCACAGACAGTGGTGACGGCTTGGGTCAGCCAAATGCGGGAAGTACCAGACCATTCAACATTGCCAAGTTCTCTGAACTGTACCTGATCGCGGCTGAAGCTGCTGTAAAAGGAGCCGTTGGAGGCAAAAGCGCACGTGATTTGGTCAATGTGCTTCGTGCAAGAGCAGGTGTATGGCGTTGGGATAACAATGGGAACCAAGAAAAAATCATTGACAACAGCGCAGAAATGATTGCTGCCACTCCAATGGTGATCGACATCAACTACATTCTTGCCGAACGTTCAAGGGAATTTTATGCCGAAGGCTATCGTTGGTATGACTTGATCCGTACGCAAAAGTGGGAAGAATTGGCAAAGACCTATCAAATTGGAGGTAGGAATTATGGAGACCACACGCCGCAAACCATCACGAGAAATATCAAAGCGCACCATTACCTAAGACCAATTCCACAGAGTCAGATTGATGCCATGGAGGGTGATAGAACCATTTATCAAAATCCAGGGTATTGATTCGTGAGAATTTAATATTTAAAAATCAAAACTGGTTTGTTACTGGGTGGGAGATAATCTTCCACCCATTTTTTATTCAACTCGAAACCTGAATTTGGTTTCCCAATAGGTCTTGAAATGGCAAGAATATCAAACCAATTCATAAATAAGGTGTAATACCGAACTGGGGAATTCAAGCAAACAACTGGATGATTATTAGGTAATTATAGGATGGAATTGAGAATGAATAAAACTGGTTCAAAACAATTTTGTAGTTTGATTTTTCCAATTGGGCGGTTTTACTCTGGATTCAGGAAATAAATATAAAAATTAAGTCCTTAACCCTCATAACCAGGCGTCAAAACTACGTTCTTATTTGTAGCGAGATTTTTCATTTACAATTCCAAAAATACCGGGTTTAGGGATCTTTTTTTTGAAAAGCGATCCGATTTTACTAATTAAAAAAGCCATCCTTTTTTTTCAAAGAAGATTCCCGGATAATCAATTCCGAGCGTAAAGTGATTTTATTTGTGTTTTGTAGCGTAGTCCTTTCTGGTTCATCCAGGTAATTGATCAGACTTTTCATGGCAACCTCCCCCATTTCAAATCCCGGGTAGTTGATGGTTGTGATTTTAGGTTCCACAAGTCTGGAAATCACCTCATTGTTAAAACCTACAATGGCGATATCTTCTGGTATTCTTATTCCCCTTTGTTTTAGATGATTGATGCAGCTTGCCGCACAGGCATCATTGGAGACAAAGAGCCCATCAGGAATCGGGTTCATTTCTAAGATTTGGTTTACAATTTTTTCGCCCGCCTCTTCATTGATTTCAGACAGTATGATAATTCGATCTTGGTCAAAAGGAATGTTTTTTTCCATCAGTGCATACTTGTATCCCTTCAATCTATCCGCATACACACTCACTTTGACACTTCCCAAGACGTGGACAATACGCGTACAGCCTTGTTCAATTAGGTGGTTTGTGGCTACCTGAGCAGCTTGAATATTGTCTATTGTAACTCCTGTACTGTCATCGCTATTGGCTATTCTGTCATAAAATATCACAGGAATACCCCTTTTGTGAAATGGCGCAAAATGTTCCAAATGCTCCGCGTCACTTGCCAAGGAAACCAGCAATCCATCCACCCTACTGTTGAACATGGATCTGGTATTGGCAATCTCTTTATCGCTTGATTCAAGGGATTGACTAATGACTAAGTTGAAACCTGCTTTATTGGCGACTTTTTCCATGCCGGCCAGGACGGAGGACTGAAAATTACTGTTCAAACTTGGTACAATCACCCCAATGTTATTCGTTCTTTTACTTCTTAAATTTGCCGCAAATACATTGGATTGATAACCCATATCGGCTGCAGCCTGAAAAATTTTTTTCTTCGTTTTGTCTTTTACTGCCGGATGGTTGTTTAAAGCCCTGCTGACTGTGGTTGGAGAAACTCCCAAATCTTTAGCTATATCATATATTGTGATATCTTTTTCCATTTTATGTCTAAAATCTCGTAGTTTCATTGGTCTGGATAAAAAGAATTTCTCCACTAACCAATTCAGTAAAATGTGTTGGTTTCAAAAACTTTCTTCTTTTAGTTTCATTCAAAAGGATTGAATGAAACCGATTGTATTTGGAATAGACTATTCTTGACCAAGTGCAAAGGTAAATCAGATGTTTGAAAAGCCAAGTGAAATTTCCACATTCAATGCGGTCTTGTGTTTTAAAAATGCCGATTTCTAATTGGCATTCAGTGAGATCAACAAAAATTTATCCTTCCAAAGCTGGACTAGGATAATACTATTCAATTTTTTTGAAACCCTGATCTTGAGCAAGGCAATCCATTCGATGAGGGGATTGGCTTTTATTCCAAAAAAATAGGATACTGCTATTGATCAACCACCATACAAGCTCGATCAAGCAATGAAATCGGTTGTATATTTGAGTTTTAGAGTGCAGGGTTATATTCGAAACAATTCTTTGGCTTACCGGAATATTATTGAATGAATGATCTCTTCTGCCTAGGCTCCGAATTTTAACCCGTTTTATGCATTGCGAATGCCATTCAATACTGTATTTATCTGATAATTAGTCCGTTGTTGACTTTAATTGACTTCACCATATCGGTTTCAGGAATTGGTCTCCCAATGGTTTGATTTTCTTTCGGTTTCAATATCCTTAGAAAGCCTAATGCATATTTCGGGTTTAACTCAATATTTCAAACGGTATAATGCATCAATAGCTTCATTCCAGCTGAAATTGCTTAACAATCAGTCAATGATTCCTTTTTTTAATCTCAGCTTGTCGGTACAATGCCTTATTTTCCAAATAGCCTGGTTTCCTTGCAGATTCAAGCCCATTAGGTTTCCGAATGTATGTTTCGGGTTCAAGCCAATCCACTTAAAATCTGGGTCAGGGAGTTTTGGATTCTTTTCCCTTCTATGATTCCTCGTAGACATTATTCAGGCTTTCCATAGAACATCAACAATTGATGTTGTAGCCCTATGCTACCTGATAGTGGTGATTTAGGGTGAAAATGGATCGCCACATCTTATATTGGTTCTCTCGAAGGTGCAGACTTTGTTCTCCAGGAATTTGGCTGAAATTTTTGGTTTTTGGGAATTCTAAAATGCCTCTTCCACATCGTATTTCCAGAGATAAAAAAACGCCTTTTCTATTCCCTCAAAGGTTCTTCCGGGATTGGTCCTGATGCTGATCCGTTTTCCCTCTTCATCTGCAATTTTCACGATTTGGTGGTCTCCAAAATAAGAAACCTTAAATATGGTTCCAATCAGTTGCTGATCGTCATTCTGAACCACTTCAGCGTGCTCCGGCCTGAAAAGTAACTTTACTTTGCCTTTATAATCTCCCGCTTTTTTGTCTTTTATAAAACCAAAGGGTGTGTAAAATCCTTCAGATGTAGGCGTCGCCAAGATTTCGTTTCTCTTTCCAAAGAAGTTGGCAACATAAGGATTCACGGGTTTTTCATAAAGCATTTTGGGGATATCGATCTGCTGCAGATAGCCTTTGTGCAAGATCGCAATCCTATCGGCAGTCGAAAGCGCATCACGAGTATCATGTGTGACTAAAATGGCAGTCACACCTGTTTTCTTGATGATTTGTCGGATTTCTTCCCTGACCTGATCCTTGAGCATTGCATCAAGATTGCTAAAGGGTTCATCCATCAAAATGATTTTGGGATTCGGAGCCATCGCTCTCGCCAAGGCTACGCGCTGTTGCTGGCCTCCGGAAAGCTGATGGGGGTATTTGTTGAAATCTTCCTTAAGTCCTACCAAGAGGAGTGTTTCTCGAACCTTTTTTTCTTTATCGCCCTTGAATTTTTGCAGGCCAAATTTCACATTTTCCAAAATGGTCAGGTGTGGAAAAAGTGCATAATCCTGGAAAACCATCCCCACTTGCCTTTCATGTGCCGGGACCGATTCCCGACCCTCTACGATGACCTGTCCGGAAAGTGAAATCGAACCGCTTTCTGGATGTTCCAAGCCTGCAATCAGCCTCAATAAAGTGGTTTTTCCTGAGCCGCTTTCCCCCACCAAAGCCAAAATTTCCCCTTCTTTGACATCAAAAGAAACATCATTGATGGCATATTCGGGAGCTTGGCTGTATTTTTTGAAGATGTGATGGAGTGATAAAATCGTCATCAGGTTTTGGCTTGTATCCTTAAAATTCTCTTTTCTTAATGAGCCTGTTGAGGAAAATGATGGGTATGATTCCTGTCAGGATGATGATCAATGCAGCATTCGCCGATTCAGCGATCATTTCATTGGTCGCCATGTCAAATGCCTTGGTGGCCAATGTCTGATAATTGAATGGTCTTAAAATCAAAGTTAAAGGTAATTCCTTTAAAACGTCTACAAAAACCAGTAATATGCCGGAAATCAAACTGGTCTTGATCAAAGGCAGGTCTATTTTCCAGAGCGTTCGTGTGCTTCTCGTGCCAAGAAGCCTGCTGGCCTCATTGATGTGTATCCCGATTTTCTGGAATCCAGCATCTACTGGGTTATATCCTACGGCCATAAACCTCACCACGTAGGCAAAGACCAAGGCAAATAAAGTCCCAGATAGAAACAACCCCGCGGTTTTGGAAGAAAGAAAAGAATCATAAATCCACTTGTCAAATGCCAAAAATGGAATCAAAACGCCAACGGCAATCACCGCTCCGGGTACCGCATAACCCAAGGTGGACACTTTGGTAATGCTTTTAATCCACTTGAAGGGGCTCAAACGCAAAGTATAGAGCAATACTACAGCAAAGAGTACGATGATAATACCGCTGACTGCGGCCAGGCCAAAACTTCGGAAGATCAGCAGGAAAAATTCAGAATCGATGACTTTCTCATACGTCATGCTTACCCAATACAAGAGTTGCAAAAATGGGGTCAAAAAGCTGACTATAAAAATAAGGAAGCAGATTCCGGTAAAAAGGACCTTTTTGACCATGGACAAATGAATTCTAGCTGTGGGTTTGTTGATCCCATTCACTGCAGAATATTGTCTATTCCCTCTGTGAAGGGATTCGAGATAGAGTATGGCAAATACAAAGACCATCAGGATAGCCGCCAAATAAATGGCTGTGGAGGAATCTCCCATTGAAAACCAAGCCCTGAATATCCCCGTGGTAAAAGTATTCACGCCAAAATATTTCACCGTACCATAATCGTTCAGGACTTCCATGGAAGCCAATGCGATCCCCGCCACTATTGCCGGGCGGGCCATAGGAAGTGCGACCTTGAAAAAGGTTTTGGTTCTGTTTGAACCCAAAAGAAAGGAGGCTTCCTGAAGGGTTTTGGATTGTTGGGCAAATGAGGCTCTCGAAATCAAAAATACATAGGGGAACAATGTAATGGATAAAATAAATATTGCCCCGGGAAGGTTCATGATGTCAATCAGGCTGCCCTTTACCTGAATGTCCATCGTGTTGCGGAGAAAACTGTGAAATGGGCCCGAATAATCCAGCAAACCTACATAGGTGTAGGCCATGATGTACCCTGGAAATCCCAAGGGTAAAATAAGCAACCATTCGAAGTATTTTCTGCCGGGAAACTCATAATTGGAAACCAACCAGGCAGTGCTGACACCGAGCAAAAAGGTAAAAAAAGCCACTCCAAGGAGTAGGAGAATTGTGTTCTGGAAATAGTCAAAAAGTAGGTTATTGAAGATATGTGACCAGCTATCTCCAGGACGATCAAATAGTTTGAATAAAATGGTGAACAAAGGGGTAGCTACCACCAATACAATTAGAATAGAGTAGCCTGTCCATTTGTTCCACCAATAATAATGTCGTTTTCTTATTTCCAAGGATTTTAACCCATTTTATGCATTACGAATGCCATTCAATACTGTATTTATTTGATAATTAGTCAGTTATTGGCTTTTATTGACTTCACCATGTCGGTGTCAGGAAATAGTCTCCCAATTGTCTGATTTTCTTTCGGTTTCAATATCCTAAGAAAGCCTAATGCATCTTTCGGGTTTAACTTATTTCCAACCGACTTTATCAAAAATGATAACTGCCTCATTGTTATTTTCACCGAGTTTGGAAAGATTGAGGTCGTCCGTTTTAAAGTTCCCCCATTTTTTCAATAAATCGGAAACCTCTACAGAAGGGTTCACGGGATATTCAAAGTTGATATTGGCCAAAATTTCTTGGGATTCTGGCTCAGATAGAAATTCCAATAATTTTATTGCATTCTCCTTGTTGGGAGCATATTTGGTGACGCCCGCACCTGAAATGTTGATATGGGTTCCTCGGTCTCCTTGATTGGGGAAAAATATGCCAACTTTTTCTGCGGCTTTTCTTTCTTCCTCATTGGCATCATTGAGCATGATACCGATATAATAGGTATTGACGATCGCCACATCCCCTTCACCGGAGGCGACAGCTTTTACCTGATCTCTATCACTGCCTTTTGGAGATCTGCTCATGTTGGCAAGAAGATCAGCGGCCCATTTTTCCGCACCTGCACTTCCATTGGCCGCAATGATCGATGCCAATAGGGATTGGTTATAAATATTCTCGGAAGATCTGGTCAATATTCTTCCTTTCCACTCTGGCGCTGTCAAAGCCTCGTACGTGCTGAGTTCTTCTGCTTTTACCCGCTCTTTGCTGTAGGCTAGAATCCTTGCTCTATAAGTCAAACCAAACCAGTATCCCTCTGGATTTCTGAACTTGCTTGGAATATTTGTGTCCAAAATCTCCGAGGAAATAGTTTGTAGCAATCCTTTTGTTTCAGCGCGGTGAAGTCTTCCTGCATCCACAGTGATCAAAACATCCGCAGGTGAATTGGCACCTTCCAACTCCAGCTTTTGGATCAGTTCATCTGCACTGGCACTTACGACATTGACTTTGATCCCAGTTTTTTCGGTGAATTTGTCAAAGATCAGTTGATCTGCTTCGTAGTGTCTGTGGGTATAGACATTTACGACACCTTCTTCGGGGGTGCTGCTACAGGAAAACAATGAAACCGCAAGGGCTGCAACGAGACTGGTTTTTAAAAGAGTTTTGAGCATATTTTGGTAGATTAATGGGGCAAAAATAATCATTATTTAAATCAAATCTAAATAAAGACAAAAAGATTTTTATATTTGTGGCCACACAGTTAAGCGGATTTTTTGAATGGAATTATGAGATGTTTAAGGAATAACAATGACAATCCAACAACTTGAATACATCATTGCAGTGGACAAACATCGCCATTTTGGCCATGCAGCGGAATCCTGTTTTGTTACCCAACCCACCCTCAGTGCGCAAGTAAACAAATTGGAACAAGAGCTCGGTGTCATTCTTTTTGACCGCTCCAAGATGCCCGTGATTCCAACAGAAATTGGAGCGACTATCATCGAACAAGCCAAGAAAGTGACTTCTCACAGCAAGGGTATTTTTGAATTGGTTAGCCAGCTCAAAGGGGATGTTTCCGGAGTGATCAAGATTGGCATCATTCCCACGCTTGCCCCCTATCTGCTGCACCGTTTCATTCGGGTTTTTCTCGAAAAATATCCCAATGTTCAGCTTCAGGTTGAGGACTTGATTACCGAGGAGATTCTAAAGAGACTTAAAAACGATGAAATCGATCTTGGGATTATTGTTACTCCTTTGGAAGAACCGGGGTTTTTGGAAAAGCCCATGTTCTATGAAAAATTTTATGCCTATTTATCAAAAGACCATCCTCTTTTGAAAAAGGATCGCTTGGATATCAAGGATCTTGAGAATGCAGATATGTGGGTGCTTCAGCAAGGTCATTGTTTCAGGGATCAGGTGCTCAACCTATGCAACAAAACCAAATTCCATAGGATGAATTTTCATTATGAAAGCGGCTCTTTGGAAGGGCTAAAAAACATGGTGAATAAATACCAGGGAATCACCCTTCTTCCAGAATTGGCCACCTTTGATTTGACCGAGGAGGAAAAACTCCGGCTAAGAAGATTCGACAAGGAAGAACCGATACGCGAGGTAAGTATTATTCTGACAAGAAGTTTTTTGAAAAAGAAATTGGTGGAGCTTCTTTACAATGAAATCACCGCATCCATTCCCCATCCAATGACTTCAAAAGCGCATGGAAAAATCGTGAGATTCAAGTAGCAAAAAATTATTAGAGCAATTGGTTCTTTCCATCCATTCATTCAGAGAGGAAAAGAAAATGTTTGATTTTATTAACAGTGTTTTTTTTCTCTACAGCTTTCAAAAAACAATTTGAAACCTATTTGAAATATTCGAGGTTAAGTTTGGATTGGAAGAACATTGCTAACTATTCCAGAATATTTATTTGGAATATCCACCCCGTTTTTGAATCATGTACAGAAAAATCGTTTTTTTGTTAATACTCATTCTTTGTTTGCCTTTCTACTCACCTACGTTTGGCCAAAACATTTTCAAAAAATATGTCAACGGGATCATCAATGACACTTCTGACATCAGGGAACCCCAATTTTTGATGTATCCAACGGTTGCCTATTCTCCCGAAACAAGTTGGGAAATCGGATTTTCTTCTCTCTATGTTTATTATCCAAAAAAAGACACCACCAACAGACTAAGTGAGGTCAATGCCTTTACATTTTTTACCCTTCAGAATCAATACGGACTTTGGTTGGATCACGCATTGTACACGGATAAAAACAAATGGTTTTTTCTGGGAAGGTTGCGCCTTCAGAGTTTTCCGCTGAAATACCACGGAATTGGCATGGATTCCCCTGCGGGATATTTGGCACTTGTAGAAGCCAATCAGATAATGATCAGAGAAAGAGTACTTCGGCAGGTAAGAAAAAACCTTTTTTTTGGACTTCAGGCTGACTTTCAGCGACTAGGCGGTGTGGATTTTAAGGCCTCACCCGAAAACCCGACAATTGATTTGCCAACAGGAAGCGAAGGTTCTACAAATTTGGGTTTGGGAGCTGGGCTCGTTTATGACAACAGGCACAATGTGCTCAATGTGAGAAAAGGACTGTTTTCAGAATTGGCCATTTTGAGATATACCCAAGCACTTGGCGATTTTGGTTTTACTTCGGTTCTATCAGACACAAGGATTTATAGGCCGATCGGAAAAAACAATGTGCTGGCAGCCCAGCTTCTTGGCCAGTTCACTACAGGGGATGTTCCTTTCAATCAACTGGCCTTGATGGGTGGTGACAACATGATGCGCGGATATTATATGGGCCGGTATCGGGACAAAAATCTACTTGCTTTCCAAGTAGAAAACCGATTCCTTCCGCTCCCTTTGGGTTTTTCAAAGCGGATAGGAGCAGCGGTTTTCGGAGGATTGGGGACAGTGTTTCCCGATTTCCAAAAAGCATCGATTCACAAAGTGGTCTGGTCAGCGGGTGCCGGTTTGAGGTTTCTTTTGTTTCCCAAAAAGGACATTTATACCCGTTTCGATCTTGCCTATACGCAGGAAGGATCCGGAATTTATCTTTTTATTGGAGAGGCTTTTTGATGAAAATTCTTACTCCACTTTGGTTGGGTTTAAAGAATTCTTTACCGATAATGATCAGCCGATCAATTCCGCCCCTATCCCATTCCCCTCAGGAAAAGTGATTGAATCCGGCGTTATCCTGACTCCTGTGGCAATGTCATGCGCCAGCAACATGGCTCCGTCCATATCTACATAATCCAATAATGGGGCAATGTGGGCGATGGCAGTGATCCCAATTGAGGACTCGGTCATGCAGCCCACCATGGTTTTCATACCCAAAGATTTGGCTTCTTGCAGCATCCGCAGTCCAGGTGTGATTCCTCCAGCTTTCACCAACTTTACATTGATGCCGTGGAAGTGACCAAAGCATTTTCTGACATCTGATTCGATGATACAGCTTTCGTCTGCAATTACGGGCAATTTGCTGAATTTGAAGACCTCTTTCATCCCCTCCAGATCATCTTTGGGGAGAGGCTGCTCCATAAATTCGACCTTGAGTCTTGCCAGTTCTTCCGAATTCCTGATGGATTGTTCCGCTGTCCAGGCACAATTGGCATCAATACGGAAGATGGAATCCGTATATTTTCTAAGCTCACGGATGATTTCCATGTCATGGTCCGTTCCCAGCTTGATTTTATAAATGGGCCAATCCACCTCCTTCATTTTGGAGACCATTTTTTCGATGGAATCTATGCCGATCGTAAAATTGGTGGTGGGGGTGTTTTTTGGATCGAGTCTCAGATATTCGTAAAGCTTTTTCCCCTGTCTTTTGGTAAAAAGATCCCAAGCCGCCATATCCAAGGCACATTGTGCAAATGGGTTGGTCTTAAAGATTTCTTTGGTGTTTTCCCAAAGCTCCTCTGGTGAATTCCAATGGCCATTTTCTACCCGATCTTTAGCCTCTTCCAAACAATGGGTGATGTTCTCCGCCGTCATTCCATAGAAGGGATTGGTGGTGGTTTCTCCATAACCATACATTTCTCCATCATCCAAGCGGACTATCACCGTGTCCTGAATGTCCCGGCTTTGATGGGCAATCGTAAAAGTGTGCTTTAGAACAAGATCTTTGACAATGTAGGAGAGCTGCATAAAAATGAATTTATATTTTGGCCAAAAGTAAGTGTATTTTTTTGCTTAAGTCCATAACTTACACGGATTATTCCATGAAATCAAAGACCCGCATGATTCCTTCATTCAGTTTCAAATCCACCAGTTTTTCTGCCTTGTTGTTCCTGTTTTTTCTTTTTTCCTGTCAAAACGAAAAAAAGGAATTTCTTGCATTGGACATCAGTCTTCTGGAGGCGGCCCATGAACAGTACCAAGAAAAGTCCATCACAGAAAGAAGATTCAAGCATGCCCAAGCCATACCCTTGGTGAAAGGGAGATTGGGCGGACATTTTGTTGTGGAAGAAATAGGGGAATCTGTAGAAGGGAAGAAAATCTTCCAAATGACCATCGGTGATGGTCCTACCAAGGTCATGCTTTGGTCACAGATGCATGGCAATGAAAGTACGGCCACCATGGCACTTTTTGATCTTTTCAATTTTTTGGAAGCCAAAGATGATGATTTTGAAGACCTCAGGAATACCCTGAAATCCAAACTCACCCTGAGGTTTATCCCCATGGTCAATCCCGATGGAATGGACAACTGGACCAGAAGAAATGCTTTCGACATTGATCTTAACCGTGATGCCATCAAGCAAACTTCGCCGGAGGCCATTGTCCTCAAAAATGCCAGAGACAATTTTTCACCAGCATTTGGATTCAACCTTCATGACCAGCAGGTCTATTATAATGTTTCTCAAACAGAAAAGCCTGCTACCATTTCCGTCTTGGCTCCCGCATATAATTATGCAACAGAAGTGAATGATGTCCGAAAGAATGCCATGCAGGTCATCGTGGGAATGAACCGTGTCCTTCAGCAAATCGTCCCTGGCCAAGTCGGGAAATATGACGATGCTTTTGAACCAAGGGCTTTTGGCGACAATTTCCAGAAATGGGGAACAAGTACCATTTTGATTGAATCTGGAGGCTATAAAGATGATCCCGAAAAGCAGTATATCCGTAAGCTCAACTTTATTATTATCCTCAATGCACTTTCTGAGATCGCCAATGGCTCCCATGGTCAATATGTTTTGGAGGATTATTACAAGATTCCTGACAATGATTTAAAGTTGATGGACTTGATTCTGAAAAATGTGGCCTTGGTAAAAAATGAGACCAATTATGGGGTTGACTTGGGTATCAGAAGAAGAGAGGCCGATGCAAACGATAGTTTTTTCGTGAATGGAACCATTGATGATTTGGGCGACTTATCCGTTTTTTATGGTTTCGAGGAATTCGATGCCGCAGGAATGGAAGTGGTACAGGGCAAAATATATGAAACAAGCTTCAAGAATCCGGAGGAAATCACGATGGAAAAATCCATTGAATTGCTGAAAAAGGGGTTTTTGGGAGTTAAAGTGATAGAATCCTTGGATAGACAAAGTCACGCTTTCCCGATTTTGCTGTTGAAGAACAAGACAGAAATTCCAACTGGAATAGAAATGGGGGGAAGTCCCAATTTCTTTCTGGCCAAGGACGGAAAGTTGAAATATGCTGTTGTGAATGGCTATTTGATCGATCTGGAAAATCCGACTACTCAATCCTATAGACAAAAGGTGATGTGAGTGACCTTGATATAGGCATCCTTTTTTATATCCAAAATGATTATTGATCAGGAATTGTTTTAAATTGGTTTACCTAAAATTCATTATCTATGAAAAATCATCTTACCGCGGTTATTTTTGCAATCGCCATAATAATCTCCTCCATTGTTTTGGCAAATTCCATTGTGAACCGCAACAAAAAGGCTGGAGCCGTCGATGTGACCGGCTTAGGAGAAAAGAATTTTTCATCCGATTTGGTGGTTTGGGAGGGGAATTTCAGTAGAGAAAATTACGATATCAAGTTGGCCTATGCGGATTTGGAGAAGGACAAAAAAGCAGTAACCGACTATTTGGTCGCCAAGGGAATCCCAATAGAGAAGATCATTTTCTCCGCCGTCAGCACCAATCCCAGATACCAGCAGAATTACAGCAGTACCGGCAATTTTATGGGACAGACTTTTTTGGGTTATGAACTCAACCAATCCATTCAGATCGAATCCAAAGAAATAGAAAAAGTCGAGAAAATCTCGCGTGAAATTACGGAACTGTTGATGCAGGGGGTTAAATTCTATTCCCAGCCTCCTCGATATTATTATACCCAACTCGAAAGCCTCAAGATTGAAATGATCTCGAAAGCCACCGAAGATGCAAGGCTCAGGGCCGAAAAAATCGCCGAAAATTCAGGGTCGAAATTGGGTAAATTGAATTCCGCCAATATGGGGATTTTCCAGATTACAGGCCAAAATTCTACAGAGGACTACTCCTGGGGAGGCACCTTCAATACTTCTTCAAAGGAAAAAACCGCCTCGATCACGATGCGGTTGAGTTATGGTATAAAGTAAATCATCTTCCCATATAATCAAAAAGGGCACGAAAGGTTTATCCCTTCGTGCCCTTTTTGATTCTGAAAATGCTGGATCTATTCGATCTCGCTTTTTACTGTTAGTTCTATTTCTTCTCCTGAGTCGTCCAGGAATCTGTACTCCGTCACGGGTAGTGAGGAATCTCTGATCAGTTTTACCCACTTAAAATATTTGAAAAACCATTTTACACGTTGGGAAATAATCCCGTTGGTAAAATATGCATACAGGTATGGGTGAAGCCCGATGTGTATGCTTGAAACATTTTGGATAGTAGCGATATGCTCGAGGTCTGTTTCCAATTTGTCGGCGACCAATATGGAAGCCTGAATCTTACCGGTGCCATTACAGGCTGGGCAGGTTTCTTTGGTGACAATGTTTACTTCAGGTCTTACCCGCTGCCTGGTGATCTGCAAGAGACCAAATTTGGTAAGCGGCAAAACAGTGTTTTTTGACCTGTCAGATTTCATTTCGTCTTTCATCGCTTCATAAATAGCCTTCTTGTTGTCGGCTTTTTTCATGTCTATGAAGTCAATGACGATGATGCCTCCCATGTCTCGGAGGCGTAGTTGTCGGGCAATTTCTTTTACAGCTGCCAGGTTGGTTTTTAATGCCGTTGTTTCCTGGTCACTTTCTTGATTGGATTTATTTCCGCTGTTCACGTCGACGACGTGAAGGGCTTCGGTATGTTCAATGATAACATAACCGCCTTGTGGAAGACTTATCGTCTGACCAAACAAGCTTTTGATCTGCTTTTCTATTCCAAAACTTTCAAAGAGCTTTGCTTTACCATTGTAAAGCTTGACAATTTTTTCTTTTTCAGGGGCAATCGTCCTTATATAAGTCCGAATCTGATCGAAAATCAACTCATCCTCTACTGTGATTGCATCGAATGATTCGTTGAGCAGGTCTCTAATGATGGAGGATGCCATGCTCATTTCTCCGATTACCTTGTCGCGGCCTTTGGCTTTGGCCAATTTTTTCATTCCTTCTTCCCAAGTGGTCACCAGATTCCTGAGGTCTTTGTCCAATTCTATAACGGATTGGCCTTCGGCAACGGTTCTGATGATGACGCCAAAGTTGGCGGGTTTGATGGAAGTGATGAGTCGGACCAGTCTTCTTCTCTCTTCTGCACTTCGTATTTTTTTCGATACGTTGACAGAATCCGAAAATGGGACCATTACCAAATAGCGACCGGCAATGGAGAGCTCACACGATAGTCGTGGGCCTTTCGTTGAGATCGGCTCTTTTACAACCTGAACCAATATTTGGCTGTTTTTAGAAAGGACATTGGAAATTTTCCCAAGCTTTTCTATTTCAGGCTCCAAACCAAACCCTTTTAAGTTGTAGTTGGTGGCATTTTGAGTGAGTATCTGCTTCGTGTATTTGTTCAAGCTGTTGATCTGCGGACCCAAATCCTGATAATGCAGGAAAGCGTCCTTTTCATAACCAACGTCTATGAAGGCTGCATTGAGCCCATTGACAATTTTACGAACCGTACCCAGATAAATATCACCGACTTTAAACTGGTTGTCTTCCCCACCGGAGTGGAGCTCTACCAAGTTTTTGTCCTTCAAAAGGGCTATGCGACTACCGCCTTGAGCAGAATCGATTACTAATTCTGTGCTCAAATCGTGTCTCTGTTTATAATGTAAATGAACGTTTAATGTAAAAACTCAAATAAGAAGAAGTGTACTACTTCTTCTTATTCTTATGTCTGTTTTTTCTTAATCTTTTCTTACGCTTGTGCGTAGCGATTTTATGTCTTTTTCTTTTTTTACCGCAAGGCATGATGATGTATATTTAAAGTTGAACAATTATTTATAACCTTTCCAAGTAACTTTCTACACTTGACAGCACCATAGGGTCAGTACTCGTGCTTTTGACTATCTGGAACTGCTTTTTTGCTTTATTATTTTGTTTTGATTCGAAATAACTCACTCCCAAGTAAAACTGACCCTGAATGTTTTCCGGATACAATTTTACCAATTCCTCAAAACGTTCAGCAGCTCTTTTGTATTGGCCGGATTGCATTGATAGCAGGCCCATATTGAAAATCGCTTGTTCGTTTTGTGGATCTTCTTCCAATATTTCCCTCAGCATGGTGATGCCTTGCATTGGGTTGGAAGAGGAAACATAAGTCATGGCAACCTTTGTTTTTAAATCCAATCGTTTTGGATCTTTTTCCAAAACCTTATTGAGGTAATTCCTTGTTTTTTCAGCAAGAAAAACGAGTTTTTGGTCATTCAAAGCAAAACCAAATGCCTCGTAATACGCATTTCCCGCTTTTTCCCATCTCTCGGCATTGTCAATTTTTTCTGCAGCCCTTTCATAATAAAATGCTGCGCTGTCAAATTTACCGATTTGGTTGTACAATAAAGCGATAGAGTCTGCGAAGGTAACGAATTTTTCTTTATTTTCTTCTCTATCCAGTTTTGTCACAAGTGAGGTGATCGTTTCCCTTTCAGAAGCAGAAATTGGCGCATTGTGCAATGCTTCGGTTTCTGCCACAGGGTTTGCTTCATTACTGGATATTTCTGAATTGCCCTCGTCATTGTCGATAATTACCCTCGGAAGGAGAAATAAAACGCCGATAGCAATTATTGCCAAGGCGAGAACTAAGATTTGGGTTTTTTTCATAGAGAAAAAATAGTCCTCAGGACTATTCCTGAGGAGATAATTCCTTTATTTTCTTGCTGTTTTTGATTTTCTCAATAAACACTTTTGAAGGCTTAAAGGCCGGTACATAATGCTCATCGATTACGATAGCTGTATTTTTGGAGATATTTCTTGCGATTTTTCTAGCCCTCTTCTTGTTAATGAAGCTGCCAAAACCTCTTACATAAATGTTCTCCCCGTCTGCCATGGAATCTTTTACTACCTTGAAGAATGCCTCAATTGTCTGAGTTACATCGTCTTTCTGGATTCCTGTTTTGTCCGAGATCTTGGTGATTACTTCTGCTTTAGTCACTGTAGATTATATTTAATTTGTTATCGAATAAGCTTAACGACCTATTAACCAACTGTTTTTGGGATTGCAAATTTACACTAAGCATTTCAATATAAAAACAAATTGTTCAAAATTAGCTTCATTTGTTTGATGAAAAAGTAACCTGATAAAATTCCCTATTTTGAAATATAAGCATTTTGCCCATAGATTGTTGGATTGGTATGGCCCAAACAAAAGAGATTTGCCTTGGAGAAACACCAATGACCCCTATATCATTTGGTTGTCCGAAGTGATTCTGCAACAAACACGCGTAGCCCAAGGACTCCCATATTTCGAGAAATTTCTTCAAAACTATCCCAAAGTGCAGGATTTGGCACAAGCGCCAGATGAGGAGGTGATGCGGCTTTGGCAAGGCTTGGGTTATTATAGCAGGGCACGTAACCTGCATCAGTGCGCAAAAGACATCGTTGAAATTCATGGTGGGGAATTTCCTGGTTCCTACAAAGAATTGTTGAAGTTAAAAGGTGTGGGTTCCTATACTGCTGCCGCCATCTCTTCCTTTGCTTTTGGCGAAGCCGCAGCGGTTGTGGATGGAAATGTGTTCAGGGTCTTGAGTCGGTATTTTGGAATAGAAACAGATATCGCAAGCCCCGCGGGGAAAAGGGAATTTGAAATCTTGGCAAATCAAATCATTCCAATATCTGCCCCAGGAGAATTCAATCAATCCATCATGGAGTTTGGTTCCCTTCAATGCAAACCCAAAAACCCAAACTGTCTGGATTGCCCTTTAATGGAAGGATGTTTTGCTTTTAACAAAGAAATGGTCGATCAGCTCCCCTTCAAAGCCAAAAAAATCAAGGTCAAGGAAAGATTCTTTACTTATCTGCACATCACGAGCGGAAACGAAACCGTGATTCGACAAAGAACAGCCGGCGATATTTGGCAAGGATTGCATGATTTCCCGCTGATTGAAAGCAATGACCTGGATTTGGAGAATCTGCAGCTTCTCCTCTTGGACCCTGAACTCAATTCCTTGGATCCAACTGTCAATCTCAATTCAGGAAAAATATTCAAGCACTTGCTTACCCATCAAAGAATTTTCGCAAAATTTATTTCCCTGGAGATAGAAAGAATACATCGGGCTAATCTATTGATCTGGGCAGAAAAACAAGGCTACCTCCTTGTCAATGACTCGGAGTTGGAGAACCTTGGTAAACCTAGGCTGATCCTTAAGTTTTTGAACGGTGAAAAATAATGCCTAAATTCATGTTCAAATTTTTTTACACACAATAAATTCAAAAATATGGCAGGAGTAAATAAAGTAATTTTAATAGGTAACCTAGGTGCAGATCCTGAAGTAAAGCACTTGGAAGGTGACAAAGTTGTCGCCAATATCAGTTTGGCCACGACAGAATCCTACAAAGACAAAAGTGGCAATAGGGTTGACAATACCGAATGGCATGATTTGGAATTATGGGACGGTCAAGCTAGAATCGCAGAACAATACCTTAAAAAAGGCATGCAACTCTATGTGGAGGGAAAAATCAAAACGGATACTTGGCAGGATGAGCAGGGGAATAATCGTAAAAAAGTCAGGATTAGGGTCTTAAGCTTTACCATGCTGGGTGGAAGACCTGAGGGTGGCAGCACTGCTTCCGAACAACAGCCATCTGGAAATTATGCAAACAAACCAGCGATGAACAGTCCCAATCCACCGGTGATGGAAAGTGCATCCACGGATGACGATTTGCCATTCTGATATGTTTTTTGAAATTTTCATCAGGAATTGGTTAATTTTGCGGTGATCATTTAAAATTTTGATGGACGACCCCTATCCGAGTATACTTTTGCTGGCTGAAATGGCCCCCATTTCAGCTGGCTATCTTTTGTTAAATGGATTGATTTTTATTATTCTTTTAATTCTTTCTGGCTTGATATCCGGATCAGAAGTTGCTTTTTTTTCCCTTGACGCAAATGATCTTGGGGGGCTGGATAATCAATCTGATGACAGGGCAAACAAAGTGATAGAATTGGTTGGATCCCCTCAGCAGTTGTTGAGTACGGTCTTGATCTTAAACAACCTTATCAACGTAGGCATAGTTACGCTGACCACCTTTGTCACCTGGACATTGTTTGGTACAGGTGCATCTGGCATTGTGATCATTTTAGTTCAAACTGTAGGCGTTACATTCGCCATCGTATTCTTTGGTGAAATCGTTCCAAAGGTGTACGCAACCAAGGCCAAAATTGAGTTTTCATTGATGATGGCCAAGCCTTTGTCGTTTTTTTCAACGATACTGAAGCCACTTTCTTTTTTCTTGATGTCCATCAGCAATATTATCGAAAGGAGAATTGAACGAAAAGGATATTCAATGTCAGTTGGGGAATTGCATCAGGCTTTGGAGATTACCGCCGAAGACACGACGGACGAAGAAAAAGATATTTTAAGGGGAATTGTGAATTTTGGGACTTTGTCTGTGAAGCAGGTGATGCATTCCAGAATGGAAATCACAGCAGTGGAAATCGGGACAGATTTTCATGAGTTGATGGATAAAATCAATAAAAGTGGATATTCCAGAATCCCGGTATACCGCGAAACGATCGACAGCATAGAAGGAATTCTTTATATCAAGGATCTTTTGGCCCACATTGACAACCAGGAGGATTTTGAATGGCAGAAATTTGTCAGGAAAGGTTTTTTTGTGCCGGAAAACAAGAAAGTGGATTCCTTGTTGAAGGACTTTCAGCAAAGAAGGGTCCATATGGCGATTGTGGTTGATGAATACGGCGGCACATCAGGATTGGTTACTTTTGAGGACTTGATTGAGGAAATCATCGGTGAGATCAACGATGAATTTGACGATGTAGAGGATTTTTATTTCAAAGAATTGGACCCTCAAACTTTTGTTTTCGAAGGAAAAATATCGCTCAACGATTTTTGCAAAAAGCTTGATTTGGACACCCAGATCTTCGACGAGGTGAAAGGGGAAAGTGAATCATTGGGTGGGCTTTTACTTGAAATCAATTCCAGTTTTCCCAAGAATGGGTCGAAGATTGTTTTTGAGAATTTTGAATTTACCATACTTTCCATGGATACCCGTAAAATCAAAAAGATCAAAGTCCATCTTCTTTCTGATAGCGAGGATAATGTGGGCCATAACGAAGATTGAATCAGAATTTAGCGGCAAAATAAAAAGAATGTTTTTTTTATATTTAAAGCATAATATTTTATAATATTTTTTGTTGTCTTTGAAGAAACACCCCTGTTTTAAAAATGCAGGAGAAAAATCTGAAAATTTTTTCAATAAAATTCAGAAAAACCTATTTTTCAATCAATTACGGAATTTGTGGAAAATATGGTTTAAATAGAGACCTGTTTTTAATAAAAATGTATTCCAATTGAATAATTCATTAAAAAAGGAGCGCAATATAAATTAATGCCAATTACAATTAATGGTTTAATTAGGTGTGAACTCTATATTTTAATGCCTTGTTTGTTGCTTGAATTTTAATAAAAAGAAATTTTTTTGTAAATTTTGCAACTCAATCTTAAAAACCTATTAAACTATTATATAATGAATGAAGGCTTATATCGATCAGAATTCGAACATGATTCCTGCGGTATTGGAGCGGTAGTGAATGTGAAGGGGAATAAAACCCATGAAACAATCAGTGATGCTCTTTTCATGCTGAGCAATATGGAGCACAGAGGCGGAAGAGGAAGCGACCCCAAGACTGGGGACGGTGCTGGCATCCTTATCCAAATCCCACACTCATTTTTAAAGGAAGTCTCCTCCAGGGCAGGATTCAATATACCCGAGGCTGGAAATTATGGCGTCGGGATGACCTTTTTTCCCAGAAACAAGCAGCTTTATAAGAAGTCCAAAGAACAACTGAATCAGATCATCAAGGATTTGGGATTCAAATTGATCGGCTATAGAGAGGTTCCAGTCGATGAAACCGTCCCTGGTTCTGGGGCTTTGGAAGTCATGCCAAACATTGAGCAGGTCTTTGTGTCCCATCAAGAGGGGCTGCAAGGGATCGACTTGGAAAGAAAGCTCTATGTGCTTCGCAATTATTCCTCTAGAATCATCAATGAGACGATTTCTGGGGTGAACAATGCATTCTATTTTGCCAGCTTCAGTGCATTTACACTTATCTATAAAGGCCAGTTGAGAACCGATCAGGTTTTGCCTTTTTATAAAGACCTTCAAAACAATAAGATCACTTCAGGATTGGCAATCGTCCACTCCAGATTTTCCACCAATACTTTCCCAAATTGGAGGTTGGCACAACCCTTCCGCTACCTTTCACACAATGGTGAAATCAATACCATCAGGGGAAATTTGAACAAGATGAAGTCCAAGATGACACTGATGAAATCAGTACATTTTTCGGATGATGAATTGTCCAAACTAATGCCTGTGACCAATCAACATTACTCCGATTCAGCGAATCTTGATGCGTTGGTTGAACTGCTGACGCTTAGTGGGAGATCATTGCCACACGTCATGATGATGCTTGTTCCTGAAGCATGGCAAGACAATCAGATGATGGACAAGGACCGAAAGGCATTTTATAAATTCCATGCTGCATTGATGGAGCCTTGGGATGGGCCTGCCGCCTTGTTGTTTACCGACGGGAAATCACTTGGCGCCACTTTGGACCGAAATGGTCTTCGTCCGCTAAGGTATTTGATCACCTCGGATGACAGGTTGATTTTGTCCTCGGAAGCGGGGTCTCTGCCTGTGAGAGAATCTACGATTAAGGAAAAAGGAAGGATAAGCCCAGGAAAAATGCTTTGGGTGGATCTGGAAAAAGGAAAAATTTCTTTTGACGATGAAGTCAAGGCAAGCGTCTGTGACAACAAGCCCTATGACAACTGGGTGCGGGAAGAAAGATTGAAGCTTAGGGTCATGCCCAATCCAAAAGAGCTCGACCAACCCTATACGACTGAGGAAATCAAAAAGAGACAAACGATATTTGGTTACACCTCTGAGGATTTGAAAGTTGTGCTTGCGCCTATGGGTGACACGGCTTATGAACCATTGGGTTCCATGGGTGCAGATACGCCACTTGCGGTACTCTCAAAGCAGAGTCAACACATATCCAATTATTTCAAGCAGCTTTTTGCACAAGTGAGCAATCCCCCTATCGATCCGATCAGGGAAAAATTGGTCATGTCGCTATTCACCAGAATAGGAGAAAGCCACAACATTTTGGATGAAAGTCCGAGACATACCCGTCAGATCCATATTTCCCAGCCGGTGCTGCTGAATGAGGATTTGGAGAAAATCAAACACCTTGAAGAGCAGGGCTACCGCGCCATCACTCTTTATGCGCATTTCGAGACAGATCACAAACCAGGAAGAATGCTCGAAGCGCTGAACAAACTCAGCAGAGAGGCTGAGGGAGCGATTTATGGGGGTAAAAATATCATCATTATTTCCGACAGAAACAGCACTGAAGACAAAGCGCCAATTCCATCCTTATTGGCAATCGGCGCGGTGCATCACCACTTGGTGAACAAGAAACTAAGAACACGGGCAGGCTTGGTCGTGGAAGCAGGAGATATCCGGGAAACGCATCACTTTGCCACTGTAATCGGATATGGTGCCTCAGCCATCAATCCTTATTTGGCCTTGGAGTCGCTTCTTTCACTCAATGAAAAAGGAAGTCTATCCAAGGTAATTCCACAAAAACAACTTTTTGCCAATTACCAATCGGCCATTGGAAAAGGATTGTTGAAAGTGCTTTCCAAAATGGGAATCAGCACCCTGCAATCCTATCAGGCCGCTCAGATTTTTGAGGCCATCGGTCTTGGTCCAGAGGTCATTGACAGGTGTTTCAAAGGAACAGTCAGTCGAATCAGTGGTATTTCATTTGACGAATTGGCAGAAGAAGTCCTGATCCGCCACCATACTGCGTATGAAACCGAAACACCCGTTTTGGAAGCGGGAGGTGTCTATCAGTGGAAAAGAAGAGGGGAAAAGCATTTGTTCAATCCGGAGACCATTCACCTGCTTCAGAAATCAACGAGGCTTAACGATTATTCCCTATACAAGAAATTTGCGGAAAAAATCAATATCCAAACCAAAGACGCCATTACTCTAAGGGGTTTGTTTGAATTCAAAAAAAGGATTTCGGTGCCAATAGAAGAGGTTGAACCCGTTGAAAAAATACTGAAAAGGTTTGCAACCGGAGCGATGTCCTTTGGCTCGATTTCTCACGAGGCACACTCTACCTTGGCCGTTGCCATGAACCGCATTGGTGCCAAAAGCAACAGTGGTGAAGGAGGTGAGGATGAAATCCGATACCAAGTAAAAGAAAACGGAGATTGGGAAAGATCCGCGATCAAGCAAGTGGCATCGGGAAGGTTTGGGGTAACCTCCAACTATCTCGCCAATGCCGCAGAATTGCAGATCAAGATGGCACAAGGTGCCAAACCAGGTGAAGGTGGGCAGCTGCCCGGCCACAAAGTGGATGATTGGATCGGAAGGGTAAGACATTCCACTCCGGGAGTAGGATTGATTTCTCCACCTCCCCATCACGACATTTACTCTATCGAGGATCTTGCCCAACTGATTTATGATCTTAAAAATGCCAACAGAAAAGCCCGGATCAATGTAAAATTGGTTTCCCAGGCGGGCGTCGGTACTGTGGCGGCTGGTGTTGCCAAAGCACAGGCGGATGTCATCCTGATTTCGGGAGCTGATGGGGGAACGGGAGCCTCTCCTTTGAGTTCCATCCGACATGCGGGACTTCCCTGGGAACTCGGGATTTCCGAAGCACACCAAACTTTGGTCAAAAATAATTTAAGGAGCCGTGTCGTGCTCCAGACCGATGGACAGTTGAGAACAGGAAGAGACATTGCCATTGCAACATTGTTGGGTGCCGAAGAGTGGGGTATTTCCACTGGTGCATTGGTCGTGGAAGGTTGTATCATGATGCGGAAGTGTCATTTGAATACTTGCCCTGTCGGCATTGCCACCCAAAATCCAGAACTCAGGAAGTTATTTACCGGAGATCCAGACCATGTGGTGAATTTCTTCACCTTCTTGGCACAGGACCTTAGGGAAATAATGGCCTCTCTGGGCTTCAGAACCATCAATGAAATGGTGGGACAAAGCGATGTACTCAAATCAACCGGTCACTTGAACCATTGGAAATGGGATAAACTGGACGTCAGTCCGATTTTCCACAAAGTGGAAGTCCCTGACCATGTCGGGATATTCAAGCAAATCGATCAGGAGTTTGAACTCAAAAAAGTGCTGGACAGAAAACTGATCAAAGCTTCCCTTCCAGCTTTGGAGCAGGCGAACCCCGTTTCGGGCAGTTTCCAGATCAAAAACACTGACAGGACAGTGGGAGCGATGCTCTCCTATGAAATATCCAAAATCTATGGAAGTCCAGGATTACCGGAAGATACTGTTCAATTCAAATTCCAAGGTTCCGCAGGACAAACTTTTGGAGGATTCCTCACTAAGGGAGTCACGTTTGAACTTGAAGGGGAAGCCAACGATTATTTTGGTAAAGGGCTTTCCGGTGGTAAACTGATTGTATACCCAAGTCGGAATGCCAATTTCCCAGCAGAAGAAAACATCATTATTGGAAATGTTGCCTTTTATGGCGCGACTTCAGGAGAAGCCTATATCAATGGAAAAGGCGGCGAAAGGTTTGCTGTCAGGAACTCAGGTGTAGAAACTGTGGTGGAAGGAATCGGAGATCATGGATGTGAATACATGACAGGCGGACTTGTGATCAACCTCGGTGAAATCGGAAGGAACTTTGCTGCAGGGATGAGTGGAGGACTTGCCTATGTCCTTAAGGATTACCTGCACCTCATCAACACCGAAATGGTGGACATGGATCCACTTAATGAGGATGATTTTGTGACCATCAAAAAGTATTTAAAGAATCATGTGAAACTTACGAACAGCCAACTTGCGTGCAAATTTCTGGACAATTGGGATGGATTCAGAGAAAAATTCATCAAGGTAATACCAAGAGATTACAAGGAGGTTTTGAGAAAGAGAGCATTGGAACAAACAAAAACATTGGTGTAAGATGGGAGCGAAAGAAGGATTTATTTTATTTAAAAGGGAGTTGCCGGAGACGCGCACACCGGAAGATAGACTTAACGATTACAAAGAAATATACAAACCGTTTGACGGAGATAAACTCAACCATCAGGCTGCTAGATGCATGGATTGCGGTGTTCCATTTTGCCACCAGGGATGCCCCTTGGGCAATGTGATTCCGGAGTTCAACGAGGCAGTGTATCAAAATGAATGGGAAGAAGCGTTTCAGATATTGCGGAGCACAAACAATTTCCCTGAATTTACGGGAAGGATTTGTCCAGCCCCCTGTGAGGCTTCCTGCGTATTGGGGATCAATAAAGACCCGGTTGCCATTGAGTTGATTGAGAAAAACATTGCAGAGAAGGCCTATGAACTTGGATTTGTTCAGCCGAGAAAACCCACTGAATCCACAGGGAAAAAAGTAGCCATTATCGGTTCTGGCCCTGCGGGACTTGCTGCAGCAGATCAATTAAACCTTGCCGGCCATGAGGTCACTGTATTCGAAAAAGATAAAAGCGTAGGGGGATTGCTTCGGTATGGAATCCCGGATTTCAAACTGGAGAAATGGGTGATCGACCGAAGGGTAGACATCATGGAAAAAGAAGGCGTGATCTTCTCCACAGAAACCGAGGTGGGATTCAACATCAAAGCGGAGAACATCCTTAGGAATTTTGATGCAGTGGTGTTGGCCACAGGAGCCGCACATCCAAGGGAATTGAAAATCAAAGGGCATGATCTCAAGGGGGTCCATTTTGCAATGGAATTTTTGGGGGAACAAAACCGGGTGACGAGTGGGGAAATCAAAGAAAACCCAATATCAGCCACAGGTAAGCATGTAATTGTGATTGGTGGAGGGGATACCGGAAGTGATTGTATTGGTACATCCAATCGGCATGAGGCTGCATCAGTGACCCAATTGGAGCTATTGCCAAAACCTCCGACCCAAAGGACAATCCTGAATCCTTGGCCGGAATGGCCCATGACGATTAGAACTTCAAGTTCTCATGAAGAGGGTGTCGACCGCGTATTTTCTGTCCTGACCAAGGAATTTATCGGGAATGAAAAAGGAGAGGTTTCCGGCTTGGTACTGGTCGATCTAGAATGGAAGGAACAAAATGGGAGAATGCAATTTGTGGAGATTCCAGATACCGAAAGAACAGTCCCCTGTGATTTGGCATTGATAGCTATCGGATATACCGGCCCAGCAAAAAATGGTTTGTTGGAGTCTTTCGGGGTGGAAATCATGGAAAATACACTTCCCAAATCCAAAAATTACCAAAGTTCCAATAGACATGTGTTTTTGGCTGGTGACATGAGAAGAGGTCAATCCTTAGTGGTTTGGGCAATTTCGGAGGGTCGTGAAGCCGCAGTGTTGGTAGATGAGTTTCTTCAGGGAAGCTCCATGTTGCCTAAAAAGGACGAAAGTCATTTTCAGGTGGTGGATGAGTTTAATAAAATGGATTTATGTTAACGCTAATAAACCTTGAATAATAGAGTAAAGCGAGATAGTAAGTTTAGTTTAACGATGTAAAAATCCCTCCATTTGGAGGGATTTTTTAACAAAAAAGAGAAGGTCAATGACCTTCTCCTTTGTTTTGGCACCCATTTCAGGTGTCATTTTTATTAACCAACCTTGTATCATGTGAAATTTATTTGTCCCTTGAGGGTCTTTTGCGGCGTTGTTGGAATTTTTCACGGTCTGGGTTTTGGCGGGCATCACGGATCGTATTTCTTTTTTCTCGGTTCTCATCCTTTAGTTCCATCCACTTTGTTTTTTGCTCCGGAGTCAAAACCGCTTCAATCTGTGCTTGCTGGTCCTTGTTTTTCTCCATCATTGCGGCTCTTTTTGCCTGCATTTCTTCTTTTCGCGCTTCCATTTCAGCTTGCCTTTTTGTGGCATTCTCCAAGTTGATCTGGTAGATCTGTTTTTTCTGATCCTCGCTCAGTTCAAGTTGTTCTGTCATTTTGGAGGTCATTTTTTCTGCTCTTTCCTCTGGGCTCTGCATCGTTTTTTGATGACCTCGCTGCGCAGATACGGCAAATATGGTCAAAGAGAATATTGCGGCAATTAATAGTGTCCTTTTCATGATTTTCTTAGTTTAAGTTTAAATACAGGTAAAATACTTGGAAATTTTTTTGCAATGCTTCCTTTCCCGGGAATGAATTGGGTATTGTTTCCAAATGTTTTGGAATTTGGTATTTAGACTTAGGTCAAGCTTTAGGGTTTAATCCAGGTCACCGAATAAAATGTTAACAAACCTTAATTGTTATTTTTGGTCAAAAGGAGGTATTATTGAGCATTAAACCCGAATGATGCATTGGGCTTCCTAATAGGGCTGTAACTACACGATAATCAGACTATTTGAATACTATTGAATAGTCCAATCTGGTGAAGTCAAAAACAGCAACAACCAACTGATTATTAAGCAATTTCAGTCCGGAATTGAATTGACAATGCATAAAATGGGTTAAATTCTGAAACCTAATTTTACCCTATGAAAAAATTTCATTATTTCGGCTATGCCAGCAACCTCGATGTAAGCACATTAAAAGGAAGGTTGAAAAAAGAGCCTGTCCTCCTTGGGCTTGGCGTGCTTCCCTCCTATGGTTTTAGATTTAATTTTGAAAATCCGGATGGTTCTGCTCGAGCCAATCTGGTAAAAAGTGAAAACGAGTCTGTTTACGGGTTGATTTTTGAAATCAACCAAGAGGATTTTGACTTTTTCCTTTTGTCAGAACCGGGATATGATTTTGTCCAAGTGGAGGTTTTTTCACAAAAAGGCGAAATGAAAGCCTACACCTTCATTTCCAGCGACTGCAAAGAAAACATATTTCCCAAAAAGGGATACCTGGAAACGATTCTGAAGGGTGGCAGGGCAAATGGAATCCCCAACGGATACCTCGCAGGAATCATCAATCGCGCCGGTCCGATTCAATGACCCAAGGATATTTATGCCTTGTTTTCTTTTTGTTTTACGACTTTTGGCCTGATCAATAGCCTGAGACTGGGGTCGAAGGAAAGATAATTCCAAGCCCAATCGAAAAAAATAAAGAGCTTGTTTTTGACCCCAAGGATGGCCATTAGGTGGATAAACAACCAGGTAAGCCAAGCCATTATTCCTTGAAATTGGATAAAGGGAAGATCCACCACAGCCAGTTTCCTTCCTATCGTAGCCATGGATCCAAGATCTCTGTACCGGAAGGGCTTCCATTCTTGGGATTTTAAAACCCCTTTTAAATTCCCAGCCAAATTATCCGCTTGTTGCAAGGCGACTTGTGCGACCTGGGGGTATCCTCTGGGATCATCGATTTCCATGAGACAAAGATCTCCCAGGGCAAAAACATCCTTGGAGCCTTTAAGGACATTGAAAGTATTCACCAATAGCCTTCCGTTTGCCAATTTTTGTTCATTCCCAATCCCCTTGATGCTTGCGGGTTTTATTCCTGCCGCCCATAGCAATGTTTTTGTTTGGATGGATTCACCACCTTTAAGTTTTACGGTCAGGCCATCATAGTCTTCGACTTGCGTATTCAATAAGACATCTACGCCCAGGTTTTGGAGATATTCCAGGGATTTGTTTTTGGCTGCGGTGGACATGCTGGAAAGTAAACTTCCTCCGGCCTCGATCAAGACCACCCTCATGTTTTTAAAACTCAATTCCGGGTAATCTTTTGGCAGGACATTGTTCCTCAATTCCGCCATAGCTCCTGCCAACTCCACTCCTGTCGGTCCGCCTCCCACGATGACGACATTCATGATCGGTTTCCGCTTTTCTTCTTCGGCGATGTTGATGGCAGTTTCGTAGTTGGAAATGATTTTGTTTCGGATAAAAAGTGCTTCCGATACCGATTTCATCGGCGTGCTAAAAGCTTCAATGTTTTTGGATCCAAAATAGTTGGTTTCCGCCCCCAAAGCCAAAACCAAATAATCATAATCAAGGTAGCCTACATCTGTATAAAGACGATTGATGTTTTGGTCGATTTTTTTGGCTTCCGCCATTCGAAAATGGACGTTTTTGGATTGATGAAAAATTTTTCTCAGGGGAAATGAGATGGCGCTGGGCTCAAGGCCAGAAGTAGCGACTTGATAAAAAAGCGGTTGGAACTGATGATAATTGTTCTTGTCCAATAAAATCACTTGGTAGGCAGTCCCGTTGAGTTTTCTTGCGAGCTTCAAACCGGCAAAACCTGCTCCGATAATGATTATTTTCTTTTGGCTTGTTTTTGGGAGGTTTGGGAGGGGTGCGTCCAAATAAAAATCCATGAGAGTAGTTTTTGATATTCCATTACTGTACGTAAAAACCTTTGATTTAATAAAAAAAGGCCAAATTTTATTTAGGTAAAGCGATTTAATTATCCTTGGGACCTATATTGCCTATGGCAATAAAAAAGATTTATTAATTTTGTCAGTAATAAATTAAAGCGAACATGGGAAGAGCATTCGAGTTCAGGAAAGAACGAAAATTCAAGCGGTGGAATAAAATGTCTAAGGTGTTTACCCGTCTTGGAAAAGAAATCGTGATGGCGGTGAAAGCCGGAGGGCCCGATATTTCCAATAATTCAAGGTTGAGGACCATTGTGCAAAATGCCAAGGGTGCATCGATGCCGAAGGACAGGATTGAGGCGGCAATCAAAAGAGCCTCCAACAAGGACGAAAAGGACTATGAAGAAATCGTATATGAAGGCTATGGTCCATTTGGGATCGCCGTCATCATAGAAACCTCTACCGACAATACCAACAGGACCGTTGCCAATATCAGAAGTTACTTTGCCAAGGCAGGTGGCTCACTGAGCACTTCGGGTTCGGTAAGTTTTATGTTTGATAAAAAGGCTGTTTTTCGATTTTCACAAAACGGTTTGGACATTGAGGAATTGGAGTTGGAATTGATCGATTATGGACTGGAAGAAATAGACGAAAACGAAGGGGAAATTTTTGCCTATACTTCCTTTGAGAATTTTGGCAACATGCAGCATGCCCTGGAGGAAAGGAAAATAGAGGTGATCAATGCCGATTTCCAATGGTTTCCGGCTACCACGATGGAACTCACGCCAGAGCAAGAGGAAGAAATCAATAAAATGATTGAAAGAATTGAGGAAGATGATGATGTCAATCAGGTTTTTACCAATATGACCTGATTTGAATCCGTTTTTTCATACTAAAACAATTTCCGATTAAAATGATTTATCCCAAAAGAAAAAACATCAAAGAAGAAACCAGGCATCGACTCGTGATTGTGGGAAGCAAAAACCCAGTAAAAATCAGTTGTGCAGACAAGGCTTTCCATGCCGCTTTCGACACGGCGTTTATTGTGGAGGGAGTCAATGCAAGTTCCGAAATCGAAGATCAACCCTTTGGTGATGAGCAGACTTACTTAGGGGCCAATAATAGAGCGAAAAATGCCAAGAAAATCTTTCCGGAAGCGGATTTTTGGGTTGGAATAGAAGGTGGAATTGAAGAAAAAGAGGGGGAAATGTCCGCCTTTGCCTGGGTGGTGGTACTGGATAGAGATGACCGGATGGGAAAGGCCAAAACAGCTGTCTTTTTCTTGCCTTCAGTCATTTCTGATTTGGTCAGAGGAGGACTGGAACTTGGTGCTGCCAATGACCGTTTTTTCCAAGAAGAAAATTCTAAACAAGGGGATGGTGCTGTGGGTTTACTGACCAATGGAGCGATCAATCGGAAGGAATATTATAAACAAGCCGTGATTTTGGCACTGATCCCATTTTTGAATGAACCGCTCTACCCTTAGATTTGACAATCGCAGATAGATAGTTTCAATTAGAAAGTATAAGGAATAGATTTTACCTTTGCATCAAGAAATCAGCATAAAACACACATATGTTACAGGAATTAGAAATTGACAATTTACAGGAAGTTGTAAATGAAAACGAATTGGTTGTCGTGCAATATGGTGCCACTTGGTGTGGAAATTGCCGCATCATGAAGCCAAAGTTCAAGCGTTTGTCTGGAGATCATGAGAACATCAAGTTTTTGTATGTGGATGCAGAAAAACTTCCAGAGTCAAGAAAACTGGCTCAGGTGACTAATCTGCCAACTTTTGCATCATTCAAAGGAGGTAAATTAGTAAACCAAACACAAACCAACAAAGAGGAAATCCTAAAAACACTGATCGATGAGATTGCCAATAATTAAACACGTCTTGGGTTTCATTGAATCCAATGACGAAGACTGGGTACAGGAGACGATCGACCTGTTGGAAAACATGACAGAAATTGCATCTCTCAAGGATGAGGAACTGGAAGTGATGGGAGAATTGATCTCTAATCTATATGGTTCTTTGGAGGTCAATAAAATGATCAAGGGAGGTATGGACAAGAAGGAAGCAATGAATGCCTTTATGAAAAGAGTCACTGGTTCCATTGACAAATAAAACAGTAAGCAAAGGTTGTTTAATCACCCGTTAATTTAATCAATGCTTAATTAGGGTTCCGATATGGAACCCTAATTTTTTTTCAGGTTTTCCAAAAACTGACGCAAAGCAACTTGGGCATTGGGATGGGCATCCCATTTTGGACCGATATAATTTTCATTTCTGACCAAAAAGCGGATGTAATATTTGACCACAATACCGGTTTTTTCTTCAATGTTTTCCACTTCCAAGCCCATACTTTTCATCAAATCGCCTTCCCGGGCTTCTAACCGCATCAGGACGAATTGGACCCTATTGGCAATCAATTCGGCATCTGTTCTGTATTCGGTAAGGTATTCCACTTGGTTGGAATAGTGATTTTTTAAGATGCTTTCAATTTCCGCTTTCTCTGCATTTTGCTCCGCCAGAACCGTTTCTGGGGATTTGCCCAACAAATCATACCGGAAAGTACTCAAAAAACCTTCTTCACCCACAGCGCCTGTAAGCGGAACACCCAGCTTGAAGACCTCCAAATTCAGTGGGTTTTTGGCAATAAAACCTTTGGCAGTAGTCAGGCCTTCTGAGGAATTTGGGAATTCAGGGACCTCCAAGACCAAGTAATTTTTGCTGGGATTGGATTTACCAACATTTTCCAAGGTTGTCGAAAGTTCCTCAAGGGAATTTGCTGCGGTGTTCCATCCGCCGGAATTGGAAACGATGTTTTTGTTCTTTGTAAATGGGGTAATATTCAAGACCAATTCTCCGTTTGCTTTTCGGGTAAGGAGGATGATAGTGGCCACCTTTCTTTTGGAAAATGCATCACCATAGCCAGCTTGCACTTCGCCGGACAAGGCGATGTCTTCCAATTCATAATACCCGATGGGGTCAGCGCCTGCTGCCACCAGTGGCGAATGGATTTTCTCAGAAAGTGTTTTCCAGTCCATAGAAGGTTGAGCCTGAGGTGAATTTGAAATCAATACCACCGATTTTCCGTCAAAAAAACTTTCAGGGAGCATGTTTTGACCATTAGCTTTGTGGAACAGAATCAATACAATGATAAATGCTGAAATATATTTCATGATTTTTGGGATCGGACTAGGGAAACCTTACTAATTTTACGAATATACACAACGAGTGATTAATTCTTTCCATATGAAAAACCCAATCAAATTTCTTTCCTTTCTCATTTGGTTGATGCCTGTGGCCTTGTTGGCACAGAGTATCGATGGGAAGACCGTTCTTCAAGACATCCAATACCTTTCAGGGGACCAATTGGGAGGTAGAAAAACGCTTTCGGAAGGAAATATCGTTGCCCGGGAATATATCAAGGAACGTTTCAAGAGCCAAGGCCTCCATTCCCAATTTTCGGATTTCACCCAATTTTTTAACTTTAAAAATGAAAGGGAAGGAAAATTTTATGAAAATGCTGCCAATATCGTTGGTTTTATGCCGGGAAGTGAAACGGACAAACTCATCGTGGTCATGGCCCATTACGATCATATTGGTCAAACAGACGAGGTCATTTTCAACGGTGCAGATGACAATGCCTCTGGAGTTGCAGCATTATTGTCCCTATCTGAATACTTTTCCAAAAACAGGCCGATGCATTCCATGATGTTTGTCGCCTTGGACGCCGAAGAAATGGGGCTTCAGGGTGCCAGTGCTTTGGTGAACGATTTTCCATTTCCCATCGAACAAGTCGTACTCAATATCAACATGGATATGATCAGCAGAAATGACAAGAACGAATTGTATGCCGTCGGCACCTATCATTATCCAAAGTTGAAGCCAATTCTTGAAAAAGTTTCCCAAGGAAAATCCCCCAAACTGATGCTGGGCCATGATCAGCCCAACACCGGTTTCGAGGACTGGACCATGTCCTCCGACCATGCGCTATTCCACAAAAATAATATCCCTTTTATCTATTTTGGTGTTGAGGATCACCAGGATTACCACCAACCCACAGATACTTTTGAAAATATTCACCCGGAATTTTATTTGGGAGCGGTTCAATTGATCGTGGATGCCTTGATCGCATTTGACAAAGAATTGATACCTTTAAAATAAAAGGAATAAGCAGGTTGTTTTGAATTAAAAGAATTGAAATTGTTGATCATAAAAATTAATCGATTTATAGGTTTTGCCTAAAACAGACATCATTACGCGTCTTTTGATTTGGCGGCTTAAAAACATAAGCACCAAAAACTTTGTCTTGATCCTGAGCGGTTTGGTGGGGATTCTTGCTGGTTTTGCTGCTGTGATTTTAAAAGCAACCGTACATGCCATCCAAACCTTTCTAACCCAAGACTTTAATCAGGAATACGCCAATTTTTTCTACATCATCTATCCTTTAATAGGGATCTCCCTAGCCTATTTGATCGGAAATTATGTTTTGAAGGATGTTGGGGGGCATGGTATTCCAGAATTATTGTACAATATTTCAAAGAAGAGCAGCTTGATCCCGAAAGTCAAAATGTACAGTCGGGTGATCACTTCTGCCATTACGGTTGGTTTCGGAGGTTCTGTTGGTTTGGAAGCGCCCATTTTGGTCACAGGTTCTGCGATAGGGTCCAACTTCGGAAACCTGATGCATCTTAATGCCAAAAAAAGAACCCTGCTGATAGGTTGCGGTGCCGCAGGGGCTATTTCTGCCATTTTTGGCGCGCCTATTGGCGCCGTCATTTTTGCCATTGAGGTAATCTTGATGGAGGTAAGTGTAGCGAGTTTTATCCCCTTATTGATAGCCTCGGTGGCAGGATCCCTTACTTCGATGCTGCTCCAGGGTAAGGATGTGATGTTTACATTCAATCTTTCGGATAATTTTTTGGCTGCCCATACTCCCTATTATCTTTTACTGGCGATCATGACAGGGTTTATTTCCCTTTATTTCAGCAGAGCCGTATTTAAAGTGGAGCGTTTAATGGAACAATTCGATGAGCCTTTCTTAAAACTCCTTTATGGCGGGGCTTTTTTGGGCTTGATCGTCTTCTTTTTTCCCTCCATTTATGGGGAAGGTTACGAGACCCTTTATGCGTTGATTGAAGGCGAACCACAGCGCATTTTGGCCAACAGTCCCTTTTTCGGAGAGTATTCCAATCCTTATTTCATCATCACTGTCTTGGTCTTGATTATTTTTCTTAAGCCAATCGCGTCTGCTGTTACTATCGGTAGTGGGGGCAGTGGGGGTATTTTTGCCCCCTCTCTGTTTGTGGGTGGCATTGCCGGTTTCCTATTTGCCTATACCTCCAATTTATTGGGGTTTCCAATTCCTTTGCCAGTGGCCCATTTCACCCTGGTGGCGATGTGCGGGGTGATGAGTGGGGTCCAGCATGCCCCCTTGTCGGCCATCTTCTTGATAGCCGAAATTACCGGTGGATATGAGCTTTTTGTGCCACTGATGTTGGTCTCTGCGATTTCTTTCGTTACCACTTCTTACTTTGATAAGGACTCCCTTTACAAAAAGCAATTGATGGACAAGGGTAGGTTTCTTCCCGAATCCAAGGACGAGGAAGTATTGGATCTCATCGATATCCGAAAATTGATCGAGAATGATTTGTTCCCCATTTTACCGAATGCAAGTTTGGGAGAACTTTGCGATTTGGTCAAGTTGTCCCGTCGAAATATTTTTCCGGTAGTCGGGGAAGATGGGGTTCTCAATGGGATCATCACCTTGGACGATATCAGGGATATCATGTTTGATCCCGAAAAACAGGAAACCACCAAGATCAGTCAATTGATGCACAGTCCTCCTGAAGTCATACTCCTCCATGAAAATATGCAAATAGTGATGCAAAAGTTCGAAAGATCCGGAGCGTGGAACCTTCCCGTGCTGCAAGACGGGAAGTACCTTGGCTTTATTTCTAAGTCTCGTATTTTCAATGCATATAGAAAACGTTTAATAAGACAAAACCAAGAATAGAGAAAAAGAAATTTTATGCTCTTTCATTGATTTATCCACCATCCTGAAAACCAATAAATCAGTATGATTCTCATTTTCAGTTGTTTATCCACAAAATTGGCTAAATGTAAGCGGCCTTAAGTTATTGATAATCAAATAGATAAGGCTTGTTTTTTTGGGCGTGTGGATAACTTTCGATAAATGTGGATAAATAACCCTTGCTTTTTAATAACCTTATTAGGGGCCTGATTTTTAGGTTTTTGATTTTCTTTCAAACCCTTTTTTACTAGAATCGTAGACCATTACAGGTGATAAAATTCCTGTTTAAGAAAATAAAATTTTGAATTTTTTTCGCTTTGGACTTTACTGATGAAAATTATTTCCATTGCCTAAATTTTGGGATTTGTAATGTCTTGTTGTTTATTTAAAAAACACAAAAATCAAAATAAAAATCATATTCTAAATGAAACCAATCCCAAAAATTTCTGTCTTTGCCTTCATTTTGTTTGCTGCATGGATCAGTACAGCCAGTGTTTGGAAAGCAGATGGTTTCAAGGTTATTGATTTCGATGAATTTGAATCCATTACCAAAACCCCCTCTGAGAAAATCCGCATGTTTAATTTTTGGGCCACTTGGTGCGCGCCTTGTGTCAAGGAAATGCCCGATTTTGAGAAAGTAAATGCGCAGGATCCAGAGGTAGAGCTGATGTTCATTTCTTTGGATGATGGTAATAAAACCCAAAGGGTACAAGAATTTATCCAGAAAAGAGGGATTAAGGCCCCGGTTTTCCTTTTGGACGATGTGGATTACAACAAATGGATTGATAAGGTTTCTTCGAATTGGTCGGGTGCCATTCCGGCAACATTGTTTATCAGCGCGGATGGCACTAGATTTTTTCATGAAGGAGAGCTCAATGAAAAGCAATTGAAATATTTGATCAAAAAAATAAAACAAGGGCATAATGAAAAATAAAACGATATTAATGTTGGGCTGTTTCTTGTGGATTGGGATTTCTTTTTCCACCCAAGCCCAGGAAAAAGGGTATTCGGTGGGGGATAAGGCTTCTGATTTTGAGCTAAAAAACGTAGATGGTAAAATGGTTTCCCTTTCAGGCTTGAAAGATGTAAAAGGGGCGATCGTCATTTTCTCCTGCAACACCTGTCCCTATGTGGTCGCCTATGAAGACCGGATGATAGCGCTACATCAAAAATATGAATCACTGGGATATCCCTTGATTGCCATCAATCCAAATGATGATAAGGTAAGCCCGAAAGATAGTTTTGAAAATATGCAGAAGAGAGCAAAGGACAAAAACTTCCCTTTTGCCTATGTCCATGACAAAAAGCAAGAAGTGATCAAATCCTATGGGGGAAGCAGAACCCCCCATGTTTACCTGTTGAAAAAAGAAGACAACGATTATGTGGTCAAATACATTGGTGCAATAGACAACAATCACCAAGATGCCTCCTCGGTGACTGAAAAATATCTTGAAAATGCGATGGATGCGGTTTTGTCCGGAAATGAGGTCGCTCTAAAAACCACAAAAGCGATAGGCTGTACCATTAAGTGGACAAAGCCCTAACAGAAAAAATGGAATGATTTCAATTTTTATCCTGCGAAAATCACTTCGATGAATTGATCTTCAATACAATTGCCTCCACAACACAAAAAAAGTCCCAACTCAAAATTTCGAGTCAGGGCTTTTTTGATTTTATACCGCCTTGGCAGCATCCATTTGATTGACGATGTCTTCGTAATCCAATTTGTCCCAATTTTGGGTAATCAGGGGATTTGCCATCACTTTGTCCATAATCGCTTCTTGCAATTTCCCCTGCGTGTACGCTTCAGAGTAAGGCATATCCGAGAAAGTCACCATTGTGTAAAGCGGAATCCATTCATTGGGAAATAAGCTGTGCAATTTGGCTTCAATTTTCTTTCTCAGGAGAAACTTTGGATCCGCTGTCGCATCCCTCATTTCCACGAAATTCTCCATCGCCAATTTGGAAATGGCGTCGGTATCCGGTTTTCTCATTTTCTGAAATTTTGCAAAAACGAGTTCCCAGGCGTTTGTTCCCAACTTTTCAATCAAACTGTCCAAAATAAAACAATCTTCAAATCCGCAGTTCATGCCTTGACCATAGAAAGGGACCATTGCATGGGAGGCATCTCCTATCAGCATGGCTTGTTTCAAGACCCAGGGATAGCATTCCACATTGATCAAGGCAGATGTTGGGTTGGTAAAAAATTCCTCTCCCAGATTTGGCATCAATTGGTAGGCGTCATCAAAGTAGTTTTTGAAGATACCTTCAACATCCCTTTTATCATTGATTTTATCAAAACAAACCTTTGCGCCTTCAAAGGGCAAAAACAGGGTGCACGTAAATGACTTGTCAGGATTTGGCAAGGCGATCAGCATGAACATCCCCCTCGGCCAAATATGTAGCGCGTTGGGGTCCATGGCAAATTCTCCCTCTGCCGTGGCGGGAATACTCAGTTCTTTGTATCCATGGGAGATGTATTCCTGTCGGAAATTGAACCTGACCTGCTTTTGCATGGCCATTCTCAGGGAGGAATAAGCCCCATCAGAACCGATGATTACTTTTGAATGAATTTTTTCCGTACCAGTTTCGGGTACTGTAAAACTAATTTCATTGGTCCTTAAGTCAACGGATTCGCATTTATGGTCAAAAAATATTTTCACGCCTTTGTTCTCGGCTTCCTCCACCAAAAGCTGATTGAATTTTCCCCGTGAAATGGAATAGATGGCTTGCTTGTCTTTGCCATAGGGAAGAAAGGAAGTGTTGCCATGTTCGTCATGGATTCTTCGGCCATACATAGGGATGGTCAAAGCCGCGACCTTTTCGGTCATGCCGATTTTCTCCAAAGCTTTCCAGCCCCTGTCACTCAAGGCCATGTTGATGGACCTTCCTTCTTCCTTGTACCCAACTTTTCTATTGTCAGCTCTTTTTTCGTAGACGGAAACATCACAGCCTCTTTTCTTCAAGTAAATACTTAAAAGAGAGCCGATTAACCCTGCGCCTAAAATGCTTATCTCATTTTTTTCCATTATTTCTTTTTCAATAACTCCCTCAATCAAGCGAATTTCAGGATTGATTTTTCCAATATTTGGGCGAATCTAAATACGTCCAAAAAGCTGTTGTGAAGTGGTGTTGGGGCGATCCTCATTACTTTTGGGTGCCTCCAATCTCCGATGATTCCATTGAGATACAATTCATCAAACACAGCCTTTCCACCTTTATGGACCAACAAAGATAACTGACAGCCCCTTTCCTGTGGGTTTTTTGGCGTAATTATTTCTATTACACCACTATCCCCAGAGATTTGTTGGATTAAAAACTCCAAATATCCTGTCAATAGTTCACTTTTTTCGCGGAGATTTTTTATTCCAGCCCGTTCAAAGATGTCCAGGGAAGATTGATGAGCGGCCAAGGCCAACACATTTGAATTTGCTACCTGCCAGCCATCCGCCCCATACATGGGTTTAAAGCCCTTTTCCATCTTGAAGCGTTCTTCCTCATCATGTCCCCACCAACCTGCAAAACGTGGAAGATCCGGATTTTGGGCATGTCGCTCGTGGACGAAAACACCAGAGACATTGCCAGGCCCTGAATTCATGTACTTGTAACTGCACCAAGTGGCAAAATCAACCCCCCAGTCATGAAGGGACATCGGGACATTTCCTGCCGCATGGGCCAAATCAAATCCTACATTTGCCCCCACGGAATGCCCCGCTCGGGTGATGGATTCCATATCAAAAACCTGACCAGTATAGTATTGCAAGCCTGCCATCATGACCAAAGCCAATTCCTCCCCCTGTTCTTCGATCGCCAAAAGTATATCCTCTGTCCTCAGAGTATGTTCCCCGGGTCTAGGAGCTACTTCTATAATGGTTTTTTCTGGATCCAGCCCATGGAATTTAACTTGGGTTTCCAACATGTACATGTCCGAAGGAAAAGCACCGGCTTCGGTGATGATCTTAAAACGGGTTTTTGATGGACGATAAAAGGAAACCATCAGGAAATGAAGATTGGAGCTTAGGTTGTTCATGGCCACCACTTCGTGTTCGTGTGCACCTACGATTTCGGACAGGGCGGGCTTGGATTTTTTTCTTACATGGTACCAGGCATCTTCGCCCTTGAAATGTCCATCAACAGCCAGTTCTGCCCAGTTGTCCAATTCCCTTTGGATGTATTCCTTGGTGGATCTTGGTTGGAGTCCAAGGGAATTACCGCAGAAATAAATCGCTTCTTTCCCTTCTATTTTTGGAAAATAAAACTCATTCCGGAAATCCTTCAAAGGATCTTCATTGTCCAGTTGCCTGGCGAAGAATTCGGAATACTCGTATTTTATGTCTTTCATATTGGTTTACTCATCTGCCGTTCGAATTTTGAAGGGATTACAAGAATTATATTTGGTCTTAATTATTGAAATCCTCTGCTTTCAAAAAGGATTTTCGGTATTTTTTGGGAATTCCTTGTGCGAGTCTTATCCCCAGTACCCTTATTTTTCCATCACTGTTCCGCACTTCTTGCATTTCGTATTTTCGGGGTTTTCCCAAAAACGGGCCATGATCGGGGGAAGTTGATTGACGATATCAGTGATTTCCTGATATTCTTCATACAGTTTATTTCCGCAATTTTCACAATGCCAGATAAAACCGTCTCTTTCTCCGGGATTGCGGTAGCGTTCGATCACCAAGCCGATGGTATTGGCAGGACGTCTAGGGCTGTGGGGCGTCCTTGGAGGAAGCAGAAAAATCTCCCCTTTCTTGATCGGAAAATCCACTGGTTTGCCCTCTTCGATGATCTTGAGGACAATGTCACCCTCGATTTGATAGAAAAATTCCTCCCCTTCATTGTAGTGGTAATCCTTTCGGGAATTTGGGCCTCCGACTACCATGACGATAAAATCTTTGTTGTCCTTGTAGATTTGTTGATTGCCAATGGGAGGCTTCAGCAAATGGCGATTTTCTTCAATCCATTTCGTGAAATTAATAGGTTTTGAAAGTGGCATGGCCTGTGGTTTTTTGTGAGATTTTTAAAACGGAAAGAAAAGGATTTGATTTCTTCGGGCTATCGCTTAGGGGTATAACTCTTTTCAATGCTAAAAGTATAAAAAAACTGTCATTTTTTGAGTTTCTTTGGTCCCTCAAACAACTGAAGGCAATATGAAACTTCCCATCATTGACACCCATTGTGATTTGCTGTCTTACTTGGCCATCGTGCCCGGCGCAAAAGCCGACAAGGTTGACGATATCGCATGTGCCCTTCCCTTTCTTCAAGAGGGAAATGTCAAAATGCAGGTTTTGGCGATATATACCGACGTGTCTTCTGGAAGCATGGCTTTTGCGATGCTTCAAGCCCAAAAGTACCGGCAGCTGTTGCAGGAATTTCCCAATGGGTTTTGCCAAGCCGATGCGGATTTTTTGCACTCGATAACTGAACAATCGAAGATAGGACTGGTGACCGCCATTGAAAATGCGGCCGGATTGGCCAATGAGCAAGTTCCACTTGAAGCAGCATTTCACCAGCTCGATAATTTGATTGGTATGACGGGAAGAATGGCGTATATCAGTCTAACACATCATACCGAAAACCGATTCGGCGGAGGCAACTACACCGAAGTAGGCTTGAAGGATGACGGAAAAAGACTGTTGGATTACATTTCGGGCAAAAAAATAGCAATAGATTTTTCCCACACCTCGGATGTATTGGCAGAAGGGATTTTGAATCATCTGGAGAAGGAAAATCTGGATGTTCCGATCATTGCCAGCCATTCCAATTTCAGGGAAATCTGGAACCACAAAAGAAACCTTACCGATGAATTTGCCAAGGAAATTATCAAAAGAGGCGGTATTATAGGAGGGAATTTCCTCCGTGCATTTTTAGACAATGAAAACCCCGAAAGGATTTATGAGCATATTCTCCATGGTTTTGAAATCGGTGCAGAAGAGCAGATGTGTTTTGGTGCGGATTTTTTCTATACCAAAAATTTCCCTGACAAATCCCGCTTGCCTTTCTATTTTCCCAATGTGGCGAATGCAGGAAAATACCCCTCCATACTTGAAAAACTCTCCGAAAACCTCAGCCAGGACCAACTGGAAAAGCTGGCGTATAAAAATTGTCAGCGGTTTTTCGGTAATTTATGGAAGAAAGCCTAATGGGATTATTAAAATGGAAAAAAACCATATGGAAATCCATTTATTGATTTTGCCAATTTAGAATTTAAAATAGAGATTCCACATTTGTCCAATCGATAACCATGTCCTCCCATCATTTTGTAAAAGAACAACAGGAGCCCGCACTTTTGATCCTAAAGACAGAAGGGGTGGATTTTGAGCAAATAGCCTCTTTGCTGGAATGGTCGCCCACCGTTTTGGTGGCACAGGACGCGGTTGAGGCGGTGATTTCTTGGGGAATCAAATTGGATGTGGTCTTGGCTGATTTGGATTTTCAAGCAAAAAACAGTCACTTGCTTGAGGAGCAGTATCCCATGAAATTCAGAACATTAGTACATGGGGATTTTTTGAATGAAGGGATTCAATACCTAAAAGAGACCGAGCATTCGGCGGTAAATGTGGTTGGATTTGACCATAAAGATGTTTTTGGATTGGAGTCCCTTTTGGAGAATTTAGACATTGTCATCATTGACGGACCTATCCGTTACTTTCCAATCAAAAACGGCACGTTCAGAAAATGGTATCCTGAAGGATCCCTTCAGCTTCATGCCCCGGAAAATATGCTTTTGGAAATGAAAACCGGAGAGACGACAGCATTCATCAAGATCAATCACGCCACTTTTGTGGAGGTGGAAGAAGGGTTTTCGAGTTTCCAAGCCAAAGGAATTTTTTGGATCGGGGAGTTCATGGTTGGCTGATGGAAAAGTAAAACGCGATTTGGGCTACCTTATTCCTGTAACCATTCTGTCCCTACCATTGAGGTCTTCCAAAATATGGATTTCTGAGTAGCCTAAATCCTCAAGCAATTTTTTTGTTTCTGGTCCAAATGCTTCGTTGATTTCAAAATAGAGCTTTCCTCCAGGTTTTAGTGCGATTCGGCCCTTCTCGGCAATGCTCCGATAAAAAATCAGCGGGTTATCATCTGCTACAAATAGGGCAAGGTGCGGTTCGTATTGCAGCACATTTTGATGCATTTGGGCTTGCTCGGAATCCCTTACATAAGGAGGGTTGCTGACCAGGATATCCAGGCCTTGGATTGGGATTTCATCCTGAAGGATGTTGCAGTGGAAAAACAAAACGTCGGCTTTCAATGATTTTGCATTCTCTTTTGCCATTTCCAAGGCAATTTCGCTGATATCCAGGCCGAATACAGTTGCATTTTTCAACTCCAATGCCAGCGTAATCGGGATGCATCCAGAACCCGTGCCCACATCCAGAATCTTCAATCCTGGTGTCTGGTTTTCCTTGATGATCAAGTGGACCAACCCCTCTGTTTCGTTTCGTGGAATCAAAACCTCTGGTCCGACCTTAAATTCTCGCCCATAAAAAGGAGCTTTTCCCAAAATATACTGGATCGGCATTCCCCGGAGCAACTTTTCCAAAGCAATTTCCATTTCTGCCGGAACGGCTTCGATAGGGACATCATTCAATATATCCATTCGCTTCCTATTTAAAAAGGACTCAAAAAGCCAAAAAACCAGACTTTCCGCTTCCAGTTTCGGATAAATCAGGAGAAGCTGATCGCGGTAGGAGACAAAGAGGTTTTTGAGTTGCATATTCTTTGGGATAGACTTTTATTGCTTTTTTAGGGAAACAAAATGCACAAGCGATTTCGCAAATTTAAGAACATTGGGCGACGGATTATCAAATATCTTTTGGAGAGGTGTTGATCTGACGATGAAAAAACACCGCACCGACTCCATAGCAGACCACATCCCAAAAATCCCGGGTATAAACAGGAGAAAACATCGGAAGCAAAAATTCAAAGAGAAAGGCAAAATAGGCTACTCCGATCAATATCTGGGTTTTGGTGAAGATGAACCCATCTTTCAGGGGAGAAATCCAGCGAAAAACCTGCAGGGAGATGCCCAACACGACAGGCATCGCAAGCAGGTCATCCAGATATTCATGAACGAAGGGAATAAAGATTCCGAGAATCCTTTCCAAAAATTGGTTTGCCCAGAAAAGAAGGCAACACACGATAAAATATGGATTTCTGATGACTGACATCAGCCGGGTAAAGCGGCGATCACCCAAGCCAAAAAAGTGAGAATCCCCATGTAGATCATGTAAAAGAAGTTACCCGCTTTCTTAAGGCCTTTGACCAAGTCGCTGTCTCCTTCTTTGATATGAAATATCCATTGTTCATCGTTTGCCTTTTTGTCTTTTTCGCGGATTTTTTGGTATTCCAAATCGCGTCCGCCCAATGGTTTGCCGCAATGCTCGCAGGTATCCTGCATATCCGTCGTCCATTTTGACCATTCCCCACAATGGGGACATTTTTTCTCTCCCATGGGGGCAAATTAAACAATTTCGCTAAAAAGCCCCGCGTTTTGTAAAAGTGAACCTGAGATGCAGGGGCTGTTTTCAAGTGGTCAATTAAAAGGAAATAATGGCGTTTTCGAATCTATTGGCTTGACTATCAATATTATTTGGACATTGATTTTATAAAAAAAATCAAGTAATGCCCCAGAATTAAAACTATAAAAAAATATTTTCTTTTAATTGTCTCATTTTTGAAGGTTGATTCGTCATGAAATTATAACACGTTACCTCATGACTTTTAAAAAATCAGTTTCTATTATTATCCCCAATTATAACGGAAAGGATTTGTTGGAAATCTATCTGCCAGACACGATTCAAGCAATTTCCTGTGAAGGTGTTGACTATGAGATTATTGTGATCAATGATGGTTGCCGAGACGACTCCAATGATTTCTTGAAAATCCACTATCCCCAGATCAAGGTCATCAACAATCCATCCAATATGGGTTTTTCCTTTTCCTGCAACAGGGGTATGGAAATCGCTCAGTATGAATTGCTCTTTTTCTTGAATTCTGACATTAGGCTTTCTCCAAATTACTTCTCCAAACTATGGAAGTATTTTTCCAATCCCCACACATTTGGGGTAATGGGAAAAATACTGGTTCCCGATGGAAAAAAAATAGAGGTAGCAGCCAGGTTTCCACAGATGAATGGCTGCAAACTCAAGACCGACCGTTTGTTTTATTTGAGTGCGGCCTCAACCAAAGCCACGCCAACCATTTTTCTGTCTGGTGCAAATGCCTTGGTGGATGCCAAAAAATTCAGGGAACTGGGAGGCTTTGATGAGATTTACTCTCCCTATTATTCAGAAGATGCGGATTTGGGGATCAGGGCATGGAAACTGGGATGGAAATCCTACTATGATCACGTCTCCACTTGCTATCACTTGGGCTCCCATACGACCAAAAAATACTGTGAGAAAAACCAAGTCAAAATGGTCTATTACAGGAACAGAATGGTCCTCCACGCCATCCATACCGAGGATACCGACCTCTTGTTCTGGAAATTTCAATTGTTCCTTATGGAGGTGATTCCAAAATTGCTGATTGGGCAGATTTGGATTCTCCAGAGTTATTTTGGCTTCAGAAAGAAAAAGGAACAGATTGATTTGTCCAGAAAATTTCTTGAGCAGCTTATGCATTCGCACAACAGTAAAAAAACGATGCCGGACATCAATAATTATTTCAATAAAATCAGTCAGGATAAAAACCTCATTTGGGTTTGATACGAGAACAAAGGAAATTATGAACACTTATTTTAGGCTATTGGCCTTTGCCAAACCTATTGAAAAATACGCAATTCCGTATGTGATCTTCACGCTTTTTGCCGTGATTTTCAATACGATGAACCTTGCATTGTTGGCGCCATTACTTAGTACCCTTTTTGAAGACAACCCGGTTTTTACAAGTCAAAAGCCGGAATCTTGGACGGATATCATGGGTTACATCAATTACTACACCCAAAGGATCAATCTGGAATTTGGCGCTTATCAAGCCCTCAAATGGGTTTGTTTGGTGATCGTCCTGTCTGTATTGCTGAGCAATATTTTCCGATACCTTTCCCAAAGGGTGATGGAAAACCTCCGGATCCATACCTTGCTTAATTTTAGGAAGGCGGTATTCAACAATGTAATGGACTTGCATGTGGAGTATTTCAATGAACAGCGTAAAGGCAACATCATTTCCAAAATTGCCTCGGATGTACAGGTGGTGCAATATTCCGTAACGAGCACCCTTCAGGTCTTGTTCAAGGAACCCCTTCAGCTTTTGGCTTATACCGGGATTTTGTTTGCCATTTCTTACAAGCTTACCCTGTTTGCCCTGCTCGTCATTCCCATTTCAGGTTTTGTGATCTCCAAAATCGTCAAAAAACTGAAATCCCAGGCCACTGAAGCCCAAGAATTGTATGGATTGATGATCAGCTATCTCGATGAAGCCCTTTCGGGAATTAAAATCATCAAGGCATTTAACGCAACCGATAGAATCAAACAGAAATTTCACAATGAAAATGTCCGGTATTCAGATTTGGGCAGAAAAATGGCCTACAGACAGCAACTCGGCTCTCCGGTGTCTGAATTTCTGGGTGTGCTCATGGTGGCGGTGATTCTTCTGTATGGCGGCTCCTTGGTGATTTCGAATCAGTCGGAATTATCCGCGGCAGAATTCATTACCTACATCGCGATATTTTCCCAAGTCATGCGGCCTGCCAAAGCGATAACTGAATCTTTCAGCAGCATCCATGCAGGGATAGCGGCTGGAGAAAGGGTTTTGGAACTTATAGATGAGAAACCAAAGATTCAGGATGAGGCACAGCCCTTTGTCATCAAGGGATTGGAAAAAGGAATTACATTTCAAAACGTACATTTCTCCTATCATCAAAAACCTGTCTTGACAGATGTCAGTTTTTTTATTCCCAAAGGAAAAACCGTTGCCCTGGTAGGGTCATCGGGCGGTGGCAAGTCCACGTTGATGGATCTTATCCCCAGGTTTCTGGATGTCAATAAAGGTAAAATCCTGATAGATGGATTGGATATCCGTTCCGTGGACAGCAACTCCCTTCGGGCAAACATTGGCATCGTCAACCAAGATTCCATTCTTTTCAATGACACGATCCATACCAATATCGCTTTTGGCAAGCCCGATGCTTCAAGAGAAGAAATTATTGCCGCGGCGAAAATTGCCAATGCGGATGATTTCATTTCCAAAACACTTCATGGATATGATACCAACATTGGAGACCGAGGGACCAAGCTTTCCGGTGGACAAAAGCAGAGGCTTTGCATCGCAAGGGCTGTACTTCAAAATCCAAGCATCCTTCTTCTCGACGAAGCCACCTCGGCGCTTGATACGGAATCCGAAAGATTGGTCCAGGATGCCTTGAACAAACTGATGGTAAACCGGACTACTCTGGTGATTGCGCACAGGCTCAGTACGATTCAAAAAGCAGATCTCATTCTGGTCCTTGAGGAGGGAAAGATCATTGAGCAGGGCACGCACCACGAGCTGCTCTACCAAGAAGGGCGCTACAATAGATTAATCGAAATGCAGCAATTCACAATGATATGACAGCAAAGCAATTTCCACTCATTTCCATCGCCTTGTGCACCTTTAATGGTGAACGGTTTTTGAAGGAACAATTGGATTCCTTGGTTGGCCAAATCTATCCAAATCTCGAAATCATCGCAGTGGATGATCGGTCGGAAGATGGGACCTGGGATATTTTGAAGGATTATGCCGAAAGATTCCCTTCACTCCAAATCATTAAAAACACCCAAAATCTTGGCTATCACAAAAATTTCGAAAAAGCACTGGGATTGTGCAAAGGAGACCTGATTGCCATTTCAGATCAGGATGATCGCTGGGAGTTGGAAAAACTGCAAACCATGCAGCATGAAATCGGGCAAAATATCATGCTCTATCATGATTCTGAATTTATGGATGAAAATGGAATGTCCATGGAATATAAGATGTCCGAGAAGTTCAACTTTGTAAAAGGGGCGGATCCAAGGGCATTCTTTTTCCTGAATTGTGTTTCCGGACACAGCATGATTTTCAGGAAATCGGTTTTGGAGAAGGCGCTTCCTTTTCCCGAAAAAGGCTTTTATGACCATTGGTTGGCGTTTGTTGCCTCACATTTGGGTAGCATTGACTATCTAAGCGATTCTCTGGTCAAATACAGGCAGCATTCACAAAATGCAACGGATATCATCGGAACCAAAACCATCACCAAAGGGCTCTCCCCTTCTCTTGATCGGTTGGAGAGGGAAAATCAATGGTTGAAAATTTGCGCAGGTTTTCAAAACGGGGTGACAGATGCGACATTCTCAACCCGTTTGTACCAACAGGCATGGAAAAGAAAGGACAATTACATCAATCTGGATTTTGGGATTGAGATATGGAAAAGCAGGCATTCCCTACTTCCCATTTTGAAGAAAAGCGAATGGTCCAAAACCTGTTTTGCCCTTCGTCACATTTGGGGGGTCAAGGCCAAAAGGATTTTTAAATTTTCATGAGATGAAAGACAAAGTATCCATCATTATTCCCTGTTACAATTATGGGGAGTTTCTCACTGAAACTTTGGCAAGCCTCATCCACCAAAGTCATGAAAACTGGGAAGCGATCGTGATCGATGACGGATCCACGGACAATACCGAATCCATCATTCTTCCCCTGCTTAAAAAGGACAGCAGGATTGTCTTTTTTAAGCAAATCAATAAAGGTGTTTCTGCGGCAAGAAACCTGGGATTGCAATATGTTTCTGGTGATTTCGTCCAATTTCTCGATGCTGATGATCTCCTAAGTCCCGAAAAGCTCAGCTTGCAGTTGGACTATTTCAGGCAAAATCCCAGCGTTGACATTTGCTACACAGACAACCATTATTTCCAAAATGGGCAACCCGATGTTTGGTTTCCGGACCAGGAAATGGAAGGGAAAAAATGGATGCCTCATTTTTTTGGGAAAGGAGTTGAAGCCATACAGGCGCTGATAAGAAACAATATTGCGGTCTCCAGTAGCCCTTTGATTAGAAACAACATCATTCAAAAATCCAATGGTTTTCCGGAAGAAGTTGCCCATACCGAAGATTGGCAGTTTTGGTTCGATTGTGTATTCAATGGAGCATGTATTCACTATTTTTCCCATCCGGATGCTTTTAGCCTGATTCGTGTCCATAAGAAAAGTGTCAGTCAGGACATGCAAATCATGCGGTACGGGGAATTGAATCTGAGGAATTGGGTCGGGAAGAAAATCGAAGAGAGTTCTTTTTCAAAGGAAGAAAAAAAGAGGCTGATGGAGGAAAACGAAAACCGAAAACTGGCCCTTTTCAAATACATCATGTATCATGGTCCATTGCTAGATCCTTCACATTTGATGAAAATGGCAAAACTTTGGGATTGGCCAACGGTCATTTCCTTTTATTTCAAAGCACTGAATTTCAGAAGAAAAACCATCAATAAACAACATGCAAAAAATAGACGTCATCATACTGTCCAATGCCAGCAGCCCGGAGTTGAAAGGAATAACTGAGAACGCCGTACAAAGCCTGATCGCATCCGAAAATCCCAGCGATATCCAATTTGATATCGTGGTGATAGAGTCCAATAAAAAGCAAGAAGAATATGCATACCCTTGCACCCGGACTCTTTTTCCAAGGAAGAAATTCGGTTTCCATAAATATTTTAATCTTGGGATTTCAAAAACAGATAGCCAATACATTTGTCTCGCCAACAATGACCTGGTTTTCCACAAAAGCTGGGCTTCCGAAATGTTGCGCGCTTTCGATGCGGATCCGTCACTGGTTAGTGCTTCACCGGCATGTTCGATTCATCATCCGGCCCATGGGGTTGATTTGTATTCCGGAATTCATGAAGGGCTTGAAGTGAGAAAGGAAGTTGCAGGTTGGTGTCTGTTTTTCAAAAGAGAGATGCTGGACATTACTGGAAAACTGGATGAAGGCTTCACTTTTTGGTATTCGGACAATGATTACATCAATACCATCCAGAAGCATGGTCTCAAGCATGCACTTGTAAGTTCCTCCATCGTAGATCATTTGGAAAGCCAGACATTGAAGAGCAAGGATGAAAAAGAACAATTCAAGCTTACCCATAACGATCGGTTTTATTATGAATACAAGTGGGGAAAACGCAGCCTTTTTTCCTATTTGAACATCAAGAGAAAATTATTCTTCAGATGAAAAGGAAAAATCCAATCGACCAAAAATTGGCTTAATGCTAGATTAAACCGGAAGATTGAAAATATTGAATTTTTCAAATCGGATAATTCAATATGCTTTTGGTATGCGGGAAGTGAGCCTGTGCAATCGTCTCTTATGGAGGTGATTTTGGCGTTATAGGCGCCGCTTTACTTTTTTAAAGGCACTAATTTTAAGCTTTTCGACTTCTAACAATAACTTTCCTATCTTTGCAGGCAAATTCAACTTCATGAAACTCCACACCAATACAGTCCATGGCGTCATTACAGCCATTGATGAAATATTCCATCAAAATAAGTACGCCGATAAAGTTATCGAAAGAACCCTGAGATCCAATCCCAAATGGGGCGCGAGAGATAGGGGCTTTATCGCAGAATCCGTATACGAAATGGTTCGTTGGTGGAGGTTGATCAATGAGGTGAGTCCTTCGGATGATTTGTACCATCTTTTTGGTACGTATTGGTTGCTTCAAGGGCAAGAATTGCCTAGCTGGAGAGAATTCAAGGGAATCGATCCCAGGGATGTTGAAAACCGCTATCAGAAAATTCAGGAGCGTGCCATTCTTCAGTCCATACCGGATTGGTTGGATGAGATGGGCGCCAATCTATTGGGAGACAAATGGGAAAAGGAACTGGATACCTTGAACCAAGAGGCGGAAGTTGTCCTTAGGGTGAATACCCTAAAAACAACCCGTGAAAACCTGATGAACCGCCTAGCCGAAGATGGTATTGACACCTATACCCCTACTGGCTACAAAGATGCCTTGGTTTTGGCCAAGAGACAGAATGTTTTTAGAAACCCAGCGTTCAAAGAGGGACTTTTTGAGGTGCAAGATGCCTCTTCTCAATTGGTGGCAGCTGCTTTGGATGTTCAGCCAGGAATGCGTGTGATCGACGCCTGTGCCGGAGCTGGAGGAAAAGCCCTTCATTTGGCAGCATTGATGGAAAACAAAGGCAGGATTTTGGCCATGGATACCGAGGCCTGGAAACTGCAGAATGCCAAATTGCGCGCCAGAAGAGATGGGGTGAGCATCATTGAGCCCAAAGCGATAGAAGGAAACAAAACCATCAAAAGATTGAAGGAATCCGCCGATCGTTTGTTGCTGGATGTGCCTTGTTCTGGCTTGGGTGTGTTGAAAAGAAATCCTGATACCAAATGGAAATTAACGCCTGAATCGATCGAAAAAGTCCAAAAGATCCAAGAAGAAATCCTTCAGAATTATCCTTCCATGCTAAAGCCCGGTGGGATCATGGTCTATGCGACCTGTAGCATTTTGCCAACAGAGAACGAAATGCAAATAGCCAAATTTTTGGCCAGTGAAAAAGGCAAGGACTTCGAGTTGATAGAGGACAAGAAAGTTTTGGCCCAGGAAAGTGGCTTTGATGGTTTTTACATTGCGAAGCTGAGAAAAAAAGAATCTTCCACTCCTCAAGAAAGTGAAACGGCACCGGAAACCGAATAATAAATAAGCGTTGTCGGAGAGGAAATGATTTAGACCTCTCCGGCAATGCTTGATTTTTTAAATTATATTTTCCCCATTGTGTTTTCAAAAAAAAGCAGGTTTTTACAAGAGGATATCGCTTGATGATTTGCTCTTTTCTCGATAAAATTTCCCCTTCGAAAGAAGCCGACCTTTTATAAAGATGAAGGGAATTGAAGTCCATTCTTTCCTTTCATACTTTTTTTAATCCCATCTTCCTCCCAATCTCAAATCCCGAAAACGGTGTAAATTCTTTAAAACAGAAGAAAATTCCTTTTTAAAGAGCATTTTTGGCAAATAATGGGATTTATTTTGAAAAGCGTTTGATCCACATTTGAAAATGTTTGTATCTTTGGCGTGCAAATAGGGTAACCTAACCGATATTTGCCATGAATCAAAAGTCACAAAAGTTTCTTTTTGAAGCACTCACCTACGATGACGTGCTTTTAGTCCCAGGATACTCAGAAGTTCTCCCGCGCGACACCAACACATCCACTCAACTCACCAAGAAAATCCGGCTCAACATTCCATTGGTTTCAGCAGCCATGGACACCGTCACCGAAGCAGAATTGGCGATTGCCATTGCTTTGGAAGGAGGATTGGGATTTATCCATAAAAATATGTCCATTGAGAAACAAGCCTCACAAGTCAAAAAGGTGAAGCGGTCTCAATCCGGAATGATTCTAGACCCTATCACACTACACATTGATGCCAAAGTAAAGGATGCTCAAAACATCATGAGCGAATTCAATATCGGCGGTATTCCTGTGGTGGATGAAAATAGGACACTTATGGGAATCATCACCAACCGTGACTTGCGATTTATCAAAGATCCCAACCGGAACATTAAAGAAATCATGACCAAGGAGAATCTGATCACCGCCAAGGGAGGAATCACTTTGGAGGAAGCGGAGGAAATTCTTCAGGAATACAAAATCGAAAAACTTCCCATAGTCGATGAGGAGTATAGACTTTCTGGTCTGATTACCTATAAGGATATCCTAAAGAGGAGAGACAAACCAAATGCCTGTAAGGATGAATTTGGTAGATTGAGAGTTGGCGCTGCTGTCGGTGTCACAGCAGATATCGAAGAAAGAGTGGAGGCCTTAAAGGCTGCCGGAGTGGACGTTGTTTCCATTGATACTGCTCATGGCCATTCCAAAGGTGTCATTGATGCATGTAAAAGAATCAAGGCTGCGTTTCCGGATTTGGAAGTCATCGTTGGAAACATTGCCACGCCAGAAGCAGCGATTGCGCTAGCGGAGGCTGGAGCCGATGCGGTAAAAGTCGGTGTGGGACCGGGAAGTATCTGCACCACGCGCGTCATTGCTGGAGTGGGTGTTCCTCAGTTGTCAGCAGTATACGAATGCGCAGAAGCCTTGAAAGGTACGGGCGTACCGGTGATTGCAGATGGTGGAATCCGTTATTCGGGAGATTTGGTAAAAGCCATCGCCGCGGGTGGAAGCTCTATCATGATCGGATCTTTGCTTGCCGGAACCGAAGAGGCTCCTGGAGAAATGATCATTTTTGAAGGCAGGAAATTCAAATCCTACAGGGGAATGGGTTCTCTTGAAGCGATGGAATCCGGTTCAAAAGACCGTTATTTCCAAGATGCGGAAGACAACATCAAGAAATTGGTACCCGAGGGAATCGTGGGAAGAGTACCTTACAAAGGACTTGTTTCCGAAGTTTTGTATCAGTTGATCGGAGGATTACAGGCAGGTATGGGCTATTGCGGTACCCCCAATATTGAGGACCTTCAGCGTGACGGAAAATTTGTCAAGATCACTTCGGCAGGAGCCAAGGAGTCCCATCCACATGACATCAGCATCACGAGAGAGGCACCGAATTATAGTGCTAAAATGTGATGGAGTAAATACATTGTTGTGGCAAAAGCTGCATTTTATAAATGAAGGAGCGGGGAAATCATGATTTTCCCGCTTTTTTTGATGTCAAAATTTAAAAACTCCAAATATTTCATTTCCTGAATAAAAATAAGAAACCCCAGATTATCAATATTCGTAGGATGAAAAAACCGCAATGAATATGAAAAAAATCCTAACGCTCCCTCTCTTTATTATTTTGCTTTTCGCAAGTTCGTGTCAAGATGGAGATGATACCCTTCCCCTCCCATTTTTGGGAACTTGGGAAATGGTTGGCTTCAACAATTACCTTGAATTGGATTACGTCACCATCTATGTATTTAAAGGAGATGGAACCTATAGCTACAGTTCCACGCTTCGTGAACAAGGCTCTGTCGTGGATTTGGGGTATAATTTTCATGAATCCGGGACTTTCTTACTCGACAACAATACCATTGTATTCACCCGGACAGCATTTTTACACCGGCCTTATTTTGGTGAAAAAGTCCATTATGCAAAAGAGGAATTGCAAAGCACCTTTGTAGAGGGATATCCGGATTATTCCAAAACCTATTCGCTGAGAAATGAAGGGAATGAACTTTTTTTTCCTGGAGGGATAGTAGGAGGGGATGTGATCGAACAGGATATGAAATTTGAAAAAGTAAACTAAGATCCCATCCGTAACAATGGATGGATGGAACTGGTCTAGGCTGGAAAAAGATTTGGATTAAGCCATTCCAAATTTTTTGGACGATCTGAATTTTGATTTTCGACAAAAAAAAGCCCTCGGAATCGTCAAATTCCGAGGGCTTTTAAATTCTTTTTTGAGCCAGATTAAAGGACTCTTTCGAATTGACTGAAGAAAAAGTTCCCTTCGATTGCAGCGTTTTCGTCGGAATCGGAACCGTGAACGGCATTGGCTTCGATGGAAGTTGCAAAAATCTTTCTGATCGTTCCTTCAGCAGCATCTGCTGGATTGGTCGCTCCGATCAATTTTCTGAAATCTTCCACTGCATTGTCTTTTTCCAAGATCACGGGCAGGATAGGTCCCGAGGACATGTATGCGCAAAGTGCTGCGTAAAAAGGTCTTTCGCTATGGACTTCATAGAATTTCCCTGCCATTTCCGGAGACAATTTGGTAGCCTTCATGGCCACTATTTTGAATCCTGCCTCTTCAATCATTTTCAAAATCGCACCTGAATTTCCTGCGCCAAAAGCATCAGGCTTAATCATCGTGAATGTTCTGTTATTTGCCATTTCCTTAAATTTATGTCAACGTTTTATTGGAGTGCAAAAATAGGGTAAATAAACGAATCTCCGAATAAAGCCAGCGAATTCTATCCTATCTGATTACATGTTAGGCAATTGGTAGAATTGGGATTTTTCAAAAATAATCCTGACCTTTGTCGACTGTGTTTTCTGCGGGGAACATATAAAAGCCTTAAAATGCAAGAATTAGAGTCTCTAAAAGATATAATTGCCTTACCGAAAAAAATTGTCATCACTACCCATCATAAACCTGATGCAGATGCATTGGGTTCTTCCTTGGGAATGGCCAATTACCTTATTAAAAAAGGTCATGAAGTCGATGTGATCACTCCATCGGATTACCCCTCTTTCCTCCATTGGATGAAGGGGAACAAAAAGGTGATTAATTTTGAAGACCTTTCCAAACAGGAAAAGGCCATCAAAAAAATTGAATCAGCTGATGTGATCATTTGTCTGGATTTTTCCTGCTTGAGTAGGCTGAATAGCATGCAGTCTTATGTCAACAATGCCACCGCTTACAAAGTCAACATCGACCATCACCAAGATCCAAAAAACTTTTCTGATTTCAATTATTGGAGTACTTCTGCTGCAGCTACTTGTGAATTGGTCTATGATCTGATCGTAAAAATTGGTGACCACGACCTGATTGACAAGGATATTGCAGAATGTCTTTATGCCGGGATCATGACAGATACCGGGGGTTTCAAACACCCCAATACCACCAAAAACGTACACTTGGTCACTGCCGAACTTATTGGCTTGGGCGCTGACAACACCAAGATTTCAAAATTGATCTATGATACCAACAGCATAGACAAACTAAAATTCCTGGGTTTTGCCATTACAAGAAGATTGACGATTTTGGAAAATCTACACACGGCTTATTTTTCCATCACTAAAAAGGATTTAAAAAAATACAATTCCCAAACCGGCGATACTGAAGGCTTGGTCAATTACGCCTTGTCTTTGGAGGGAATCAAAATCGCGGCGCTCTTCACCGAGCGAGACGATGCCGTCAAGATATCCTTTAGATCCACGCATGATGTGGCCATAAACAAGTTTGCAGCAGCGTTTTTTGACGGAGGGGGACACAAAAACGCTTCCGGAGGAAAATCTGAAATGGGCTTGAAAGAAACCACAGATAGATTCGAAAAACTTATCAAAAAAAACAAAAAAGCTTTATTAAATCAATTAGAACTCGTCCATGAAAACAATTAAAAGCATTTTATTGTCTACCGCGCTGTTGGTAGTCATTACCGGTATGGTTTCCTGCAAAAAGACAGAAAAAACATCTGACGGTATAGAATATACTTACATCAAGCAGGGAAAAGATTCTCCCAAAAACGGGGAATTTATCCTCTATCACTTGGTGGTCAAAAATGATAAGGATTCTACCTTTATCTCTACCTATGATCAAAAGATGCCTGGGTATCTGATGTTCAATGATTCCACTCCAAAACAAAACGGAATGGACGAAATCTTTTTGGGTCTGAGAAAAGGGGACAGCATCGCATTTGAAAGTACCGCACTGAAAGTGTTTGGGGAATCCAACATGCCTCCTTTCCTTACCAATGAGCAAAACGTGAAAATCAGGATCGGTGTCATCGACGTTTTGGACGAGCAAGGTATCCAGGCCTATTTCACTGCGCTTCAGGAAGCAGAAATGAAAAACCAAGCCCAAGACGCTATCAAACAACTTGAAGTAGATACCCAACTCATAGAGGATTATATCGCAAAAAATAATTTGACTGCGACCAGGACAGAATCCGGCCTTTACTACGTCATAGAAAAAGAAGGAGAAGGCGATCAGATCCAAAATGGTGAAATGGCATTTATCCATTATGCCGGTTACTTGATGGACGGGACACTTTTCGATACCAGCAGCAAGGAACTTGCTCAAGCCAACAATGCCTACAACGAACAAAGGGATCAGCAAGGCGGATATGCCCCAATTGATGTTGTCGTTGGAGAAGGACGTGTGATCGCAGGATGGGACGAAGGGCTTGCCCTGTTGAAAAAAGGATCAAAAGCAAAGTTTTTGATTCCATCCCCACTAGGTTATGGAGACAGACAGTCTGGTCCATTAATCCTGCCAAACTCTGTTTTGATTTTCGACGTTGAAGTGACAGATGTACAAAAATAAAACTATGAATAAATTCAGTGTTTTCATTTTACTGGCAACAGTTCTTTTTTCGGGTTGTGTTTCCGAAGAGGAAAATACCCAAATCATTTTTGAAAGGGATTTAAAAAACATTGAACTTTATCTTTCAGAAAATGCGATTCCTTCCGTGAAGGAGTTCAAAGATCCTGCCTCCGGTTTGGTGCTTATTTGGCAAGAAGTTTCTGCCAGTGGTAAACTCCCTGTAGTAGGTGATACTCTTAAAGTGGATTACGTAGGCAAGCTTTCGAACAACAAGGTTTTCGATACTTCCTTGGAATCAGTGGCGAAGGATAATGATCTCTTCAATGCAAACAGAGTTTATGCCCCTTTGGAACTGTTGTTCGGATATGGCCAGGTAATTCCAGGATTTGAGTATGCCTTGTCGAAAATGGAAATGGGAGACAAAGCTACAGTGATCATTCCTTCGATTTACGGTTATGGATCACAACCAGTATCTTCCATTCCCAAAAATTCCATTTTGATTTTCGAAATAGATTTGGTGGGAGTAAACGGGGTTCAAATCCCAGACGATTTATAAATGAGAAAGATTGGTATAATACTGTTTTCAAGTCTGATCTTGATTTTCAGCTTTTCCTGCGAATCAGCGAACCCATTTGGTGGACCGGTTTATGACACGGAAGGGAATCTAAAAATAGACAGTCTCAAAATAGCTGAGTATCTTTTGACTACGCCATATGATAGTCTGTATAGGATCCATGACCCCAGTGGGGTAGTGGTGATTGTACAAGAGGAAGGGACTGGCTCCAGGCCGAGAAACAACAATGTGATTTACACAAATTATGTTGGCAAACTACTCGACGGAACAGTTTTCGATACGAATCTTGAGAATGTTGCCAAAGAAAACGACCTTTTTGTAGAGACCGCAACGTATAACATCTTCCAGTTTCCATTGGGGTCTACTTCTTCGATTCAGGGATTTAGTATTGGTTTTCAACGGATGAGAAGTGGATCAAAGGGAATTATCATTATTCCTTCCCCATACGGTTACAGGAATCAAGAAAACATAAATAGAATCCCACCCAACTCCGTTTTGGTTTTTGAAGTGGATTTTCTGGGAATGGATTAAAAGTTTGAAAAAGGCCGCTCTAAGCGGCCTTTTTTGTTTTGAATGGGATCAATGCAGGTACTTCTTCCTTATATTTTTTGTATTCCTCTCCGAAAAGAGCGGTAAGTTTTTTCTCCTCATAATAGATGCCGAAAGGGAGATAGACCAAAAGAGCCACCAAATGAATCATGGAGGAGAGGGTGGGTAGGTAAAAAAAGTATCCCAAAAAAATCAGAATCAGCCCTGAATAAATGGGATGTCTAACATATTGATGAATTCCTTTTCTTATCAGATCTCCCTTTTTATCGAGATCCTCATGTGGTGCCAGGCCGATAAATTCCATGCTCTGGAAATGCTTGAAAGCTTTAACCAAAATAATGGTTCCCAAACCTGCGGTCAAAAAAGATAAATAGGTCAAACCAGGGGAGGAATTCAGCAGCATTTTGGATTCAAAAAGCCCAGCATAAACAAAAATCGCCAAAAACAGGATGGATGAACTAAAACTGTATATTAAACGGTACCATTTATAGGCACTTCCCATCTTTCCTTGCAATTTTCTTTTTATATTCAAACTCGCAAGCAGACTGTGTAAGAAATAGAATAGGGCCCAAAGGACAACCAAAATCAAGTGTGACATGACATCTTCTTATTATGAAATATTTTTATTCTCTGTCAAAAGTAGAGATTACTTTTCGGAAAAGCGTATTTGCCATTTTGGTGAAATAAATGAAAACAAACCAACTTCAATGCATAACGCTTTCACCTTCTTAATATCGACACAATGAAGATCGGCATAATTAAAGAGGGAAAGGTGCCTCCGGATAGAAGGGTTCCTTTTACCCCGAAACAATTGTTCAAATTAAAGGAAAACTACGGGGCAGAATTGGAGTTTTTGGTCCAATCCAGTGAAATCAGGTGTTTTCAGGATGAGGAATACAGGCAAGTTGGGATTGAAGTAGTGGATGATATTGGAAGTTGTGATGTCTTGATGGGCATTAAGGAAGTCCCCATCGACCAGCTGATCCCCAACAAGACCTATTTTTTCTTTTCCCATACTTTTAAAAAACAGCCCTACAACCGGAAGCTACTGAAGGCGATTTTGGAGAAGAATATCGAGTTGATAGACTATGAAGTGGTCAAAAATGACCAGGGGGAAAGACTTGTGGCGTTTGGTAGATGGGCTGGAATTGTGGGCGCATACAATGGTTTTTGGGCCTATGGAAAAAAATCCGGACTCTATGCGCTAAAACGGGCGATGGCATGCCATGATCGTCTAGAGCTGAATGAGGAGCTCCAAAAGATCCAGCTTCCACCAATTAAAATCGTCGTAACAGGAAAGGGACGGGTTGGCAAAGGAGTTCGTGAAGTTTTGGATGCCATCAAAATCAAAGAGGTTTCTCCCCATGACTTGGTTCATCATTATTATGACGAACCGGTTTTTGCCTTGCTGTCATCGAGTGACTACAACAGGAGAAAGACTGATGGAGGATACGACAAGAATGAATTTTATACCTATCCCGAAAAATATGAGAGTCATTTTCTCAAGTTTGCGGAGGTGAGTGACATCTTGATCGGTGCAGCTTTTTGGGATTATCGGGCACCACGCCTGTTTGAACTGGAGGATATCAGGTCGGATGATTTTAATATTTCTGTGATTGCGGACATCACCTGTGACATCGATGGTTCCATTCCAACGACCCTAAAGGCCAGTACGCCGTTGGATCCTGTTTATGATATTGATAGGCAGACATTACAAGCGATGCCCGCATTTGGGAAACAAAACAGTATCTCCGTGATGGCGATTGACAACCTTCCCTCAGAACTGCCGAGAGACGCCTCGGAAGATTTTGGTGACCAATTGACCCAATATGTAATCCCTGAGCTGCTGAAGGAAACATCAACCGTCTTGGATAGGGCCACTGTCACAAAAGAAGGCGATCTCACTGTAGAATTTATTTATTTGCGAGATTTCGTGAATGATGCACCACAAGATTTTTAGAAACATGAAAAACATTCAAAGATATATCGAACAGACTGTGCTCAAACCCACTGCTGTGGATCTTGATATTGAGAGGTTGGTCTCTGAAGCCAAGCAATATCATTTTTTAGGGATATGTGTCCCGCCATTTTGGGTGAAAAAAGCAAAAAGGGAGATTGGTGACGAAGCCATCCAGTTGGTGACCGTGGTTGGGTTCCCCTTGGGCTATAACACGACTGAAACAAAAATTTTCGAAACCGAGCAAGCCATTAAAAATGGGGCTGACGAAATAGATGTCGTATGGTCCATCACTGCGTTTAAATCAGGAATGAATTGGCCTAAGATTGAGTTGGCAAAAGTCTCCTCATTGTGTCATGCACAAGAGCGGATATTGAAGGTAATCATTGAAACATCCTATCTGAGTGATGCCGAGATTCTTCAAGCTTGTGAAATCTGTGTCGATGCAGGCGTGGATTATGTGAAAACTTCCACAGGTTTTGCACCAGAAGGTGCAAAACTGAGACATATTGAGCTGATGAGGGAATATTTACCGAGTACAGTTGGGATTAAGGCAAGTGGTGGAATTAAGAATCTTTCCCAAGCTGTGGAATTGATAAAAGCAGGTGCTGACAGAATTGGCACGAGTTCAGGTGTGGAAATATGCAAGGAGCTCGGAGGGATATGAAATTTATTTTTCTAAAATAATCTCTTTTTTGGGTGTTTCGACCGCTTTTATGCTGGAATCTTTGATTTCGTAGTTGTTGAAATAAATCAACAAAAAAGGGATGATAAAGAAACACAACAGGATATAAGCAAAACCCACGAGACGGGATTTTACCGTTTCCCTTCCCAGGAATGTGGCGATCCTGACGGGAATATTCCTTATTCCCGGAAAGGGAAGAAAAATCATTGCGCCAATAAAATTAAACAAGAAATGGACGATCGCGATGCTTATCGCGGCTTCGGTTTTGTAGAGTGCGGCTATTGCCGCAGTGACTGTGGTCCCAATATTGGCTCCAATGATGAAAGGAAATACTTTCACCAATGATACTTTTCGATTGACTACCGCTGGTACAACCAATGAAGTCGTGACCGTACTGGATTGGACGGCTGCGGTGAAAAAAACGCCATACAGAAAAGCCACCAAAGGAGATTTGAAGATATGCTTGCTTACTTTTTTGAAGTTATTGGAAACAAAGGATTTGAATACGGTAGTCGAAAGAAATTTGATCGCCAAGAAAACCAAAGCCACACTTAGGATCAATCCCAGCAAGGGATAATATAGGATGTCAAGCAGCCACAGGGTCAATGGTCGGGTAAATAGAACGTTATAGGTATAATCCACCTCGGATCCACTATCGACATTAAAGAATGTGTTGGTCAAAAACTGGGCGGTTTTGCTTAAAAATCCGAAATAGAATTCCAAAGGAAGAAAAATGATTACGGTGATGATATTGAATATGTCGTGGACAATTCCAGCCGAAAAAGCTTTTTTAAAATTTCTGATATCCATGATATAAGAAAATGAAACCAGGGTACTGGTGATGGTGGTTCCAATGTTCGCACCCATTATCAAGGGAACGGCCTGTACAAGGGAGAGATTTCCAGAGGCGACTACTGCGACGATCATGGCAGTAATTGTAGAGCTACTCTGAAGCAGGGCAGTCATCAGCAAACCCACAAAAAGCCCGATGAAAGGATTGTTTGTCGCTTGGAAGAGCTCCATGGCGACCTCATTGTTGAGTCGGGTGGCAGAAACCGTGAGAAGATCAATCGAAAACATGAAAAGCGCCAATGCAACGAGCATTTGCAAAAAAATATAAAACGTAGGTGTGGGCGAAGAGACTTCTCTTATTTCGGTCATTTATATAAAAACCCCTGGAGAGGGGTCCAGAATCTGATTTATTGGTGTACAAAGTAAGGACACAATTGTCACAAAGTGCCTGATTCAAGATGAAGATTTTGTTAATAATATCTTTGAAAAAACGAGAGAATTGGAAGTACTAATCATATAAAATTTTTTGATTTCTTCTTTTTTCTTTATTTTCTTTTGTTTATTTCCCTTAGGAGTGTCTCTTTGGGGAATATAGTGATGTTAAGAAATGGTCTTATAGGCTTAACAATTTCTTAATATACAAGCCCGATTATCTTCTTTAAATTTGCACCACGTTTAAAATACCTTTTATTCACCTCACATGGTAAAACTTAAAGATCAAAATATCAATCAGGATGCTCTTTCAAAAGCAGCCTATTCACTTTTTGATTTCTCGAAAAAAGAAAGGCCTTTTTTAATTATTATCTGTGTTTTGGTTTCCATTGCCGGGATGATAACTCCCTACACCTATGCTGCGATGTGGTTTGGGTTTGCATTGGCGGCCTACTCTGCCATTGCCAATGACAGTATCCAGACAATTGGTACTTTTATCGGCTCCAATCAAACCACCAAATGGTATTGGTTGTGGTTGTTTATGGGCCTGATTTTCGTGGGCACAGTCACTTACAGCTGGATTGTGTTCAATGGCGATGTAAGTTATGAGCGGCTTCAGGTGCCGGGTCTTGACATTGCGCCTACGAATTTTGTGTTTTTACAATTAGCAGCTCCTATCGTTCTGTTGATCATGACCCGATTGAGAATGCCGGTTTCCACCACATTTCTCTTGCTTAATGTGTTTACCTACAAGGCCGGAACGATCGTGGGTGTAATGCAAAAAAGTTTTCTGGGTTACCTTTTGGCTTTTTTTATTGCCATCGTGGTTTGGTTTGCCCTTGAAAAATTTGTGAAGACCTATTTAAAAGGAGAGGCAAAGCCTTATTGGTATGTTTTGCAGTGGATCACTTCAGGTACACTCTGGGCAGTTTGGATCATGCAAGATGCTGCCAACATCGCCGTTTTCCTTCCAAGACAGTTGAATTTGTGGGAGTTTGTTGCCTATGCAGGCTTTGTTTTTGGAGGATTGGGTTTTCTTTTTTATCTAAAAGGGGATAAAATTCAGGGTATTGTCAACGAAAAGACAAATGTGACAGACGTAAGAGCGGCGACCATTGTTGATTTTGTGTATGCCATCATCTTGTTTTATTTTAAAATTGCAAGCAACATACCCATGAGTACTACTTGGGTTTTCATTGGACTTCTTGGGGGAAGGGAATTGGCCATTGCCTTGGCAAAATCCAGAAAACTAAAGAAAAGAAAAGCAAGACTGGTGAGGGCTTACCGACTGGCAAGAAAAGATGTCATAAAAGCTGGAATAGGCTTATTGGTTTCATTGGTCCTTGCCTTGATCATCAATGAAGGGGTGAGAAAAGAGGTGTTTGATCTAGTCGCCAATATATTTTGACAATTTAAAATAGGCACAAACCCTTCTATGGTTTGTGCCTTATTTTTTTAGAGCTAAATTTACTCGGAATCGATATTAAATGGAGCTTTACACTGACGCGTATTACATGAATGAGGCCTTCAAAATGGCCAAAATTGCCTTCGAGGAAGGAGAAATTCCAGTAGGGGCAGTGGTTGTCTGCAGGAAAAAAATCATTGCTAGGGCTTACAACCAAACGGAAAAATTGACGGACGTCACCGCGCACGCAGAGATGCTCGCCATCACAGCCGCCGCCAATGCTTTGGGCTCAAAATACCTTCCAGAATGCGCTTTGTATATTACCCTGGAACCTTGCGTCATGTGTGCAGGAGCTTGTTTTTGGTCCCAGTTGGGCGAAATCCACTATGGAGCATCAGATCCCAGAAGAGGGTTTTCCCAAATATCCCAATATTTGCTCCATCCCAAAACCAAGCTTTCTTCAGGTTTAATGGCCGAAGAGTCCAAACAACTGTTGGATGATTTTTTCAAAAAATTAAGAAATTGACCCCTTTTTTGAGAGAATAGAACCATTCCCCAATCAATTTGGTTAGTTAAAAGTAAATCGAAACGAATAATTATTTTATCATAAACTATAAAACTTTATAAAATATGGCTTTTGAACTTCCAAAATTACCCTATGATTTTAATGCGCTTGAACCGCATATTGATGCCAGAACTATGGAAATCCACCATGGTAAACACCACAATGCTTATGTGACCAATCTCAACAAAGCGATAGAAGGTACAGATTTAGCAGACAAGAGTCTTGAAGAGCTAATGAAGGTTGCCGGAGCCAATACACCGGTAAGAAACAATGGCGGCGGACATTACAACCACAGCCTTTTCTGGACAATTTTGTCACCCAAAGGTGGTGGATTGCCTTCAGGAGATTTGGCGAAAGCCATCGATGCAAAATTCGGTTCTTTTGATGCTTTCAAAGAAGAATTCAACAAAGCGGCTACTACTCGATTCGGATCAGGTTGGGCATGGCTTGGCTTAGATGAGAGCAATGAACTTTTTGTTTCCTCTACCCCAAATCAGGACAATCCTTTGATGGATGTGGCTGAGAAAAAAGGCACTCCAATTTTGGGACTTGATGTCTGGGAGCATGCGTATTACCTGCACTACCAAAACAGAAGACCTGATTATATTTCTTCTTTCTGGAATCTTGTTGATTGGGATGCAGTGAGCAAAAGATTTACCGCTGCGAAATAATTAATTTTCGATGCAAGAGTGATTTAGCCTTGGGGATTTCAAAATCCCCAAGGTTTTTTTTGTACCCATATCGAACGGAAGAAGTGTACGGTATTGGGACACATAAAATTTGGGAGTGTTTTATAAATGACTGAATAATAGATATTTACGCCTTATAAAAATTGTTGGCATTTGTTTTTCATAGTGGCTGATACAGCATTATGAAAAACATTCAAAAAACAACAACAATGAAACTCTCCACTCAAATTTTTACAGCTTTTTTCTTCTTTTTACTAGGAATGAGCAATCTCGCCGCCAAAGAAGTCATGCAGATCCGTGGCCAAATTAAAGATCAAAATGGGGCAGGTCTTCCATTTGCCAATGTAGCATTATTGGAATCCGTAAACGGTGCCATGATCACGGGGACGGTTTCAGATGATAATGGACAGTTTAAAATTGAATCCGTTAAATCCGGAAAGGCACAATTGGTTATTTCCTCCATTGGTTTTGAAACCTACAAATCAGAGGAATTTGAAATTAAGCCAGGTGCCATGAAGGATTTTGGCGCCATCACCCTTCAGGAAGAAATGGCGGCTTTAGGAGAAGTAACCGTGAAGGCTACCCGGCCGGAAGTGATCATCGAGGCTGACAAAACAACCATTAACGTAGAGGGAACGGTCATGGCCGAAGGCAATACAGCTTTGGACGTCATCGGAAGGTCCCCTGGAGTCTACGTGGACCAAGATGGAAAGATCAACTTAAATGGCCGTTCAGGGGTTACTGTCATGATCAATGACCGACAGACTTACATGAGCGCAGATGACTTGGCCAATTTCCTGAGAGCCATGCCCGCCGACAACATCAAAAGTATCGAGATTATCAACAACCCCACTTCAAGGTTTGATGCAGAAGGTGCTGCGGGTGTGATCAACATCAAGTTGAAGAAAAACAATATGGATGGGGTTTTTGGAAATGTCCAGGCTGGCGGTCAATACAACGGCCAATATGCACCCTTCGGTGGCGTTACCTTGAACGTCAAAAAAGGAAAGTGGACAAACAATGCCAGCTTGAATTACAACGAATATGCTGTCTACAACGATCTTGAAATCAACCGCAATTTCCAATTGGAAGAGGGCGTTTCCCGATTCGAACAGATCGGTAGGATTACAACCCGTAACAAAAACTTGTTTTTCAATGGAGGTTCAGATTATGAAATCAACAAAAACCATAGTGTTGGCATAAATCTCCAAGCTTCGAAATCGGAAAGCAGTGATAACAATAACTCCAGCACCCTAGTTGACAATCCGGGTACATCGGACAGGGACAACATTTTTTCCTTCAATGAAAGCATTGGAAACCGAGACAGAATCTTTGGTAACCTTCACTATTTGGGCCTTTTGGATACTTTGGGTACCAAGTTGACCGCTGACATTGATTACACCAAAATGTGGGCGAAAGGAAATTCTCTGCTCAACAATAGCTACTGGGTAAATGACCAAGAGGACCAAGCCACACGGGATAGGATTTTGAATCTCAACGAAATGGATTACAATATTTTTACTGCCAAAGTGGATTTTACAAAACCCTTTGGAAAAGGAAGAGTTTTGGAGACCGGTTTAAAAGGTAGCTGGGTAAAATCCGACAATGATCTGGACTTGAGCAGATCCATTGAAGAACAACCCTTTATGTCAGATCCCAACAGCAATCAGTTTATTTACGAGGAAAATGTCCTTGCTGCTTATGCTTCTTACAAAAGTAAATTTTCCGACAAAGTGAGTTTTCAAGGAGGATTGAGAGCGGAATATTCTGACATCACCGGCACATCGGTGACCTTGAATCAGGTCAACAAACAAGAATACCTGAATTTGTTCCCAAGTGTTTTTATCCAGCATCAGGTCAGTAAAAACTATCAGATCATCTACAATGCAAACAGAAGGATTACCAGACCAAACTATCGCCTGCTGAACCCCTTCGTTTACTACATCGATCCATTGACAACGGAAGAGGGAAATCCCAATCTAAAACCACAATATGCACACAACCTGGAAATGAACCATGTGATCAAGGGGTCCTACCAATTTTCATTGGGTTATTCCCAAACAAATGATGCCTTCCAGCAGATATTTGAGCAAGACGAGGAATCCAGGACGACCACCACTTACACCACCAATTTGGACAAGTCACAAAACATAAACTTCAAGGCCATGATTCCAGTGGAGATCAGGCCATGGTGGACCACAAGTAATATGCTTCAGGTAAATTACAACAAATGGAATTCGATGATCGGAGAGGCCTTGCTGGATGTAGAACAAACTTCTTATATGTTGAGATCACAGCATAACATTACGCTGCCGGAAGGATTCAAGCTGGAAGTAGTGGGAATGTATCTTGGACCACAGCTTTATGGACAAGCAATGTTGAAAAGCTTTGGCTGGGTGGATGCCGGTGTGACGAAATCCTTCAAAAAAGACAAACTGACACTGACTGTAAACGGAACGGATTTGTTTCGTACCCAAGTGATCCGTGCAAATGTCCAGTTTGACAAGATTGATACCAGTTTCAGACAGTACAGAAGCAATCAGGGAGTAAGGCTTACCCTAAGGTATAAATTTGCCCAAGGGGAAAGTTTCAGGATTTCCAACAGAAGCGGAAGTACCGAAGAGCGAAACAGGTTGGACTAATGAAAATTATCCACAGCCCTATTTGATAAATTGGGCGTGAAAAAAAACGAACCCGAATGCCTGAAATACAGCGTATTCGGGTTCGCTAATTTTACCGGAATATGGATTTTTCCCTCCAAAAAAGACCGGGTTTCACCCGTGTTTTTTCAAAATCAAAATAGCGTCCATCCCAAAACCCCATTGTAATCCCAACTCTTTTTCGGCTGGGAAAAGCAACAAAAATGGTTTGTTGCAATATTGAAAAAGAGGGAATCAAAAAACGGATAAATGGTCTATTCCTGGGTTTTAAAGTGGTATAGGAAGATCAATACACCTGTAAATGCAGGTTTTTTTTGACCTTTGATTTCCAGTTTCACATTGACTTCTGCCTTGATCGTTCCTCGAAGGTTCGCGATGTTTTTCAAGGAAGCATTGAGTCTTACCTCGCTGTTCACCAATACAGCTTGCGCAAAACGGAGGTTTTCGATGCCATAATTGACCATCATTTTCAGGTTTTCCACTTTAACGATCTGCTCCCAAAGATAGGGAACGATGGAAAGTGTGAGGTATCCATGTGCGATGGTATCCCCAAATGTCCCTTCCTTTTTGGCCCGTTCTGGGTCTGTATGGATCCATTGATGGTCAAGCGTGGCCGTACCAAAGAGGTTGATTTGTTCCTGGGTGATTTTATGGTATTGGGATTCCCCCAGGGTTTTTCCAGCGTATTGTTCGAAGTCCTCAAAACTTCCAATGATGATTTGACTCATAATATTATCCGATTTAAAAAAATAAAGGTATCAAATAATTCTATTGGATTAAAGCCATTTGCCCAAGAAGGAAGCAACAGCAGAAAATTCTGTGTGAAAATGAAAATACTGGTGTCCTACTTAAGCACAATTAATTTATTGAAAAAATCTTTTTTAATACAACTATGTATGTAAATTTAGTACTGCATAATAGGATCTATGGCAAGGTTTTCGATTTTTTTAATTGTACTGGAATTGCTTTTTTTCACCCCAATAATGGCCTTCCAATCGGAGACAATTCCTGTTTATTCCAAATTGGAACAAAAGCAGACCATTCAATTGAACCCGGATTTTTCAGTCACCACCAAACAGTTTCAGTCCATCCACATCTTGGAGCCAAAAGGACTTCAACATGCCAACATCAATATCTATTATGATAAATTCAATAAAATTGAAAATTTTGAAGCCCTTCTGATTGATCCGGTTTCTGGAAAAACAATCAGGAAAATAAAGCTGAAGGACCTCAGCGACGCTTCACGGGTCAGTGGAAATACGCTTTACCAAGACAGTCGTGTCAAATTTTTCGTGATGAGAGCCCAAAAAACACCCGTGATCTTGGAGGTTTCCCTGGAAGTGACAAACCAGGGAAATTTTTATTTTCCAGATTGGAGGCCGGTTCCGCATTACAATCAAAAAGTCACCGAAACAAGTCTGGAAGTGATTTATCCGGAAGATTTGGGTATCCGGTATAAGACACATCACTTGAATTCAATCCCTGTGTTCTCCGGTGAAGGATCTACCAAATCGATCAAATGGGAAGAGAAAAATCTATCTCCACAGAAAGAAGGAACTGAAGTGGATGATCCTTATCTCGAACTCGCACCCATCAAGTTTTCCATGGAAGGGTATGGTGCATCCATGGATTCGTGGGCAGGATTGGGCAGTTGGATGGGATTGTTAAACAAAAACAAAGATGTTCTTTCTCCTCATTTTAAATCGGAGGTTCATGCTTTGATTCAGGGAGTGGAGGATGATCCATACGAAAAAATCAGCGTGCTCTACCAGTACCTCCAAAAAAACTACCGATATGTCAGCATTCAGTTGGGAATAGGGGGATGGATGTCTGAGAGTGCAGATGAAGTGGTCAAGTCAAAATATGGGGATTGTAAAGCCTTGACCATGCTGATGAAAGCAATGCTCAAGGAAGTGGGAATTCCTTCTCAATATACCTTGGTCAAGGCTGGAAAAGCCGTTGAAAAAATTGACCTTGATTTTCCATCTAATCAATTCAATCATGTGATTCTCAGGGTGCCCCAGGAAGATGCTTCCAAGCCTTTATGGTTAGAATGCACATCAAATACGTTGCCAGCGGGTTATTTGGGGGATTTCACAAGGAATAGGGATGTATTGGTGGTGACGGATGCGGGTGGTTTTATGGACAAAACACCCGCATACGATGATGATAACTTCAACACGATTGTGTCCAGTTATGCCTTGGACTTGAAGGAAAATGGAGATGCCACGCTTAGTGGGTTGAGCAAATTCTATGGGGCTCCTGCTGTCGATTTTATTGACGTTCACAATTATTATGGCGACAGGGAAAAAAAGATTTTTTTGAACGCCAGGTTGGGAGGCAATGGTCTCTTGGTAAATGATTACCAAATGGATATTGGCCAACTGAATGATGTTGCCATCGCTGAGGTCGAGTTCAATGGCATTGTCCAGCGATTTTCCCAAAACACCTCCAAAAGATCGATTATCCCTGTCACTTGGAAAAAAATAGATGAGGAGATGATGGTCAATAATCATTTGATGTTGAAAGAATCCTTTCTGATCCGGACTCCAAATGGTCTGAAACTGGATGAAACAACATCGTCCATAGAGATTGAGGAGGAATATTTCAAATTCAAAGTGCTTGTAAGCGAAGAGAATGGACAGGTTTTCGTCCAAAAGGAGCTTGAAATCCATTTCCCTGAAGAGATGTCGAAGGAATCCAAAAAGGAGGCGATTGATAAAATCAATGTCCAAACCAATAAAAGTTTAATTTTTAAAAAATCAGTATCAATATGAGAGGTGTCATGATCAAATTTTTGCTTCTGCTGTTTTTGTCAATGGGCGTTAGGATTGTTGAAGGACAGGAAATGCGGTTTGGGAAATATTCACAGGCCGAAATCAAGCTGACCGAAGTGGATTTTGAGCCAGAGGCAAATGCTGTCGTATTGGAGGAATTTTCCAGAAACCAATTTATGGGAGGGATCCAGCATACGAATGTTCACCGGAGAATCAAGGTCCTGAAAGAAAGCGGGAAATCAAACGGAGATGTAAAAATCGCCTATTATTTTGGAGATGACGGTGTGGAGATGATCCAAAAATTCAGTGCCCAAATCATGAATATCATAGATGGAAAAGAAGAGGTAATCATGCTTTCCAAAAAAGATTATTTTGAAGTGGATCGGGAAAACGGATGGAAGGAGATTCGATTTACTTTTCCAAATGTAAGAGAAGGGTCCATTATGGAATACGAATACCTTAAAATAGACAAAAACATTACCTTTTTGGATAGTTACCTTTTTCAAAATGAAGTGCCCACGCTCAAATCTGTCTATTTTCTGGAGATTCCCCCCTATCTGACTTATCGAATGCTTCTACAAGGGGATGCAACAATTAAGGCTGAATACCAAACCAGCAAAGCGGGTGTCTACAAATGGACCCTGACCAATCTGAGATCCATTTTTGGAGAACCTTATATGAATCATTATGTGGATTATTTGGAGAAAGTAGAATTTCAATTGGCTGGGTATGCTGTAAGAAACAAAATTGATGGTTATGGAACCAACCCGGGCGGATACAAAGAAATCCTTGGCTCATGGCAGGAGCTGTCCAATACGATAAGGGAGATTCCAGACTTCAATTCATATATGAATCCAAACAATACCATTGAAAACCGGCTTAAAAGTTTCCGGACATCATCGGAATCTGAAAGCGATCGTGCCAAAGAAATTTACAAGTATGTGACAGAAAAATTCAAGTTCAATGGAAAATCCGGTGATATTCCTTCCCAAAATCTAAAAAGCCTGCTTGATATCGGCAGAGGTTCGCGGGCAGAAATCAACCTGAGTCTGTTGGCACATTTGAAAACCAACAATATCGAATCATTTCCAATGTTGATCAGCAGTAAGGGAAACGGTCGGTCCACATTGGTGGAGGCTCCATTTGCCGGTCAATTCAACCAGTTGATCCTGATGGTAAAAGCTGATGGGAAAGAATTCTTTGTTGATGCCACCGATCCCAATATTCCTTTTGGCTACCTTCCTTTGGAAAACCATTCGAGTAGTGGTTTTATCCTTTTGGAAAAAGAAAGTGGATTGCGTCCAATCCAACTGACACACCGTTCTGGCATCAAACAAATGACCAACATCAAAGCAAATGAGCATGGCGAGTTGATTTCGGAGTCCACAATAAGATTTTTGGATTATGAGGCGTTGGCAATGTCAAAAAAAAATGAATCAAGGGGAGAGGACGAATTCAAGAAAGAATTTTTCAACAAAACAGGAGGAGAATATTTGGACTTTGTTATCGAGGATACGGATGAGCCCCGAAAACAATTGGATGCCAAAGTCAAATCCTTGTTGACAACGACAGCATCCGAAACAATTTTTCTGATACCCTTTCAGTATCAAAGATGGACGGATAATCCTTTTCAATCCGAATATCGATCATTTCCTGTCGATTTCAATTATGTGTTTAGCGATAATTATACCACCATAATTGATATTCCAGAAGGATTCGAGTTGGATGATTTCCCGGAAGATGCGGCCATCAATACTCCTGGAGACGCTGTATTCTTTTCTTATAAGATCACCAAATTCGACGGGAAAGTCCAAATTAATGCCACCCTCGACTTGAGGAGAAAAGTCATTGAAGCATCCCATTATCCTGAGCTGAAATATTTTATGGAAATCGTCATCAGTAAATTAAAAGAACCCCTTGTCCTGAAGAAAATCTCCCAGCCATGATCCCAATCGGAAAGCCAATCCTCATTTCTTAATCTGATAAAATTCGACGTACTTTGTCATTCAATTGTAAGCAAAATGACAGCGGAATTTTCCCCTAAATACATCCACGGTTACCAAGAAGAAGAACAGCAAAGACTACGGCATCAGGCTTTGGTGATTGAAAAGCGAATCTATGATTTTATAGACTTCTCCAATTGTCGGAAGCTTTTGGAAATTGGTTCTGGAGTAGGTGCACAGACAGAAATTCTTTTGAAAAGATTTCCATCTTTGCACATTACCGGCGTTGAGTATGAACCTAAACAAATCATAAAGGCGCGTGAAAACATGACTCAATTGGGATTTGGGGACGATCAAGTCATTTTTATCCAGCAAGATGCAAAAAACCTTCAGCTGGAAGACACTTTTGACGGGGCGTTTATTTGTTGGGTATTGGAACATGTGTCAGATCCGATCCAAATATTGGTCAGCATGAAACCATTTTTAAAAGCTGGAGCCAAATTGGTCATTACGGAAGTTTTTAACACCACTTTTTATACCTACCCCGAAAAAAAGGAAATCATGGAGTATTGGAAAATTTACAATGACTACCAATCCAATATTGGAGGAGATCCACAAGTGGGTGCCCGATTGGGTGATTTGCTTTCCCAATCCGGCTATCAGGGGATAGAGTTGAGGTCCGGTGGATTCCACTTGGACAGCAGGGAGTTTGAAGAAAAACGCATCGTGTTTGACTATTGGAAAAATCTAATGGAAAGCGCTTCCCCTGCATTGCTCGAAGAAGGACTGATCGACCATCAGCAATTAAAATCCATGCAAGAGGCGATGGATTCACTCAAAGAAATGAAGGAATCGGTTTTTTATTATAGATTTATCCAGGCAACAGCCTTTGCTTAATTGTAACGATCCGATGACGATATTCAGAAAATCAATACGCATACTGGGGAAGATTATTCTTTGGTTTTTTATTATTACCATCGGTTTGACAATAATATACCGGTTTTTGCCAGTCCCTTTGACACCGCTGATGGCGATCAGGTGGATGGAGCAGGTTTTTGACAAGGAAAAAGAGGTGCGATTTAAAAAAGATTGGGTTTCCATCGACAAGATTTCCAGGCATATGCCACAAGCAGTAGTGGCTGCAGAAGATCAAAAATTCCTGGATCATTTTGGCTTTGATAGGGAAGCAATGGAAAAGGCCTGGGAAGGGAATAAAAAGGGGAAGCGTATCAAGGGCGCAAGCACCATCACACAACAGACGGCCAAAAATGTATTCCTTTGGCCGGGAAGAAATTTAATTAGAAAAGGGCTTGAGGCCTATTTTACAGTATTGATGGAGGTACTCTGGTCTAAGGAAAGGATCATGGAAGTTTACCTGAACGTAATCGAAATGGGAGAAGGGATCTACGGAATCGAAGCTGCCGCGCAAACCTATTACAAGAAACCCGCAGCCAAGTTAAGCCGACAGGAAGCAGCGATGATTGCAGCTGTTTTGCCCAATCCAAGGCGCTGGAGTCCTGCTCGACCCACCCCCTACATTTACGGCAGACAATCCTGGATTCTGAGGCAGATGAACAATATTAATCCAGTAGGTTTCGGGATTTGATCAAAGGAGTTTCAGGACCTCATCGATATATTCGCGGGTATTGGAAAGTCTAGGCACTTTATTCTGTCCACCGAGTTTTCCGCGGGACTTCATCCATTTTTCAAAAACTCCTTCTGCGACGAAATGGATTTTGGGTGCATTGAGCGCAATATCCCGATAGCGCTTGGCGTCATAATCGGAATTGATTTCCCTTAAGGTTTGGTCCAGCAAAAAAGCAAAACGGTCATTGTCTGAGGGCATGGATCTGAATTCTACCACCCATTCATGTGCACCCTTGCTTTTGGAACCATCAAAATAAACCGGAGCGGCGGTGAAATTCGTAATGGTGGCACCGGTAGCCTCCGCAGCAGTCTGAATCGCTTTTTCCGCATTTTCCACGATGACCTCCTCGCCGAAGGCATTGATAAAATGCTTTGTTCTTCCTGTAATTTTGATTCTGTAGGGCTTGATACTCGTGAATTTGACGGTATCCCCGATTTTGTAGCGCCAAAGCCCACCATTGGTGGTGATCACCAAGGCATAATTTTTCCCCAATTCAACGGCTTCTAGGGGGATGACTATCGGGTTTTCATTGTCCCACTCTTCCATTGGGATAAATTCAAAGAATATTCCATAATCCAACATCAACAGTAAATCTTCCGAATCGGGCTGATCCTGTATGGCAAAAAATCCCTCAGACGCATTGTAGGTTTCCATATAACGCATCTTATCTGACGGAATCAATTCCCGGAACAATTTCTTGTAGGGTCCAAAAGCAACCGCGCCATGAAAAAACACCTCGAGGTTTGGCCAAACTTCCAAGATGTTTTTTGCACCCTTGATGTCCATTATTCGCTGAAGCAACACGATTGTCCATGTGGGGACGCCAGAAATACTGACCACATTCTCCTCCATGATTTCCCTGGCCATTTTCTCTATCTTCTCTTCCCATTCGCTCATGAGTGCGGTGTCAAGACTCGGTGTCCTGGCAAATTGAACCCAAAGCGGTAGATTTTCCATGATGATGGCAGAGATGTCTCCCACTTTGGCATTCCCGTTTTTGTCAAATGGATTGTCCCCGAGACTTCCTCCAATGCTTAAACTTTTCCCTGAGAATAATTTGCTGTCGGGATAATTGTTTACGTACAGGGAAAGCATGTCCTTTCCGCCCTTGAAGTGACAGTCTTCAAGGGATTCTTGGGAGACAGGGATATATTTGCTTCGGTTGGCTGTGGTGCCGGAAGATTTTGAAAACCAATTGATCTCTTCGGGCCAGATTACATTTTCAGCCCCCTTCATGGTTCTTTCGATATAAGGGGTCATCTCCTCATAATCGTACAGCGGGACTTGCTTTGCAAAATCAGCATAGCTACGGATTTTAGAAAAACCGTTTTTGATCCCAAACTCTGTTTTTTTTGCCCTATCGATAAGTTCATTGAGTATTTCCCTTTGAACTTCAATCGGATTTTCCTTAAAATTCTCGATTTGACCCATCCGGTTTTTAAAAATCCAGGTCATAAAAGTGTTGACAACTTCCATCAGTTGAAGGTTTTTCGTTTGAGTTCAAAATTTTGGCCCAGATAAACGCGCCTTACCTGTTCGTCTGCCGCGAGTTCTTCTGCTGTTCCAGCCTTCAGGAGTCGACCCTCAAACATGAGGTATGCACGATCTGTGATGGAGAGCGTTTCGTTGACATTGTGGTCGGTGATTAGGATTCCTATGTTTTTTGTTTTGAGTTTTGCCACGATGGTTTGGATTTCTTCCACGGCAATGGGGTCAACACCCGCAAACGGTTCATCCAAAAGGACGAACTTTGGATCCACGGCCAATGCCCGTGCGATTTCCGTCCGCCTTCTTTCTCCACCGGAGAGTACCATTCCAAGATTCTTGCGCACATGGGTGAGGCTGAATTCTTCAAGGAGGCTTTCCACTTTCTCTTTTCTTTCCACTTTATTCATTTTGGTCATTTCCAAAACGGCCATAATATTCTCTTCCACGGAAAGTTTCCTGAAAACGGAGGCTTCCTGTGCAAGGTAGCCGATGCCCAACTGTGCCCGCTTGTACATGGGGAGGGAAGTGATGTTCCTGTCTTCCAAAAAAATCTGCCCTTCATTGGGCTGGATGAGGCCTACGATCATGTAGAAAGTGGTCGTTTTGCCCGCACCGTTTGGACCCAAAAGCCCTACGATCTCACCCTGTCCCACTTCTACGGAGATGTTGTTGACTACCTTTTTTCCTTTATAAATTTTGATCAGGTTTTCGGCCCTTAATTTCATATCAATCGAATTTAATGTCTTTTACGTACAATTGAAGGCTGCTGGTGTTTCTAAAGGTGTTTTCTCGGATATCAAAGGCGATATTAAAACGCATTTTTCCATTCAGCATCTTGAAGTAGGTATCATCCTCATATTTCAATTTGTCTGCCAGACCAAAAGCAATGCAGGTTGGCTGGGTTTGCTGCCCATCCTGTACAATATTGAACCTGAGGTGTTTGTCTTTCAATACCTTCACATTTTCGGCATACACGTCATTTGCACAAAAAATGGGTTCTGGGTTGCCCGGACCAAAGGGAGCCATTTGCTTGAGGATGTTGTAAAATTTATAATTGATCTGGTCCAGGAGGATTTCGTCATCGATTTCCATTACGGGCATCATGTGGATCGTTTCGATTCGTGAACAGACCACCTGCTCGAATTTTTCCTGAAAGGCGACGACATTGTCTACCGAAAGTGTTAAGCCCGCAGCATACTTGTGTCCACCGAATTGCTCCAAAAGATCACTGCATTCGCTGATGGCTTCATAAATGTCAAAGTCATACACAGACCTTGCACTTCCTGTAGCTTTGTTGTTGGATTCCGTCAGGATGATGGTGGGTCTGTAAAATTCCTCTATGCAGCGAGAGGCAACGATACCAATGACGCCTTTGTGCCAATCTTCCTTGAATAAAACCGTGGATTTGAATTGTTTGGTTTCGTCCATTTTGCGGATCATGGACAGGGCTTCTTTGGTGATGTTTTCATCGAAATTCTTTCGCGTAGCATTCACGTCTTCCACCAATGCCGCACGTCGGAGTGCGTCCTCCAAATCCTTGGCAATCAACAATTCCACAGATGCTTTTGCATGTTCAATTCTCCCGGAGGCATTGATTCTGGGACCTATTTTGAAAACAATATCGGAAATTTCGATCTCCTTTTCTATTTTACTAGCAAGAATAAGTGCCCGAATCCCCGGTCTTGGGTTATTGTTGATTCGTTCAAGGCCATAGAAAGTCAGTATTCTGTTTTCGCCAGTGATCGGGACGATATCCGCAGCAATGCTGATCGCCAGAAGATCCAGGAATCCAATAAGCCCTGCAGGGTCCATTCCAGTAAATTCTGAATAAGCCTGAATCAACTTAAAACCTACTCCGCATCCACTGAGTTCTTTGTAGGGATAGGAACAGTCCTTCCTTTTGGGATCCAGGACCGCTATTGCTTTTGGGATTTCTTCTCCGGGTGTATGGTGGTCACAAATAATGAAATCCACCCCGAGTTCAGTGGCGAAAGCCACTTTTTCAATGGCCTTGATCCCACAATCCAAGGCTACGATAAGTTTGAAATTGTTATCGGCAGCAAATTGGATTCCTTTATCCGAGATGCCATATCCTTCTTTGTACCGATCTGGAATATAAAAGCTGACCTGGTCGTAAAACTGTTTCAGGAATCCATAAAACAAGGCGACAGAGGTAGTGCCATCGACATCATAATCTCCATAGACCATGATTTTTTCTTCATTTTCTATTGCGGATTTCAACCTGTTGACGGCTTTGTCCATGTCCTTCATCAGGAATGGGTCATGGAGCTTATCCAAGTCCGGTCTGAAAAAATCCTTGGCCTTTTGAAAAGTGTCCACACCTCTGTTCACCAAAATATTTGCCAATGTTGGGTTTACATTGATTTCACTGCTCAGCGCCTCTACCCTTTCCTCGTTTGCCTTTTTACGGATCTTCCAATTGTACTCCATCGGGCTAAATTACTAAAGTATGCTGCTTATTTCTTAAAAAAGTTTTCAATTGTGATCCTGATCAGGCAATTTCAATTTCCCTACAAAGAAAATCCCCCAAATCCGTCGGAGGATTTGGGGGATTGAAAACCTTTAATAGAGATTTTAGGGCTGTTCTGCCACCAATTTCACGTCCAATTCCACATCATCATAAATGAGTTTGTCCGCGAGATTCTCGAAATAATTTCCAGACCTATACTTGATGTCATATTTGGTGCGGTCAAAAATAATTTTTGCTGTGGCAATGACCTTGTTTCCCACAGTTTCCACCTTTGCAGGGAAGGCCACCGGATGTGTGATTCCCTTGATGGTCAAGTTGCCTTTGATTTCATAATCTTTTCCGTTGCTGGTTTTCGCTTCGGTGATCTTGAAACTTGATTTACCATGATTGGAGACTGAGAAAAAATCATCGGATTTCAGATGGTCGGTCAGTCTTTTGTTGGAGTTGGCATCGCTGATGTCCTCAACCGTGAGGACCGTCATGTCAATTTCAAATGAGCCACCTGTAATCCTGCCATTGGCATAGTCCAAATTGGCATCACTCAAAGGCACTTTTCCGAAATGCTCACCGGTTACTTTCTTGGCTTTCCAGGTAACTGTACTTTCGGATTTATTCACTTTTAAGGTTGCTGGTGTATCCATTTCCATTACCGGAGCAAATGCCACGGCGGATAAGAGCAGAAGTGTTGACAGTAAATGCATAAGGTTTCTAGGATGAAAGGTTAAATGAAATAAGAATAAATTCCTTTTCAGGGAACATTCCCTTAGACAGATTTTGGCAGGGGAAGGTTTAATTCGATTTTGAATTAAACCCCGGATTGTTCAGGTTTTTTTCATGGGTTGTAGAAAATGTTCATTGGACCCTGTTATGCATTGCCTATTATCTTGCAACTTCAACCCCAATAGGAATTGCAATGCAGATTTCGGGTTATCCAGTGTCTTTTTGTTCAAACCTTTTTTGCCTCTTCCCAATAGACATCCATCTCGGCCAAAGACATGTCTTCAATCTTCTTTCCGGCCTCTTTCGCGGCTTTTTCCAGGTATTGAAAACGCTTGATGAATTTTAGGTTGGTCCTCTCCAATGCTTCTTCTGGGTTGATGTCGATGAATCTTGCGTAATTGATCAAGGAAAACAAAAGATCGCCAAACTCTCCCTTTGCCCTGTCCAAGTTGATTTCCTCAGGCTTGGCAGCATTGAATTCTGCTTTGAATTCCTGCATCTCTTCTTCGACTTTCTCCCAAACCTGGTTTTTTTCTTCCCAGTCAAAACCAACCCCACGGGCTTTTTCCTGAATCCGCATTGCTTTGATAATGGCCGGAAGTGATCTGGGCACACCTCCCAAAACCGAAATATTTCCTTTTTCCTTCAGCTTGATTTTCTCCCAGTTTTGTTTTACAGCCTCTTCATCCTCAGCGATGGTATCGGCATAGATGTGGGGATGTCTTCGCACAAGTTTTTCGGAAAGGCTGTCAATGACTGTTCCGATATCAAAAGCCGATTTTTCTGCTCCGATTTTTGCATAAAAGACAATGTGCAAAAGAATATCGCCCAATTCCTTCTTGATCTCCTCGAGATTGTTGTCCAATATGGCATCTGACAATTCGAAGGTTTCTTCGATGGTCAAGTGCCGAAGGCTTTCAATGGTTTGCTTTCTGTCCCAAGGACATTGGTCCCGAAGTTCATCCATAATGGTCAAAAGCTTGTCGAAAGAAGCGAGTTGTGATTTTCTTGAGGATAATTCAGACATATGCATTGAAACTATTCAGAATGTATGGGGGTTTTGAAAGTAATACGTAAATTTGGACAAATAAATTTATTATGGCAACCTTGTATTTAACAATGGGCTTTCTTGCTCTGTTTTTCGTACTTATGTCTGTAAGACTAATCTTTTTGAAGGACGGACAATTTAAAGGCACCTGTGCTTCTCAAAATCCCTTCCTCAACAAAGATGGAGACTCCTGCAGTTATTGCGGAAAAATCGTAGATGCAGACAGCAGCTGCGGCAATCCTGACAATGAGGTGGACAAAGTCATGGCAAAATTTAAATAATATCATCTTTTCTATTCCTGGGAAATCCGGAATTTTTTTAGTTTAACCTTAATTATTTTAAAGTGGCTTTAATCAAATCAATCTCTGGTATCAGAGGAACAATAGGTGGTAAACCAGGAGAAGGTCTTACCCCAGTAGATATTGTCAAATTTGCTTCGGGCTATGGTGCTTGGGTTTTAGAGCATACCCAGAATCCCAAAATCGTGATTGGCCGTGATGCCAGGATTTCCGGGGAGATGGTTTCCAAACTGGTTGCTGCCACATTGCAAGGCTTGGGAATTGATGTTATTGATTTGGGCTTGAGTACCACGCCGACCGTTGAACTGGCTGTTCCTTTGGAAAAAGCGGGCGGAGGAATCATCCTCACAGCCAGCCATAATCCTGTACAATGGAATGCGCTGAAACTGCTGAACGACAAAGGGGAGTTCATCTCCGATGCAGAAGGCAAAGACATTCTCGAAAAGGCAGAAAACGATGATTTCCAATTTGCAGAAGTAAGGAAACTGGGTTCTTATACTCAGATTGATGACTATATTGACAGACATGTGGAGCATGTTCTGAACCTTAGATTGGTCGACAAAGAAGCCATCGCGGCAAGAAAGTTCAAAGTGGTGATCGATTGCGTGAACTCTACCGGAGGAATCGCATTGCCAAAACTGCTCGCTGCTCTTGGAGTGGAGGAAGTGGAAGAAATGTACTGCACTCCTGATGGCAATTTCCCCCACAACCCTGAGCCCCTCCCCGAGAACCTAAGGGATATATCGGAGAAGCTTCGCAAAGGAAAGTATGATTTGGGAATTGTGGTCGATCCGGATGTGGATAGACTCTGTTTTATAAACGAGGATGGCTCATTTTTCGGTGAGGAATACACCTTGGTGGCTGTTGCGGATTATATTTTGTCCCAGGAGCCGGGAAATACGGTTTCCAATCTCAGTTCAACCCGTGCACTTCGGGATGTCACCGAAAAAAGAGGCGGCAATTATGAAGCCGCAGCAGTAGGAGAAGTCAATGTGGTCAACAAAATGAAAGAAGTCAATGCCGTTATCGGTGGAGAGGGAAACGGAGGCGTGATTTATCCTGAATCCCATTATGGAAGGGATGCTTTGGTCGGTATTGGTCTCTTTTTGACCCATTTGGCCAGATTTGGGAAAACCAGTTCCAGACTTAGAGCAACCTATCCCAATTATTACATCTCCAAGAATAAAATCGAGCTTACACCGGATATCGATGTGGACGTCGTCTTGGAACAAATAAAAAATAAATACAAAAAGCAACCCATCAATGATATCGATGGGGTAAAAATCGAATTTGATAAGGAATGGGTGCATTTGAGAAAATCCAATACTGAGCCCATTATCCGGATCTATTCAGAATCGGAGAGCAAGGTTACCGCTGAACATTTAGCACAAAAACTAATACTGGATATCAAGGAAGTGATTACCTTTTCCAAATAGGAAGAAGACGCTACGCGCGCACCCTTCATTCCAAAGGAATGAAGGGTGCGCCTTGAGTGGCAGAAATGGTTTCCTTAAGGAATACAAAGTTTGTTAAAACGTTTTCGGTTTTAGAAATGAAGCTGAGATAGATTGAGAAAATGATGAGAGTATATTTGGACAATGCTGCGACCACAGCGATGGATGACAGGGTGATTGAAGCCATGATTCCTTACATGAAAGAGCATTATGGGAATCCTTCTTCGGTACACAGCCATGGAAGGGAAGTGCGTTCAGCCATAGAACGCTCCCGGAAAAAAGTGGCAGAATTGCTGAATGCATCTCCATCGGAGATTTTTTTTACTTCTGGTGGCACTGAGGCGGACAATACAGCTTTGGTCTGCGGCATAGAAACACACGGAATCCAACATGCCATTACTTCTCCTTTGGAGCATCATGCGGTATTGCACACATTGGAGGCATGTGCCAAAAAAGGGAAAATCAAATTGAGCCTTGTTGATATCAACGAAAAAGGGGAAGTCAATTTGGATCATCTCGAAGATTTGCTCAAAAACAATTCGAAAAGCATGGTCTCCCTCATGCAGGCCAACAATGAAATCGGAAATATCAATGACCTCAACTTGATCGCGAATATCTCGAGGGAATACGATGCGTTTTTTCATTCTGATACGGTACAGACCATGGGGCATTATGTCCACGATTTGAAAAACCTTCCCATTGATGCCTTGGTCGCTGGGGGACATAAATTTCATGGCCCAAAAGGTTCTGGTTTTCTTTATGTCCGAAAGGACAAAAAAATCCATCCTTTCATCTACGGTGGTGCACAAGAGCGAAATATGCGTGGGGGAACAGAGAATGTGATCGGCATTATCGGCATCTCAAAAGCACTGGAACTTGCCTACGAAGACATGGCGGGACATAGAGCACATATTGAAGGATTGAAAAAAAGAATGATCGAATTGCTACAAGCAAATATCCCCGGCGTAGTTTTCAATGGTCTTTCAGGTGATTTGGATAGAAGTCTTTACACCGTACTCAACGTAAGTCTTCCGCCTTCTGAAGAAAATCGAGGGATGTTGCTTTTCAATTTGGATCTCAGTGGGATTTCTGCTTCTGGAGGTTCAGCTTGCAGCAGTGGTGCATCCGTTGGTTCTCACGTTTTAAGGGCCATTCACCACAACCCTGAGCGGGATTCGGTCAGGTTTTCCTTTAGCAGGTTCAATACCATCGCCGAAATCGAATATACCGTCGAAAAATTAAAGGAATTTTATGCCGTGGAGGCATAAACAATTGATAAGTATCTTAAAACACAAAATCCCCAATATTTCGAATATTGGGGATTTTGTGTTTTTTGGAGCATCTGAGACTTGTTTTTTTCGACTGAATCAAGGCTTGGAATCAAAGTGCTGGTTCTTTTATATAGAATTGAACCCTTATTCGGCAAATTGCAATCTGACCAAGTTGGCATAAAATCCATCTTCTTTTTCAGCCAATTGCTCATGGTTGCCTTCTTCCACGATTTCGCCGTCTTTGAGCACGTAGATCCGGTCCACTTTTCGAATGGTCGCCAAGCGATGGGCAATGATGATCGTCGTTCGGTTTTTCATCAGTTCATCCAAAGCTTCCTGTACCAAGGACTCAGACTCAGCATCCAATGATGAAGTGGCTTCATCCAATATCAAGATAGCTGGGTCCTTTAATATTGCCCTGGCAATGGCCACACGCTGTCGTTGACCTCCGGATAACTTGATGCCGCGCTCCCCTACCAGAGTATCCAAGCCTTCGGGGAATTTGCTGATAAATTGCCAAGAATTTGCTTTTTTGGCCGCTTCGATGATTTCCTCTTCCGTTGCATCCGGTTTTGCATAGGCGATGTTTTCTCGGATACTCCCGCCAAATAGTAAAACTTCCTGGGGTACGATGCCAATATTTGACCGCAGTTGCTGAAGGTTCCAATCACTTATCGGTTTGCCATCTACCAGAATCTGTCCTTTCTGGACTTGATAGAATTTCAAAAGAAGTTGCACAATGGTGGATTTACCGGCACCACTCTGTCCTGCCAAGGCAATCTTTTCTCCCGCTGGAATTTTCAGGTTGATGTTTTTGAGGACTTCAAGTTCGGTTCTGGTAGGATAGGAAAAAGCAACATTTTCGAAACTGATATCGCCATGAACACGAACTTTCTGAAAATCCGCAGTGGATTCCTCGGGAATTTCTTCCAGAATTTCCAATACCCGCTCGGATGAACCGATCGCTTTCTGGACTTGGCCATAGATGTCGCCCAATCCTGCGATAGATCCACCAATGAATGTGGTGTAAAGTACAAACGACACCAAGTCGCCAATGCTCATTTCTCCCCGAGCTACCAATGAAGCGCCATACCACATCACGGCTACGATCCCACCAAAAAGCGCGAAGATAATAAACGAAATGAAGGCACCCCGAAATCCGGCTGCTTTTAGAGCCACATGGACGACTTTGTCCAAACCTCTTCTGTATCTTTTGGTCTCGAAATCTTCGCCGACAAAAGATTTTACGGTCATGATCGACTGCAATGTTTCCTCAACGATCACATTGGCCGCAGCCAGTTCGTCTTGGGTTTCCTTTGAAAGCTTCCTGATAAATTTACCAAAAACCATGGCGATAACCACCAATATCGGGAAGGTAGCCAACATGAAGAATGTCAGTTTTGGAGTGGTGACCATCAAAAAAGCCACCCCAGCGATCAGTGTGATAATCTGACGGAACAGCTCCGCAAGGGTCACTGAAAAGGTGTCCTGCAACAAACTCACATCCGAAGTAATCCTGCTGATGAGTTCTCCCGTTCTCCTCTTGTCAAAAAAAGTCATCGGCAATTGGACCATTCGACTATAAAGGGAAATACGGATGTCCCGCATCGACCTTTCGCTGACCTTTGCAAACAACCAAACACGGAAGAATGAAAAAATACTCTGTATCAGAAGAATTCCCAAAAGGATGAATGCAATGGAATTGATGCCGTTGACGATCCAATCTTTTCCTGAGGCCGTGTCAATAAGTTTTCCTGCCACAAAGGGAAATGTCAATAAAGTAAGGCTTGAAAACAATAGAAAAATCAAGCCAAGAAAAAATGTTTTTTTATAGGGAAGGATGAATCTAAAAATGCCACTAAGTTTACTCAGGTTTTGCTTGCTTAACTTCCTTTTTTCGTGTTCTTCTATTGCAACACCTCTTTTTTTAGCCATGGATAATTTCTATTCTTATTAATTTCGCCTTCAAATTTACAAAATAAGGTTGGCGCTTGTCCTTATTATTTTTTTTATTGCTCTAAATGAGCTTTGTTTTTTAGCAGTGGCTTCAACCTGTCAAATTTTAAACCCCTCTCTTTTCGATTCAACCCAGCGGATTTTTATGGTTTTTCAGAGGGCTTTTGGGCTTTTCCTTTTCCGGTAATTCGTCTCAAAAACTGCTTTTCCTTTTCCCAAAAGAAACCAAACTGCCCAAATACAAATCCATAAAACAGCAATATTATCTGATAAAGCGGCAAAACAAACAAGAGATAAAGGACTGTTTTCCAAAACCCTCCCTTTTCCAAGCTTATTCCCAAAAGATCAAATATCGGTTGTTTAATAAAGAGCACCGTCGTGCCGGTTAAGGCAAAGACGATCAAGATCACACCCACCTGCCATAGACTTTTGAGTTGCCATTTTGTTTTTAACCGCTCTAGGAAGTTTTTTTTAATTTCAGATGACACAAATTCAGTAGTTTATTGTTTTTCAACTCTGTAAACCGGATAGCGATTGAGTTCTTTTTCCTTCCAGGGAGAATGGTCATAGACCCACCTCAGTTGTGCGGGACCGCTGTTTGCCAATTCTTGATTTTTGGATTTTTCTTCCTCTAATTCCTTTTTCAATTCCGGCTTGCTTTTCAGAAATGCAGCGGCCAAATCCTCAAATACATACGAAGAATAGCCTTCCTTGGACTGCAAGATCGTGTCAAAGAAGTTCCACGCAAAAAAGCTATCCTCTCCCTCTGGTTCTAGTACCTCCACGATATACCTATTGATTTCCTGGTCCATTGGAACCAACCAATCACCTTTTCTGAAATTTACGTGCTCAGTTGATTTTTCAATCTGGATGTTGGAATGCAGGAAATGTCCTTCATATGGTCGGGGAGCGGTTTGGAAATCCTTGATATGATATACCGTGACAAGGGCTAGGCTGTCCTGTAGAAGGGCTGTCATTTTCACTCCATTCCTTTGTAGGTTTTCTATGATGGGATGCCAGGCTTGCGGGATGATATAGGCATTGGGTCTGTTGATCAAAATTGGGTTTGCATACGTGTCAAAAAAGTTTACCTCCTTCACGAAGGGCTTATCCCGGTCATAAAATAATCGGGGAAGGCCTGAAATTTCAGAGGGTTTCTCTCCGGATTCATATCCCAGATATTCGATAAGCTTGTGTTGGCTTTTGTCAATTTTGTGGTTTAAGCCAAATGTTTCTCTTGTAATTTGCGCTGAACGATCTTCTTTGGCAATCCTCACTATCCTTTTTCCATCTAAGCTTAGGATTTCCATGAATGTTTCAAATAACGAATACGTGGAGCGTACGCGTTCCGAATAGGATTTCAACATGTGTGTTTCCGGCATAAAACTCAGTGTGTTGAAAAGTGCGGCATAACCGCTGCTGTATCGGCCATTGTCTTTGAATTGGTTCCAGCCATCTTCCGGTTTTCCGCTCCATGCGTTGACATAGGGTACCATTGGGAAATTTCTTTCCTTCATTCCCTGAAACAAGGCCGGGTTCATTTCTTTTTCAAGATAGCTTCCCAGGTTTCCACCAAGCCTGTTGTGCTGGGTAGCGATCAAGGTCATCACATGCTGGTAATCCGCGCCATTGCTGACGTGGGTATCAATAAACACATGTGGTTTTAGCCATTGAAAGAGCTGTTGAAAGGATTTTCCGTTCTTGGTATCTGCTTTGATAAAATCCCTGTTGAGGTCAAAATTGCGTGCATTTCCACGAAAGCCAAATTCGGTTGGTCCATTTTGGTTTACGCGGCTATAAGCGCCGCGATTGAGATGTCCACCGATGTTGTAAATGGGAACGATTGCGATTGCCAAATCTTGGGGTACTTGGATTTTGCCCAGGAGAATATCTCTCAAAAAAAGCATGGAAGCATCGATTCCATCCGGCTCTCCGGGATGGATGCCATTGTTGATGAATAGAACCAATCTTTCTTCCTGATGCCATTTTTTTGGATCAAAAGTCATTTGCCGATCAAAAAGGACCAGATGTAAGGGCAGGCCACTATCGGTCATGCCCATTCTCATGATTTTGACCTCCTGAAAATCCGCTGCCAATTTTTCAAAATAACCGATTACTTCCTCATAAACGGGTGTTTCCGTTCCATCGGAAGTTTCGAAAAGTGTTGGGTAGGTTTCCTGTGCGTGAAGGTTGGTCAACATCAACAAAGCACAGACCAGAAAGAATGATTTTTTCATGCTTGAATTTGGGGAAAATGTTCAGGAAAAACTATCATGTTTCAATAAGAGGGTCAAATTTAAGAACCACCTCAACATCCGATCTTTTGTCAGAGATTATTGAGTTTTCGCCAAATGAAAAAAGCGGGAATTTTCCCGCTTTTAGAAATTCACTATCTGATTACCATTCAAACAAACCTGCATTTAGGCTTCTTAAAGCACTATTTTTCAATTTGGAATCCACCAATATTGAAATATTGTGTCTGCTCCCGCCATAGGAAACCATTCTGATGGGATAATCATCCAAACAGGTCATGATATTGGTGATCACTCCCTTTGTTTCTGCTATCTGATTGCCAACAATTGAGATGATCGCCTGATCTTTGTCCACTTCCACCGTTCCATATTTTTCAAGTTCTGAAACGATTTCCTTCAGGTGGGTAATCTCATCAATGGTTACCGAAACTGCCACTTCCGAAGTCGTGATCATGTCAATCGGAGTCTTGTATTTTTCGAATACCTCAAATACTTTCCTCAAAAAACCATACGCCAAAAGCATTCTGCTGGATTTTATCTTGATGGCCGTGATCCCATCTTTACCAGCAAGCGCTTTTACCCCACTGCCCAATTCCTCTGCGGTGATGGTCGTTCCCAGAGCATCTGGTTCCATGGTATTCAGTAGTTTTACAGGGATATTAAACTGCTGAGCTGGCCAGATGGAGGCTGGGTGTAGGATTTTTGCCCCGAAATAAGCCAATTCTGCGGCCTCGTCAAAGGAGAGTTGCGCGATGGGTCGGGTTTTGTCGACGATTCTCGGATCATTGTTGTGCATCCCGTCGATGTCTGTCCAAATTTCAATTACATCCGATTGGATTGCTGCGCCTATCAGCGAAGCCGTATAATCGCTACCACCTCTTTTAAGGTTATCGACTTCATTTCGGTGGTTTTTGCAAATATATCCTTGGGTGATGAAAATCCTGTCTCCAGGATAATTTTTAAGGATGGACTTTAATTTCTCAGAGATCTTGTTAAGCTCCGGTTCTTGATTTTCATTGATGCTCATGAAATCAAGGGCTGGTAAAAACACAGCCGGGATGTCAAATTCCTGGAGAAGCGTATAAAAAAGCTTGGTGGACAACAATTCACCCTGTGCCAAAATATCCCTGTTGATGGCTTCATTAAAAGAGATTTTCAGGATAATATTCAGGAATTCGAAATGTTCCTTGATGATTTTTTCAGCTTTGGATTTGGCAGCGTCGGTCCTCAACAAGTCTTGATAAAACCCTTGGTAATGCTTGTGTAGCACATCAATGCGTTCTTTTGCAAGATCCTTATTGGCGTCTGCAAGAGCATCTCCAATTCCTACAAGGGCATTGGTGGTGCCGGACAAGGCTGACAGCACAACGATTTTCTTTTCACTGTCTCTGGTGATCAAATCTTTCACCTGGTGCATTCTGTCGGGTCTTCCTACTGAGGTCCCCCCGAATTTCATTATTTTCATGAGGATGTTTATGGTTTGGTGGCGGTCTAATGGTTTGATTCAATAATTGGGCTGGATACGCTTAACAAGCTTATCCAAGAATGGTTTTGAATTGGCCCTTGCAGGCCAATTCAAAGAAATGAGGTGTTTTTTTGGTGATTGTCAATCCCAAATCAGAAACCCAGCATCTTAATCGCAGTGATGGCAGCTTCGTCTCCCTTGTTGCCATGTTTTCCACCTGCTCGGTCCAGCGCTTGTTGTTGGTTGTTGGGCGTCAAGACGCCGAAGATGACGGGTTTGTTATATTTCAATCCCACGTTTGTGATGCCATTGGCAACGGCATCGCAGATAAAGTCGAAGTGGCGGGTCTCGCCCTGTATCACACAGCCAATGCAGATGACCGCATCGATTTCTTCCATTGCCGCAAGCCATTGTGCTGCCAGTGGAAGTTCGAAGGACCCCGGGACATTTTTTCTAAAGATGTTTTCTTTTTGGGCCCCATGTTTCAAAAGGGTGTCCACAGCACCCGAAAAAAGGGATTCTGTGATTTCTTCGTTCCATTCAGAGACCAAGATCCCGAATTTTTTTGACTTGATGTCGATAATATTTTTGTCGGAATATTGACTTAGATTTTTGAGTGATGTTGCCATATGGAGTCGGATTGGGAAATAGAATAAACAAAAAAGAGTAAGACCGATGGCCTTACTCTCCTTAATATGCTGTACTGAAAAGCATTATTTTGAGGCAAGACCTTCTAAACGTGCTTTATGCTTTCGCGCTGCCGTGAACTCGAAAGATTCGAAATATTTATCTTCAATGATGGAATAGGTTTTCACCGCGTTGTCGAAGTCACCTGCCTCTTCGTAAGCGATGGCGAGTTTCGAAAGATACCTTGGGGTGAAGTATTTGTTCTCTTTTTCATCGGCAGCTTTTTTGTAAAAGCTTATGGCTTCTTTGGTATTGCCCAATTCAAGATTTGCATCGCCCAATAGCGCATATGCCCTGGCCTGAACGAAATAATCATCCGCAGAGAATTTTTTCATATGGTCGATGGATTCTTTGAATTTCCCTTCGGAAAGATAAATCGCACCTATATAAAAATGGGAAAGATTGGCAGCGGCAGTTCCTGAATATTGATCTACGATCTTAAGGAAGCCTGGATTCGAGCCATCGCCATTCAAGGCCAAGTCAGTGCTGTCCTGCTCAAAATAATATACAGCTTGGAACATTTCTGCCTGGGCCTTTTTGTTTTGGTTCTGCTTGTTGATTTGGTAAAACAAGACGCCAGCGATCACCAGGATTCCGGCAATCAAAATGCCACCAAAAATCTTGGAATTTTTCTTGATGAATGTTTCTCCCCTGTTCAACCTCTCGGCAATCACTTCAGGGTTTTCAAGAAGTTCATTTGCTTGCTCATCCTGAGCTTTTGTTGTATGTTTCTTAGTCATTCTCTTCAAATTTCAGCCGCAAATATAGGGCTTTTACTTCAATCACAAATTTTGCTAAAAAAAACAGTCATGAATATTCAAATTAAATATCCAAGACTGTTTTCTTTTTTTATTGTTTTGGTAACTACTCCATTACAAATGGGTAATCTTCCTGAAGGTAAACATCCTTGAATGCATCCTGACCATCTGGCCAAGGAGACTCTTCAGCAAATTTCACCGCATCTTCGACTTGTTTTTTCACTTTTTTGTCGATTTCGGTCAATTCATCCTGAGTCAGGATGTCGTTGTCCAAAATTGTCTTTTTCACTTGCTCCAGTGGATCCCTTCCTTTATACTCCTCCACTTCTTCGCGGGTCCTGTATTTTTGGGGATCTGACATCGAATGTCCTTTGTATCGGTAGGTTCTGAATTCCAACAATGTTGGGCCATCGCCTTTTCTTGCTCTCTCGGCTGCTTCTGCTACGGCTTCGTGGATATCTTCCACATTCATGCCGTCTACGGCAAAGGCTGGCATGTCATAGGCTTCTCCGATGGTGTAAAGCTCTTCCACATTGGAAGATCTTTTTACGGAAGTTCCCATGGCATATCCGTTGTTTTCAATCACGAAAATGACCGGTGTTTTGTAAAGCATGGCCAGATTGAAGGCTTCATGAACAGCACCTTGTCTTACCGCTCCATCACCCATGTGACAGATACATAGATTTTTTGTGCCTTTGTATTTCTCGGCAAAACCGATTCCTAAACCCATGGGCACTTGGGCACCTACGATACCGTGACCTCCCATGAAATTTCTCTCCTTGTCAAAAATGTGCATCGATCCACCTTTTCCTTTGGTGGTGCCGGTGGCTTTGCCGAATAGTTCGGCCATGATAGCCCCAGGGTCTGTTCCCAATCCAAGTGGATGGGCATGATCCCTGTATGCGGTGATCCATTTATCGTCTTTGGTCAATGCTGTGATGGCTCCAGAGGCGCAAGCCTCCTGTCCAATATATAAATGACAAAATCCTCTGATTTTTTGCTGACCATAGAGTTGGCCTGCTTTTTCTTCAAATCGTCGCATCAATAACATGCTTTCGTACCAAAAAGTATAAGTTTCTTTGGAGTATTTCACCTTTGACTTTGTCGCTGTACTCTTCTTTGCCATATCGAATTTTATAAAATATGCTAAATTAGGCCTTAAATATAACCAAAAGGGTTGAAATTTAAGACCGAATGCGAAAATAGTCAAAAACCCAACACATTCTAAAGATGCACCTGAAAAATATCCAACTGAATCAATTTAAGAATTACGCACAAAGCCAGTTGAACTTTTCAGCAGAAATCAATTGCTTCGTTGGGATCAATGGAAGTGGGAAAACCAATCTTTTGGATGCGATCCATTACCTCTGCCTGACCAAAAGTGCATTGAATGGGGTGGACGCCCAAAATATCCAACACGAGAAAGACTTTTTCACTGTTTTTGGGGAATTTGATTTGGAAGAAAAAGATTGGGAGATCAAGTGCATCGTAGAGCATGGGAAAAAAAAGCAATTGCTCCAAAACGGGAAGGGGATTGATAAAATGAGCGAACATGTTGGCCTACTGCCCATTGTGATGATCGCCCCTGATGATACACAAATCCTAAAGGACGGCAGCGAGGAGCGCAGACGGTTTTTTGACAATATGCTGTGCCAATTGAACAAATCCTATCTGGAGCAATTGGTCAGGTACCAGCATTTTTTGAAACAGAGGAATGCCTTGTTGAAAAAATTTGCGGAAACCGGAAGGTTTGAGGGTAGCCATCTGGAGCCGTATGACCGGGAAATCATCCAATTGTCCCAATCGATAGCCAAGTATCGGCAGGATTTTATCCTGGAATACAAACCCCTTTTGATAAAACATTACGCGATTATTTCAGATCAACAAGAGCCCATCGACATTCAATATGAGTCCCAATGCCTGTCGCAGGATTTTCCCAAAGAATTTATCGGTAACCATAGACGCGATTTTGTGCTCAAAAGGACGACCATGGGGATTCACAAGGATGACTTTGTTTTCGAAATAGATGGATATCCCATCAAAAAATTCGGGTCGCAGGGACAACAAAAGTCCTTTGTGATTTCACTGAAACTTGCCCAGTTCCAAATATTTTTTGAGCATAAAAAAACGAAACCCATTTTGTTGCTCGATGATATTTTTGACAAATTAGATGACCGACGCATCAAAAAACTCATGAACCTGGTGGCTGACCATCAGTTTGGGCAATTGTTTATTACGGATGCCCGACCGGAGCGCTCCAGGAAGATTTTGGAGCAAATTGACGGGGAAGTGAAATTTTTTCAGATTGAAAATGGAGGGATTCAACCCTAAACTCAATACCTTCTGGGCCTGTTGAGCTGCCCATCAACGGAATATTTTCCGGGACCCAAAAGGAAAAGCACGATAAATATCACCAAAAAAAGGAATGCTTTTTCTTTGGCTGGAAAAGGATCGGCAGCGTGGGCCACAAATCCCGCCACCAGCATCGTGATCATAAGCGGAACCAAGGAGAGCCGTGTCATTAAGCCAATTGCAAGCAATAGGGCACAGAAAAACTCCGCAAATATGGCAAGCTGAAGGGATAAGGCAGACCCAATGCCCAATGGGTCTGAAAAAGTCATCAGTTTTGCACTGTAATTGGACAATTTGTCCCAGCCATGGGTAAGCATCATAAGCGCTGCACCGACGCGAAGAATGAATATCCCGATGTCTTTCGAAATGGGTCTGGTAGAAAAGAGCCAATTTTTCATGATTTTTCGATTGTTTGAACTTTAATTCAAGTTAAAACAAAAAAAACATATTTTCACTTCCTGACAAAACGTTACGTGCGTTTGGAGCCTTAATTCCTATAATTCAACTAAATTGTTTTTGGATATGGGGTTAAGTTTAGGCTTTTGACTGTATCAAGGGGAATTATTTCAAAGAAAGATTTTTGGGGAAAAAAATAGTTCTTATGTTTAAGGAACTTCTAGTTGGAAGTTAACCTTGGGACGAAGGTTCGTCTCACATTTTAAAATTTCGAAAAGTTTGTTCCGGTATATCTATTACGCTGTTAATTTAAATGCATACTCGCTTTTTTTCAGAATGAATAGATATACCATTTTTATACTCCTGCTTCTCTTGTTTTCCTGTGGCGCGAAGGAAGCATCCGAAGGAGTCATTTCCATTGATTTGGAAAAGTCCATAGAGGGCAAATTTTCGGATTTGTTCGAAAGCATCGAATACGTGCTATTGGACAATCCCGATGAATCACCGCTTGTATGGCCCTACACGCTTAAATACCACGCGGGGAATTTCTGGATGCGGGATATTTCAACGAATATGATATTTAAGTATTCTGGCAATGGGAAAATATTGGGCGTAATTAGACCTATGGGCAAAGGACCTTTGGAATATTTTCAGGCGGATGATTTTCAGGTTTTTCAGGATTCCATTGTGCTGAAGGACAGCTATCTTAAAAAATTCATCTCTTTTGACCATTTTGGAACCCCCATCAGGGAATACAAATTCCCCCTCAATTCCTTACATTTCCATAAAGGGGATGGATACACACTTCATTTTTCGGGCTTTACCCAAAGAAACGAAGGCTATTTGTTTCAAAGGATTGCGGAAGCAACCAAGGATCAATTGGGAGTCTTTCCTACGGATGGGTCAAGGGCGAAATTGGGTAATGCAGAAGGACCTCAAGGCTTTTTGTCTGTACCTGACTCCGAGAAATTAATCTATTTACTTCCACAGACAAGAGAAATTGCATTTTTTGATGGTACGAAGGGCTCCCCAATTTCCATTCTGGAATTTGATTATGGGGCCTATAATTTACCGGAAGAGCTTATTGGTCAGAGAAGAGGAAAAAATGATGAACCAAATTCCTATGTTGAAGCCAATGGGGCATTTTTGCCCTTGAAGAACAAATATTTTTTATTCGTCAAGCAGGGGAAGGAGAATTTTCATTATGTTTTTTTGGATCAGGACTTTTCCTTGTTGGCACAATATCAAAATTTGAAAAATGATCTGGATGGCTTCGATTTAAAATCCTTTCCGTGGGCATCAAATGAGCATGAAATTTTTTATTTGATGAGATCAGTAAAATTTTACAATGCTTACGTGGAAACCTTCGCAAATCAAAAAGTCAAAATTTTCCCCAATACAATTCATGATTTCTTCCAGCGCAACAAGGAAAAGCTGGTGGATGACAACTGGATGATCATCCGGTTGAAGGCAAAAGTGTAGTAGTGGTCTGTTAATGGGTAATTGTTTTTTAGGGTTCAGTAAAATTTAAAAATTGCAGATTATTTCCAAAGATTCTCAGGATATTCCACCTGAAAAATTTAATTCAAGGAAATCGAACTTTCCCCAATGATTCTGCTATTCGTTTACTTTGCTTTTTTTACAATCACTTTCCACAACCTAAAGATTCCATAAGCAATTAAAGAAAGTAAAATCAGATTTAAAATTTGGATTGCTAATCCAATATAACCTGAAATATTTATGCTGTAGATTTCCATGTTGTCTTATTTTATTTGATTTCGACGAATTCACGAATTATTTGAATCCAAAGAACAAAGGCATTAAATCCAGGCAGCGTTTATGTTTTAAATAAATTTAAATTTGATCACGGGGAAGCGTTGTTGTTTTATTTCCCCAAATTCTTTGATTCGAAAAAATCTTTAACCAAAGTTAGACAATAAGACCTCACTATAAAATACTCGCTAATGGGTATTTTATAGTGAGGTTCTCTTCTATTTCCAAAGATTCTCAGGGTATTCCCCGGATGCATGCATTTTTTGGAGGGATTCGATCACCACGGGTTTGTCCTCGGTGTAGGTGACACCAAACCAGGTTTTTCCACCTTCCAGGATTTCAAAAGCGGCTTCTTCGGCCTCAATAAGGTTGTTGGCGACGGTTGGAATGAAAAATTCAGCTTTTAGGTTTTCGACGTTGGCGGGCAGGAATTCATGCCACATCCGGTCAATATCCGAAAATACATCTTGGTGAAAACCCCAGAAATTCATGGAAACAGGCGTTCCTTCTTTGATTTCAATCTCTTCACTGTCGCCCTTGGCCAGTATCTTATTGCCTTCCCGTGCGATGGAAGTTCTTTCTACCATCCCGATAAGTTGGTTGGCGGCATTCATGGAGCAGACGCCCCGGCTGACCGTTCCGTGTTCGGAAAGTACATTTTGGATCGCATAGCCTACCATGGCGTGCAAATCGGATCTGACATCATTCTGAAGGAATTCGGAGATGACGGCGAAAGCTTCCCTGCCATAAAAATCATCTGCATTGATAACCGCAAAAGGCTCCGAGATGGCATCCTTGGCACAAAGCACCGCATGGGCGGTTCCGTATGGTTTTACTCTTTCGGGATTTATAAATTCTTCGGGAACAAAACTGGTGATGGATTGTAGGACAAAATCGACTTCTATTTTTCCTTCCAATTTTGGCAACAACAAGTCCTTGGTCAATTGAAGGATCTCCTCTCGGACGATCAATACAATTTTTCCAAAACCGGCTCGGATGGCGTCATAGATGGAATATTCCAGGATGGTTTCTCCATTGGGGCCAAATCCATCGATCTGTTTATTTCCACCGTACCTGCTGCCCATTCCCGCGGCAAGCACCAGAAGTGTAGGTTTATTTTCCATAGTTAATTTGTAATGAATTGAATATAGGCCCCAAATCTAGGAGTTTCATTTTTCATATAAAGGGAATGTGCTTTTAATTTTAAATAGGAACACGACTAAATCTGATTGAGTAAGAATAATTATACAGGTTCAAAAAAAAGTCAGTTAGTTGTAAAAAAGCAGTAATAAATAAAAAAATGGCTTGTCTGATGCCTTATGAATCAAAAAAAGGGTTTGAAATTTTAAAAAGAGGTAAAAAATAAACCAAATTTCATTTTTTTGTAATTTTTGTTTTACATTAGCATCTCTTTCCTAACAAACCGCTAAAATATTTGCCGAAAATGAAAAAAATAGAAGCAATCATTAGAACATCCAAATTTGAGGAAATATACCACTGCGTAGCAGGCCTGGGAGTGAAGTTCCTCACCTTCTATGAAGTGAAGGGAATGGGTATGGAACATGCCAAACCACAGACCTATCGTGGAGTCGCCTATGAGCCTGCCTATATCCCCAGAACGAAACTGGAAATCGTCACTGTGGAGGAACTCGTACAGCCCGTGATCGACTGCATTCTCAAAATGGGGAAAACCGGTGAGGTTGGTGACGGCAAGATATTCGTCTATGATGTACTTGAAGCCCACAGAATCAGAAATTCGGACATGGGCGAAATCGCGCTCTAAATCTCCAGCCTATTTCATTCACCATTAACCTATTAGAACCTATGAACCAAGAAATATTTACCATCAATAACCTTTGGATGATGGTCGCAACCATTCTGGTGTTTATCATGCACCTGGGATTTGCAAGCCTTGAAGCCGGACTGACCCGCGCCAAAAACACCGTCAATATATTATTCAAAAACACGATCATTCCCGCCATCGGCTTGCTGACTTATGCCTTTATCGGATTCAACCTGATGTATCCGGGTGAAGTATTTTCCGGGGGATTCTTTGGCTTGGCCGGTTTGGGGATTTCCCTTCCTGAGGGTTGGGATACTTATGCATACAATGAAGGCTATACGTTTTACACCGATTTTATTTTTCAGGCGATGTTTGCTGCCACTGCAGCCACCATCGTCTCTGGTGCCGTGGCCGAAAGGATCAAATTGGGACCTTTTATTTTCTTCTCTATATTATATGTAGGGGTTTGTTACCCGATAGTGGGCATGTGGAAGTGGGGAGGGGGATTTCTGGATGCCTTGGATGTCCCGTTTTATGATTTTGCAGGTTCCACGATTGTCCATTCTGTTGGTGGATGGGGCGCTTTGGTAGGTGCCTGCCTTCTTGGGCCAAGACTGGGAAAATATACTGAAAAGGGGATGAATGCCATTCCAGGGCATAATATTCCTTTGGCGGTCATTGGCGTCTTTTTACTTTGGTTTGGCTGGTTTGGATTCAATGGAGGATCAGTATTGTCCGCAGATCCGGGTACCGTTTCTCTTGTCTTTGTCACCACGGCTATCGCGGGAGCTGCCGGAGCTTTTGGGGCTTTGATCGCCTCGTACCTCAAATTCAAATCCTATGACATTACCATGGTCCTTAACGGAATCCTGGCCGGTTTGGTAGGGATCACCGCAGGAGCTGACCAAATGGGCATCGGAGAAGCCGCCATTATCGGATTTATCGGAGGAACCTTGGTTGTATTCGCCGTGGTGTTTTTTGACAGGATCAAAGTCGATGATCCCGTTGGGGCCATTTCGGTCCATTTGGTTGGAGGAATTTGGGGCACACTTGCCGTAGGTTTGTTTGGAAATTTGGCAAGTTTTCAGCAAGTCATTTCCCAACTGATCGGCATAGGCTCTGTGGGCGCATTCTGCTTTGCCTTCAGTTGGATTATTTTCTTCAGTATGAAAAAAATGATGGGCATCCGGGTAGATGAAAAAGAAGAGTTGGAAGGATTGGATATCAATGAGCACAGCATGAGGGCTTATCCGGACTTTGCCTCAAAAGACTAAATATCAATTTTGATGACACAAAAGAAGGGATCGCCGCGGCAATCCCTTCTTTTGTGTTTGTTGCTTTAAAATGCCTTTAGGCTAATGTCCATGCTTTGTACTTGGTGCGTCAGGGCGCCTACGGAAATATAATCCACGCCGCATTCGGCCACATCCTTCAAATTCTCTTCCGTGATCCCGCCGGAAGCTTCAAGTTTGTATCTTCCATTGACCATTTCCACGGCTTTGCGCATGGTGGCAAAGTCCATGTTGTCCAACATGATCCAATCCATTCCGCCGACGCGCAATGCTTCTTCCAATTCCTCCAGATTTCTGGTTTCTACCTCTATCTTCAAATCAAGCTTCTTGTCAGCAAGGTAAGCTCGAGTGGAGGCCACCGCTTGCTGGATGCCTCCTGCAAAATCAATATGGTTGTCCTTCAGCATGACCATGTCGTAAAGCGCAAATCTGTGGTTACGGCCACCGCCCAAGACAACAGCCCATTTTTCCATCATCCTAAAATTGGGCGTGGTCTTTCGGGTATCCATCAATTTTGCTTTGGTGTGGGCAATCAATTGGGCAAGCTTATGGGTTTTGGTGGCGATTCCGCTCATTCTCTGCATGCAGTTGAGCACCAGCCTTTCTGTGGTCAGAATCGAGGCTGCGCTGCCCTCCACAATCAATCCTATGTCACCGGATTTCACCAAATAGCCATCTTTGAGCAGCAAGGTTACTTCTAGGTTAGGATCGAATTGTTCAAAAATCATCTTGGCCAAATCCAGACCGGCGATCACACCATCTTGTTTGATCAGTAGCTGGGCTTTGCCAATTTTTTCAGCGGGAATGGACGCCAGAGTGGAATGGTCTCCTTCGCCGACATCTTCCAGCAGGGCCGCTTGGATAAATTCCCGGATTTTGATTGGGGATAAATAAGGTAGGTTTTTCACACCTCAAAAATAAGGAAATAAACGGAAGGGGGAATTAAAATGCGCTATCGCTCGAGAGAATTTCCAAGCTAAAAATCCTGAGCACATCCAGACTCGATTTGATTTTGATCAAGATCCTGAATTGGGAATTGGGCGACGTATAATTGCCGATAAAGTATTGGATTTGATTTTCCACTCCACCTTTGTGGATAATTTGGAAGTCTTTTGGGGGATGTTTTTTGAAAAAATCCCGAAGGACCAATTCTGCCTGAATTTTTGAAAATTCACCTTGGTCACCATTGATATTGAGCTCAACCCCGTTGTCAAAAAACCGCGCCAAGTCCTTGCTTGATCCGGCACTGAAAAAATTGGAAATATTTTCGATTTGCAATATAACGGGAGCTTCTTTTTCCGGGAAGACGGAAAAGACCACCATGACCAGATAAAAGAATGCAGGCAATAATTTATTCATACTTAACACGATAACAAAATCTAAGCCAAAACCCTTTACAAATGCGTTGGATTCATTTTGAAACTGTTTTCCGGCGAGGATTCTTGAAATTGGGACTGTTTATATTGAATTTTTGTGGCCAAAATGAATCCAAAATCAATTTTTGGAACGAATGGCGTGTTTATTTGGCCAACTTAATTCGGCTGAAAAACCCAATCTCCGGGAGAATGTTAAAATATATTCCCCGAATTTTTGTCCTAATGGTAAAGAATAATCACTTTTACGTTTCGCTTAGAGACACATTATACTTTCATAAAACCGTATATTTGTACCATGAATAAAAAAATATTGCTCATGATCCTGGATGGTTGGGGAATCGCAACCAACCCCAACGTATCAGCAATTGACAAAGCCAACACCCCTTTTGTAGATAGCTTATTTCGCAAATACCCGCATTCAAAATTACATGCTTCAGGACTGGCCGTCGGTCTTCCAGAGGGCCAAATGGGTAATTCTGAAGTTGGGCACATGAATATCGGTGCCGGTAGGGTCGTTTATCAGGATTTGGTGAAAATCAACAAAGCGGTACAGGAAAATCACCTGAACCACCATCCTGTTTTGGTGGAGGCATTTGCCAAGGCAAAAGCTTCAGGTAAGAAGGTCCATTTCATAGGCTTGGTTTCGGATGGCGGTGTTCATTCCCACATCAACCATTTGAAAGGACTCTGTGATGCCGCAAAAGCCAATGGGATTGAAGATGCTTTTATCCATGCCTTCACAGATGGAAGGGATACGGATCCCAAAGGAGGAATCGAATACTTACTGGATTTGCAGGAACACCTTCAGCATTCCACCGGAAAGATAGCTTCGGTAGTGGGAAGATATTATGCTATGGATCGTGACAACCGTTGGGAAAGGGTGAAACTCGCCTACGATGGAATGGTCTATGGAGAAGGCGAGAAATCCAAGGACATCATTGCCTCCATGAAAAAATCTTATTCCAATGGCGTTACAGATGAATTTATCCGGCCCATTGTACAGGTAAATGGCGAGGGAAAACCTTTGGCGACGATCCAAGACGGGGATTTGGTCATTTGTTTTAACTTCAGAACTGACAGAGGTAGAGAAATTACCCAAGCGCTCACGCAAAGGGATTTTGAAGAATACAAAATGAAGAAGTTGAATCTTGAGTTCATCACCTTCACCAGTTATGACGAAACATTCCAAGGGATAAAGGTCCTTTTTGAAAAGGACAATCTTCACAATACACTGGGTCAAGTGCTTTCAGAACATGGGAAGAAACAGATCCGGATTGCCGAAACCGAAAAATATCCCCACGTCACATTTTTCTTTTCAGGCGGAAGGGAAAAAGAATTTGAGGGAGAAGGAAGGATCGTTGTCCCTTCTCCGAAGGTAGCGACCTATGATCTGAAACCTGAAATGAGTGCCTTTGAAATTGCAAATAAAATCAAAGCGGAATTGAAAAAGGGAGAGGTTGATTTTATCTGCCTCAATTTTGCCAATGCAGATATGGTGGGCCACACCGGGATTTTTGATGCAGCGGTGAAAGCAGTGGAAGCGGTTGACAAATGCACAGAGCAAGTGGTGACTCAGGCTTTGGAAAGTGGGTATACCAGTATTGTGATCGCCGATCACGGAAACAGTGATTGCATGATCAATGAAGACGGCTCGCCAAATACTGCACATACCACCAACTTGGTTCCCTGCATACTCGTGGATCAGGAACAGATCCAAATCAAGGATGGAAAACTTGGGGATTTAGCACCTACGATCCTTACATTGATGGGCATCGATATTCCTTCGGAAATGACCGGAGAGGTATTATTGAAATAATATGGGAAAGTTTTCATTCAGTTTGATCCTTGTTGTATTTCTTTTGGGTTGCAACGGAGGAAAAGACCAGGCAAAAGTACTGGACACAGAGCCAGCTTATTTCCCTATAAAGGAATTCATTGAAGATCAAGCGAAAAGGCTTGACAAAAAAGGAGTCCGAAAACGTATCGAAATCAAAGGCAAAAGCCAGGATGTCGAAAAGACCCTAACAACAGAAGACTGGCTTGTCGAGCTGGATTTCTTTGTCAAGGCAGACATCAACAGATCTTCCTTGGCCAATTCTTATAAAACGCAAAGGAGCGAAAAATTTCTCATCCATGAATTGAAACCTGGAGAGAAAGGGAAAGTCAAAAAGATAGTCGTTGGATATGAGGACAAATTGATCAAGCAGATTAGTTTTCAAATGGAAACAGATGACACCTTTTATCATTCAGGAACCCGCGGCGTACTTTATACCCACTCCGAAACGGGCTTGTTGGATCAATTTTCTATAGAAGGAACTCAAAAGGTAATCTTTTTTTCCCCCAATAAAATTACGGTTAAAGCATCTGTGAATCCGTATTAGATTTTGAAATTGATTTTGCAAAAAAAAACCGGCTCCATTTATAGGAGCCGGTTTTTTTTTGCCACTGAAGTTTTATCAAACAAATGCGAAGAAAACCAACCAGATGATAATCAAAACAGGCAAAAGAATCGGGAGTGAAAACCGAATGATATAGCCAAAGAACGAAGGCATTTTGATGCCGCTTTGTTCTGCAATGGATTTGACCATAAAATTTGGGCCGTTGCCAATGTAGGTCATCGCACCAAAGAAAACTGATGCAATGGAGATGGCCATCAATTCAAAAGCGGAATCATCATAGTTGTCTAAGGCAAAATTTCTTACCATTTCCACGTTGCTAATTTCAGCACCCTGGGAAGCCATTGCAGCAGCCAAGAAATTCAGGTAGGTAGGAGCGTTGTCAAGGACGCCTGAGAGTATCCCGGTCCCCCAATAAAGCGTGTTGTGGGTGATCAATGCCGATCCCTCAGGGGATTTTGCAAAATCCCCTACCAATTCCAAGGCAGGCATCATGGTGCCAAAAATCCCGATGAAGATAAATGCAACCTCCCTAATCGGCTCAAAATTGAATTCGTTGCCTTTTATCGCTTTTTGGTCGGCAAATCTGAAGGAGAGATACGCCACAGATAACATGATGATTTCCCGGATAAAGGAGAATTTCTGTCCATCGTAATGGATCGCTGGTACCCATTCAATCACGTTGGGATCCAAAAACACCGAGCCAATGATCACCAATAGCCAAAGAAAATTTCTGGATCCGATGAGTGAAAAATTATTGGAAAACACTGTTTCTTCCAATTCATGTTCATCACTTGCCCTACCGAATTTCCGGTCGACAAAATAAAAGGTCAGAGCCAAAATACCCAAAGCCAATAACCAGGCGGGCCAGTTGTATTCAAGTGTCCAAAAGAATGGAATCCCTTTTAAGAAGCCAAGGAACAGCGGCGGGTCACCGATCGGAGTTAGGGAGCCGCCGATATTGCTGACCATAAAGATAAAGAAGATGATGTGGTAGGATTGGATATTGCCTTTGTTGAGTCTGATAAAAGGCCTGATCAAAAGCATGGAAGCCCCCGTGGTACCGATAAGATTGGCGACCAAAGCGCCGACGAGTAGCAGGGTAACATTTGCCAATGGACTGGATTTTTTGTCGATTTCGATCAGGATTCCGCCCGAGGCAATGTAAAGTGAGGCAAGGAGCGCAATGAATTGCACGTATTCTGCCAGCGCATGAACAGGGCCGTGCACATTTTGCAGGACAAATAAATAATAAAAAACGACCAATAAGGCCAATCCCACCGCAACTTTTGGGTAATTGTGGTGCCAGAAATGTTCGTAAAACAAGGGGCCGGTGGCGATCATCAGCAACAAGGCGGCAAAAGGAATAACCAACCAAACAGGTGCCGATCCATGGCTGGAATGGTCTTCTTCATGCTCGATCAATTCCTGATGAAGGTCCTCTTCCAAGGTGGAGGCAATCTCTTGATTCTCCACAGGCACCTCCAACTGGGCCAATCCCAAAGAAAAATCATTCTTGGCATGTGTTTCTTGGACAACAGCAAAAATGAAGATTCCGGAAAGCAGCACAAAAGCAGCAATAAAATTCTTCATCAAAATATAATTAGAGGTAATTTCGAAAGATTAAGCAACCACAAGTCAAGGCATTTTATACCTCTTAAGGGCAATTTGGAAGTGTTAATTTCGCTAAACTACTTATTTTGATTGAAAACCGCTAACATAAACAGATTAGCCAAGAGGATTTATTTTAAACTTTACCCTCTTGGCTGATGACTGGTTATATGCTTATATCAATTGTCGCAAGGCGATTTCAAAAGATGCCTGTGCGATCCCTGTTTTTTCAGGATTTTTTTCATGCGTTTTTTTGAGCGCCTTTGAAATTGTCCTGCTCACGTCTTTGAAAATACCATCGTCTGTGAGTACTGCATTTTCTGTCATCAGGTAAGCAAAAACCCTGGCCATACCACAATTTGCCATGAAATCAGGGATGACGGACACTTGCTCATCCGCCCAAAGCCCTGTAGGACCAAAGAAAATCTCCGGATCCGCAAAAGGGACATTGGCACCGCAAGAAATGACTTCAAGGTCGGATTTGACCATTCGCTCCACATTTTCTTTCGTGAGCAATCTGGATCCTGCCGCAGGGATAAAGATTTCACTTTTCACATCCCAAATACGTTCGTTGATCTCCTCAAAAGGGATCAATTTGTCCGCAACCAATTTATTCCCATCTTTTTTCAAAAACAGTTCCCGGATCTCATCCAATGTAAATCCGGCTTCATTGATCAAGCCTCCTTCACGGTCAATGATACCGACAATTTTAACACCTTCCACAGCCAAAAAACAAGCTGCAGCGGCGCCAACATTTCCCCAGCCTTGGATGATGGCACGTTTTCCTTTTATTTGGCCACCCCAGATTTTATAATAATGGAGTACGGCCTCCGAAACTCCAAAACCTGTGATCATGTCTGCCACAGTGTATTTTTTGATTCCATTTGGGGTGTAGTGCGGATCTTCCAAAACCTTGGAAACACCTTGCCTCAATTGTCCGATCTTTCGGATTTTTTGAGGTTCTGTGGCATGAAAGTGACCGTTTACAATTCCCTCTTGGGGATGCCAAAGACCGTAGGATTCCGTGATGGGGATAACTTCATGGATTTCATCCACATTCATGTCGCCACCTGTCCCGTAGTAATTTTTCAACAAGGGCATCACCGCTCGGTACCATCTCTCAAGTACTTCTGCTTTTCTGGGGTCATTGGGGTCAAAATTGATTCCTGATTTTGCGCCACCAATGGCAGGTCCAGAAACCGTGAATTTAACTTCCATGGTTTTGGCCAGCGACTCAACCTCCCTCTTGTCCAGTCCTTTTCTCATTCGGGTGCCACCACCCGCCGCGCCGCCGCGAAGGGAATTGATGACCACCCAGCCTTCCGCCTCAGATTCACTGTCACTCCATTCAAAAACTATTTCGGGTTGTTTGTTTTCAAATTTTTTGAGTAATTCTTTCATCTCTCTATTGTTATGTATTTGGGTTTTAAAACTTCGTCAAAAATAGAAAAAATATTACAGCATTATAGACACCTGTCTCACATCCCGAAAACAGATCCGCCACTGTTGTCTCTGGATGCACCCGTTACGGATGCCAGACAGTTGTTTTCTCCCCGCACTTTCAGGACTCCCAAAAAAGCAAAGATCAAGGCTTCTTTGAAACCGATGATTTGTGGGTCTGCTTTTTCTATGAGGATCTCATTGCCAAGTTCTTCTTGTAATTTTTCCATGAAAAAGGTGTTGAAAGCGCCCCCTCCCGTAACCAATAAGCTTTGTTGCTTTCCGGGCTCGCGCCAAAGGGTTCTGATGATTTGCTGCGTAAAATGGATGACCAGTGTATGCAGGATGTTTTCAGGTTGATGGCTTTTTGCCGTCAAAATCTTCATGAAGTCATGTGCAATATCTTCCCTTCCCAAGGATTTTGCTTCGATTTTCCTGTAAAAAGGAATGTCGTTCAGTGTCTCCATAAGCTTGGGCAGGAGTTTTCCGGACCTGGCAAATGCCCCATCTTTGTCGAAGGGGCTCGCCAATTCCCCGGCAAAATGATTGAGCAAAAGGTTGAAGGGGCAAATGTCAAAAGCAGTTCTTAAGCCCCCTTTTTCCATGCTGATGTTTGCGATTCCGCCCAGATTCAAACAGTAATCGTATTTTGAAAAAAGCAATTGATCACCGATGGGAACCAAGGGCGCTCCCTGTCCACCCAATTGCACGTCTAGCATCCTGAAATCATTGATCACCGGCAATCCACTGGCTTGGTGCAATGCCCAGCCGTTTCCTATTTGAAGACTTAGGCCTTTTGCAGGTTGGTGAAATACCGTGTGGCCATGGGAGGAGACAAATTCCGGTTGTAAATGGTTTTTTCCACAAAATTCCCGCACCATTTCCCCCATCCATTTTCCAAAGGCCACATCCAAATGCGCTAATTTTAGACCTTTTAATTTATGACTGTTTTGGAGTTCCTTTCCCATTTTTTTGGGGAAGGGAACGGTTTCGCTTCTGAGGATTTTGTATTGCCAAGATTCTGTTTTTTCAAATTCACAATAGGCGATATCCAGTCCATCTCCTGAAGTACCAGACATGAGTCCTATTGTTTGGTATTGATTTTTGGTCATCATGGGTTAATTCTTGTTAAATAAATGCCCTTAAAGTTAAATTTATTTTAATCAAAAGCGCTTCATTCCGAAAATGTCTAATTTAGCAGGACAAGATTTTCTCATAAATTTCCCCACCGAAGTTTTGCCATTTGCTTATTGGAAGAAATGAAAAATTTGATCATCGATATTGGCAATACCAGAATGAAGGCGGCGATCTTTGAAGGGGAAATACTGGTCATGGAAAAGGCTTTCCATGACATTTCCGAGTTGAGGGAGTTTTCAAAAAGTGTGGAATTTGACCATTGCATCATCAGTTCTGTCATATCAGTGGACTTGGAAGCAGCATTGGGTTTTCCTTTTCTGCTTCTCACCAAAGACACAGAGTTGCCAATTGAAAATCACTATGCCACCCCCGAAACGCTTGGGGTAGACAGAAAAGCCGCGGCTGTGGGAGGCAGGGTGATGCTGGAAAAAGGGCCGGTATTGGTCATCGATTTGGGCAGTTGCATTACTTATGAATTTCTCAATGAAAAAAACCAATACCTGGGAGGGGCGATTTCCCCGGGCCTGAATATGCGGTTCAAGGCCATGCACACACAGACAGCAAAGCTGCCGCTGGTGGGCTTGGAGGATTCCCAATCCATAAGATTGATCGGTGACAGTACTGAAATGGGACTTAGGTCAGGAGTCTATTTTGGCGTCCAATTTGAAATGGAAGGATTTATGCAGGCTTACCGTTCACAACACCAAGATTTAAAGGTCATTATTTGTGGAGGGGATTCAAAATTCTTTGAAAGCTTGACAAAAGACCACATATTTGTAATCCCTAATTTAGTCCTATATGGATTGAATAGAATTTTAACGTACAATGTCAATAAAAAATAGATTACGGATTCTGGGTGCTTTGAGCGCCTTTTTAATATCTTCCGAAGCTTTTTCCCAATCTAGCGCTTCAACATACAGTGCATTGGGAATAGGGGAGTTCAATTATAGCGGACCCACTCATACCCAAGCAATGGGAGGATTGGGGATCAGTTTTGGTACCGGATGGGCCGTGAACAATGTGAATCCCGCCCTTTCCACACGGAATACGGTTTTTAACTTTCAAGCGGCTTTGAATTACAAGAGAATAGCCGCATCAACCGAGTCCCAGAGTGAAGACGTAGATGGGGGTGGTCTCTCCTACATTGCCATTTCTCTCCCTTATAAAGCAGGAAAAGCAACCCTCGGTATGGGGCTCAATCAAATCAGCAGTGTCAACTACAATATTTTAGTTTCAGGCGATGTGGCCAATTCGAACCTTTCTTCCCTGAGTAGGATAGAAGGAGATGGAGGGATATCAGAGGCCTACATTTCGGGTGGTTTATTGGTGGCAAAGGGCCTGAGCATAGGGCTACATGGATCTTATTTGTTTGGATCGACGATCAGAACGAACCAACTTAGCTTGGTCAATGAAAACGATTTGCCTGTTGGGGTATCCTCGGAATATTATGAAAGATTAACCATCAGTGATGTTGCGTTTAAAACGGGGGTACATTACCTTTTCAAGGTAGGGGAGAAAAGTAACCTTCATTTAGGAGCCATTTATCATGTATTTGGAAATGTCAATGGAAAAGAATTTGCAAAAGTTGCCGATTTTGGCCAAGCTAGCAAGCCAGAAACGCCGGGGGACTTGATCAGTGACAATAAAAAGGGAAGTGTTTTTATTCCAAACAGATTGGGATATGGAATTTCTTATGAAAAAATCAATAAATTTGTTATTGGCCTAGAGGCACAGTTTCAGGAATTCAGTCAATATAAATCCTTCAAAGGCAATACTGGCGAACTTGGGGATTCCTTCAAGGTGGCTTTGGGCGGTCAGATTACCCCAGACTATTTCGCCATGGATAATTTGTTGAAACGAACAACGTATAGAATGGGCTTGGAGTACCAAAAAACGCCTTATATCGTTAATCAGACACAGATAGAGGATATTGGCATCAATTTTGGAGCTTCGGTTCCGATGAATAATTTGTCTCTTGTCAATTGGGCAGTTAAGGTTGGAACTCGCGGAACCACCGGAAATGGATTGATACGTGAAAATTATCTAAACTTTAGTTTAGGGTTCTCAATCAATGACAATACGTGGTTTTATAAACGATCATTTGAATAACTAAAAAAGATATGAAAGTTAAATTTGCATTAGCCGGGTTATTGATCTTTGCCGCAGCGGGAGTTGCACAGGCTCAGGATTGGAATTGGCCAACCGACGAAAAGAAGGAAGCGAAAGCCAGAGAGTATAACGCTGCCTACACCGATTACATGAAGTCAGAACAATTTGTGGAAGCCACAAAGCCCCTTAACTGGCTTTTGGTGAACACACCTGACTTGAATGAGTCGATTTACATCAATGGCGTCACCATTTATAACAGTGCTGCCACCGCGGCAACGGACGCAGCTCAAAAAAGGGTTTATCAGGATTCTGTGATGACTGTTTTTGATCTCCGAAAAACCAATTTCGACAACGAAACCAAGTGGATTGAAAATAAGGCTTACTATGGCTATCAGTTTTACAGAGATGATAAAACCAAATTGGCTGATGCTGTAGCCACTTACGATCGTGCATTTGAAGTCAATGGGACGATCAATCCAGCCTACACGGCAGCGTATTTTGATTTGGTAAGAAGGCATTATCTTCTAAACAAAGCCTATACAGCTGAGGAGGTCCTCGCCATTCACGATAAATTGACCGTTTTATTGGAAGAAGCCGAAGCGAAAGGATTGGATGTCGCCACTCCAAAATCGAATGTGGAAGCACTTTTGGTAGCAATGGAGTTGATCGATTGTGATTATATCAACAACACACTTGGACCAAGACTTACAGCTGACCGCACCAATATGATATTGGCGCAGCAGATTTTCAGGTATTCTCTTCAATACAAATGTTTGAGCACTGATGCATTTGCATTGGCCTTGGAATTAATAGACATAGACAATCCAACCTTCTCTACCTCGCAGGTAAGGGCAATGCGTTTCATGCAAAACAGGGAATATGACAAGGCACAACCACTATTGGAAAAAGCCTTGAAATTGGCTGAAAACGACACCCAAAAGGCTGAAGTTTACATGGACCTTTCAAAAGTACATGCGCAGGCAGGAAGAAAAGGAGCGGCTAGATCTTCTGCATTGGATGCTGCAAAAGTGGATCCTACCAGAAACAGTGATGCTTGGGCCTTGATCGGTCAGCTTTACATGGGATCCTTTAACGACTGTAAAGGCGGAGTAAGTAGGGCAAAAGATTATTCAATCTATATCGCCGCTTACAATGCATTCCAAAGAGCAGGCGATTCCAAAGGAATGGCTGATGCAAGAGCAAGATTCCCTTCCAAGGAAGAATTGTTCACAGAAGGATTGCAGGTGGGTGAATCCATCAGCACAGGTTGCTGGATCGGGGAAAATGTAACCCTAGCCACAAGAGATTAAAGTTGTTTAAATATCCAATGAAAAGGGCGGTTTCTATACCGCCTTTTTTTATTTGCTTTTGAGAAAATCGCATTCAGGAATCTTTATCTATCTTTGTGACATGAAACCGCTTTACCATATGCTGGCCATGCTCACGATTTTCCAGTTTTTACTGGTTTCTTGTGGCCCAGAGACAGATACGGCTTTGCTGGAAGTTTATCAAGGACCTACCAGTATTGGGTATGACATTGACTTGGTACACAGTGATTCCGCCATCATCCGAACGAACCTTAAGGCGAAAAAGCAATTGGAGTTTGGTACGGGTGACATAGAATTTCCAGAAGGGATAGAGATTTCCATCTTTGGGAGAGATGGCGAATTGACTACTACGATGAGAGCCGACCGCGGGTATTTTATCAGAAAGGACAATCTTTATAGAGGAGAGGGAGACGTTCAAGTCCACAATCTGGAGAAAAACCAAAAACTTTCCTCCGAAGAGTTGTTTTGGGACCCCAATACAAAAAAAATCTATACCGATAAGTTTGTGACCATTCAGGAGCAGGAGACATTGATCAACGGGACGGGAATGGAAGCAGATGAAGGATTTAACGAATATAAATTATTTAAGGTAACGAACAGTAGAATGCTTTTGCCAGGAGAAGGGTTTTGAAATGAAATTAGGAGACATTTTACTTTTATCGCTTTCAGCAGCTTTGGTCATCATTGGGACGCACCTCACAATGAAGGGGGGGGTAACGCTTTCCTATCCCGTATTCATGCTGGCAGTGGTGTTGTTGTTTTGGTATCAATTCCGCAAAATGCAGCTGAAGCAAGAACAGGATTCCAAAGAATCTCGCCCAAGTAAAAAGCCAAAAAACAAACATTAATGGAATCAAGTTATCTGATTTATGTAGGGATCACCCTTGTTTTTTCCGCATTTTTTTCCGGTTTGGAAATTGCATTCATTTCTTCCAATAAACTTCAAATAGAACTACAGAACAAGCAAGGCTTGCTTTCAGGTAGGATTCTATCCCGATTTTTAAAGCATCAAGGGCAATTTATCGGGACTACTTTGATTGGGAATACCATCTGCTTGGTATTGTACGGTATATTCATGGCCTATCTTCTCGATCCCCTGATCAAAGGATGGGTTCCGGATTCATTTGACAACCAGCTGGTCTTGCTGTTGATCCAGACGATCATCTCCACCATCATTGTATTGGTCACGGCGGAATTCATTCCGAAAAGCATTTTCATGCTCAATCCCAATACCTTACTTTCTGCATTTTCCCTTCCTTTTTTGGTCTTGTATTATTTGATGTTTCCAGTAGTTTGGTCCGTTGTGGGGCTGTCCAAATGGTTCATCAAGAATGTGTTGGGCCTCGACTACAACGAGGACAAACCTGTTTTTAAAATCACGGACCTGAATGCGTTCATCCAAAACAACCTGCACCATTCCAGTCAGGATTCAAAAATGGATCTCGACACAAAAATCTTTGACAATGCGGTGGAATTCAAAACCATCAAAGTGCGGGAGTGTATGGTGCCTCGGACAGATATCGTCGCAGTGGAGATTGACGCCAGCATTCAAGAATTGAAAGAGGTCTTTGCCGAAAGTGGACATTCCAAAATTATAGTTTACAGGGAGAGCATCGACGATGTCATCGGGTATTGCCACCAGTTGGAATTGTTCAAAAAGCCTAAAAAAATCACCGATATCCTCACTTCGGTTATCATTGTCCCTGAATCTGCACTGGCCAACGAACTTTTGGTGCAATTTATTCAAGAAAGAAAAAGTCTTGCTTTGGTCGTGGATGAATTTGGTGGCACCAGTGGGATTGTGAGTATGGAGGACATAATAGAGGAAATATTTGGCGAAATACAAGATGAATATGACAATGATGACTTGATCGAACAGCAGCTTTCAGAGCATGAATATCTGATGAGTGCCCGTCATGAGATCGATTATCTCAATGAAAAATACGGTTGGGATCTCCCTTATGGGGATTTTGAGACTTTATCGGGTTTTATCCTTTCCCTTGCAGAGAATCTCCCCAACAAAGGGGAGTCCATTTCCTATGGGGCATTCACCTTTACCGTGGTCGCCAAACACGATCATCGGATTGATACTTTGAAAATCAGAGTAAATTCCACCTCATTTTCCAATAAGTGATTTATTGACAGCGTAATATTTTGATATTAGCGATAGATGTAATTATTTTGCGGCACTTCATAAAACCAGAAGAATGGCATTAATTAAAAAAATCAGACAGAGAACAGGTCTTGCAATCGGTGTAATTGCAGTAGGATTAATATTCTTCCTCATTGGAGGAGACATTTTGAGTCCGAATTCTACCCTGCTGGGTGGGGGATCAAATGATGTTGGGGAAATCGCAGGGGAAAGTATTTCCTATGAAGAATACATCCAAAAAATCGAAGAAACCAAATTCGCATTCCAGCAGAACACAGGAAGAACACCTTCCGAAAATGAAATGTATAGCCTTCGTGAGCAAGCCTGGCAGGCCTTGATCGTAGACCGTGTTTTCAAGACCCAGTATGAGGCGCTTGGATTGACTGTAACCGATGCGGAATTGGTGGACATGGTGCAAGGCAAAAACATCATCGCGGAGCTCAGGCAGCAGCTTGTCAATCCCGAAACCGGTGAGTTCGATAGAATGCAGTTGGTAACCTTCCTTCAATCCCTTGAAAATGCACCTCCTGAGCAAAAAGCTTTCTGGGCGCAACAAGAGAGACTTTTCGCAGATTCCAGGCTGAGAATCAAATATGACAATATTTTGACCACCGCCGAATACGCCACCACTGCGGAAGGAAAACTTGAATACAGAATGGCCTCCACAGTAGCGGACGTCGACCACTTGTTCATTCCTTTCTATGTGATTTCTGATTCTGCAGTTGCTGTTACAGACAATGAATTGAAAAGCTACATCAAAAAGCATGAAGCGAAATTCAAAGTTTCTGACAATGCCGACCTTCAGTATGTGAGTTTCGATCTCAACCCAAGTGGTGAAGATTCAACCCTAGTCCTTTCGGAAATCAGAAGATTAACGGACGAACTTCGCGCAAGCGATTCAGATTCCACGTTTGTTTTGAGGAATTCAGAAGGTCAAAATCCATTCATGGTTTATAGACCTGGCGACGCATTGCCACAGACTTTGGTCAACAATGTTGAAAACATCGCAGTAGGTGAAACCTATGGTCCTTTTCTGACCAACAGATCGACCTACATCACCCATAAGGTTACTGAAAAATTTGATGGAACGCCAAGGATTAGAGCCAGCCATATTCTCTTCGGGACCAATGGTCTGGATGAGGCGGGTAAAGTAGCCGTTAGATTCACTGCGCAAAATGTATTGACAGAGATTCAAAATGGGCTGGACTTTGCGAGTGCAGCAGCACAATACGGCCAAGATGGAACCGCCCAGAGAGGTGGAGACCTTGGATGGTTTGCCAAAGAGGATTTTGTTACTGAATTTGCCGAGGCAGCCTATGCCGCCAAGTCAACAGGATTGATCAATAATTTGGTGGAAACCGAATATGGTTTTCATATCATCAGCGTGACGGAACTTCCTAAATCCGAAACCTATAAAATTGCCACTGTTGAGTTGGAACTGGCGCCAACAGATGCCACCAGAAACGATGTCTTCAGAAGGGCAGATTCTTTTGCCGCCAATACTTCCAATGCCAAAGAATTTGAAGCCAATGCGAAAGCAGAAGGATATAGAATCATCCAAGCAAATGGAGTAGAGCCATTTTCGAGAAACCTGAACAATCTGCAAAATGCAAGAGAGGTTATCAGGTGGGTCTTCAATGATGCATCCGTTGGAAAGGTCTCCCCAGTGTATGAATTGGACAATTCTTATGTTGTCGTTTTGCTGACCAACAAATCCGAAGAAGGAACAGCTTCATTGGAGCAGGTAAGACAAGAAGTGACTGCTCAAGTGAGGAACGAGAAAAAAGCAGCCATGATTGTCGAGAAATTGAAGGGCAAAACAACTTTGGAAGAAATGAAAGCTGTATTTTCCACGGATGCCTCCCTGGACAATACCTCTGATTTGAGGTTGAATGCCTCCGTTCTTCCTGGTGTTGGTTTTGCGCCAAGGGCAATTGGAGCCATCTTTGGATTGAAAAACTCAGGTGAAATGACCAAGCCTATCCATGAGGATATTGGCATCGTAGTCGCCAAATTCAACAATATGGTGAGCCCACCAGAAATAGCGGATTACACAGGATACCAAAGACAGTTGGTGATGAATTCTTCGCAGAGAGCATCTTATATGGTGATGATGGCGCTTCAGGATTTGGCTGAAGTAAAAGATTACCGATACAAATTCTTCTAAAAAGACCTCCTTCCATAAAAAAAACCCATGTAATCGATACATGGGTTTTTTTTATGCCCTGGGCATATTTTTTTTGTGTCGGATATATCTCGTAAATTCGAAGATCATGAAAGACACATTTGATAAACAAGCATTCAAAGACAAATTAGAGGCCCAAACTACATTCCCGGTCCTTTATATGTTTAAATTCATCGTTCCAAGTGGTAAGGAAAGTGAAATTGCTGCCTTATTGCCCAACAATAAGATGCTCTTGAAGCAATCGTCCAAAGGAACTTATGTGAGTGCTACCATTCATGCGATGATGCCAAACAGTGAGGCCATATTGCAGGTTTATGAAAAAGCGGCGACCATAGAGGGCGTCATCTCCTTATAAAATTAAAGAACCATTATTATGTGGAAAGAAGAAAACAATAAATTGACAAGAACATTTGAATTTGGGGATTTTGCAGAGGCATTCGCCTTTATGACCAGGGTTGCTTTTTTGGCAGAAGCCCATCAGCATCATCCCAATTGGAGCAATGTTTACAATAAAGTCATCATTGAATTGACCACGCACGACAAAGGAAATACCGTGACAGAAAAGGATCGAAAACTGGCAAAAGCCATTGATAAAATCTAAAATGGATCCTGATAAAACCATTCACCTCTACCTCGTTCCCACCCCTATTGGTAATCTAAAGGACATTACGCTCAGGGCAATAGAAATCCTGAAATCAGTGGATGTGATTTTGGCCGAAGACACCCGGACCACAGGCAAGCTGTTGAAGCACTATGAAATCCACCGACCTCTCCAAAGTTATCATGTTTTCAACGAACATAAAACAGTGGAAAGGCTTTTGGAAAGACTGAATAATGGTGAACAAATGGCCTTGGTCAGTGATGCTGGAACACCCGGCGTTTCTGATCCAGGGTTTTTATTGGTAAGGGCTGCAAAGGAGGCCGGATTGGAAGTGAATTGTCTTCCTGGCGCGACGGCATTTGTCCCCGCCTTGGTCAATTCCGGTTTACCCACAGATCGATTCACGTTCGAAGGGTTTCTTCCACACAAAAAAGGACGAAAAACCAGGATTGAGAACTTACTGGAGGAAAATCGGACCATGATTTTTTATGAATCCCCCCATCGCTTGGCCAAAACCCTCCTTCAGTTTTCAGAGGCTTTTGGACCGGACAGAATGGCTTCGGTTTCCCGGGAAATGACCAAAATTTATGAGGAAAACGTAAGGGGAACCTTGCAGGAATTGATTGCCTACTATGAGATTCATCCGATCAAGGGAGAAATCGTCATCGTGCTTGCAGGCAAATAGCCAAAAACAATAATTCAATCAGGTACCTATTAAACCAATACTATGGATTTATCGGAAATTTTGGATAAAACAAAAAAAGTCGCCATCGAGGCAGGTGCTTTTATCCGAAAGGAAAGGCAATTTTTTGACTTAAAAAGATTGGAGTACAAAGGCTTGAATGATTTGGTATCCTACGTGGACAAAGAGGCCGAAAAGATGATCGTCGAAAACCTCTCCAAAATTCTGCCTGAGGCGGGTTTTATTACCGAAGAAGGAACCGATTCCACTGTAGGGCTTGACTATACCTGGATTATTGACCCCCTGGATGGGACCACGAATTTCATCCATGGCTTTCCCCTTTTTTGCGTCAGTATCGGATTGCAAAAAGGGGATGAAATTGTCCTTGGCGTAGTTTATGAAATCAATTTCCACGAATGTTTTTACGCGCTCAAAGGCCAAGGAGCCTTTTGTAACGATACACCGATCAAGGTGAGCAGCGCTCCGGATTTGGCCTCAAGCTTGATTGCGACCGGATTCCCGTACAGTGCCTTCGATCAGATTGACTGGTACCTTGGGGTATTGAAATCCTTGATGAAGCAAACCCATGGACTGCGGAGATTGGGAAGTGCGGCGATCGACCTTTGCTATGTGGCTTGTGGAAGAGCGGATGGGTATTTTGAGTACAACCTCAACTCATACGATGTAGCCGCAGGCGCTTTGATCGTTCAGGAGGCGGGAGGTACCGTGACAGACTTCTCAAAAGGAAAGAATTACATCTATGGCCGGGAAATCATCGCCAGCAATGGCCACATCCATGAGCAATTGTGGAATGAATTTCCTACTGCCGAAAAGGGTTGAGAATATGGAGGTCCGCCTCATGCTGCCCTTTTTCTTTTTAGCTTGATTTTTGATCCATTCTTTGCATGTTCTCGTTATCTATAACGTGACAATTTGAAAAAACCATTATGAAAAAGACAATCATCATCATTTTAGCGGTATTCACGGTATTGTTGGTTGCCTTGGTTGCAGTCCCTTTTATTTTCAAAGATAAAATCATCGCCAAAGTCGATCAGAAAATTGCCAGCGCAGTCAATGCACAGGTATATTATGATTACAACAATATCAGTTTCAGTGTTTTCAAGCGCTTCCCACACATCAGCGCCACCTTAAAGGAATTTGGGGTAATAGGGAATCCTCCTTTTCAAAATGACACCTTGGTCCATGTGAACAACCTTCAAGTGGATTTCAATCTGAAGTCAATCCTCTTTGGTGACAATCCCAGCTTAACTGGCCTCCATTTGGATGGCGGGAGCATGTATGTCAAAGTACTCGGGGATGGCATGGCCAATTATGACATCATGTATCCTGAGGAGGAGCAAGAGGTAGCGGAAGAAAGTGACTTCCAAATCGGAGTGGATTTGATAGAAATCAAAGATTTTGATCTGATCTACGATGATCGCCAGTTGAAGTATTTTATGGCGCTTGGCAATATCAATATGGTTGGATCCGGCGATTTTACCATGGATGTTTATGATCTC